>NZ_JBGQOD010000018.1:0-1643 GCF_052113625.1 Flavobacterium sp. W21_SRS_FM3 | reverse complement strand
CTAGCCTAGGCTACGTTTACGTTTGTGGTGACCGTGAAATTGAATATGAAGTTTGTGTTGGCCCAGCAGGAGAGGAAGTTTGTATAAACTACACATATACTGTTTATGAATGTGAATGGAAAGACGAGCCAGATCTAGAAATACCACCACAAGAAGATCCTTATGACTGTGCAGTTAATAATAATTGGCCATGGTGTCAAGATGGTGGCGGAAGCGGAAGCGATCCTACAGACCCTCCAACAGACCCTCCAAGTAATCCATTCGATAATGCGGTTTGTGAAAACAACAGCTCAAAAACAAGAATAAACGACCCGATTATGAATGGTCAACTTTTTATAATGACTCAGACCATTGCCACTGATACAAATGCAAAATCTTTTGTATTCGGGATAGATTCGAAAGGGCAGTATCAGACTTCAGAAATTAGTATAGGAGGCAGTAGTTCGGTTTCAAGTACCATATCAAATCTTAGTTTTACTCTTGTAGGAATAGCACACACATACAGCCGATTTATTTAATGCACCTACTGCAGGTGATGTATATTCGTTTAGAATCAAATGGTTATGATTCTAATACTGATGATTATTATACTTTTGCAGCAGCTGGATCAAAATATGTTTTTACAATCACGAATCAATATAATTTTGATTTTTTTAGCAGTGCATATCCACAAAGTGATTATTATAGTTCAACTACTCATGATTGGAAAATAGGATCTTCTATTGGATTAGAATTTAATGATGTTATGGCAAATATGTTGCTTGTAGGCAAATCAGATGATGAGGCTTTTGAAATAGCATTGGCATTGGTATTACAAAATCATAATATAGGAATCACTTTGAATAAAATGGACAGTAATGGAAATTTTACCCCTATTTTTGTGAATTCTTATATAGAACTCAGCGACCCCACAAAAACAATATATACAAAAACAACTAATTATAATTTAAATTAAATGCTATGAAAATTATAACAAAAATATGCCTAATTCTAATACTCTTTATTTTTAACATTGGGAATGTACAAGCTCAAGTAAAAGAAAACGACACCATTAGCCAAATAAAAGAGATTAAGTTAAATAAAGAAAAATATATTGGAAAGCCATTTGCTGTTTTATTGGCCGATTTAAAAATAAAGCCTGCTTTAATAATTAGTCTTTCTCCAGCTAATAATAGAAACGTAATTAATACTACTACTTTTTACCTAAGAAGTGATTTGAATAATTATTACATAAGAATTGTTTGGCAAGATTATATTACCAAGAAAGAGGTTAAAGGAATAGAAAAAGCACATAAATATAAAGCTACGAACGAAGGAAAAAATATTTTAAAGGGATATATTGTAAAAGATATTTTGACTCCATATTAGTGAACTACAATTCAGCCGAAACTATTTCTCTTTTTTATCAAAAAAATTAAGAAGCAACTTAAACTATCAATCCTGCTCATACAAAGAGCAGGATTAAATTATTTTATATATTATTACTTACATTTCTAAAAGGAAAAATTAGAAAAACCTTTATAAAATATATTCCTTCTGATAATTTTATGGGAGATATAAAAGAAATCAATAGCGGTAACTTTAAATCAAAGCAATTTGATGGCGAAGTTTCATTTAAAAACCCAAAAGACAATTATACTATG
>NZ_JBGQOD010000017.1:0-8639 GCF_052113625.1 Flavobacterium sp. W21_SRS_FM3 | reverse complement strand
GATGCTGTTTTAACGATTACTCCTAAGTCTATTGACGTACTGGTAACGGCTGCGGATAAATCAAAAGTATATGGAGAACTAAATCCAGAACTTACAGCTACGGTAAGCGGGGCTGTAAATGGAGATACAATCAACTATACTTTGGCTACTACAGCTTCTGAGTTCTCTAATGTAGGAACATACCCTATTGAAGTGACTCTAGGATCAAATCCTAATTATACGGTAACTAAAAAAGATGCGGTTTTAACAATTACTCCTAAGTCTATTGACGTACTGGTAACGGCTGCGGATAAATCAAAAGTATATGGAGAACTAAATCCAGAACTTACAGCTACGGTAAGCGGGGCTGTAAATGGAGATACAATCAACTATACTTTGGCTACTACAGCTTCTGAGTTCTCTAATGTAGGAACATACCCTATTGAAGTGACTCTAGGATCAAATCCTAATTATACGGTAACTAAAAAAGATGCTGTTTTAACGATCATTGCACTAATTATCGATGCAATCGATGATGTGGCTGGTCCTATTACGGGAACTACAGGTGGTAATGCTGGTATCAATGTTTTAGATAATGACTTGTTAAATGGTGTGAAAGTGAATCCTGCTGATGTGGTGATTAGCTCTACTCCTAAAAGTCCGTTAACTGTGAATACAGACGGAACGGTGACTGTTGCTCCAAATACAAAAGCGGGTGCTTACACAGTAGATTATACTATCTGTGAAAAACTGAATCCAAATAATTGTGATACGGCTACCGTGACAGTAACTGTGGTGGCGCCGGTTATCGATGCAATCGATGATGTGGCTGGTCCTATTACGGGAACTACAGCTGGTAATGCTGGTATCAATGTTTTAGATAATGACTTGTTAAATGGTGTGAAAGTGAATCCTGCTGATGTGGTGATTAGCTCTACTCCTAACAGTCCATTAACTGTGAATACAGACGGAACGGTGACTGTCGCTCCAAATACAAAAGCGGGTGTTTACACAGTAGATTATACTATCTGTGAAAAACTGAATCCAAATAATTGTGATACGGCTACCGTGACAGTAACTGTGGTGGCGCCGGTTATCGATGCAATCGATGATGTGGCTGGTCCTATTACGGGAACTATAGGTGGTAACGCTGGTATCAATGTTTTAGATAATGACTTGTTAAATGGTGTGAAAGTGAATCCTGCTGATGTGGTGATTAGCTCTACTCCTAACAGTCCTTTAACTGTGAATACAGACGGAACGGTGACTGTCGCTCCAAATACAAAAGCGGGTGTTTACACAGTAGATTATACTATCTGTGAAAAACTGAATCCAAATAATTGTGATACGGCTACCGTGACAGTAACTGTGGTGGCGCCAGTTATCGATGCTATCGATGATGTGGCTGGTCCTATTACGGGAACTACAGGTGGTAACGCTGGTATCAATGTTTTAGATAATGACTTGTTAAATGGTGTGAAAGTGAATCCTGCTGATGTGGTGATTAGCTCTACTGCTAACAGTCCTTTAACTGTGAATACAGACGGAACGGTAACTGTCGATCCATATACAGAAGCTGGTGTTTACACAGTAGATTATACTATCTGCGAAAAACTGAATCCAAATAATTGTGATACGGCTACCGTGACAGTAACTGTGGTGGCGCCAGTTATCGATGCTATCGATGATGTGGCTGGTCCTATTACGGGAACTACAGCTGGTGACGCTGGTATCAATGTTTTAGATAATGACTTGTTAAATGGTGTGAAAGTGAATCCTGCTGATGTGGTGATTAGCTCTACTCCTAACAGTCCGTTAACTGTGAATACAGACGGAACTGTAACGGTTGCTCCAAATACAAAAGCGGGTGTTTACACAGTAGATTATACTATCTGTGAAAAACTGAATCCAAATAATTGTGATACGGCTACCGTGACAGTAACTGTGGTGGCGCCGGTTATCGATGCTATCGATGATGTGGCATTAGCTCCTGTAAACAATGATATAGATAGAATAGCATTCACTAATGTATTAAGCAATGATACACTTAATGGTATTGCAGTCGATCCAACTTTGGTTACTATAAGTTTTATATCATCTACAAATAGTGGGATCACATTAGTAGGAAACGATGTTCATGTTGCAGCAGGAACTCCTGCAGGTAGCTATACTTTAGTTTATTCAATTTGTGAAAAAGTGAATCCTACAAATTGTGATACTGCAACAGTTACACTAAATGTGATTCAAGACCTTCCTTCTATAAGTATATTGAAAGATGGCACTTATGTAGACAATGATAAAAATGGAATAACGAATGTAGGAGATATTATTCTTTACAATTTTGTAGTTAAAAATACAGGAAATGTCAATTTGACTAATATCACAATAACTGATAATAATGCAATTGTAACGGGAGGACCTATAGCAAACTTAAATGTCGGTGCAGTAGATTCAACTACATTTACAGCTGTTCATATATTAACACAAGATGATATTAATGCTGGTTATGTGTACAACTTAGCTACAGTTACTGGTTCAACTCCTAACGGAAATAATGTAACTGCCACTTCAACTGATCCAACGCCATGCACTACCTGCCCTATAATACCAGAATGTCAAACATGTACGATTACCGAATTAGCACAAAATCCAGCAATTGAAGTAAATAAAACGGCTGTAACGGAGAATTATAGTGCTGCAGGTGACGTTATAAACTATACAATTCAAGTTAAGAATACAGGAAATGTAATTTTATACCAAATTGTAGTTACCGATCCATTAACAGGATTAAATGCCAATATTGCATCTTTAAATCCTGGAAGTACTGAGAATTTCACGCAGACTTATACAGTTACTCAAGGTGATATTACTAACGGTTCTGTAACGAACATTGCCTTTGCAAAAGGGATAACATCTTTAAACAAAGAGGTAAACGCCTCAGATGATGCCGTTGTTGAACTTGCATTTGTATTGGGTTGTGGTGCAATTGAAGTACATAATGCTTTCTCTCCAAATGGTGATGGTATCAATGAAGAATTCGTTATTGATAATATTAATGATGTTACCTGTTATCCAGATAATACTGTTGAAATCTACAATCGTTGGGGAGTACTTGTTTATGAAGCTAAGAATTATGATAACACAAATAAAGTGTTTAAAGGATTCTCAGAAGGTAGAACAACAATAAAACAGTCTGTTGGATTACCTGTAGGTACTTATTTTTACATCTTGAATTATATTTCAGTTGATGGAACAGGAAATTTAGTAACAAATAAAAAAGATGGGTATTTATACCTTACTCGATAATAGTATATAAAAGAAATTTAATTGAATTTCGATTATTAAAAAAAATAAATAGATGAAGAGAATAATTGTAACATTTACTTTAATCCTCAGCGGATTAACTAGTTTTGCACAACAAGATGCTCAATATACTCAGTATATGTATAATACTATTAACGTGAATCCTGCTTATGCTGGTTCAAGAGGAGTGATGAGTATTTTTGCATTACATCGTACACAATGGGTTGGTCTAGATGGAGCACCAACCACCAATGCTGTTTCGATTAACACTCCGTTAAACAATAGCAATTTAGGTCTAGGTGTATCTTTGGTCAATGACAAAATAGGTCCAACGCAAGAGAATACCTTGTCAGCAGATTTATCGTATACTATACCTACTTCGGAAACATATAAACTTTCCTTTGGTATTAAAGCCACTGCTAATTTATTTAACCTGGATGTAACCAGATTAAATCCAGTCGACGATGATCCAAGTTTACATGATTATAGTAATAAGTTCACTCCTAATGTGGGTGCGGGTATCTATTGGCATTCAGACCACTCCTATATCGGTTTGTCAATACCCAATTTTATTGAAACAAATCGTTATGACGATAATGAAATAGCAATTTTTAAAGAAAAAATAAATTATTATTTGATTGCTGGTTACGTGTTTGATCTTAATTACAATTTAAAATTCAAACCTGCCTTACTTACGAAAATGGTTAATGGAGCACCATTACAAGTGGATGTATCTGGTAACTTTCTATTTAATGATAAGTTTACTGTAGGTTTGGCTTATAGATGGAGTGCTGCTGTAAGTGCTATGGCTGGTTTTCAGGTATCCGATGCTATTTACATAGGTTATGGATATGACTTTGAAACAACAAGGTTACAAAATTATAATGCAGGTTCTCATGAGATATTTTTCAGATATGAATTATTCAAAAATAACAAAAGAATTACTAGCCCTAGATTTTTCTAAAATAAATACCATGAAAAAGAATATATTACTTTGCTTGACAATGATAAGTGTTTTTTCATTTAATACTTATTCGCAAGAAGCAAAAATGGCATCAGCAAATAAAAAGTATGATAACTTTGCTTACATTGATGCAATTCAAACCTATGAAAGAGTAGCAGAAAAAGGATACAAATCGACTGAATTGTTTCAGAAATTAGGAAATGCTTATTATTTTAATGCTCAATTAGAAAATGCAGCTAAATGGTACAAAGAGTTGTTTGCTTTAGGTGGAAATGTAGCACCTGAATATTATTACCGTTACGCTCAATCGCTAAGAGCAAGTGGTGAAAATGATAAAGCAGATGAAATTCAGGAAAAATTCAATCAGATAGCTTCCAATGATGACAGAGCGAAACTTTTTATTAAAAATCAAGATTATTTAGAAGGTATAAAAGCTAACTCAAGTAGGTATCAAATTGAAGATGCTGGTATCAATTCTCCTTATTCAGATTATGGAACTACTGTAAGTAATAATAAATTAATTTTCACTTCAGCTAGAGATACTGGAAGTGTAAGCCAGCGAAAACATACTTGGACAAATGAACATTTTACAAGTTTATATTCTGCCGATCTAGATGCTGATATGAATCCGAAATCGAGTGTACAGTTTGATAAGAATTTAAAAAGTAAGTTTAATGAATCAACCCCTGTATTCACAAAAGATGGTAAAACAGTTTTCTTTACTAGGAACAATTACATTAAAGGTAAGAAAGGAAAGAACTCACGAGGCACCACTTTAATCAAAATATATAAAGCTACTTTAGTAAATAATGAATGGACTAATGTAACAGAACTTCCATTTAATAGTAATAATTATAGTACCGCTCATCCGGCACTGAGTCCAGATGAAAAAACATTATATTTTGCTTCTGATATGCCGGGAACTTTTGGTCAATCAGATCTATTTAAAGTAGCGATAAATAATAATGGAATTTTTGGAAAACCTGAAAATTTAGGTACAGTAATTAACACTGCAGGAAGAGAAACTTTTCCTTTTGTCAATACTGATAATGAAATTTATTTCGCATCAGATGGACATCCAGGTATGGGAGGTTTAGATGTATTTGTAGCTAAGTTAAATGCAGCTGGAACTTTTGATCGTGTTCAAAATATTGGTGCAGGAATCAATTCTCCAAAAGATGATTTTGCTTATTGGATTGACACTACATCTAGAAACGGTTTTTTCACTTCTAACAGAGACGGAGGACAAGGATTTGATGATATCTATAAATTCAAAGAACTTAAGAAGATCACTTGTGAGCAAATGCTGTATGGTAATGTGACTGATATGGAAACTTCTGAAATACTTCCAAATTCTAAAATTAGGTTGTTCGATAAAGATTTTAAATTACTTGAATCAGTAATAACGGATGAAAAAGGAAATTATAGTTTTACTGTTATTTGTGGTAAAGATTATAGAATTAGGGCAGAAAGAAATGACTATGTTACTATAGAAGTACTTGTGACCATAGATCAAGAAAGTGGAAAAACGGATTTACCGATAGCCCTAGAACCGATAAAGAAAAAGGTTAAAGTTGGTGATGATTTAGCTAAATTTTTAGAGATACCTTTAATCTATTTTGACTTAGACAAATCGAATATTAGAAGAGATGCAGCTTTGGAATTAGAAAAAGTATTAGATGTACTTACACAAAATAAAACAATGAAAATCGATATTCGTTCTCACACTGACAGTAGACAAACGAAAAAATATAATGAGGCTTTATCAGAGAGGAGAGCAAAATCGACAATGAATTGGTTAATCGAAAATGGAATAGATTCTAGTAGATTAACGAGTAAAGGTTATGGCGAAACTCAATTAATTAATCATTGTTCGGATGGTGTAAATTGTTCTGAAGAAGAACATCAATTAAACAGAAGAAGTGAATTTATAATTACATCTTTATAATTATACGGATTGCAAACTTAGTAAACCCCTCAAATAGTTATTTGAGGGGTTTTTTATTGACAACCACTTTCGATTTAAATGCTAAACTTTTAGCTAACTACAAAGCCAAAGCAGAACGTGATTTATAATTCTTTACAATAATTTTCCTCTGCAGATACCATTGTATTCTTATCAATAAATTTTTTTTTGTATTATATACCTTTCAACGACTATATTGGTTAGTTATGGAAAAAATTACCATTTATAATACTTTCTAAGTAAATTTAATATAGAAATAAGACCTATTTGCTTGTTTTTAAGGCAAATACAAGGGATTTTACCTACAAAAATGACATTCTTTTCACCCAAAAAAGAATATTTATTCCTTGATGAATTAACATTTTCAGAAAACATCATATTTCTGTAATAATACCACAGTTAATACACTTATATTTTTACATCACTTTATATTATATAATAAACTTTTCCATTATAAAGGACAATGTTTAAAATTTCTATAAATGCGTTACCCTACATCATAATCTAATTTTTAGTTTAACTTTTATAAATATTTAACATGAAAGCAAGCTTTACTCAGTACTTACAAAGTTTCAATAATAATAGTAAAATTATTTTAATCTTATTATTAATTAGTTCGATTACTTATGGTCAAAATGACTTGTGTCAAGCCAGATTGATTGTTGATCATGATTTAAATATTGGTAGTTCAAATACAGATGGTGCTTATTATTTAATGACGGTAACGAATACAGCTTCTGCAGCAGATACATTTACATTCTCGTCTAAGAACATAAACACTACTTGCTCCAATACTGACGGCAGTAGCACTACACATAACATTAATTTAGATGCGGTATTTGTAGATACAAAATTAAATCCTATCAGCGCTATTTCCCTAAATCCCGGACAAACATATTCTTTCTATACTCATATCATTATACCTGTGGGTAGTGAGACAAAAAAATGGTGTTGTACACAGATTTTTGCTCAATCTAAAAATTGTTTAGATTATAAAGTGAATACTATTGTACATACTTATTATAGTGGCCCAAATGAAAACTAATTTAAGTAAAACTTATATGTCAGGTTATTAACCTTAAAATAATTTACGATGAAAAAACTTTTACCCTACAGCATTAATAGAGATAAAATTATATACACACTATTTTTTCTTTTTTCATCATTCCTGATGTTAGCACAAACAATTACACCAATTAAGACCATAACATTGGACCCTACTGATTGTAAAAAAATTGATATCCAATTAAAGATAAAAGGTGAAAATCCTATTGTAAGACCTCTAGAAGTTGTGTTAGTTATTGATGTTTCAGGAAGTATGAATAGCCCATCTCCTACTTCATCTTTAACTTATGCAAAAATTGCTGCTAAAGATTTTATTGACAAAACTTTCCTTCCAATAAATAATCCTACTGGGAAAAATAAGATAGCAATTGTTTCTTTTAGTGAAACAGCAACATTAAAAAAAGTCCTTACAGATAAGGAGGGTAGTGATGGTATTGGCGGGATATCAGGTGCAGACGAATTGAAATCAGTAATTACAGGCCTCACAGCTAATGGATGGACAAATTTACAAGATGCAATCGTGAAAGCAAACAATGAATTAAAAACTCATGGAACTTATGATTGTGCCACAGCTAGAAGTATTGTTTTACTAACTGATGGTGCTACTAATAGAACAGGCTCTACGGGGTCAAGTTGTCCTGATGGAACTGGATCCACATCTTGTGCTCAAAGTGCTATTACAGCTGCAACAGCAGCTAAAACAACATCTCTACCTTCTGATCCTAATGTGTACTCAACACAATTTTTTTCAATTGCTTTGACTGGAGGTATTACAGGTAGCGACATCACAACTGCTCATTTTACATTAGATAATATTCAGATGGGAGGTTATCCAGCATATTATACTGCTGATGCTTCTCTCTTAACAGGGATTTATAGTGAAATATTTACAAAACTCTCATGGACAGCCAAAAATATAGTGGTTAAAGAAACAGTAATTCCAGGTTATACAATATCCTTACCACCTGGTTTAAACCCTTCGAAAGGTATAGCTTTAATATCAGGACAAGAAATTAACTGGACTGTAGACTTTCTCAATATAGATGAAATTACATTAAACTATAAGTTAACAAGTACAGCAGAAAATTGTGGAACCCAAGTTGTCAGTAGTACATCATTGCAATATACAAATTCCACCTGTTCCGTTGATTCAAAAGTGGTACTTAGTCCCTCTTTAAATATACCTTGTCCTACAGTAGCCAATGCGGGTGCAGATAAAACGGGATCGGATACTTGTGGCTTAACCACTGTTACTCTTGATGGAAACACTCCTGTAGTGGGTACGGGTAAATGGACGATTGTTAGTGGAACAGGCGGATCTTTCGCCTTGGATACCGATCCTAAAACAACCTTCTCTGGAAC
>NZ_JBGQOD010000016.1:0-10853 GCF_052113625.1 Flavobacterium sp. W21_SRS_FM3 | reverse complement strand
CCTAAAACAACCTTCTCTGGAACTGCTGGAACGGCGTATGTATTGCGTTGGACTATTTCAAATGCTCCTTGTGCTGCCTCCAGTAGTGATGTGAATGTAAAATTCAATATAAGACCCAACCCTCCTATTTCTGGTGGCAATATTACTCAGTGTAAAAATCCTTCAGTACAAACGTTAACTGCAACAGCAACTGTTCTTGTGGGTCAGTCTATTGTTTGGTACGATTCCTCAACTGGTGGACAAGTAATAACTAATCCTACTTTAAATTTTGTTGGAACTAAGACCTATTATGCCGAAACTGTCGATAATAATAATTCTTGTATTAGTCCCTCTCGTACAGCAGTTACATTAACAATTAACTCTTGTTCTATAGAAATAACAAAAGATGGAATATATGAAGATACTAATAGCGATGGAATTACTAATATTGGTGATCACGTCTTATACAATTTTGTAATTACTAATACAAGTAACGTACCTCTTACAAACATCACGGTCACTGATATTAATGCAGATGTTATTGGTGGGCCTATAAACCTTTCAGCAGGTTCTTCAGATAGCACTACCTTTACTGCAACGCATTCAATTACACAAAATGATATTGACACGGGATATGTATATAACTGGGCAACTGTAAAAGGAACTCCTCCGACTGGTGATGATGTCAAGGATACGTCAACAGATCCTACACCATGCACTTCTTGTCCTATTGATCCAACCTGTCCTGATTGTACGATTACAGAACTTGTCCAATCACCTAATATCGTAATTGTTAAGAGCAATAATATCACAGTAGGACCAAATGGTTGCGCAACATTAAAAGTTGGAGATGTAGTAACCTATACCTTTACAGTAAATAATCCTGGAAATGTAAGTTTGAATACCGTAGCTGTTGTTGATAATCATGCAGGATTATCTGCTGTAGCTTTACAAAGTGGCGATACAAATAATAACAATATATTAGAGGTTACAGAAATTTGGATTTATACTGCAACGTATACTGTTACCCAAGCTGATATTAATAATGGAAATATTACTAACCAAGCAACAGTTAATGGAACTGCGCCAGATAATACCATAGTGACTGATCAGTCTGGTAATTCAATTGATAATGATGATGCCAATGTAATTCCTATTTGTACTTCACCAAACATTACAATAGTGAAAACCAATAATATCACAGTAGGAACAAATGGTTGCGCAACATTAAAAGTCGGAGATGTAGTAACCTATACCTTTACGGTAACTAATCCTGGAAATGTAAGTTTAAATACTGTAGCTGTTGTTGATAATCATGCAGGATTATCTGCTTTAGCTTTACAAAGTGGCGATACAAATAATAACAATATATTAGAGGTTACAGAAACTTGGATTTATACTGCAACGTATACTGTTACCCAAGCTGATATTAATAATGGAAAAATTACTAACCAAGCAACAGTTAATGGAACTGCGCCAGATAATACCATAGTGACTGATCAATCTGGTAATTCAATTGATAATGATGATACCAATATAATTCCTATTTGTACTTCACCAGACATTACAATAGTGAAAACCAATAATATCACAGTAGGACCAAATGGTTGCGCAACATTAAAAGTTGGAGATGTAGTAACCTATACCTTTACGGTTACTAATCCTGGAAATGTAAGTTTAAATACCGTAGCTGTTGTTGATAATCATGCAGGATTATCTGCTGTAGCTTTACAAAGTGGCGATACAAATAATAACAATATATTAGAGGTTACAGAAACTTGGATATATACTGCCACATATACGGTTACTCAAGCCGATATTAATAATGGAAAAATTACTAACCAAGCAACAGTTAATGGAACTGCGCCCGACAATACCATAGTGACTGATCAGTCTGGTAATTCAATTGATAATGATGATGCCAATGTAATTCCTATTTGTACTTCAGCAGACATTACAATAGTGAAAACCAATAATATCACAGTAGGAGCAAATGGTTGCGCAACATTAAAAGTTGGAGATATAGTAACCTATACCTTTACGGTAACTAATCCTGGAAATGTAAGTTTGAATACCGTAGCTGTTGTTGATAATCATGTAGGATTATCTGCTGTAGCTTTACAAAGTGGCGATACAAATAATAACAATATATTAGAGGTTACTGAAACATGGATATATACTGCCACATATACGGTTACTCAAGCCGATATTAATACTGGAAAAATTACTAATCAAGCAACAGTTAATGGAACTGCGCCAGATAATACCATAGTGACAGATCAATCAGGAAATTCAATTGATAATGATGATGCCAATGTAATTCCTATCTGTACAATTGCCAGCATTATAGTAACAAAAGATGGGACTTATCAAGATACAAATAATGATGGAATAACTAATGTGGGAGATAATGTGATCTACGCTTTTGTAGTGACCAATACAGGAAATGTAACTCTTACTAATATAACACTTACAGATAATAATGCCGTAATAAATGGCGGACCAATTAATAGCCTTTTGGCGGGAGCTAGTAATAGCACAACCTTCACAGCCATTCATGCTATTACTCAAAATGACATTGACTTAGGTTATGTTTACAATTTGGCACTTGTAAAAGCAACACCTCCAACAGGAAGTGACGTAACAGACACATCCAGTGACCCTACTCCTTGCACAACATGTCCTATACTTCCTGAATGTCCAGACTGTACAATTACAATAATAAATCAAAATCCTAATTTAACAGTAATTAAAACAACATCTACAGAAAACTATAGTTCTGTAGGCGATATAATAAATTATACCATACAAGTTATCAATTCAGGTAATCTAACGTTGCATCAAATAACCGTTACAGATCCATTAACAGGATTAAATACTGTGATTGATGTTATGCTACCAGGAGAAAGTAAAGAATTTGTACAAAATTATACCGTGATACAAAGTGACAGAGAAAATGGTTCAGTTATTAATAGCGCATTTGCAAATGGATTTACGCCAAATGACACACCTATCAGTGCATCTGATGATGTAACTGTTGAAGCAGCAATAGTATTAGGTTGTGGTACAGTTCTCGTTCATAATGCATTTTCACCTAATGGTGATGGAATCAATGAAGTTTTCATAATAGACAATATTGATGACATTCTTTGTTATCCTGATAATAGTGTTCAAATTTATAATAGATGGGGTATTCTCGTTTATGAAACTCTTAACTATAATAATAATTCAAATGCGTTTAATGGTACCTCTTATGGCAGAACAACTATCAAACAATCATCAGGCTTACCTACAGGAACATATTATTATATACTAAATTATACTTCTGTTGGAGGAACTGGAGAATTGCAAACTAACAGAAAGGAAGGGTATTTATACCTGAATAAGTAGTTCGAACTAACATCTATAGGCTAAATACAATTATAGTATTTAAAACAACAGTAATTTTGCTTGTATTTGAAAGATAGACACTAAATAATTTTCTTAAATGAACTATCAAATTTCAAAATCAGGAATTTGAATGATAATTTATCTAATAAATATCTACTATGAAAACAAAACTATTTTCTTTCGTCTTGATGTTTACGACAATCCTGTGTTTAGCACAGCAGGATGCTCAATATACGCAATACATGTACAACACAATTAATATAAACCCTGCCTATGCTGGATCTAGAGGAGCGCTAAGTATTTTTGCACTTCACAGAACCCAGTGGGTAGGTTTAGAAGGGGCTCCTGTTACCAATGCGGTTTCCATGCACACCCCATTAAATAACAGTAATTTAGGTTTAGGTATATCTGTATTAAATGACAAAATAGGACCTACTCGTGAGAATACTATTTCAGCAGATTTATCATATACTATTCCTACCTCTGAAAACTATAAACTTTCTTTTGGTATAAAAGCTACAGCAAACTTATTTGATCTCGACGTAACTCGGTTAAACCCAGTAGATGATGATCCCAGCTTACATGACTATAGTAATAAATTCACCCCTAATGTTGGAGCAGGTCTTTACTTACATTCCAGTAAAGCTTACGTTGGACTTTCGATACCCAATTTCATTGAAACCAACCGCTATGATGATAACGAGATAGCTATTTTTAAAGAAAAAATAAATTACTATTTAATAGCTGGATACATATTTGACCTAAATAGAGACATTCAATTCAAACCTGCGTTACTTACAAAAATGGTTGCGGGTGCGCCTTTACAGGTAGATTTGTCTGCTAATTTTATGTATGCTAATAAACTTATGCTTGGAGCAGCTTATAGATGGAGTGCTGCGGTTAGTGTTATGGCTGGATTTCAAGTTTCAGATGCATTATACATAGGTTATGGCTACGACTTAGAAACTACTAAGCTGGACAATTATAATTCAGGGTCACATGAGATTTTCTTACGCTATGAATTATTCAAGAACAATAATAAAATAATTACCCCTAGGTTTTTTTAAAACTACTATCATGAAAAGAAGTGCCATAATATACCTAGCGACATTTAATATCTTTTTAGCTAAAGGATATGCACAGGAACATATGAATACAGATGACAATCTTAATATTCAGCAACCTAGTATGGTCTCACAGCACTACCAAGATGCAGATAGTAAAACAGTAACATATATAAAATATTATCATGTTGTAGAAACCATTAATATGAAATTTGGAGGTAGCATTACAAGTTATAATGTTTCTGATAAAAGCCTAATAAGGACGACAGATTTAGGTCCAAATAACACTAGAGTTGTAACTCCTAAATTTGGTGAAAAAAAAATAAGAAATTCTAATAAAAAAGTGGCAATAAATGATCTTAAAAAGCCTACTGCAAATAGACCGGTAGCTGAGCGAACAAATGATAGACAAATAAAAGTAGAAAGCAATAAAACATTTCCTCCAAAGACCAGACCTACACGCGAGGAAAGACCGATTGTTGTTTCAACAAAGAATAGTAAGAATGACCGGTTAATGTTTCAAAATAAATCTGAAAATTCTGTTAGAGATATATCGATTACAAAACAAAATGAGACCAATACTAAAAGTACAATAGATAAAGTTATAGTGCCACCAAATGATAAGAAGCCACTTGTTGAAAAAACAATAGCCGTTGCAAAATCTAATGAAAAGTCAGCAGATCTAAAATCAGTATTGCAGGATAATCTTGCAAAACCGAAATCAAAGACTGAAATTGTAGAAAACGTAGCTGAAGTACCAGCTAATAAAGATGGATATGCCTACATAAATATTATCAAAACCTACGAAAAGGTAGCAGAAAAGGGTTATAAATCAGTCGCGATGTTTAAAAAATTAGGAAATAATTTTTATTTTAATAATGAGATGGGTAAAGCAGTTAGATGGTATGGTGAACTCTTTGCTATGGAAGAAAAATTAGATACTGAATACTACTTCCGCTACGCTACTGCGCTAAAAGTGGTAGGTCAAATAGAAAAATCTGACAATATCATGCAACAGTTTAATAATTTATCGAAAATATAAGCCAATGCATTAGTAAAGACAATTTAGTAGATACCTAAACGTTTGCATAACAAAAAAATATTATGAGAAAATCTATATTCCTATACTTACTAGTGATCAGCTTTATATCAGCAAATATGTATTCACAACATCTCAATAAAGTGAATTTTATTGAAGAGAAGTCTGTATCTGTAAACCCAGTTAATACCTATGAAAATGTAATTAAAAAGGGATACAAATCAGCAGTCATGTTCGAAAAACTAGCTAATCGATATTATTTTAATAATGAGATGAACAAAGCCGTTAAATGCTACGGTGAACTATTTGCAATAGAAAGCAATTCAAATTCTGAATATTATTTTAGATACTCGATTGCCCTAAAAGCCATAGGACAAATTGATAAGGCTACTATTATGATGCAGAAATTTGCAAAATTAACAGAAAATGAAACTACAAACAAAGAAATAATAGTAAAGTGAATTGTATAGCATCTTATAAAAACAATGATTATGAAAAAAAATATACTATTTTGGATAACGATAATGAGTATTTTTTCATGCCCCATTTATTCACAAAAAGCAAAACTTGCTAATGCCGATAAAAACTATGAAAATTACGCATATATTGATGCAATAAAGACCTATGAAAGATTAGCTGACAAAGGCTACCGATCTGCCGATATGTTTGAGAAATTAGCGAATGCTTACTATTTTAATGCAAAACTAGAAGATGCTGCTAAATGGTACGGAGAGTTATTTACGATGGATAGCGAGATAAAACCTGAAATATATTACCGTTACGCTCAGTCATTACGTGCCATAAAAGAAAATGACAAAGCGAATGCTATTATGGAAAAGTTTAATCAGTTAAATTCTGAAGATAGCAGAGGTCAACTTTTTATAAAAAACGAAGATTATTTACAAGATATCAGAAACAATGCTGGCAGGTATAAAGTTGAAGATGCTGGTATTAATTCTGAATATTCTGATTATGGAAGTAGTTTTTATCTACATAAATTAGTCTTTACTACAGCAAGAGATACCGGTAGTTTAGAACAAAGAAAACACTCATGGACAGGACAATACTTCACCAATTTGTATGAAGCTGAACTAGATGATTCATTAAGCGCAGGCAATCCAAGTAAATTTGATAAAAATGTTAGCTCTAGATTTCATGAATCAACTCCAGCATTTACTAAAGATGGTAAAACTATGTATTTTACCCGAAACAATTACCTAGATGGCAAAAAAGGCAAGGATTCTGAGCAAACCACTTTATTAAAAATTTACAAAGCTACTTACGTGGATGACAAATGGTCAGATATTTCAGAACTTAATATAGATAGCGATAATTATAGTGTAGCACATCCGGCTTTAAGTCCTGATGAAAAAACATTATATTTTGTATCGGATATGCCAGGTACATTTGGTAAATCTGATATCTTTAAAGCGGCTATAAATGCCGATGGAACGCTGGGCAGGCCTATAAATCTAGGGAAATCTATCAATACTGAAGGGCGTGAAACTTTTCCTTACATAACAGATCAAAATGAACTTTATTTTGCTTCAGATGGTCACCTTGGTATAGGTGGTTTAGATGTTTTTGTTTCTAAAATTAATTCAGAACATCAATTTGAAAAAGTTGAAAATCTCGGTGACGATATTAATTCACCTAAAGATGATTTTGCTTTTATCATAGATACTAAATCAAAAAAAGGTTTTTTCTCATCAAATAGAGATGGAGGACAAGGATCTGACGATATATATAAGTTTAAAGACACCAAACAAATTTGTGAACAAAGTCTATCTGGAAAAATAACTGATCTAGAAACAAAAGAAATTCTAGTAGGAGCAAAAATAAGTTTGTATGATAAGCTTTTCAATTTAATTGCTACAACATTATCAAATGAAGAAGGCATTTATACGTTTGATATTGAATGTAGTGAAACTTATCGAGTTAGAGCTGAAAAAGAAGATTATTCAACCGTAGAAAAGAAAATAAGCATAGCATCAAAATCTGGTAAAACAGATTTACCTATTGAATTAGAAAAAGAGATATGTAAAGTTGTGGTTGGTGATGATTTAGGAAAATGCTTTGGAATCAAAATGATTTATTTTGATTTTGACAAATCGGATATCCGTATGGAAGCTGCTTTAGATTTAGAAAAAATATTAGATGTGCTTATTGAATATCCTAAAATGAAACTTGACATTCGTTCCCATACAGATAGTCGTGGAACTTCTAAATACAATGAAAAATTATCTGATCGAAGGGCCAAATCAACAATTAGCTGGTTAATCAAAAACGGAGTTGATAAAGATAGATTAATTGGTAAAGGATACGGAGAGTACCAGTTAATAAATCGTTGCTCTGATGGCGTAGAATGTACAGAAGAAGAGCATCAGATGAACAGAAGAAGTGAATTTATAATTACTGATTTATAAAATGCTACGATAATAAGAAATGAAACTATTAAGAACATAGATGTTGCATAAAGAAATGCATCCTATAGTCTTAATAGTTTTTTTATAATAGTAATAAAAAGAGAAATTAATAATTTCCAGCCTGCTACTTATGTCAAAAATTGACTTATACTATCTTTAATTAAATCGAGACCATATTAACTATCCCTAACCTATAGCTTAAATACATATAAATAATTCTTTAGACAAAAGAACCTATATGAATCCAACAAAAAAAGAGTACCCATTAACGGGTACTCCTATTATTCAAAACTAAACTAACTCTAACTATATTTTTGCAAAAATATTTGTGTAATATTTTTTCCCAGTTGTAGGATTCTCTCTGATTGCAATTCCAAAGTGCGTGAAGTTACCTTCGATGTTTTCTTTATGAGCTGGACTTTTCAACCAAGCACTCAAAGCTGATTCTGGAGTGTTGTAATTGTAAGCGATATTCTCTCCTACTGTCTTTGCTCCTAAAACGCTAATGATATTTTGAGAGCGTGCTACGAAATCATCGTGGTTAACTACATTATTTTCAATCATGTAATGATCGTGTTGTTCTGACTTATAAGAAATATGATTGATTTGTTGTAAAGGGTTCAAACCAACACTTACTCTGTAATCATTTATTAATTTCATAGCTTCAAGTTCTGAAGCGCTGTAAGTATAATTTTCAACCTTTTGAGATTTTGCACTTAAGTTAGAAACTTCAGTTGTAGACTCAGACGAATCAGAAGAGCAAGAATTCATTGTAAATATTACTGTTGACAATAATAAGATACTAAGTAATTTTTTTCTCATAATAAGTAGGTTAAGTTTAAAGTAGATTGTGGGGCAAACTCTTTAATGTTATAAATGCGTTTCTTTCAATTTGTTATTCAAACTTAAGAATAAATCAGGTTAAAGCACACATTTAATCGACGAACTACACAATATGTTAATTATTAGATAAATATTCTTACATATTTGTTAAGTATTTGCCTATTCCTATAAAAGCGAAGCTTATATTTTAGCTAGAACTTTTCATAATAGTATCGGGGTTAATTAAGAATAAAAGGACTAGGATTGTAAAGTGATATAAAAAAAAACTCCTTGCTAATGCAAAGAGTTTTTTAAAGCCAAATTAACACCAATTAAATTTTGGCAAATATGTTTGTATAATATTTTTTCCCAGTTGTAGGATTCTCTCTTATTGCAATTCCAAAATGCGTGAAGTTACCTTCGATGTTTCCTTTATGAGCTGGACTTTTCAACCAAGCACTCAAAGCTGATTCTGGAGTGTTATAATTGTAAGCGATATTCTCTCCTACTGTCTTTGCTCCTAAAACGCTAATGATATTTTGAGAACGTGCTACAAAATCATCGTGGTTAACTACATTGTTTTCAATCATGTAATGATCATGTTGTTCTGACTTATAAGAAATATGATTGATTTGTTGTAAAGGGTTCAAACCAACACTTACTCTGTAATCATTTATTAATTTCATAGCTTCAAGTTCTGAAGCGCTGTAAGTATAATTTTCAACCTTTTGAGATTTTGCACTTAAGTTAGAAACTTCAGTTGTAGACTCAGACGAATCAGAAGAACAAGAATTCATTGTAAATATTACTGATGACAATAATAAGATACTAAGTAATTTTTTTCTCATAATAAGTAGGTTAAGTTTAAAGTAGAATGTGGGGCAAACTCTTTAATGTTATAAATGCGTTTCTTTCAATTTGTTATTCAAACTTAAGAATAAATCGGCTTAAAGCACATATTTAATCGACGAACTACACAATATGTTAATTTTTAGATAAATATTCTTACATATTTGTTAAGTATTTGCCTATTCCTATGAAAAACGAAGTTTACATTTTAGCTAGAACTTTTCATAAAAGTATCGGGGTTAATTAAGAATAAAAGGACTAGAATTGTAAAGTGATATAAAAAAAAAACTCCTTGCTAATGCAAAGAGTTTTTTAAAGCCAAATTAACACCAATTAAATTTTGGCAAATATGTTTGTATAATATTTTTTCCCAGTTGTAGGATTCTCTCTTATTGCAATTCCAAAATGCGTGAAGTTACCTTCGATGTTTTCTTTATGAGCTGGACTTTTCAACCAAGCAGTCAAAGCTGATTCTGGAGTGTTGTAATTGTAAGCGATATTCTCTCCTACTGTCTTTGCTCCTAAAACGTTAATGATATTTTGAGAGCGTGCTACAAAATCATCGTGGTTAACTACATTGTTTTCAATCATGTAATGATCATGTTGTTCTGACTTATAAGAAATATGGTTGATTTGCTGTAAAGGGTTCAAACCAACGCTTACTCTGTAATCATTTATTAATTTCATAGCTTCAAGTTCTGAAGCGCTGTAAGTATAATTTTCAACCTTTTGAGATTTTGCACTTAAGTTAGAAACTTCAGTTGTAGACTCAGACGAATCAGAAGAACAAGAATTCATTGTAAATATTACTGTTGACAATAATAAGATACTAAGTAATTTTTTTCTCATAATAAGTAGGTTAAGTTTAAAGTAGATTGTGGGGCAAACTCTTTAACGTTATAAATGTGTTTCTTTCAATTTGTTATTCAAACTTAAGAACAAACAAGATTAAAATACATATTTAATCGACGAACTACACTATATTTTCAAAAAACGGGATTTAATCTTACAAAAATTATTGTTTTTTAATTTTGGATTAAGATACTTTATTATAAATAAGATTAGTATTTAATATATTGAATTGCGATGAATCGTAAAGACAAAACTTGAAAAGATCTACTATTTAAATTATAACAAAATGATTCAAAATGTATAGGCTGTCATCCATCCGAAAAAATAAGAAGTGATGTGTAGAAAAAAAATGGTTATAAAATAAAAAAAGACTATTTATCAAGATAAATAGTCTTTTTTTTAAACCAACTAAAGTAATTCAAACCAATTTAA
>NZ_JBGQOD010000015.1:0-14056 GCF_052113625.1 Flavobacterium sp. W21_SRS_FM3 | reverse complement strand
AAAAACCTTAGCATTCTTCTTTTCATTGGTATATAGTGCTGGGCTAATGAATTTCCAAACTTCCCATAAAATATAAGGGAAACTAAGTATAAATCCTGCTAGAATACAAATCCATATAAACACATTTACCTGACCTTCCATCTCTGTGTTTTGAATTATAAAAGGCATTTCGGTAATACATATGCTGTCCGCAAAACCTAGTGAATGCGATAATTCACAAAAATAAACATAGGTAAAAAATGTAGGTCTTGTAGGTCCAAAGATTATTGTGTCAAATAAATAATCACTTATAAAATAAGTAACAATAGCCATAATAATGATTGCTAATGTACTTCTTACTAATAACCATCTTAAGTCCTCAAGATGATCTAAAAACGACATTTCGTTTTGTTTTTTATTTGCCATTATACGATTCCCTCTTTTAATATATCATGTAAATGTAAAACTCCTTTGTACTCGTCGTGATCTACAACCACTAGTTGTGTTATTGAAAAATCTTCAAGTATGTTTAATGCGTCGACAACCATGTCATTTGACTGAATTAATTTTGGATTTTTAGTCATGATGTCTTGGGCTGTCAAGTCTGTAAAAGTATCTCTTTCATTAAGCATTCTACGAATATCACCATCAGTAATAATACCTATAACTTTATCGTTTTCTACAACTGCAGTAACTCCTAATCTTTTTTCTGAAATTTCAAAAATCACCTTTTTAATTGGAGCATCAGGTCCCACCATCGGTTTCAAAGTGTGTTCTAGCATGTCTTTTACTCTCAGTAATAATTTTTTACCTAAAGCGCCTCCAGGATGATACACTGCAAAATCTTCGGGTTTAAACTCTCTAATCTCCATCAGACAAACTGCTAGGGCATCACCCATAACCAGTTGTGCTGTGGTGCTACTAGTAGGAGCTAAATTAATGGGGCAAGCTTCTGCATCGACTGTCGTGTTTAATATAAAATCAGCACCTTTAGCTAAGAACGAAGTCATGTTTCCTGTGATAGCAATTAGTGTGTTACCAAAACGCTTTAACAAAGGAACAAGCACCTTGATTTCTGGACTGTTTCCGCTTTTAGAAATACAAATAATAACATCTTCATTTTGTATCATTCCTAAATCTCCGTGAATGGCTTCTGAGGCATGTAAAAACAGCGATGGAGTGCCTGTAGAGTTAAATGTAGCGACTATTTTTTGAGCAATTATGGCACTTTTTCCGATGCCTGTAACTACTAATCGGCCTTTAGAATTGTAGATTGCTTGTGTTGCATTTGAAAAATTTTCATCTAAATACTCGGTTAGCTTTGTAATGGACTCACTTTCAGATAAGATGGTTTTTTTGGCGATAGCCAATATATTTTCTTTTGATATCAAAACAGAATGTTTAAAATTTGTAAGTGTAAAAGAAATTAGTATCTTTATGTGATGCAAATTTATACAAAATACCATATAATAAAGAATGAATTCAAACGAAATTGATATCCATAAAGAATTAAAGAAATATTTTGGCTTTAGCCAATTTAAGGGGTTGCAAGAACAAGTGATAAAAAGTCTATTAAGTAAACAAAATACATTTGTTATAATGCCAACAGGTGGAGGAAAATCACTTTGCTACCAACTGCCCGCTTTAATACAAGAAGGAACGGCGATTGTTGTTTCTCCATTAATTGCTTTAATGAAAAACCAAGTCGATGCCATCAGAAGTTTGTCTTCAGAAAACGGTATTGCTCATGTTTTAAATTCTTCCCTAACTAAGACAGAAATTACTCAGGTTAAAAAAGATATCACATCTGGATTAACTAAGTTGCTCTATGTTGCTCCTGAATCGTTGACTAAAGAGGAAAATGTGGCTTTTTTAAAAAATGTCTCCATTTCTTTCGTTGCTATCGATGAAGCGCATTGTATTTCGGAGTGGGGTCATGACTTTAGGCCTGAATATCGGAATTTGAAACATATTATCAAGCAATTGGGAGATGTTCCTATTATTGGTTTAACCGCTACGGCTACACCAAAAGTGCAGGAAGATATTTTGAAAAATCTTGACATGTCTGACGCTAAAACTTTTAAAGCGTCATTTAATAGGCCTAATTTATATTATGAAGTTCGTACGAAAACTAAAAATATAGAATCAGATATCATCCGATTTATAAGGCAACACAAGGGTAAATCAGGTATTATTTATTGTCTTAGCCGTAAAAAAGTTGAGGCTATTGCCGAGGTTTTGCAAGTCAACGGAATAAGTGCGGTGCCTTACCACGCTGGTTTAGATGCTAAAACTAGAGCCAAACATCAAGATATGTTCCTGATGGAAGATGTAGATGTTGTTGTGGCGACTATTGCATTTGGGATGGGGATTGACAAGCCAGATGTGCGTTTTGTAATTCACCATGATATTCCTAAATCATTAGAAAGCTATTATCAGGAAACTGGTAGAGCTGGTCGAGATGGAGGAGAAGGTCATTGTCTTGCATATTATTCCTATAAAGATGTAGAAAAACTAGAAAAATTCATGTCGGGCAAGCCGGTAGCTGAGCAAGAGATTGGTTTTGCGTTACTGCAGGAAGTAGTTGCTTATGCAGAAACATCTATGTCTAGAAGAAAGTTTTTACTCCATTATTTTGGTGAAGAATTTGATAGTGAGACATGTGAAGGCGCTGATATGGATGACAATGTTAGAAACCCTAAAACAAAAATCGAAGCCAAGGACGAAGTAGTCAAATTGCTTGAAGTGGTTAGAGATACAAAGCATTTATACAAGTCTAAAGAAATTGTTTTTACTTTAATAGGTAGAGTAAACGCTGTAATAAAGGCACATAGGACAGATGTTCAGTCTTTCTTTGGATGTGGTATTGCGCACGATGAGAAATATTGGATGGCTTTGCTAAGACAGGTTTTGGTAGCTGGATATTTAACGAAAGATATTGAAACATACGGAATTGTAAAGATTAGCGATAAGGGTCTAGATTTTATTAAAAATCCAACATCCTTTATGATGTCTGAAGATCATGAATATAATGAAACTGTTGATGAGGCTATCGTGTCAGCATCTAAAGTTACTGCAGCAGTAGATGAGGTTTTGATGAATATGCTAAAAGATTTACGAAAAAAAGTAGCTAAAAAAGTGGGTGTGCCACCATTTGTAGTTTTTCAGGATCCCTCTCTTGAAGATATGGCATTAAAATATCCTATTTCCCTTAATGAACTAATCAATATTCATGGTGTTGGTGAAGGTAAAGCTAAGAAATACGGTACTGATTTTGTAGAATTAATCAATCGTTATGTAAAAGACAACGATATAATTCGTGCAGAAGATTTAGTTGTTAAATCCACGGGAACTAACTCAGCCTTAAAGCTGTATGTTATACAAAATATTGACAGAAAGTTATCTCTTGATGATATCGCTAAAGCAAAAGGCTTAACAATGGATTTGTTGATTAAGGAAATGGAACAAATTGTGTATTCTGGAACAAAACTGAATATCAAATATTGGGTTGATGATATGCTTGATGAAGATCAGCAAGAAGAAATATATGATTACTTTATGGAATCAGAATCAGATAAAATAGAAGGGGCCTTAAAAGAATTTGAAGGCGATTACGATATTGATGAACTGCGTTTAATGCGTATCAAATTTATTAGTGAAGTGGCTAATTAGTTGTAAATAATTAATAATTTCTTCATTTGAAATAGTCCTAATGTCTTAAAGTTGTTTTACAATTTTAAGATGTTAGGATTTTTAATTTTCTACATAAAGTTCTCCTCGATGCGGTTTTAAAGCATCGCGCACAGGAATCATGTGTTCATCAGTAACAACCATGTAAGCAATAGCATGCATTTCATTTCGTACTTCGATGCCTGTAATATTAAGCGACAATTTTTCAATGGCAATATATTCTTTTAAATGGATTTCATGATGTTCAGCTGTTTTTGCTGCAGCCGGTCCCCGAAAATCCCAAACAAGTTTTATTTTTCTCGACATTTTAAATGTTTTCAATAATTGTAAGTGCCAAAGTTACAAAGTCTCTTTCTAATTCTATCCATAAAATCTAATTTTGCAATCGTTTCCTTTTTGCGTAAGCAGAATTCATCACAAAATAGTACTTTTGTACCCTCTCTGTCTTGCTACAACTCAGAATAAAATATTATATCTAAAAAAAATGCCTCAAGAACTACTGTTACAAGTTACACCAGAAACGGCTGCAAACGAATTATTGCTCAAAGAGCATCTTGGTAAATTACTTAAAATTTTACCAAAGGTTATTCAGCATGTTGTTGTTTTAAAACGGTCTATCGATGCACGCCAAAAAGCAATTAAAATCAATTTAAAAGTGGCAGTTTATGTGCATGGCGAGCCTTTTCAAGAAGTAAAATTAGAGATTCCTGATTATCCTAATGTAGCAAATGAGCAAGAGGTTTTAGTGGTGGGAGCGGGTCCAGCAGGACTTTTTGCTGCTTTACAGTTGATTGAATTAGGTTTGAAACCGATAGTGGTGGAAAGAGGAAAGGATGTTAGAGGACGCCGACGTGATTTGAAAGCAATAAACGTTGATCATATTGTAAATGAGGATTCTAATTACTGTTTTGGAGAAGGTGGAGCAGGAACCTATTCCGATGGGAAGTTGTACACCCGTTCAAAAAAGCGTGGTGATGTTACTCGAATTTTAGAGTTGTTAGTTGCCTATGGTGCAACACCGGATATTTTGGTAGAAGCTCATCCCCATATTGGAACAAATAAATTACCCCAAATTATTCAAGATATTCGAGAGAAAATAATTGAATGTGGTGGTCAAGTGTTATTTGAAACAAGGGTTACAGATATTTTAGTAAAGAATAACGAGATAGAAGGTATCGTTACTCAAAACGGAGATAAAATTCTAGCCAATAAATTAATATTAGCAACGGGGCATTCTGCTCGTGATATTTTTGAGCTATTAGATCGAAAAAAAATAATTATTGAAGCAAAACCTTTTGCGCTAGGTGTACGTGCTGAACATCCTCAGTCTTTAATAGATAGTATTCAGTACAGCTGTGATTATCGTGGTGAACTATTACCGCCAGCGCCATATAGTATTGTAAAACAAGTAGGCGGTAGAGGAATGTATTCGTTCTGTATGTGTCCTGGAGGTGTAATTGCTCCTTGTGCAACAAGTCCTGGAGAAGTGGTAACTAATGGTTGGTCTCCATCAAAAAGGGATCAGGCAACAGCTAATTCTGGGATTGTTGTCGAATTAAAATTAGAAGATTTTAAACCGTTTGCAAAATTTGGAGCACTAGCGGGGATGGAGTTTCAAAAAAGCATTGAACAAAAAGCATGGCATTTAGCAGGAGAAACACAAAAAGTTCCAGCGCAAAGGATGATTGATTTTACGCAGTCAAAAGTTTCTACGGATATTCCTAAAACGTCCTATGTTCCTGGAACGACATCTGTAGAAATGGGACAAGTTTTTCCTGGTTTTTTAACTCAAATATTAAGGGAAGGTTTTACTGAATTTGGTAAATCCATGCGTGGTTACTTGACAAACGATGCCATTTTACACGCTCCTGAATCGAGAACGTCTTCTCCAGTGCGTATTCCTAGAGATGCTATAACCTATGAACATCTTCAAATTAAGGGGTTGTATCCTTGTGGTGAAGGCGCAGGATATGCAGGTGGAATTATATCGGCCGCAATTGATGGTGAAAAATGTGCTTTAATGATTGGTAAGAGTCTTAATAAAGTATAAGCCAACTGACATGTTTTACCAGAATCTTTATATAGTAGGTATATAGAATAAATAGAATGCTGGTACAGAAGATTAGTCTAAATTTAATTCGTTAAAATAGGTCTTCATTATGAGATCTACTTTGCTTAAATCAAGTGGTTTGCTTTGAAATCCAGCTATTTCTATCATGCTTTCTGCTTTTAACTTATCATCAGGATTAAAAGAAGTAGTAAGCATTACTAATATTACTTTACTTTTTTTATTACTATCTAGTTTACGATACGCATCAAGAAACTCCCAACCGTCCATTACAGGCATATTAATGTCCATTAAAATTAACATGGGTTTAGGGTAGTTTGTACCTTGTGATATATGCTTGCCCGTGCAACAAAGATATTCCAAAGCTTCTTTTCCATTATAAGCAACTTCTATATGATTTGCAATTCCTGATTTTTCAATGATTCGACGATTAATGAAATTTGTAGCTTCATCGTCGTCAACTAACAAAACACTATTTAATTTGGTAATCATATATTGAATATTTTTAATGAAAGTGAATGTTTTTTGGGATTGTAAAATTGAAATTACTGCCTTCTCCCAACTTAGAGTCTACCCATATTTTTCCTCCGTGTAAATCAATTATTTTTTCACAATGTGACAATCCAATCCCTGTCCCTTCGTATTCATTGCGGTTATGAAGTCGTTTGAAAATATTAAAAATTTTCCCTAAATTTTTTTCATCAATCCCAATGCCGTTATCTTTTATCGAAAAATGCCATTTGTCATTGATTTCTGTAGCGCTAATGTTAATTTCAGGTGTACTGCCTTCTTTTGTGAACTTTAAGGAATTACTAATTAAATTTTGTAAAATCAATCTTAATTCTGTTGCATAAGCATAGATTGTGGGCAGTTCGTTCACAACAATACGTGCGTTTTTGTCTTTGATAACCATTGCCATGTCTGATAGCACTTCTTGTAATACTTTGTTACAATTAATTAATGTCAGCTCCTTTTCTTTACCAATTCTGGAATAATCCATTAAACCTTTTACTAAGTCCTGCATTCGTGTAGAAGATTGATAAATAAAGTCGATATATTGGTTGAATTCGTCATCAATTTTACCAGTATATTCTTCTTTAATAAGGCCTGAAAAACTAATTAATGTTCGTAGCGGTTCTTGCAAATCGTGGGAGGCTAAATAGGTAAACTGTTCTAATTCTTTGTTTTGGAGTTGTAGTTTCTTATTTTGAGCAGCAATCTCAGATTCGGCTTTTTTCTTGTCTGAGACATCTCTAATTGCTGCTGAAAAAAGAGTTTTATCATCAAGTTTTATTGGACTCAGACTAATCTCTACAGCGAATTCACTGCCGTCTTTTCGACTTGCCCACAATTCCTTTTTTGCTCCCATTTCTCTTGCAGATGGATTTGATGCATAACCACTACGTTGTGCTAGGTGTTTGTCGTGAAACCGTGTAGGAATAACTAATTCTATTTTTTGATCAATAAGTTCCTCTTTACTGTAACCAAATAATTTTTCAACTTGATTGTTTACTAAAAGAATGGTACCTGTATGATCAGTTATAATAACTCCATCTGGTGCAGAGTCGAATACAGCTTTGTATGTAGTTGTTTTATCCATTTGCTTAAATTTAATTGCCCCTTAAACCTAAATACACACAATACCTAAATCTATGACTTAACTATAAATGGTAAGTCATGCTGAATTTAATTTTCTAAAAAGATGTAAAAAAAAGAGAATTACTAAAGTGTAAGTAATCCATGTGTTATCAAATATAAACAAAATGAATTAAAAATGAGATGTTTACGCTTGTAATGATTTGATATTCGTTATATTTATACTGTCCATCACCTTTTTGGTAGGTTATTTTTTGCAAAATAAATACAATTATAAGATAGGACCACTAATTTTGTTTAAGACGACTTTTACTATTCTATGACATTCTAAAAAATGATTTAGAAATAGAAGGCTCAAAACCGTGGATTATGGTCTGACAGCAGAAAGTTTATGTTAACGCCTATAATGTTAAGGAATCAGAATGATTTTCCCTGTACTTTGTCTACTCTCTAAGAAATCATGTGCTTTTTTTCCTTCTGAAAGTTTAAAAATGGTTGGTTCAGCAATTGTAATTTGGTTTCTACTAATCCAGTCAAACAGTTGATGCGCTCTTTTTATGCGTTCCTCTGTTGAGGTTAAGTAACTCCATAGATCACCACCAGTAAGGGTTTTTGAGGTGTCCATTAACATTCTCGGATTGATAAAGTCAGGATCTCCACCAGACATACCAAAGAAAACCACTTGTCCGCATTCTTTAGTAACTTCAAAGCTATCACTTAACGTACTTCCCACGCTGTCGTAAACGACATCAACACCATTAGGACAGAAATTTAGCACCTTGTTTTTCCAGTCTTCGGAATATAAAAACACTTTATCAGCTCCATTTTTTAGGGCCATTTCAGCTTTCGATCCAGAGGAAGTAAGTCCTACAACTGTTGCTCCTAGTAGTTTGCTTATCTGGGTTAGAAATTGCCCTACGCCACCAGCGGCAGCGTGAATTAAAACAGTTTCACCCTTTTGTGTATTATGGCTGTCTGTAGCTAAGTAATGTGCGGTTAGCCCTTGTAGCAGAATTGTAGCTGCTGTTTCAAAACTAATTGAATCAGGCAAGGGGATAACCTTAGAAAGCGGGACGGCTACTAATTCGGCGTTGGCCAATGGAACGTCGGCAAACGCGATTCGTGCGCCAATTTTAAATTCGCTGTTATTGGAGTCAACTACTACACCAGCTCCTTCGTAACCTGCGATAAATGGTGGGCTTCCTATTAAATGATAATTGCCTTTTCGTCTGTAAACATCAGCGAAGTTTAATCCTATGGCTTGCATTTTGACTAATATTTCGTCTTCTTTTAAAACTGGATTTGGGACTTCTATGTACTTAAGTTCATCTGAATCGCCAAATGTAGAAAAGGTAAGTGCTTTCATTATTTTTAATCATTTTAGAGTGTAAAGTACGTGAAATTAAAAAGCAAATGACTAGCAAGAGCTCTTAAGTTTTCCATAAAAAAAAAGGCATGTTTACTTTTGTTCTAAGTTTATTAACCAGTGATGCAAAGCAATATCAACGCCATTGGTCCATCCAAATCCATCCTGATTAGAGTAGTTTCCTCCACCGCCAGCTGTTTCTATATCAACTACATTGTATTTCTCCATCATTTTGTGTTCTGCCTGGTATTCCTTATCGTTAATAGCGAGCCATTTATTAGCAATGTCTTTGGCAAGCTCATTATGTCCATATCGAGACAGTCCTATTACGGTAAGATATTGTAGGGGTGCCCATCCATTTGGGGAATCCCATTGTTCGCCCGAATTATTCAAAGTCGTAACAACGCCTCCTTCTACAAGAAATTTTTCTTTGATCATTGTAGCAATAGCATCGGCTTGCTTTTGATTAGCGATACCAAAAAATAATGGATAGACTGTGGCTAGAGAAATGACTTGGTTATGCGCTTTTGTAATAAAATTATAATCATTAAATAATGTATTTTTACTGTCCCAGCCATAGTTAACCAAAGCTTCTTTTCTGGATAGCGCTAAATTGTTGTACTGAGTTGCTTTAGTATTATCTGAAATATGCTTGTACATGCTTGCGAGTTCTAGCTCACAATTGTACAGTAAGCTGTTCAGGCACACAGGAATTAAACTTTCGCAATGTACTGTAGTTTTGTTTTTTCCATCAGCAAACCAGCGACTACTAAAATCCCATCCAGATTCACAAGCTGCACGTAGGTTTCTGTAAAAATCGGGTCGCTTCTCATTACTTAAGGCTTGAGCCCACTTGTACTCTTTATCATAGGCTTCGGCTCTAGGCGTTTCTAGATTACCTGTATAGCGATTCAACACTTTTCCATCTAGCCATACTGATTTATTTGAAGCGATATTGTTTTGAGAAACCCTTTTATCGTCTTTAGTCCAGTATGCATATTCTTTTTCTAGGGCAGGTAAAAATTCCATTATCGAATCCATACCATGCTTTTCGGAATAGGCTTTCAGCATTTCTGCAAAAAACGGAGGTTGTGAACGCGATAAAAAATAAGTTCTATTACCATTAGGAATGTGTCCATATTCATTTACTAAAAAGGCGAAATTCCGAATCATTCCTAGTGCCAATTTGTCTTCGCCGCTCTCCAAAAGTCCGATAATAGTAAAGTAGCTGTCCCAGTAAAACATTTCTCTGAAGCGGCCTCCAGGCACTACAAAAGGTTGAGGTAGGCTAATAAGTGTGGTGTATTTGTCATTAGATTTTGATTCCCGTATAAGAGTGGGCCAGTGATTTTTTAAATGCACTATCATATCTTTATTAGTGTCGATTTTTTCACTTGTTACCGTTTTAGGAAGGCTAAAGTGCTTGGATACAAACTCTTTTAAAGAAAAGTGTTTTTCCTTTTTTTCAATTTCGTAGGCTGCTAGAATTGCTGCAGGATTACTTTTGGGCACGCAGTCTACAAAAGTTTTTGAATCTGGAAAAACGTGTTCAGTTTGTACTGCAATAAAAAGAGAGCCTAAATCCCGGTCGGGAAGATAAATTTGTTTTGTAGTTATTTGTGATTTGCAAGCAGTAAATGTTGAAAATAACGATATAATAAATAGAAAACGCAATGCAGTCATAAAGAGTTTTTTTAGTGTTTGCTTGGCTAATTATTTTTGCCTTTTTCAAATATAGAGAAAAATAATTTTGAATGATTCCTATTCTAATCCCAATCGCATATTGAGTAAGTGTTTTGCAAACCCAGCTTTCTCATACGCTTTGATAGCTGTTGTGTTCTCATGATAAACATCTAAGCGCATCTCGCTAATGTTTTGTGATTGACACCAGGTCTTTAGTGCATCTAAAATTTTGGCATTGACGCCTTTTCCTCTATGTGGTTTTGCGGTAAACATAAAACCCAGATAGGCATAATTTGCATGTTTTAAATAGGCTTTAGCTTCATCTATTCGTGCGTATCCAGAGCCTACAATCTCACAATCGATAGTGGCAACTACGACCAAAATTGAAGGAATGTTTAACATTTTTTCAATATCATAATAACTTATTTTTCCTTCTTTTAAGGTGGGATCAAACGGCCTTTCGGCTTGGATTATTCCTTGTTCAAACTCTAGTAAGTAAGGAAGATCTTCTAATGTTGCTTTTCGAATATTTATTTGATTCATGTTGTTTTGACTTAGATATCAAATTTACAAAAGTATAATCGAAAGCGTCTGTCTAGTATGTCTTCCTTTTTAAATTATTTGTTTTTACAATTCGAAACAGAACGTTAAAGGATTCCTTTTTTGTTTATCTTTTCGTATTTTTGTGAGGCTAAAAATAAACATGATAGAAGAAAACGTAATATTAGTAAACGATAACGACGAACAAATTGGGCTTATGCCTAAATTAGAGGCACATGAAAAAGCGGTTTTGCATCGTGCCTTTTCTGTGTTTGTTTTGAATAGTAAAAATGAAATGATGTTACAGCAACGTGCACATCATAAATATCATTCTCCATTACTATGGACAAATACTTGTTGTAGTCATCAAAGAGAGGGTGAGTCAAATATAGAGGCGGGGAGTAGAAGGTTGTATGAAGAAATGGGTTTTAAAACTGATTTAAAAGAACTTTTTCACTTTATTTATAAAGCCCCTTTTGATAATGGCTTGACAGAACATGAGCTTGATCACGTGATGATAGGGTATTATAATGAGAACCCTGCAATTAATCCTGATGAGGTTGAAGATTGGAAATGGATGAGTATTGAAGGTGTTCAAGCAGACATACAGTTGCATCCGGAACTTTATACTGTTTGGTTTAAAATAATATTTGATGAGTTCTATCATTATTTAGAAGACCATAAATTATAACGAAGAAAACGCTTGCTCTAAGATGCCAGTATGTTTTAAAAATTACAAACTATTCTATTTTAAAACCACTCTGGGATAAATTGAAAACAAAACTATGAAAGTAACAATAAGTAGGAAAGCCCATTTTAATGCTGCACACCGACTGTATCGCAAAGATTGGAGTGTTGAAAAAAACGATGCTGTTTTCGGTAAATGCAATAACCCTAATTTTCACGGACATAATTATGATTTAACAGTAAGTGTGACGGGAGCAATTGATCAAGAAACGGGTTTTGTTATGGATGTTAAAATTCTTGCTGATATCATTAAGGAAGAAGTAGAAGATCAATTTGACCATAAAAATCTGAACGTAGATGTCGCTGAATTTGAAAATTTAAATCCAACAGCCGAAAATATTGTAGTTGTCATTTGGAATAAAATCAGAAAGAGAATTAGGGACGAATTTGAATTAGAAGTTGTCTTGTATGAAACAGCTCGTAATTTTGTAACCTATAGAGGAGAGTAATGAAATTAAAGCTAGGGGATAGGATTCCGGATTTCACGGCAGCAATGACAAGTGGTGCGCTTTTTCATAGTCAGAATGTCGTAGGTAAGAAGCCAGTTGTTATTTATTTTTACCCAAAAAATAACACATCAATTTGTACTGCACAAGCTTGTAGTTTTAGAGATCAATATCAAGATTTTAAAGATCTAGGTGCAGAAGTTATTGGAGTGAGTAGTGATAACTTACAGTCCCATCAAGATTTTTCCAATGAATATCGTTTGCCCTTTATTTTGTTATCAGATGAAAAGCAAGAACTAAAAAAGCTTTTTGGTGTGCCTAATGCGCTTTTTGGTCTGCTTCCAGGTAGGGTTACTTATGTGGCTGATGAAGATGGGAAGATTGTTATGATCTTTAATAGTTTGCTAGGTGCTAAGCATATTACTAAAGCTCTGGAAGTATTAAAAAAAAGAAAATAAATTCTAAGAAAAGGACGTATTTACCTCCTTGTAAAAAATATAAAAATGAGTAAGAATATTTATCCTTTGCAATTTGATCCCATATTAAAAGAAAGAATTTGGGGCGGAGAGAAGTTAAAAACAGTTTTGAATAAACCTATCGATTCTAGTATTACTGGTGAAAGCTGGGAATTGTCTACAGTAGAAGGAGATGTTAGTGTTATTGCTAATGGATCATTAAAAGGGAAATCGTTAGTTGAAGTTATTAATGAAATGCCAAATCAATTGTTAGGAACAGCTGTTCATGAACGTTTTGGCACACAATTTCCCCTATTATTTAAATATTTAGATGCTCGTGAAGACTTATCGATTCAAGTTCATCCAAATGATGAGCTGGCTAAAAAACGCCATAATTCTTTTGGTAAAACAGAAATGTGGTATATCATGCAAGCAGATCCTGAATCCAGAATTATTGTGGGATTCAAAGAAGATTCTGATGCGGATGAATATGTAGAAAAATTAAAAAATAATGATCTACTCAGTATTCTTGATGATGTGAAAGTAAAAGAAGGCGATGTGTTTTTTTTAGAAACAGGTACTGTTCACGCTATTGGTGCTGGACTGGTTGTGGCCGAAATTCAACAAACTTCAGATATTACTTATCGTATTTATGATTTTGATAGAGTTGATGCACAAGGGAACAAGAGAGAACTTCATGTAGATTTAGCTTTGGAAGCTATAAACTATAATAAAGTGGAAACTCGTAAAGAATATTTAAAGGAAGAAAATGAGTCCAACACTATTGTGAATTGCCCTTATTTCACAACAAACTTTATTCCTTTAACGGAGGCGACAACAATTACTAAGACTGGAAATAGCTTTACAGTATATATGTGTATTGACGGAGCATTTGAAATTGAGTATGATATGGATATTTATCAATATAAAAAAGGTGATACTATATTGGTTCCAGCAGCTATGGATTATTATGTTATAAGTGGAAAAGCTTCTGTTTTAGAAATTTACATTTCATAGTTAGGAATAGAAAGATTATATGTACTTTTGCAAACGCAAATTAAAATTAAAAAAAATGGCAAACGTTAAGAATTTAAAAAAAGACATCAACTACGTATTAGGAGATATTATTGAGGCAGTTTACTTGTTTGAGATTTCTACAACAGGAAAACCAACAACAGAAACTAATGATTTAATTGATGAAGCTATCGCTGCTTTTGATGTTTTAATCGCAAAAGTGAATGCTAAAAATGTTGAAAACAAAAAAGCACACTTCAAACAAATCAATGTTGAATTGGAACAAACTGCAAATCAATTGATTGCTAAAATCAACGAATTGTAGTCGAAAAAAACGATAAAAAAGTACAGATTTATTTTGGAAAAGCCGAATTCATCTGTATATTTGCACCCGTAATGAGACGCCAGCGTAGCTCAGTTGGCTAGAGCAGCTGATTTGTAATCAGCAGGTCGTGGGTTCGAGTCCCTCCGC
>NZ_JBGQOD010000014.1:0-48612 GCF_052113625.1 Flavobacterium sp. W21_SRS_FM3 | reverse complement strand
GTTATTTCGGAATTTGGTTTTACAATGGCGTCTTTTTAAAAGATGACTCTAAAGAATTGGTGAACGCGCAAGAAGGAGTCACGAAGTCCTTACGACAATGGCGTTTCAATACTATTGAAGAGGTGAATGAAAAAAAAGTGTTAGCGTATATTGTAGAAGCCATTGAAAATGAGAAAGCAGGTAAAATCAGTAAACCGACTACTAAAAAGACTGTAATCTCAGTAGAACTGCAAGAAGAATTAAATAACAATGACACTTTGGCGAAAGCCATGACACAATTCTCATTAGCCAAACAACGTGAGTTTCACGAATACATTGAAGAAGCAAAAAGAGAGGCCACCAAGTTGACACGAATTGAAAAAATTAAACCGATGATTCTTGACGGCATCGGTTTGAATGATAGGTACAAATAAAAAAATCCCAATCAGAAAGTAATCTGATTGGGATTTTTTATAACAGCTTACTGTTATTATTTTTTAGCTAAAGCAGCACTCATTTCCATTGAAATTGCAGAACGCTCCATTTTTAATTTTCCAGCCATTGTTTCAAGAACTACAGTAGTATCAGCAAGTTCAGAAACTTTACCATGCAAACCACTTTTTGTAATAACCTTGTCGCCTACTTTTAGACTGCTTTCAAATTCTTTTTCGTTTTTAGCTCTTTTTTGTTGTGGTCTAATCATAAAGAAATAGATTACTACAAACATTAATAAAAACGGTGCAAATTGAGTTAATTGTTCCATAATTTTGAATTCTTTTTTTATTTATTATTATTACATTAAACCGCGACCGGCTTTAACCATTTTCTTGTTGGCTTCCAGTTCTTTAACTAAATTATCTAAAATACCGTTGATAAAAATACTACTTTTTGGAGTAGAATACTCTTTGGCAAGCTCTAAATATTCGTTTAAAGTAACTTTAACTGGAATCGAAGGGAATTTTAAAAATTCGCAAATTGCCATTTTTAAAATAATAGTATCTACTTCTGCTATTCTTTCACTATCCCAATTTGGTGTTTTATCCACAAATTCTTTAGCTAGTTCAGATTCATTTAGAATTGTTTTTCTAAACAAGTCTTTTACAAAAGCTTTATCATCACTGTCCTTGTACACTTTAGGAACAATGAAATTATCATCCATTATAGGCTTCATCGCTTTCAATTGTTTTAATATCTGCGTATTAACCAATGGAATATCATCTATCCAAGTCAATTTATCATCTTCTAAGAACTCATACAACTTCTCATTAGGGACTATAACTTCTCCAAATAAATCAACAATAAGTTGTCTGTCTTCTTCAAAAGAAGTTTCAGACTTACTCATATAGTCTGTATAAAATGAACTGGCTTTAATAGCATTTAACAACAATGAGATATAATCATCATGCAGCGTCCAAGCATCAATTTTACGATTCTCTAAGGCAATACTTAATGAATTGTTTTCTGCAAGGATTTGAAAAATACTGTTCTTAATAAATTTTTCGTTGGGTTTACGTTCTTCAGGAGTTGCAAGATGCTTTAGACTTGACTTATGCAAGAACTCCGATTCTTTTTTACAGATTTCCAATAAGGAAGAAATCATGGTAAGGTATAAATCTTGAATATTATCGATACTGTAAAAAAGGAACTTTTCTTCCTTCTCTAAATTATCAGAACCGTTTTGATGCATCGCATAAATGGATTGCATAACTTTGACGCGTATGTGTCTTCTATTTACCACCTTGTAAGAACTTTAATTAAATTAGTCTGCAAAAATAAGAATTTCCTCTTTTAAAAGGAAATTAAAATGCTTTTTTTTAAAACAGTCCCAGTATCCAGTCTAGTGTTACACTAGGATCTGAAAGCTGGGACTGCTAATAATGTAAAGAAAAACTTATCCTTTACTATTCTCAATTTTTCTTTGGTCAATACGATTTTGAGCAATTCGTAATGCTGCATGATGCGTAGTAATAGCGTTAGCAACAGCATAATCAAAGATCTCTAAAGTAGTATTGTAAATATTTTCTGTTTTACTCATGATTTCCTCTTTTCCATAATGAGCTAACTCAGCATAAACATTGATGATTCCACCTGCGTTAATTAAGAAATCTGGTGCATATAAAATACCACGTTCTTGTAAAATAGCACCATGAATGTCTTCATTTGCTAACTGATTATTTGCAGCTCCAGCAATCACCTTTGCATTTATTTTATGAACTGTATTGTCATTAATGGTAGCTCCCATCGCACAAGGGGCATAAATATCCACATCAGCAGTATACAAATCTGCACCTGTATATATAGTCGCATTGTATTTAGATCCTACTTCATAAAGCTTCTCTTCATTAATGTCTGCGATAGTTACAATAGCACCTTCTTTAGTTAAATATTCTACTAAAGTTTCACCTACGTGACCAATTCCTTGCACTAAAACTTTTTTACCAGCAAGAGATTCAGAACCGAATTTATGTTTTGCAGCTGCCTTCATTCCCATGTAAACACCAAAAGCAGTTACAGGTGATGGATTCCCAGCTCCTCCTCTTTCTTCAGATATTCCAGTAACATAAGGTGTAACATCTCTTACAATGTCCATATCTCTTGTTTCCATTCCTACATCTTCAGCGGTAATATATCTTCCACTTAATCCGTGTACGAATTCACCAAACTTACGCATCAATTCAGGCGTTTTTTTTGTTTTGGCATCACCCATAATAACGGCCTTACCTCCACCAATATTTAATCCTGTGATTGCTGCTTTATACGTCATACCACGAGACAGACGCAGTACATCATTTAACGCTTCCCATTCGTTAGCATAATCAAACATACGAGTTCCACCTAAAGCTGGCCCCATAACCGAATTATGAATACCAATTATTGCTTTTAAACCTGTATCTTTGTCATTGCAAAATACAATTTGTTCGTGATCGTCAAACGAAAATTGACCAAAAACAGGGTCCATTTTTTGAAGTTCCTTTCCTGTTGTGAAAGCTGCATCCATAGTATTAATTTTTATAGTGGTATAATTATGAATTTGTCAAAAAGACGAATCAAAATTAAACAAAAAATACATATATTTCATTTATTTATAAAGAAAATGTTTATTTGGCAAATTTAACATCAAAATAATATTTTCTAAATTATCGATTTATCAACGTTACCCTATAGAATAGACACATTTCAATATAGAATATCATAAAACAATGAAAGAATTAAGCTATTTAAACAAATATTTTATTAAATACAAATACAGGTTCTCGCTAGGTATTTTATTCACAATTATCGCACAAATATTCATGCTGTTCACTCCAAAATTGATCAGCAAATCTTTCAAAGTAATTGAAGCATTTTCAAAGGATAAAACGGTAGCATCTACTGTAATTAGAGAAGAGTTAATTTCTAACGTTTTACTGATTATTGCCACCACGATTATTGCTGGTTTTCTGACATTCTTAATGAGACAAACCTTAATTGTGATGTCACGTCATATTGAGTTTGATTTAAAAAATGAGGTTTTTAGACAATACGAAAATTTATCGCAAAATTTTTACAAACAAAATCGGACTGGTGATTTAATGAACCGCATTAGTGAAGACGTTTCTAAAGTGAGAATGTATGTGGGACCTGCAGTAATGTACACAATCAATACATGTATTCGTTTCACCATTGTTATCGTCTATATGTATAATGTATCTCCCCGTCTAACATTGTATACGCTAGTGCCATTACCGCTATTGTCGTACGGAATCTTCAAGCTAAGTTCAGAGATCAATAAACGCAGTACTATTTTCCAACAATACCTGTCTAAAGTATCCAGTTTTACTCAGGAAATTTTTTCAGGTGTTCGGGTGATTAAAGCATACTCATTAGAAGATCAGCACCAAGCAAACATGGTACTTCTAGCCAATGAAAGCAAAAGTAAGAGTTTGAATTTAGCAAAAGTACAGTCGCTTTTCGGGCCCCTCATGTTAGCACTTATTGGAATTAGTAATTTAGTGGTAATCTACTTTGGAGGTTTAATGTATATTGAAGGAACAATAAAAAGCATTGGTACCATTGCCGAATTTATTTTATATGTCAATATGTTAACTTGGCCTGTAGCCTCTCTAGGATGGGTTTCTTCTATGGTTCAGGAAGCCGAAGCTTCTCAAAAACGTTTAAATGAATTTTTAAAAACAGAGCCTGAAATAAAAAATACTACTACTGAAAAATCAGTTATTGAAGGCGCTATTGCTTTTGAAAATGTGAGTTTCACTTATGAGGATACTAATATCAATGCATTAAAAAACATCTCTTTTACGGTTAATAAAGGAGAGACGCTTGCCATTTTAGGTAAAACTGGTTCTGGAAAATCAACTATTTTATCGCTTATTTCTAGGCTGTATGACACGACAGCTGGTAAAATAACGATTGATAATAAGGAAATTAGCAGTCTTAATTTATTTGATTTACGCAACAGTATTGGGATTGTTCCGCAAGACGCTTTCTTATTTTCTGACTCTATAAAGAACAACATCAAATTTGGTAAAGAAGATGCCACAGACGAAGAAGTGATAGCTGCAGCAAAAAGCGCAGTAGTTCACAAGAACATTATGGGTTTTAATAAAAAATATGAAACTGTCCTGGGCGAAAGAGGAATTACACTTTCGGGAGGTCAAAAACAGCGCGTTTCTATTGCCCGAGCTATTATTAAAAAACCACCTATCTTACTTTTTGATGATTGCTTATCTGCAGTAGATACAGAAACTGAAGAAACCATTTTGAACAACTTATTTGAAATCTGCAAGGACAAAACAACCATAATTGTAAGTCATCGTGTATCCTCTGCAAAGAATGCCAATAAAATCATTATTCTTGAAGATGGAAAAATCATTCAACAAGGAACTCATAATCAATTAGTAAATCAAGAAGGCTATTATGCGTCACTTTATTTAAAGCAACTTTCAGAAAAAGAATTGCTTTAATTGTTGTGTAATACATAATTTTTTAAGATTTTTGAGTACTACTTAACAACCATTAATTGATAGAACGGATTATGAGAGAAAATGACATGTTAGAAAAAGAAGAGATCTTTTCTAAAGTTTTACGTGCTGGAAGAAGAACCTACTTCTTTGATGTAAGAGCAACAAAAGCGGATGATTACTATATTACAATTACTGAAAGTAAAAAATTTACCGAGGAAGACGGATCTTTCCATTTCAAAAAACATAAAATATATTTATACAAAGAAGATTTTTCTGCTTTCGCTGAAATCTTAAACGACATGACTTCTTACGTTTTAAACCATAAAGGGGAAGAAGTGATTTCTGAGAGACATCAAAAAGATTTTAAAAAAGAATATGCTACAGAGAAAGTAGCCGCTGAAGAGACTGCAGTACCACACATTTCAAGTTTTACTGACATCAGTTTTGACGATATTTAATTATAAATTAAATTCTTTTCCTACTACTTACTAAGCAAAAAGTCCAGAAATCGCATGATTTTTAGGACTTTTTACGTTAATAAAAACAACTAATTCAAAATATTAATTATAATAACATTTACATGCAAGATCTTTTTCAAAAATACTTCGAGAAATACTCTGAGTTAATTATCCCCTGGCTATTAACTAGCGGAGTAAAAGTTGTTTTCATTATTATAGCTGCCCTTGTCCTAAACAAAATTATCGTCCGTTTTATAGAGAAAGCAGTGAGAATAGCGGTGCGCCCTGACGGAATTTCCTCTAAAGAAGCTGAAGAAAAAAGAGAAAACACCTTAATCCAAATCTTTAATACAACCGCCAACATTGGAATCCTAGTTATTACGGGTTTGATGGTAATGCAAGAATTTGGAGTTGAAATTGCCCCCATATTAGCTGCAGCAGGAATTGTAGGACTAGCCTTTGGTTTTGGAGGTCAATACCTGATTAGAGATATCATTTCGGGCCTTTTCATTATACTGGAAAATCAGTACCGTGTGGGCGATGTAGTTAGTTTTGACAATGCCAGCGGAACCGTACAAGAAATAAGTTTAAGAAAGACAACCCTACGAGATTTAGATGGAACAGTGCACCATATTCCGCATGGAGAGATTAAAAAAGTATCTAATTTATCCAAAGACTTTTCTCGTATCAATCTGGACATGGGTGTGGGTTATAGTTCGAATCTAGAACATGTGATTAGCGTAATCAATAAGGTAGGTACTGAACTGGCAAATGATCCTAACTGGAAAGACAGCGTAACCTCAGCTCCTCAATTTTTAAGAGTGAATGATTTTGCTGATTCAGCTATTATGTTGAAAATTTTAGGAGAAACCCTTCCTAGTAAACAATGGGAAGTGACTGGAGAGCTGCGTAAGAGGCTAAAAGTAGCTTTTGATAATGAAGGAATTGAAATCCCCTTCCCTCAGATGGTACTGCATCATATTAAAGAAGCAGCAGTCGCAGAGGATAGTAAAGAAGTCAACAATCAATCTACTACGCAAGAATAATTAAATATCGCTTAAGACAACCTATTATGAGTCTGAAAATCAATTGATTTTCAGACTTTTTTTTTACATTTATACGATTCAACGTTCAATCTCTTTCCTTTTGAAAAATATTAGTCGTACCGTCTGGATTTTGTCTTTGATTAGTTTGTTTACAGATACAGCTAGTGAAATGTTGTATCCCATTATGCCTATTTACTTAAAAACAATTGGTTTTTCAATTGTTCTAATTGGGATTCTCGAGGGTGTGGCTGAGGCTACTGCAGGGTTTAGTAAAGGCTATTTTGGAAAACGGTCCGATGTGACAGGGAAGCGTGTTCCTTTTGTTCAATTAGGTTATGCTTTTAGCGCAGTATCAAAACCCATGATGGCGGTTTTTATCTTCCCATTGTGGATATTCTTTGCGCGAACTATTGATCGCATAGGTAAAGGTCTAAGAACTGGAGCCAGAGATGCTATTCTATCTGACGAAGCCACTCCAGAGACTAAGGGCTCCATTTTTGGATTCCACCGTTCTATGGATACCTTTGGAGCTGTACTCGGACCTTCGCTAGCGTTGCTATATTTGTACTATTATCCTGCAGAGTATAAACCATTATTCTTCATCGCCTTTATTCCAGGATTATTAGCAGTCACAGCTTCACTGTTTTTAAAAGAAAAAAAGAAGCCTGCCAATGATGTACAAGCTTCTCCTTCTTTTTTCTCCTTTGTTGGGTATTTTAAAAGTAGTCCGCTATTGTATCGAAAGCTCGTTGTTGGCCTTCTGGCTTTTACGCTATTCAATAGCTCGGATGTTTTTCTTTTGCTTAAAGCGAAAGAATCTGGACTGAGTGACAGCATGGTCATAGGCATCTATATCTTTTACAATTTAGTCTATGCTTTATTTGCTTTTCCAATAGGCATACTGGCGGATAAAATAGGATTACGAAAAATGTTACTTTTTGGTTTGGTAATTTTTGCATTAGTATACTTCGGAATGGGACTCAACAGTAATAGAATTATTTTCATTGGTTTATTTGCACTTTATGGAATTTATGCTGCAGCCACAGAAGGAATCGCCAAAGCCTGGATTAGCAATATTTCAGACAAAAAAGATACCGCTACTGCTATTGGAACTTTTTCTGCTTTTCAAAGTATTTGCACGATGATGGCCAGTTCCTTGGCAGGGCTTGTTTGGTATCAATTTGGACCCAATGTCACTTTTTTAATAACAGGGTTTGCTACTGTTGTCATCTTAATTTACTTTATTCTGGTAACAAAAGAAGTAACCTAATTATTAAAAACTGTTTTATATTACAAAAAGTAATAAAAGCCTGATAACTATCATTTTTGTTTTAACACAAATCACTTATTTTTGAGTAATTTACCTCAACTTCAATATTATGTCAAAAGAAATCAATATTCCTCAAAACATCACTGGACTCACAGATATTGAAGTAACTACTTCTAGAAATGAATTTGGCACTAACGAACAAATCCACAAACAACAGTACAAATGGTGGCTCGCGCTTTTTGACTTACTAAAAGAGCCCATGTTATTGCTTTTAATCGCTGTTGCCATTATCTATTTTATATTAGGAGAAAATAGTGAAGCCTTTTTTATGCTTGCTGCAATAGTTGCTGTTTCGGGCATTTCTTTTTATCAGGACAACCGTAGTAGAAAAGCATTGGAGGCTTTGGAAAAACTCAACGAGCCTTTAAGCACCGTTTTAAGAAATGGTCTAAGTCATAAGATCCCCACAAAAGATATTGTTATAGGTGATTTAGTTATAGCTGAGGAAGGCAATACAATTAATGCTGATGGAGAAATTGTTCATAGCAACGATTTTTCAGTAAATGAATCTTCACTCACCGGTGAAGCCTACGCCGTTTTTAAATCTGAAAAAACGAGTAACAAATCCATATACAGTGGCACTTTAGTAGCTTCTGGGCTAGCGGTTTATAAAGTCACTAAAATTGGATTAAATACAGAGATCGGTAAGTTAGGTAGCTCTATTTTGAACATCAAGGACCAACCTACTCCTTTACAAGTACAAATTGAAAAGTTTGTAAAAGGCATGGCCATAATTGGAATTGTGATTTTCTTATTAGTGTGGGCTGTTTATTATTGGAAAACGCAAGATATATTAAACAGTTTATTAAAAGGATTAACGCTGGCGATGTCTATTCTTCCTGAAGAAATCCCTGTCGCTTTCACAACCTTCATGGCTTTAGGATCGTGGCGCTTGATGCAGGAAGGTGTGATTGTCAAAAAAATTAGAACTGTAGAAACTCTTGGTAGTGCAACGGTTATTTGTAGTGATAAAACTGGAACAATTACAGAGAATAAAATGAGTTTACAATCCGTGTATGCTTTCCAGTCAAATAAAATATACGAAAAAGAGAATTGGAATACCCCAGAAGCCTTACAAGTTATCACCACAGCCATGTGGGCAAGCGAACCAGTGCCTTTTGATCCAATGGAAAAAACCATTCATCAGGTGTATGAGAAGAGCGCACTTAATGATATACGTAGAGAATATAGTATGGCACATGAGTATCCTTTAGACGGAAAACCGCCGATGATGACCCATGTTTTTAAAAATAAAGATGGTAAACGAATAATAGCAGCTAAGGGTAGTCCTGAAATGTTACTAAAAATTTCGAACCTCAGCACTGAAGAAAAAAACGCGATTGAACTAGTCATTGAGAACCTAGCAACTAAAGGCTATCGCATTTTAGGAGTTGCCAGTTCAGACTATTCTAAAGAAAGCTTTCCACTACAGCAGCAGGATTTGCCATTTCAATTTATAGGCTTAGTTGTATTTTACGATCCTCCCAAAATTAATATTCAAAAAGTTATTACGCAATTTTATGATGCTGGCATACAATTCAAAGTGATTACCGGTGATAATAGTCTCACAACTAAAGCCATAGCTGAAATGGCAGGAATTAAAAATCCTGAACGACTGATGGAAGGAAAAGAAATTATGCAGCTTGATGAAAGTCATAGACTGCAAGCTATACACAATAGTACACTGATGACTCGAATGTTTCCCGAAGCCAAACTGGAGGTTGTAAATGCCCTTAAGAAAGACAATCAAGTAGTAGCAATGATTGGTGACGGCGTAAACGACGGTCCTGCCCTGAAGTCAGCACATATAGGAATTGCTATGGGTAAAAAAGGAACTGAAATAGCTAAAACAGCTGCTGATTTAATTTTGGTCGATGATGATTTATCAAAAATGATTGTGGCTGTTGCCGCAGGACGCCGTATTTATACTAATTTAAAAAAAGCAGTACAATACATAGTTTCCATTCACATCCCAATAATATTAACGGTTTCTTTACCTCTCTTTTTAGGCTGGGTTTATACAGATATTTTCACCCCCGTCCATGTTATTTTTCTGGAGTTGGTAATGGGCCCTATGTGTTCTATTGTATATGAAAACGAACCCGCTGAGAAGAACAGCATGATTCAAAAACCGCGGCAAATGGGCAGTACTTTTTTAAGCTTGAGAGAAATGGGAATCAGTATTGTACAAGGTATAGCTATCACTATAGGAATTTTATTTGTATACCAACTCACGGTACATCAAGGTGGAACAGAAAATTTAACCCGTACCATGGTTTTTACTACCTTAGTTTTCTCAAATATTATCCTATCACTAGTCAACCGTTCTTTTTATTATTCAGTATTCACATCGTTAAAAAATAAAAATAACATGATGGTTTTTGTCAATTCACTGACCTTGCTACTACTTGCTATTATAGTATACGTTACACCTATCGCAACCTTTTTTCAAGTAGAGCCATTAACATTGCAGCAAATTGCAATTTGTGTAGGCATCAGTGCAGTAGCTGTACTATGGATTGAAATATGGAAATGGAATAAACGCAAAAGTAGCATCACTAAGAATTAAGCTAATATGAAAAATTTAACTATATCAGTCCAAGATTTACAAAATCAATTACAAGATCCTAATTTAATAATATTGGATGCTAGCCAGCAAGTTAATCAAGAGAAGGTTGAAAAACATTTGCAAGGAATTCAAATAAAGGGAGCACGCTATTTTGATATAATAAATGACTTTAGCGACAGTACAAATCCTTTACCTAATACCATTCCTACTCCAGAAGCATTTACTACTGCCGCTAGAAAACTAGGTATTAACAAAAATAGTAAAATTGTCGTTTACGACAGTCTTGGTATTTATTCTAGTCCGCGAGCTTGGTGGCTGTTCACCATTATGGGACATTCAAGCGTATGGGTTCTTGATGGGGGATTAGCTGCTTGGGTAAAAGAAAACTATCCTGTAGAAAAAATTAAAAAAAAGGAATATAAATTAGGGAGTTTTGTATCCAAGTTCCATCCTGAGATGCTTAAAAATAAAGAGCAAATATTAACCAACATCCATTCTCAAAAAGCTGTATTAATTGATGCGAGATCCAGTGATCGTTTCTCAGGCGAAACTGAAGAACCAAGAGCTGGATTACGCAGTGGACATATTCCTGGTTCTGTCAACATACCGTTTTCTAAACTCTTAGCTGATGGTAAATTTTTATCCAAAGAGGAATTGCTTAAAATTTTACCTCAATACAATGATCCACTGATTTTTAGTTGTGGTAGTGGTGTGACTGCCTGTATTAACTTGATGGCATACGAACTCATTGGGAGCAACAGCCCAAAAGCAATCTATGACGGCTCATGGACTGAATGGGGGCAAGATGATAGTTTACCTATTGAGTGATTAGGTACTAACCTCTACTTTTTAAAAATATCATTATTTTATAAATAACATTTTTCCATGAACGAAGAATACAAACTAGACAATCCTGTTTGGTACGCTTTGGCAGAAAGCCATAAAAAATTAGCTATCCTCCAAAAAGATAGTTGTTTTTACAATCCAGACTATTGTGCTTTTGGAGCTTTCAACAATTTTCCAAACAATAGTGAGAACTTAGTAGCTTATGCCAATTTAGTTTCTTCGTTCTTTATTTTTGGCACAAAGCCAAAACTGCCTTCATCCTTAAAGCTAGTACACGAATTACTGTGTTTACAAATGATTATTCACAATCCTATCGAGTTGAAATACACAGAAGAAATCGTAAAGTTGGATGACAGTCATCGAGAGTCTCTGTTAAATCTAGTCAAAATAGTATATCCTGAATACTTCAAATCAAAAACTGCTGATTTAGGAAATTATTACGGAATTTTCAAAGACAGCCAGCTCGTTGCCATTACAGGGGAACGCATGCAAATGGACGATTTTATTGAAGTAAGCGCTGTGATAACACATCCTGATCATACTGGAAAAGGCTATGCAAAACAACTTGTTGCGCATACCGCAAATGCTATACTCAGTAGAGTTAAAATTCCTTTTTTACATGTGGCCCAAGCCAATGTAGGAGCAATTAAACTCTATGAAAAATTAGGATTTATTACCAGAAAAAAAATTAGTATTTGGCAAATTGCAAAAGTATAAGCAATTATGCTTGTTGTCCATTTAAATGTTCTTGAATCATAGTCGCACATTTACGACAGGCTTCTGCACATTTTTGACAGTGCTCCATAGTATCGTGTTTCTCACATTCTTCGGCGCAAAGTTGGCACATTTCTAAACAGGCTTTCAAAAAGAGTGTCGTATTCTCTGATTTTCGTTCAAAAACTTGAGCTGTCAATCGACAAATATCAGCGCAGTCTTGATCATTCATCATACAGCTGCTCATATCCATTTCTTTTTCTAAGCGGCAGGCGTCATAACAGTGTGTACATTGGGCTGCACAAAACTGTAACATTTCAATCATTTTTTGATTTTCCATTTTTATAATTATTTAATTTATAGTAAGAATAAGTTAAACTCCAAAAGGGAATGTTTCGGGCATTTGATGACCATCTGGTTTAATATGCAGTGGATGTAAAGCCGAAGTTTCGTCGAGATAAATGAAAGCATTGTATCTCAGAGGCATTTTACTGGGAACATAATTAGCATAATGTTCTGTTTTGGGGCGATATACTACGCCAATGGCGCGATGATTAATAGCAATCGTACCTATTTGTTTCTTCACTTCATCGTTCATAAAAACTATTCTGTCTTTTCCATCAAGTTTATGCAATTCATTTTCCCAACTGTGCTTTGTTGCTTCAGGAACTTGCATGACTTGCATGACGTCACCCCATTCTCTACCAGCAATAACACTTCCTTGAAAAGATCCAAATCCTATAGAAAAAACTTCGTCGTCTGCATGCTCCTCGTTTAGTATCTGCCCCAAGTTCTCAATTCCTTCATCTACCATATCTGTAGCGCGGGCATCTCCAATATGTGTATTGTGTTCCCAAATTATTCCTTTGGCATGAGCCCCATGAAACTGCATAAGATTGTTCAAGGTGTCAACCATATGACGATCCCTTATGTTCCAGGATTTATTTCCGGCAGCTAACATCGCACGATAATAACGCTCAGCATTGACGATAACTTTAGCATTTTGTTCCACATTCATTAAAGTCTCAGGATCCCCGATATACGTAGACATGCGTCTTTTTATTTTAGTCAACAAATCAATTACCTCATCCTCACATGACAAAGAGACCATTCGTGTTGCTCTGGCATACTCTTGTCCTTCGCCTCTATTATAAGGTTCAAAACATCGGAATGCATGTAGCGCCACCTCCTTAGTTAATGGATCTTGTTTATCTAAATACTGTATAATTTCATCAAAAGATTCCCAAAGGCTATACACATCTAAACCATAAAATCCCACCTTATAATTTTGATTTGTATTATAAGACCTTAGCCACTCAGCTAAAGCAACTGTTTCCCAGTTAGCCCACATCCACGTAGGCCAGCGATTAAAAGTTTTTAAAACGTCAAGAGCAGAATCACCCGCATCCTTGTAATTCTTAACATAGCGATTTATTTTATAGCAATCTGGCCAATCCCCTTCGACAGCTATAAAAGAAAAACCTTTTTCCTCAATAAGTCTTTTACTAATTTTCATTCGCCATGTATAGTATTCATGAGTCCCATGAGAAGCTTCCCCAAGTAATACATATTTAGCATCTGCAATTTTAGCGATGAGAAAGTCCAGATCTTTCTCATTATTTAACTCTATTGAATTCTCTAAGATTACTGTACTTAAATCAACGATTGATGTGGATTTAAAATGTGATTCAGATGTTTTCATAATCTAGTTTTTAAATACTTAAGAGCACTAGTATTATATGAATCAAGTAAGATAACTCACTGTAAAACTGCGCCTATGGTACAACATTTTAATATTACTCCAATTAAAATGACGTATTTATTAAGAGATAAAATATTGAATAAATTGATTTTAATTGCAAGTAAATTTACCTTAAAATAAACTATAAAAAGCTAAAAAATAGACAGTTAACTTTTTAATAACAAGTATATAAGAAAATTATAGTAATTTTTAGAACCAATAGTGCTATCCAATACGAAGGCCATTTTCAATCTTAAAATCAGGTGCTAATAATATTACATCGCCCGACTCTCCTACAGCACCTAAAACAAGACATTCACTCATGAACTTGCCAATTTGCTTTCTTGGAAAATTTACGACCGCAACAATCTGGCGTTGTAATAGCTCTTCTTTTGCATATCGTTTTGTTATTTGTGCGGAGGTTTTACGTATTCCAATCACTTCTCCAAAGTCTATTGTAAGTTGGTAAGCCGGTTTTCTTGCCTCAGGAAAATCATTGACTTCTAAAACTGTTCCTACCCGCATTTCTGTTTTTTCAAATTCTTCCCAAGTTAAATTTTGTTCCATTTTATTTTTTTTTTAATGCTTTTATTTAGAGACTTCCAAAATCTAAAAATAAGGAATTCACACCAAAAGCAATCCTTTTTTCTTAACTTTAAACCTAAAACTTAAAACAAAACAACAATGTCTCGAACGCCCTCTACGATGCTTGCTCTAGGAACTAAAGCACCCGAATTTTACTTGGAAGACAGAAAATCAACGACAGAGTGGTTTTCATTTGCCGATTTAAAAGGCGAAAAAGGAACATTAGTCGTTTTCATTTGTAATCACTGTCCCTTTGTACTTCATGTGATTGAGGAACTCGTTATGATTGCAAACGATTATAGGGTTCAAGGCCTGGGCATTATTGCCATTTCCAGCAATGACATTGTAAACTATCCTCAGGATGCGCCAGAATTAATGACCGAATTTGCTTTCGAAAATAATTTTGAATTCCCATACTTATATGACAAAACGCAAGAGGTAGCCAAAGCGTATCATGCAGCTTGTACTCCCGATTTCTTTTTATTTGACAATCAAGATAAACTCATTTATCGCGGGCAATTAGACGACAGTCGCCCTGGAAACGGAATTCCACTTAGCGGAAGTGACTTGCGTGGCGCTATTGATGGTGTTATTTATAATAGAACCATCAATCCTGAACAAAAACCCAGTATTGGCTGCAATATTAAGTGGAAAAGTGAATAGTGAGCATAAAAAAAACCAAAGCTTTCACTTTGGTTTTTTCATCTATATTAACTGATCGCTAAAAGCTGATCAATGACTACTATTTAACGTCCATCAATTCTACGTCAAAAATCAAAGTAGCGTTTGGTGGAATTGCTCCCCCAGCACCACGAGATCCGTATCCTAAATGAGAAGGAATAACAAAGCGAGCTTTATCTCCAACACGCAATAAAGCGATACCTTCATCCCAGCCTTCAATTACATTTCCTTGACCTAAAGGAAATTCAATTGGTTTTTTTCTTGGGTAAGAACTATCAAAAACTTTTCCATCAGGAAGTTGTCCTGTATAGTGTACTGAAACTGTTTTACCATTTTCTGCTTTTTTACCTTCTCCTTTTTGGATGAATTGGTAACGTAAACCGCTTTCCGTTTTTTCAAAACCAGCTGCTAATTTATCCATTGCTGCTTCTGCTTCTGCTTTCAATGCAATATCACGTTTGTTACGAGCACCTTTGAAAGTAATGAAAGCTTCTACTGCGTTCCATTTTTGTGCTTCCTCACCTACTCTTACAATTTCTAATGTTTCTAATACGTCACCTTGAGCAACAGCATCGACAACATCTTGTCCTTCTACAACATGTCCAAAAACAGTGTGTTTCCCATCTAACCAAGAAGTAGGAACATGAGTAATATAAAATTGAGAACCATTAGTTCCAGGTCCCGCATTGGCCATAGCCAAAATTCCTGGACGGTCATGTTTTAAACTTGGGTGAAATTCATCATCAAATTTGTACCCTGCATCTCCAGTTCCAGTTCCTTGTGGACATCCACCTTGAATCATAAAATCAGGAATAACTCTATGAAATTTTAATCCGTCGTAATATTTAGTTCCTTGTGGTTTTACTTTATTTTCCATATTCCCTTCTGCTAAAGCTACGAAGTTCCCTACCGTTCCAGGAGTTAATTCATGCTCTAGTTTTACTAAAATACTACCTTTAGCAGTATTAAATTTAGCATATATTCCGTTTTCCATTTTATTTATTTTTTATTGAAAGGCAAATTTACAAATTAATTTTTTATTCGTTTCTATTTTCTAAAGTTTAGATTTGGATCGATAGGTTAACGCATAAACTACTAGAGAAACTAAAGATAAAATCATACAACCTAGTGTTACTGCCTCCCAGGAGCCCCATTTCCATAAGATCAAACCATAAGCTGAACCTGCAGCTGTTCCTAAAAAACTGAAAGACATAAAGACCGTGTTCATTCTATTTCTAGCTTCAGGCATGATGGCATACACCCTTGTTTGATTAGATATATGGACTCCTTGTAATCCAATGTCAACAAATACAATTCCTATGATTATTCCTAGAACACTAGTAGAAGAGAAGTAAAATATAATAAAACTCAACAACATCAGCAGGCAACCGTAACCTACTGCCACTCTAGAGCTTCCCTTATCTCCTATCTTACCAACCAAAGGAGCAGCAAGAGCACCTGAGGCTCCAACTATTCCAAATAAACCAATCGTGGCACTATTAAAGTTAAATGGAGAAGCAGATAACAGTAAAACCATTGTGGTCCAGAAAGCGCCAAACTGAGCAAAACTAAAGACATTGATTAGTGTCGCTTCGCGTAATAATGGTTGTGTTTTAATTAGCGTAAATAAGGACTCCAGTAATTTGCCATAACTCCCCTCAAAAACGGGTTTGCTATAAGGAAACTGTTTTTTCATGACGAAAAATAATGCTAGACCTATTCCCGATGCAATCCAGAACATACTACGCCACCCCCATACTTCGCCTATAAAACCACTTAGCGTTCTAGACAAAAGTATCCCTACTAGTAATCCACTCATGATGGTTCCTACAACCTTACCTCTTTCTTCGGCGGCACTTAGGGACGCGGCTAATGGCAAAATTAACTGCGGTACTATAGAAGTAATCCCGATCAGTAAAGAAGCGATCTCTAAAACTAAATAACTCTGTGCAGTCGCTGCTACTATTAAGGCGATTACAGATGCAAAAGTGGTGATAAGGATTTGCTTTTTTCTTTCAATCTTATCACCTAAGGGTACCATAAAAAACAACCCAATAGCATAGCCTGCTTGAGTTAAATAGGTTATCGTTCCAGCATCGGCTTCAGGGATTCCAAATTCCCTTGCAATTAAAACTATTAGTGGCTGGCAATAATAGAGGTTTGCAACAATAAGGCCCGTACAAGTGGCCATAAATAACACATTCTTTTTTGATAAATTCATAACTGTTGTATTCGAAACTACTTAATACATTATTTGTGACAACCATCTGTATAAAGCGAAATTTCATATCTATTATTTTAGAAATGAGACTAATGGGGTGATGAAGTCATCAAAACTTTCTATATGTGGCATATGTCCTATATTAGGAATTTCAACTAGTTTTGAATTAGGTATTCTCTTTTGTGTTTCTTTTCCTAAAACACCATACAGTCCCATCGTTTTTCTAACTTCTTCCATAGCCAATGGTTTTCCCAAAGCGGTTCTATCTCTAGTCCCAATAATTAATAACGTAGGTGCTTTTATGTTTTGGAACTCATAAACTACGGGTTGTGTGAATATCATATCATAAGTCAAAGCTGAGTTCCAAGCTATTTTCTTAAAATCAGAGTTTAAAGTCCAGCCCGCCAAAAGATTTACCCATTCATCATATTCTGATTTCCATTTTCCGTCGTAATAACTCTCAAGTTGGTATTTTTTAATTTTTTCATAACTCTGTTTTAATTCGTTTTGGTACCACCAATCTACATTTTGATAGGGAACTTTAAGCTTCCAGTCTTCTAACCCTATTGGGTTTTCTAAAATTAACTTCTCCGTAATCTCAGGATACATTAAGGCAAAACGAGTCGCTACCATACCGCCCATAGAATGCCCTAAAATGGCTGTTTTACTGACACCTAAACTATCTAAAATTTGCTTTGTATTTTGTGCCAACTGCTGAAATGAATACTGAAAATTATCTGGTTTTGATGATTTCCCAAAACCTATCTGGTCTGGTACGATAACTCGGTACCCTTTTTTGCTTAAGGCTTCAATTGTTGTTTTCCAATACGCACCATTAAAATTTTTTCCGTGAAGCAGGACGATGTTTTTTCCGTTGTAATTGTCTGGTTTCACATCCATGTATTCCATTTGCAGTTCTTGCTGCTGTATATTTAATGTGATAAAATGTACTGGATAAGGATATTCATAATTACTTAAATTAATATCCAACCATTTTAATTGCTCTTGTTGCGCAAAAGAGGCTAGTGATATAAAAAATAGTAGCGATAAGTATTTGAATTTCATATGTAACGATTTTTAAGATTTTATTTACGTAAGGTAAATTTAGGCAGAAAGGTTTCTATTGAAAAACTATTAGGAAAACTTTACAATTTGACAACAACATCTAGTTTTAAACCATGAGTCTAGCCCAGATTGAAACGGCATCCTTTTCTTGCTTTCTTTAAGCAAGGAAAGATAGAGTGTAAAGCTGGAAAATGCTCCATAACCAACTTCTCAAAGAACTGAATTTTTCAATCTTAAAATCTTTGTACCTTTGCAACTTTAAAACTTAGAGCTAAAAATTATGCGCATTGATATTGTTACCGTTTTACCTGAATTATTACGTAGCCCTTTTGAGGCTTCCATTATGAAACGTGCGATAGATAAAGGCTTAGTCGAAGTGCATTTTCATAATTTAAGAGACTACACAACTAACAAACAAAAAAGCGTTGACGATTATCCTTATGGTGGTGGCGCAGGAATGGTCATGACGGTACAACCTATTGACGCTTGTATCACGCATTTAAAAAGCGAAAGAGAATACGATGAAATCATCTATATGTCTCCCGATGGAGAAACCTTGAATCAAAAAATGGCCAATACCATGTCGATGTATGAAAACATCATTATTTTATGTGGACATTATAAAGGGGTAGACCAGCGTGTACGCGACCATTTTATCACTAAAGAAATTTCTATAGGAGATTATGTTTTATCTGGGGGAGAGCTAGGCGCTTTAGTACTGTCTGATGCTTTAATAAGGTTGATTCCTGGCGTATTAAGTGATGAAACCTCGGCTTTAACAGATAGTTTTCAGGACAACTTACTCTCACCTCCTATCTATACCAGACCCGCAGATTATAAAGGATGGAAAGTTCCCGAGGTCTTGACCAGCGGAAATTTTGCTAAAATTGACAAATGGCGCGAAGATATGGCGTATGAACATACGAAAACTAGACGACCAGATTTACTAGAAGAAGAATAAAATTAGTTTAAAGTTTCAGGTTTAAAGTTGAAAACACTGAACGTTTGAACTTTAAACAAAATAAACTTTAAACTTTAAACATTTTTATTTACTTTTGCACCCACTTTAGACTAACCTCTGGCGAAATCCGTGTATGTTGCTCTATAACAAACCATAATTAAAATTATCATGGCAGATTTAATGAAATTCGTTAAAGACGAATTTGTAACAAGAAAAGATTTCCCTGAATTCGGAGCTGGAGACACAATCACAGTTTACTACGAAATTAAAGAGGGTGAAAAAACTAGAACACAGTTTTTCAAAGGAGTTGTTATCCAAAGAAGAGGTTCTGGTAACACAGAAACTTTTACAATTCGTAAAATGTCAGGTTCTGTAGGTGTTGAGCGTATCTTCCCTATTAACTTGCCAGCTTTACAAAAAGTTGAAATCAACAAAAAAGGTGCAGTTCGTAGAGCTAGAATTTTCTACTTCAGAGAACTTACTGGTAAAAAAGCAAAAATTAAAGACAAAAGAAGATAGTTTACTATTTCTTTATCATAAAAATCCCAACAGTGTTGGGATTTTTTTTGCTCTAGACTGAAATTTTGTTAAGAATACTTATTTTAAATTCTTTCTGCTATTAAAATAACAAATTAGTGATTCACAGCACATAAATGCTATAAATCCATTAATTCTACTAAAAACTGAGTCAAATTTCAGTCTGATTTCATTATATTTGCATCGCTTAATTTTTAAGCATATCATAACATTTAACATCCTTTTTTCAAGGATACGATTATAAAAATAAAAAAATGACACAAAAACCAAAGATCGTTTACACATTGACTGACGAAGCTCCTTTGTTAGCAACTTATTCTTTTTTACCAATTGTTAAAGCATTTACTGCGACTTCAGGAATTGAAATAGAAACCGAAGACATCTCCTTAGCAGGAAGAATTTTAGCTAATTTTCCAGAATTTTTAAATGCAGACCAAAAGGTTAATGACGCCTTGACTGAGCTAGGAAAACTGGCGACTTCACCAGAAGCAAATATTATCAAGTTGCCCAATATCTCTGCGTCAGTTCCTCAATTAAAAGAAGCAATTGCAGAATTACAAGCACACGGTTATAAAGTACCTAACTTCCCAGAAGAACCAAAAGATAAGGAAGAAAACGAAATCAAGAAAAAATATTCTAAAATATTAGGGTCAGCAGTTAACCCTGTTCTACGCGAAGGTAATTCAGATCGTAGAGCACCAAGAGCTGTAAAAAATTACGCAAAAGTAAAACCACACTCTATGGGAGCCTGGTCAGCTGATTCAAAAACAGCAGTAGCTTCAATGGAAAAAGGTGATTTTTACGGAAGTGAAAAATCAGTTACTCTAGAAGATGCAGCCGATGTGAAAATCGAATTTGTTGCTGAAGACGGAAAAACTACAGTTCTTAAAGAAAGTACTCCATTAAAAGTGGGTGAGATTATAGACAGCTCTGTAATGAGTTTAAAAGCATTAAAAGAATTTGTTACCAAAGCTATCGCTGAAGCAAAAGAGAAAAACATCTTATTATCTGTACACTTGAAAGCAACAATGATGAAGGTTTCTGACCCAATTATCTTTGGTGCAATTGTAGAGGTTTTCTTCAAAGACGTTTTTGCAAAATACGCTACTTTATTTGATGAATTAAATATTGATACCCGAAATGGTTTAGGGGATGTTTATGCAAAAATCGCTGGACAACCTCAACAAGCAGAAGTTGAAGCAGCCATCAATCAAGCAATTGAAAATGGACCTGCTCTTGCAATGGTAAATTCTGATAAAGGAATTACTAATCTTCATGTGCCTTCAGATGTAATTGTAGATGCTTCTATGCCAGCTATGATTCGTACTTCTGGTCAAATGTGGAACAAAGAAGGAAAGTCACAAGATACACTAGCGATTATTCCAGATAGATCTTATGCTGGTATTTATACAGCAACAATTGATTTTTGTAAAAAGAACGGTGCTTTTGACCCAACAACAATGGGAAGTGTTCCAAACGTAGGTTTGATGGCACAAAAAGCAGAAGAATATGGTTCTCATGACAAAACATTCCAAATGACTGCAAACGGCGTTGTACGTGTGGTAGATACTAAAGGAAATGTTTTAATGGAACAAGCTGTTGAAGCTAAAGACATTTTTAGAATGTGCCAAGCTAAAGATGCTCCTATTCAAGACTGGGTAAAACTTGCCGTAAATAGAGCCCGTTTATCTAATACTCCAGCTGTTTTTTGGTTGGATGAAAATAGAGCTCATGACAGACAACTTATCCTAAAAGTAAAAACATATTTAAAAGATCACGATACAACAGGACTTGACATTCGTATCTTAAACCCAATAGAAGCAACTAATTTCACATTAGGAAGAATCAAAGAAGGTTTAGACACTATTTCAGTAACAGGAAATGTATTGCGTGATTATTTAACTGATTTGTTCCCAATTTTAGAATTAGGAACTTCGGCAAAAATGTTATCTATCGTTCCGTTAATGAACGGTGGTGGATTGTTTGAAACTGGAGCTGGTGGATCAGCACCAAAACATGTAGAGCAATTTACACAAGAAGGTTATTTACGTTGGGATTCATTAGGTGAATTTTTAGCATTAGGTGCTTCATTAGAACATTTAGGACAATCACTAAACAATCCAAAAGCGATAATTTTATCAGAAACTTTAGACGAAGCGAATGATGCTTTCTTGAAAAACGATAAATCTCCAAGCAGAAAAATTGGACAAATTGATAATCGTGGGTCTCACTTTTATTTGGCTTTATACTGGGCAGAAGCACTTGCTGCACAAACTAAAGATGCTGAATTGAAAGCCATTTTCACTCCTATTGCAGAAGAGTTAAGAGCGAACGAGGATACAATTAATGCTGAGTTAATAGGTGCTCAAGGGAAACCTCAAGAAATTGGTGGTTACTACCAACCAAATCCTGAATTGACTAGTAAAGCAATGCGTCCTAGCGCAACTTTTAATAGTATATTAGCAAAAATCGCTTAATTCGATTACACCTACTTACTATACTTAAACTGAGGCAGCTGGAAACAGTTGCCTTTTTTATTAACGTATATTTAATTATTGTTTAGTCCTCTTTTACTTATCTTTTAACCAAATTTGTAATTCTAAAAAAAGAACATGTTTTTAAAAAAAATCAGTGGTTTAGTTATTCTATTATTCTTTACTATCACCTCTTATTCACAAGAAAAATATACCGTAAGTGGTACTATAACAGATAGTAAAAGCAACGAAACACTGATAGGTGTTAATGTATATATTCCTGAATTAAAAGCGGCCGTCAGTACGAATCAATATGGTTTTTACTCTATTACTTTACCGCAAGGAAACTACACTATTCTGGTGAGCTACATTGGTTTTGAAACGACTACAGACCAAATAAAATTAACAGAAAGTATAAAACGGAATCTAAGCTTAACTGCAAGTGGAGAACTTCTACAAGAAGTAGTTATAAAAGATAAAAATAAGAGCAGCAATATTCGCTCTCCTGAAATGAGTATTAACCGACTTTCTATTTCTTCAATTAAGAAAATGCCTGTAGTACTAGGTGAAGTCGATGTAATAAAATCATTGCTACTACTTCCAGGTGTTACTAATGCTGGTGAAGGAGCATCGGGCTTTAATGTACGCGGTGGAGGAGCTGATCAAAACTTAATATTACTAGACGAAGCTACGATTTTTAATTCTTCGCATGTATTTGGTTTCTTCTCTGTGTTTAACCCTGATGCTATCAAAGATTTAAAATTATACAAAGGAGGCATTCCAGCAAATTTTGGAGGAAGAGTATCTTCTGTTTTAGATATTTATCAAAAAGATGGCAATAGTAAAGAGTTCCATGTTAATGGAGGAATTGGACTGATTTCTAGTCGCATTTTGGCCGAAGGACCACTCGTAAAAAATAAAGGATCTTTTCTAATAGGTGGACGCAGTTCTTATGCTCACTTATTTTTAAAGCTTTCTGAAGAACAAAAAAATAATGCTGCCTATTTCTATGACTTGAATGCTAAATTGAGTTATAAAATCAATGAAAACAACAACCTGTTTTTATCGGGATATTTTGGAAGAGATGTTTTCTCATTAAATAAAAGTTTTACCAATATTTATGGAAATTCCACTTTAAATCTGAGATGGAATCACCTTTTTTCGGACAAGCTGTTTTCTAATTTATCGGTAATATACAGTGATTATTATTATGGTTTGGATTTAGATTTTGTGGGATTCAAATGGGATTCTGGAATTAAAAATTACAACATCAAGTATGATTTTAAAAATTATATTTCGGATAATTTTAAACTTAGTTACGGAGTAAATAGCATTTATTATGCTTTTAATCCCGGAACGATAAAGCCTTCAGATACTGATTCGGGAATAAATTTTGAGCAGTTAGATAAAAAATATGCTTTTGAGCCATCAATTTACATCAGTGCTGAGCAAGACATCAATAAAAAACTAGCGGTATCTTATGGTTTACGTTACAGTCTTTTTTATAGACTAGGAGCATCAACTGTCAATTTATATGAAAATGACAATCCTTTAATCTTCAACTCTGAGTTGCAGATTTATGAAAAAGCAACTCCTACAGACACTCAATTTTATAAAAAGAATAGTGTAATTGAAAGTTATAATTATTTAGAACCCCGCTTTTCACTATCCTATCAACTTAACGACAACCAAGCGTTAAAAGGAAGTTACAACCGTATGGTGCAATACCTACAGCTAATTTCAAACACTTCCTCTCCTACTCCATTAGATGTATGGATGCCCAGCGACAATTATATAAAACCACAACTCGCTGACCAAGTAGCTGTAGGGTATTTTAGAAATTTTAACGACAACAATTATTCTCTTGAAGTGGAAGCCTATTACAAAGAAGTAAAAAATCGCTTAGACTATATTGATGGAGCTGATTTGATTGCTAATAAAGCCATTGAACAAGTAATCTTAAATGGACAGCTAAGATCCTATGGTTTAGAGTTAATGCTGCGAAAAAACGAAGGAAAACTGAATGGATGGATCTCTTATACTCTGTCAAAATCAGAACAACAGACAGCAGGAAGAACACCAGAAGAATCAGGAATAAATAATGGCAGATGGTATAATTCAGCATACGATAAAACGCATAATTTAGCGGTAACTACTGCCTATAACTTGAGTAACAAATGGTCTTTTGGAGCTAATTTTGCGTTGCAAACGGGACAACCTGTAAGCTACCCGAATGGACAATACCAATACCTAGGTATAACTATTCCCAGCTATGGCTTGAGAAACGAAAACCGTTTACCCACGTATCACCATTTGGATATTTCAGCAACATTGACTCCAAGAAAAAATATCGATCGAAATTGGAAAGGAGAATGGGTATTCAGTATTTACAATCTGTACAATCGTAAAAATGCAGCCTCAATCAACTTTAGACAAAATAGTGATACCGGAAATAACGAAGCAGTAAAAACCTCCATATTTGGCATAGTCCCAGCAGTTAGCTATAACTTTAAATTTTAATAAGATGAAAAAAATATATTCCCTTATAACCTTATTTGCAGTAACACTTGTTTTCACAAGTTGTGAAGATGTTGTCGATGTGGATTTAAAAACCGAAGCTCCTAGATTGGTTATTGAGGCTTCCATTAACTGGTTTAAAAACACTACTGGTGCAAAACAAAAAATAAGACTAACCACCACTACTGATTATTATAATCCAAAGGTACCCGTAGTATCTGGCGCTACCATATTTATCAAAAACAGTTCAAATGTGACTTTTAATTTTATCGAAATCCCAAAAACGGGTGAATATATTTGCACTAATTTTGTTCCAAAACTTAATGAAAGTTACAGCTTAACCGTTATTTACAATGGCGCTACCTATACCGCCACAGAACAATTAAAATCAGTAGCGCCAATTACCGAAATTATTCAAAATAATGAAGGAGGTTTTACGGGAAAGGACATTGAGATTAAAACCTATTATAATGACCCGGCAAATGAATCTAATTTTTATTTGTATAAATATGGTTACTCCAATCAAATAACACAAAATTATTATGCTGACGAAGATACCTTTTTTCAAGGCAACCAATTTTTTAGCTTATCGCAAAGCGATGAATTAAAAGTAGGAGATGAAATTAATGTCACTCACTATGGTATTTCAAAATCGTATTACAATTATATGAATGTTTTGATAAGCATTGCTGGCGGTGGTGGTGGCGGTCCTTTTCAATCCCCTCCAGCAACTGTAAGAGGAAACATTATTAACACAACAAATGCTAACAAATATCCTTTAGGATATTTCTCAGTAAGTGAAGCAGACACCAAAACTTTTATCATCAAATAAGTTTAAGCTTTTATGAAATACAGCATTACGTAAAGAACTACCGTATTGAAAACTATTTTCTATCTTTACAGCCGTATTCGAGTATAAACTCCTGAATTTTAATATCTATAATCTACAATGTCCTCACATCATATCGTCAGAGACGACCAAGAACCAGCACTAATTATTGCAAATGGTGCTGCCTGTAACCCTGAATTACTCGGACAATTATTAGAGTGGTCTCCTTTAGTTATCGTTTTAGATTCGGCCATGGAAAGAGTAATGGAACTCGATATCAAAGTAGATGTCTTGCTAGGAGATTTTGATCGAAATTTCGACGCAAATTATTACAGAGAAAAGCAGTATCCTATAGAAATCGTTCATACCCCAGATCAAAATAAAACCGACTTAGAGAAAGCATTTGATTACCTATTTGAACGAAAAATACCCGCAGTAAATGTAGTTTGGGCTACTGGAAGACGTACAGATCACACTATAACTAATTTGACTAATATTGTACGCTACAGAGAGAAATTAAAAATTGTGATCCTAGATGATCATTCAAAAGTTTTCCTTTTACCTAAACGCTTTGAAAAATGGTATACTGCTAACACTCCTATATCACTAATCCCCATTGGTCATGTAGCTGGAATTCATTCAGAGAATCTGTTTTACCCTTTAAGTAATGATAGTTTAACGATAGGTTATAGAACAGGGAGCAGCAACCATGTTGTAAAAGATGGTATGGTAGTTATTGAACACAGTGAAGGTGATTTATTAATGATGGAATGTATGGATTAAATCCAAAATAAAAACAAATAACTAATAAAGTACTTAAGCCGTACTTTTTTATATAACTTGCTACAGATTCTGATGGAGAAATAAATTTTCATCTCATTCTAGAAATACAAAAGAGATGCCCAAGACAATTACTGAGAAGACAAACCTACACCCAAGAAATCAACACCGCCTTCGATATGATTTTAAACTATTAATTGAAAAGTCGCCTGAACTTAGAACTTTTGTCGCTATCAATGAACATGATATTGAAACAATTGATTTTAGTAATCCTGAAGCTGTAAAAGCATTAAACAGTGCTTTGTTAGTGACCTATTACGGTATTCAAAAATGGGATATTCCTAAAAATTACTTATGTCCTCCCATTCCTGGAAGAGCTGATTACATTCATTATATAGCCGATTTATTAGCTACAAGTAATGGAGGGCTAATTCCTAAAGGGGATGGTGTGATCGGATTAGATATTGGAGTTGGTGCCAACTGCATCTACCCTATTTTAGGAAATGCGATATATGGTTGGAGCTTTGTAGGAACAGATATTGACGAGAAAGCAATTGAAAATTGTAGTGCCATTATAGAAAACAACCCTAAATTAATTGACGCGATAAGTTTACAGCAGCAAACTTCTTCCCGTTTTATTTTCAAAAATATTATAACTCCAGAAGATAAATTTGCTTTTACAATTTGCAATCCCCCTTTCCATGCTTCCGAAAAAGAGGCTACAAAAGGATCATTACGTAAAGTAAATAATTTAGAAAAAACTAAATCAACAAGCGCTGTATTAAATTTTGGAGGTCACAATGCTGAGCTGTGGTGTGAAGGAGGAGAATTAGGTTTTATTACACAGATGATTTATGAAAGTGCTAAGTACCCTATGCAATGCCTTTGGTTTACAACTTTAGTTTCTAAACAATCCCATTTGAATAGTATATACAAAACATTAAACAAAGTCAATGTTGTAGAGATTAAAACGATTGATATGGCTCAAGGCCAAAAAAACAGTCGTATCGTCGCTTGGACTTTCCTAAGTGAAGAACAACAGAAAGAATGGAAGTTTGAGTAAAATAGAGGAAGTTTTTCCTTCTATTATTAAATGCCAACAAACAACAGCAGTTTTACAAGACGTGAAACTGCTTTTTTGTTTTCTAAAAATAGAGTTTCAAAAAGCAACATCTCAACTAATTCAATAGTAATTTTTTGTACAATTTGAGCAGCCATATAAGTACAAATTCGTTTATCAAATAAACAGAACTACATATCAAATAAGTTCACTATTACTATTAAGAGTGAATTTTGACAATTCAGCAGCAAAAACAAGCTTTTAATATGAAAAACACTGAGATTTTTATTTTTTAACAAATAAATAACATTTTGATTTTAAAGTTGTATTTTTGAGTACAAACCAAAAAAACAAAACTCATGAAAAAACTTTTACTCTTATTAACTCTAATTTTTAGTGTGACACTAACAGCACAAGAAATTAAAGTTTCAGGTGTTGTAACTGATGACACTAACGGCCTTTTGCCAGGAACATCTGTTCTTGTAAAAGGAACTAACAAAGGAACGACTACAGATGCAGATGGAAGATATTCTATTACTGCAAAAGCAGGAGAAATGCTGCAATTTTCTTATGTAGGGTTAGAAACCAAAACCATTAAAGTAACGGGTAGTACGTTAAATGTATCTTTAGTAGGAAGTGGAGAAACACTACAAGATGTAGTAGTACTAGGGTCGCGCAGTGCTGCTAGAACGGTTACTGAATCTGCAGTACCTATAGATGTTATTAGTATGAAAGACATTGCATCACAAGGTCCACAGGCGAATTTAAATCAAATTTTAAATATGGTGGCGCCTTCATTTACTTCAAATACGACAACCGTGGCTGATGGTACTGACCATATCGACCCAGCACAATTAAGAGGACTAGGTCCTGATCAAGTATTAGTATTGGTAAACGGAAAAAGGCGACATACTTCTTCTCTTGTCAATATTAACGGATCTCCGGGAAGAGGATCTGTAGGAACAGATTTAAATGCTATACCGGCATTTGCCATTGAAAGAATAGAGGTACTTAGAGATGGTGCCTCCGCTCAATATGGTTCTGATGCTATTGCTGGTGTTATAAATATCAATGTTAAAAAAGCAACTAATAAGTTAGACATTAACATTCTAGGAGGAACTCATTTATCTAGTGGCGCTAATGATCACAGAGGTGGTACAGATGGTAATAATCTACAAATCGATTTGAATTATGGAACTAGCCTTGGAAAAGAGAAGAGTTTCATCAATGCGACAGGAAGCTTTCAACTAAGGGGGCAAACCAGTAGAGCGAAAGATGTAACAGGGACTTTGTTTAGCGCTTTTAATGCAATTGAGCAAAGAGCTGCAGAAGCAGGTACAAACATTAATTCACTGTGGGGGAACATAGGAACACAATCAGCGCCTACCGCTAATGAAGCACAAATTGTGGCTGCCATTAAAACATATGCTCCTCAAGTAGGATATTTTACGGCGGCACAACAATCGTCTATTGCTGGTGCAACTTCATTGTATGGTACAACGGGACTTCAAACAGTATTAAATTTTGACGCTACTGAAGGTGAGTTAGCATACAGAAAACTAGAAAGAAGAAATTTCAATATGAAAGTAGGGCAATCTTCTTTAGAAAGCGCTCAATTTTTCCTAAATGCAGCCTACCCAATCAACGATAATCTTGAAGTTTATGCTTTTGGGGGAACTAGTCATAGAACAGGTCAAGCGGAAGGATTTTATAGAAAGCCTAATCAATCTAGAGCCTATACTGCAATATATCCTAATGGTTTTTTACCTGAAATTCATTCAACTATTAACGATATCTCAGCTGCAGCTGGTCTTAGAGGTTTAATTTTTAAAACTTGGAATTTTGATTTGAGTAACACCTATGGTAGAAACTCTTTCGATTATAATATTGAAAACACTTTAAATGCTACCTTAAGAGAAGCTTCCCCTACTGAATTTGATGCTGGTGGACTAGCTTTTTCTCAAAACACAACTAACTTTGATACATCTAGAAAATTCGACAAATTAAATGTAGCTTTTGGAGCTGAATATAGAAACGAAAACTATCAAATTACTGCAGGAGTTCCAGATTCTTACAATCAATATGATATAAATGGTGGTATTGTAACAGGTACAACTCCTTCCCAGATAAAAGTAACCGACTTTTACGGATCTGGAAGACCTGGTGCAGCGCAAGTATTTCCAGGTTTTAAGCCTGCAAACACTGTAGATAAAGGACGTAATAGTGTCGCTGTATACACTGATTTAGAATATGATGTTACTGAGAAATGGTTGTTAAACGGAGCACTTCGTTTTGAAAACTATTCTGATTTTGGTAACACAACTAATTATAAATTAGCAACTCGCTACAAATTAACTGACAATATCAATTTAAGAGGTGCTGTTTCTACAGGATTTAGAGCACCTTCTTTACACCAAATCTATTTTAACTCAACGGCTACACAATTTGTGGGTGGTGTACCTTTCGAAGTAGGTACCTTTAGCAATGATTCGCCAGCTGCAAAATTGTTAGGAATACCACAATTAAAACAAGAGGAATCTCAAAGCGCTAGCATTGGTTTTACTGCAAAAATTCCAGAAGCTAAACTTACTTTGACTGCAGATGCATACATAGTAAAAATTGACGACAGAGTAGTTCTAACAGATCAATTTTCAAGACCAGGGGGAACTCCTACAGCTGGAAGTCCTGCAGCCCAATTAAATGGGTTGTTTGATAATGCAAATGCTACAGCTGCTACCTTTTTTGCTAATGCAATCGACACCGAATCTAAAGGGATTGATATTGTAATTAGCCATAAGGCCAATGTAGGCGATGGGTTGACATTGAAAACTGATTTATCGGGAACTTTTTCAAGTACTAAAAGAGTAGGAAACATACATGCTTCACAAATTTTAGTAGACAATGGACAAATAAATCGTTATTATTCAGAGTCAAGCAGAGTATATCTTCAAGAAGCTGTGCCAAGAGTTAAAGCTAATTTAACGAACTCTATTACGGTAAATAAATTCGATTTCTTTTTAAGAAATGTTTATTTTGGTCAAGTTACCGATCCTAATACTGCGGATGCAAATGGAGATGGAGTAATCGACTCCGCTATAGTTAACGGTCAATCTGTTGCTGTAGAACACCCCGTTTGGGGAGCAAGAGTGATAACTGATTTATCTGTTGGTTATAAATTTAATGAAAGCCTAAAATTAGTAGTTGGTGCAAATAATCTTTTTGATGTTTACCCTGATGAAAATTTAGAATCATTGAAAAGTTCTAACCAGTTTACTTACTCAAGAAATGTTTCTCAATTTGGACAAAACGGTAGATTTGTTTTTGCTAGAATCAGTTTAAGTTTCTAATAATATAAATTTATATCCTAAACCATCATGTTCGCATGGTGGTTTTTTTTTGGATTTTTCTTAAGATAACTTTGATTTTAAACTTCGTAACTTTGTACTTCTAAAACTTTGCCCCTTAACACCTATGAATTTTCAAGTAGTATCAGATTATCAGCCTAAAGGAGACCAGCCGCAAGCCATTGAAAAATTAACCCAAGGGATAATTGATGGCGAAAAATTCCAAACCTTACTTGGAGTTACGGGTTCTGGTAAAACATTTACGATGGCTAATGTTATTCAAGAAGTACAAAGGCCAACTTTAGTTTTAGCACATAACAAAACATTGGCTGCACAATTGTATTCAGAGTTCAAGCAGTTTTTCCCTAATAATGCTGTTGAATATTTTGTTTCTTATTACGATTATTATCAGCCAGAAGCTTTTATGCCAGTCACAGGAGTATTTATAGAGAAAGACTTATCTATCAATGAAGAACTAGAAAAAATGCGCTTAAGCACTACTTCTTCCCTACTTTCTGGCCGAAGAGACATATTAGTGGTTGCCTCTGTTTCTTGTTTATACGGTATTGGAAATCCCGTTGAATTCCAAAAAAACGTTATTGAAATAGAAGCCGATCAAGTTATCTCCCGCACTAAATTATTACACAAACTAGTTCAAAGTTTGTACTCTCGAACGGAAGCTGACTTCAACCCAGGGAATTTCAGAATTAAAGGAGACACGGTGGAGATTTATCCCAGCTATGCTGATGATGCCTTCCGAATCCATTTCTTTGGCGATGAAATTGAAGAAATTGAATCTTTTGATATAAAAACGTCTTTGGTAATTGAAAAATTTAAAAAATTAACTATTTACCCCGCAAACATGTTTGTAACTTCTCCGGATGTGCTACAAGGTGCAATATGGGAAATACAACAGGATTTAGTCAAACAAGTGGACTATTTTAAAGAGATTGGTAAACATTTAGAAGCAAAAAGATTAGAAGAACGTACTAATTTTGACCTTGAGATGATACGAGAATTAGGGTATTGCTCTGGAATAGAAAACTACTCCCGCTATCTAGACGGAAGGTTACCAGGAACCAGACCTTTTTGCTTACTTGATTACTTTCCGAAAGATTATTTAATGGTTGTTGACGAAAGTCACGTGACGCTTTCACAGGTTCATGCCATGTATGGTGGTGACCGTAGCCGAAAAGAAAACTTAGTAGAATACGGTTTTAGACTTCCCGCCGCTATGGATAATCGCCCTTTGAAATTTGACGAATTTGAAGCGATGCAAAATCAGGTAGTTTATGTTTCTGCCACGCCAGCTGATTATGAATTACAAAAAACAGAAGGCGTTGTAGTGGAACAAGTCATTAGACCAACAGGTTTACTAGACCCAGTGATTGAAATAAGACCTAGTTTAAATCAAATAGACGATTTAATTGAGGAAATTCAAGTGAGATGCGAGCTAGACGAACGTGTTTTAGTAACTACATTAACTAAAAGGATGGCTGAAGAGCTTACAAAATACTTAACCAAGGTAAATATTCGTTGTAGGTACATCCATTCTGATGTGGATACTTTAGAGCGTATTGAGATTATGCAAGATCTTAGAAAAGGATTATTTGATGTACTAATTGGGGTAAACTTACTTCGTGAAGGATTAGACCTTCCAGAAGTATCGTTAGTCGCTATATTAGATGCTGACAAAGAGGGTTTCTTGCGTAGCCACCGCTCTTTAACACAAACCATTGGTCGAGCTGCTAGAAATTTAAATGGAAAAGCGATTATGTATGCTGATAAAATTACTGCCAGTATGCAGAAGACTATAGATGAGACAGAATATCGCAGAACGAAACAAATAAATTTTAATACCAAGAACAATATTGTTCCTCAAGCATTAAATAAAAAGATAGAGAGCGCCTTTACTAAAAATCCATTAGTAGAATACGAATTAGGACATACATTAGAAGCTGCTGCTGAACCTGAAACAGCTTACTTACCGAAAGCTGAATTAGAGAAGCTAATTCGTGAGAAAAGAAAATCGATGGAAAAAGCAGCCAAAGAACTTGACTTTATGCAAGCAGCAAAATTGCGTGATGACATTAAAATATTACAGTCTCAAATTCCTTAATTCTGCTGTTCTTTTAAAATTTTAACAAGCACCTCTGGTGCAAGGACTCCATTAGTGGATTTTTCCATTGTTTCCAATACGCTTTTTGTTGTATCTGGATTTAACCCCATTCCTAGAGAAATATGATGAATGGCATTAGTTTCTTTTTTATGCAAAACACCTTCACTTCGCATTAACAGTGCTAATCGATAAAATTGCTGCACTCTTTTAAATTCCGATCTGATAATTTGTTTGGGCAATTCTTGTTGAAATAAATCTAGAAATCCACCTTTTTTAATATCTAGTGTGTTAGCAATTATAAATAGAAAATCATATTCTTTCTTCTGTAATTTACCTTCTACTGTTGAAAATGCAATCATCTCTAAAAGTAAGCTCTTTTTTTCGTCGTATGTATTCATCAAATTCTTATTTTTAGCTAAAATATCCATTTTAAAATCAAAACACAAGATCTAACGATGATTAAACAATTTTGTCTGATTCTAACATTTTTTTTGTTCATTGCAAATAGCACAGCTCAAGCTATTGAAAATCAAACTAATTCGAACACTCAAAGCACTGCTTCGCAGCAAGTAACCACATTTTCTATAGCAGCACCTCAATTAAATACGACTAAGAAAATATGGTTATACCTTCCAAAAGATTATAACAACTCTACCAAAACTTACTCCGTAATTTACATGCATGATGCTCAAAATCTTTTTGATGCCACCACTTCCTATGCCGGAGAATGGAATGTTGATGAAAAATTAGATAGCTTACACGCGCAAGTTATTGTTGTAGGAATAGAGCATGGCAACGACAAACGCATTGACGAATTAACGCCCTATAAAAATGAAAAATATGGTGGCGGAAATGCAGATGCTTATTTGAAATTCATAGTGGAGACACTAAAGCCACATATAGACCAAACATACCGTACTAAAACCAAAAAGAAAAATACAGTTATTATGGGAAGCTCCCTTGGTGGTTTAGTCTCATTTTATGCTGCATTGAAATACCCAACTGTTTTTGGTAAAGCAGCAGTTTTCTCACCCTCTTTTTGGTATTCAGAAAAAATCTACGATTTAGCAGAAAACACAAAGAAAATCAAGACTAAAATTTATTTTCTCTGTGGTGACAATGAGGATGATAAAATGGTATCTGATCTAAACAAAATGGAGCGAATAATTAATACAAAAAGATGCTACTGCCTTAATTTAAACGACAAAAGAATTATAAAAGGTGGTCAACATAATGAAAAATTATGGAGAGATGGCTTTACCCAAGCGGTACTATGGCTAGGGTATTAACTTATTGACTATATTTAATCTTCCAGACGATCACATAGATAAAACAACATAGCAACCAACTAATTATGGAACTAATATTAAGAGCCTATAACCTTAAATTAAAACATACGTTTACCATTTCAAGAGAATCGATTGATGTACAACCTTCATTGATAGTAGAATTAAAAAGCGAAGGCTTCTCTGGTTTTGGAGAAGCAACCTCTAACCCATATTACAACACTACAGTTCCAGTAATGATGGAGGACCTTAATAAAATAAGATCCATTATTGAGGCCTGCAACGATGAAACTCCTGAAGATTTTTGGGCAAAAATTCATCCTTATTTAAAAGAGGATATGTTTGCACTATGTGCACTGGACATGGCTTATACTGATTTATATGCGCGTAAAAAAGGTAAGAAGTTATACGAATATTGGAACTATTCTATAGATAGGAATCCTTTAACTGATTATACTATTGGCATTGCTTCAATTGAGAAAATGGTCGCTAAGATGAAAGAATTGCCTTGGCCTATTTATAAAATAAAACTAGGAACTGAAGAGGATATCGCCATTGTAAAGGAACTTAGAAAGCATACTGATGCCATATTTAGGATTGATGCTAATTGTGGATGGGGAGTTGATGAAACCATCAAAAATGCCATTGAATTAAAAAAACTTGGTGTAGAATTTTTAGAACAACCAATGAAAGCAGACAATTGGGAAGCACATAAAGAGGTCTTCAAACACTCCGTTCTACCAATTATTGCTGACGAAAGTTGCATCATTGAGGAAGACGTGGCCAAATGCTTTAATCACTTTCATGGTGTGAATGTCAAATTAGTAAAATGTGGCGGATTAACTCCTGGTAGAAGAATGATTCAAGAAGCAAAAAAATTAGGCTTAAAAACAATGGTAGGATGTATGACAGAATCTTCAGTGGGAATTTCAGCCATAGCCCACTTACTACCCCAGTTAGATTATGTTGACATGGATGGTGCCTTACTTTTAGCCGAAGATATTGCTGACGGAGTAACCATCAATGAAGGTAAAATCAGCTATGCCGACCGAGATGGTACTGGAGTTATTTTAAAATAACAGAGAATGATAGTCAATCAGTTTCCAGACAGAATAATTGAAGTTGATCAACAACCCTATTTGTATTTTGGTGGGACAGCTTATTTAGGAATGCCCACTAATAGCAAATTCCAAGAACTGATTATAAAAAATATTCAGCGCTGGGGCACTGCATATGGAAGTTCGCGAAATGCAAATATAAAATTAGGAGCTTACGAAAGTGGAGAAGCATTTCTAAGCAACTATATCAATGCCGAAGCAGCAGTCACGGTATCTTCTGGTATGCTTGCCGCAAAATTAGCAATAGCCGTGTTGCGTCAAGAGACTGATGTTTTTGTTCATTTCCCAAACTGCCACACTGCCTTAAAAGTTGAAGATAGTATTCCATTTTTTATTGGAAACGAAATTAACCCACGGTTATTAAATAATACTAAAGAACACATAACGCTTCTGACTGATGCTGTTGCTAGTATTACTATAGCAGCGGTGGATTTATCACTTGTTCAACAAATTCATCCAATCAAAGAGATAAGCCTGCTTATAGACGAATCACATTCTTTAGGCATTTTAGGAAATAATGGCTGTGGGATTTATGCTTCCATTGAATGTAAAAATATCAAAAGAAAAATTATGGTTGCCTCTCTGGGCAAAGCAATGGGGGTTACTGGTGGCGTTATAGCATCAGATGATGAATTTATCAAAAAAATCAATTTACATCCAGTATTTGTGTCTAGTGCCGGAATGAATCCCGCTTTTATAGCCGCTATGGCTGAAGCCAAGGAAATATACCAAGAACAACATCTGAAACTAAAAAGCAATCTTCATTACGTCAATAGTCTTTTAAATAACAATGAAAAGCTTCCATTCAATCAAGATTACCCGATAATCTATCCAGAAATACATGACATTAATAAAATTCTAAAAAATAATAGAATAATAGTTACTAATTTTAGGTATGCAACTTTAGGTACAGATTTAAACCGGATCGTATTTACGGCAAATCATACTAAGGAGGATTTAGAAAAAATTAGTACCGTTTTAAACCAAGCCTAATTCTGAATCTAATTATAGCGCCCACTTACTTTTTAAATGTACCTTTGTAAAAAATTAATACAATGACAAATAACGATATTTTTAAAAAATTGCGTGTAGCCTTAATGCTACGTGACGATCAAATAGTTGAAATTTTAGAATTAGTAGACTTTAGAATTACTAAGTCAGAATTAGGTGCATTTTTCCGTGATGAGAAACATGAAAATTATATGGAATGTGGTGATCAGGTATTACGTAATTTCCTAAATGGTCTAGTTATACACCTACGTGGCACCAAAGAAAATCCAAAAAATCCAAATGATGTCTTAGCGAAGCATAAAGCACAGATACCAGCTAAAGATACTACTAAGGAAAGAAAAGAATTTAAGGCAAAACCTAGAGATGAAGAAAAAGATAGAGGAGATCAAAGTCCTTCTAAATCTAGTTCTGCAGCTAAGAGTTCGTCTAAAAAGCAATTCCCGAAAGGAAATAAAAAAGTACAAGTAGTCGAAAAGGTTAAATTCAATTTCGGTAAAACTAAAAAATAGCAAATCTTTGAAAACGGCTTTAATTATAGGCAGTACAGGATTAGTGGGCTCCCATTTGGTCCAGATTCTTTTAGAAAGCAAGGACTATGATAAAGTTGTTACTTTTGGAAAGACAGCGTCTGGTATGCAGCACTCTAAGTTAACAGAGCATATCATTGATTTTGACAAAGTTGACTCTTATTCAGAGTTAATTAAAGGTGATGATTTTTTCTGTACAATAGGTACAACTATAAAGAAAGCAGGAAGTAAAGAAGCATTCCGAAAAGTTGATTTTGAGTACCCAATGCAATTCGCTACTATTGCCTTAAAAAATGGCATTAAGCAATTTTTATTAATTTCTTCAGTAGGTGCAGACCCGAGTTCAGGAAATTTTTACTTAAGAACAAAAGGCGAAATTGAATTATTTCTAAAAAATGCTGGATTCGAAAGCGTTTCCATAGTTCAACCTTCTCTCTTATTAGGAGATCGCAAAGAATTTAGATTTGGAGAAAAGCTAGGTGCGGTATTTATGAAAGCATTCTCTTTTCTATTTATTGGCGGTTTAAAAAAATACAAACCCATTCAAGCAAGTATTGTAGCTAAAGCACTTTATGTAATAGCTCAAAAAAACATTTTTGGATTTCAAATTTACAAATCAGATGCTCTGCAGAAATTGGGGAACTAATGCACTATAGGATGGCGATATAATATTTGCTTACAGTGTTCCTTTAATCATAAAGCATAAAAAAATCCTGTTTGCCAAGGCAAACAGGATTTTTTAATATATAACTATTTTGAAATTAAGAAAGAGCCGCTTTTACTTGATCAGCTGCTTCTTGAAATTCAACAGCAGATAAAATTGGCATTCCTGAATTATCAATTAATTCTTTTGCAATGGCTGCATTAGTACCTTGTAAACGAACAATAATTGGCACTTTGATAGCATCTCCCATATTTTTGTAAGCATCAACAACTCCTTGTGCCACACGGTCACAACGAACGATACCACCAAAAATATTAATTAAAATCGCTTTTACGTTAGGATCTTTTAAGATAATACGGAAAGCAGTTTCAACACGCTTTGCATCCGCTGTTCCACCTACGTCTAAGAAGTTTGCAGGCTCAAAACCAGCATACTTAATTAAATCCATAGTTGCCATTGCTAAACCAGCACCGTTAACCATACATCCTACAGTTCCGTCAAGATCAACATAGTTTAATCCTACTTCTTTTGCTTCTACTTCGATAGGATTTTCTTCAAGAATATCACGCATCTCAGCATATGCTTTTTGTCTGTATAAAGCATTATCATCAATATTTACTTTAGCATCAACAGCTAAAATTTTATTATCAGAAGTTTTTAAAACTGGATTGATTTCAAACATTGAAGCATCAGATCCAATATATGCATTGTATAAAGAGTCAATGAATTTAACCATTTCTTTAAATGCATTTCCAGAAAGACCTAAGTTAAAAGCAATTCTTCTTGCTTGAAAACCTTGTAATCCTACAGCTGGATCAATTTCTTCAGTAAAAATTAAATGAGGTGTATGCTCAGCAACTTCTTCAATATCCATTCCACCTTCTGTAGAATACATAATCATATTACGACCTGTCGCTCTATTTAATAATACAGACACATAAAATTCTGAAGTTTCACTTTCACCAGGATAATAAACATCTTCAGCAATTAAAACTTTGTGAACTTTTTTTCCTTCTGCAGAAGTTTGAGGTGTTACTAATTGCATTCCAATAATTTGTCCTGCAATATCTTCAACTTGAGCTAAATTCTTAGCAAGTTTTACTCCACCACCTTTTCCACGTCCACCTGCATGAACTTGTGCTTTTACAACGTACCAACTCGTTCCCGTTTCAGTAGTTAATTGTTTTGCAGCAGCAATCGCTTCAACTGCATTATTAGCAACGATTCCACGTTGAATGCGAACTCCGTAGCTAGCTAAAATCTCTTTTCCTTGATATTCGTGTATGTTCATAATATAGAATTTGTCTGGATCCTGAATTTATTTCAGAATATAAGTGGCACAAAAATAGCAAAATTCATCTAAACAGAGAAATCTTTTTGTCTATTTAAAATTTCTAAACTGTTAATCTAAAAAAAACGATTAATTCAGTTCCAATTTTTTCAATTTGAACAAAAATAGTACCGACGTAAAAATGAGAGCGAAACTACTATATCGTTTGAAATTTATTTAGTAAAACGAGCTAAATCACGCATTTATACTTTTATGAACGCTATAAAAAGGAAACACATTGTTAATTTCACATTTCATCCATACCTAAATGAAATTATTATCATTAATCAATCAAAATTCTATTATTACTATAAAAATAAGCCGTTTTACCCTGTTTTAATAAATTATATTTAATGAAATCTTTATTTTTGTGTAAAAAAATTATAAAGCATGAAAGTTAAAGAACAAGGCCTTTATTTGCCAGAATTTGAGCATGACAATTGCGGCGCAGGATTTATTTGTAATTTAAACGGAATTAAATCTAATGACATTATTCATAAAGCACTCGATATTCTAATTAAACTAGAACATAGAGGCGCAGTAAGTGCAGATGGAAGAACAGGAGATGGTGCAGGAATACTTTTTGATATTCCCCATGATTTTTTTAAAAAAGTATGCGACTTTGAAATCCCAGAAACGAGAGAATATGCAGTTGGAATGGTTTTCTTACCTAAAAAGAAAAATCAAGTCGATTTTTGTATGACCACATTCGAAAAAGCGATAACTGACCAAAATTTAAAAGTTTTAGGTTGGAGAGATGTTCCTGTGGATGTAACAAATCTAGGTCAGATTGCCGCTGAAAAAGAACCAACAGTAAAACAAGTATTTATTAGCAAGAACGGATTTGATTTAACTGAGCAAGAATTCAATGCCAAATTGTTTGCCGCTAGAAAAATTGGAGAACATGCCATAAGAGATTCTAAAACCTCTGAAAGTCATATGTTTTACTTCTCTAGTTTATCAACTACAACTATAATATATAAAGGTCTCTTAATGCCTGAAGATATCAGCAGGTATTACACAGATCTAAAAGATACCGATTTAGTGACTCGTCTTGCACTTGTGCACCAACGATTTTCTACGAATACTTTTCCTTCTTGGGAATTAGCACAACCGTTTAGATATATGTGCCATAATGGGGAAATTAATACGCTACGAGGAAACATAAGTAGAATGCGTGCTCGTGAAGAATTAATGCAGAGTCCTATTTTTGGCGATGACATTAAAAAAATGTTTCCTATCATTTTAGAAGGAAAATCAGATTCGGCTTCTATGGATATGGTTATCGAATTATTATTGATGACTGGTCGTACATTACCTGAAGCAATGATGATGGTTGTTCCTGAAGCGTGGGAAAAACACCAAACAATGTCTGATGAGAAAAAAGCATTTTATGAGTTTAATGCCTGTATCATGGAACCTTGGGATGGCCCTGCTTCTATTCCCTTTACGGATGGGAATGTTATTGGTGCACTATTAGATAGAAATGGACTACGTCCTTCGCGCTATACGTTGACAAAAAGTGGTTTTGTAATCATGTCTTCAGAAATTGGCGTATTGGATGTTAATCCGGAAGATGTTATTCTGCACGGTCGTTTAGAGCCTGGTAAGATGTTCCTAGTCGATATGAATGAAGGTCGAATTATTGAAGACGAAGAAATAAAAAACCTAGTTGTTACAAAACGTCCTTACAGACAATGGTTGAACGAAAATTTACTTCCATTAGCAAAAGTACCCTACACTAATAATGAAAATCCAACAGAAAAACTGGATTTTGAAACAAGGTTGCGTCTGTTTGGATATACTATCGAAGATATAAAGACGACTATTAACCCAATGGGTACAAAAGGTACTGAAGTCATTAGTTCGATGGGGAATGATACACCATTGGCAATTCTATCAGAGAAGCCTCAACTACTGTACAATTATTTCAAGCAATTATTTGCTCAAGTTACTAACCCGCCTTTAGATGGTATTCGTGAAGAAATAATCACGGATATTAGTTTAGCAATTGGCGGTGATTATAATATTTTTGAAATTGAATCAAAACACTGTAAAAAATTAAAAATTCAAAATCCTGTTATTTCTAAAGAGGATTTAGATAAGATAAAAAATATTGATCACCCCGATTTCAAATCGGCTTCTATTTCTACTTTATATAAAATTGAAAAAGGAGTAAATGGATTAGAACGTGCTCTAGAGAAATGTGTACAAGCAACTTATAAAGCAGTAAACGAAGGATATAATGTCATTATCCTATCGGATAGAGGCGTTAGTGAAGAAATGGCACCGATACCTATGCTATTGGCTTGTTCTTACATTCACCATTCCTTAAACAAATTACAAGTTCGCTCTAAATTCGGAATTATAATTGAGTCTGCTGAACCCCGTGAACCACATCATTTTGCTTTATTATTTGGATACGGAGCCAGTGCAATTAATCCTTACTTGGTAAACGAAATTATACGTAATCAGGTTGCTGAAGGTTTTATTTCAAATACTGATGCTGATTATGCTATTACCAATTATAATAAAGCTATTGCAAAAGGAATCCTGAAAATAATGAACAAAATTGGAATCTCTACGTTGCATTCGTACAGAGCTGCCCAAATATTTGAAATCCTAGGATTAAACAAAACATTCTCTTCTAAATACTTCCCGTACACGCCTTCTCGAATTGAAGGAATTGGTCTGATCGAAATAGAAAAAGAAGTTAAACTTAGGTATCAAAAAGCATTTCCTAATTCTAAAATAGCGAGTTTATTACCATTAGAGATTGGTGGAATCTACCGCTGGAGAAGAAATGGGGAGAAACACATGTTTAACCCTACCACCATCGCTAAATTACAGCAGGCAGTTCGTTTAAATAGTCCGGAGAGCTACAAAGAATATGCAAATATGGTCAATGAGCAAAGCTCAAATTTAATGACCATACGCGGAATGTTTGAGTTCAATAATCTAGACCCAATTTCGATTGACGAAGTAGAACCTTGGACAGAAATAGTGAAGAAATTCAAAACTGGAGCCATGTCCTATGGATCTATCAGTCAAGAAGCGCATGAAAATTTGGCTATAGCCATGAACAGAATTGGCGGAAAAAGTAATTCTGGTGAAGGAGGTGAAAACCCAAAACGTTTTCAAAAAGAAGTTAACGGAGACTCAAAAAATAGCGCGATCAAGCAAGTTGCTTCCGGACGTTTTGGAGTATCTATTAACTACTTAACCAGTGCTAAAGAGATTCAAATTAAAATGGCACAAGGAGCTAAGCCAGGAGAAGGTGGACAATTACCTGGTGAAAAAGTAGTGCCATGGATTGCTGAGACTAGAAATTCTACACCTTATGTAGGACTGATTTCTCCGCCACCCCACCACGATATTTATTCTATTGAGGATTTATCTCAATTAATATTCGATTTAAAAAATGCCAACCGTGAAGCACGTGTAAACGTAAAATTAGTTTCAGAAGTTGGTGTAGGAACAATTGCTGCTGGTGTTGCTAAAGCAAAAGCAGATGTCATTTTAATCTCTGGTTATGATGGAGGAACAGGAGCTGCTCCACTTACCTCACTACAACATACTGGTATACCTTGGGAACTTGGTTTAGCCGAAGCACAACAAACTTTAATCCTAAATGATTTAAGAAGCCGCGTCGTTCTAGAATGTGACGGACAATTGAAAACAGGTCGCGATGTCGCTATTGCAGCATTACTAGGGGCAGAAGAATTTGGTTTTGCAACAGCACCATTAGTAGCTTCAGGTTGTATCATGATGAGAGCATGTCACTTAAACACTTGCCCAGTTGGTATTGCAACTCAGGATCCTGAATTAAGAAAAAACTTCAAAGGAACACCAGAACACATCATCAACTTCATGTATTTCATTGCAGAGGAATTAAGAGAAATTATGGCACAACTGGGTTTTAGAACCTTGAAAGAAATGGTTGGACAGTCACAAAAATTGAATGTAAATAAAGCAATTAAGCATTATAAAGCAAATGGCTTAGATTTATCTACAATTTTATACAAACCAGAAAAAGCTAAAACGGTTCCAAACCACAATACCACTACTCAAGACCATGCTTTAGAAAACGTATTAGATTTTGCGATTATTAAAGAAGCTATTCCTTCAATATATAGAAAAGAAAAAACAAGAGTTAATTTTAAAATAAAAAATACTGACCGTTCTGTAGGAGCGATTTTAAGTAATGAAATTTCTAAAATTTATGGGGCGCAAGGATTACCTGAAGACACTATATTAGTTGATTTTGAAGGTTCTGCAGGTCAAAGTTTTGGCGCATTTGCTACAAATGGTTTGTCCTTTAAAATTCATGGGAACTGTAATGATTATTTAGGTAAAGGACTTTCTGGAGGGAAATTAATTATCAAAGTTCCGCCAACAGCTACTTTCAAACCAGAGGAGAATATCATCATTGGTAATGTAGCTCTTTATGGAGCCATAACGGGAGAAGCCTATATTAATGGTATGGCTGGAGAACGTTTTTGCGTTAGAAATTCAGGAGCAACTGCTGTTGTTGAAGGAATTGGAGATCATGGTTGTGAATATATGACGGGGGGTACAGTTGCCATTCTTGGAAGAACAGGGAGGAATTTTGCTGCTGGAATGAGTGGTGGAGTTGCCTATGTATTTGATGAGAAAAAGCAGTTCGAAAATGGCTTATGCAATATGGAAATGGTTGCCTTAGAAACATTGGAACAAGAGGATTTAAGCAAACTGAAACGTTTAATTAAAAATCATTCCATGTACACTAATAGTCCTTTAGCAAAAAGGCTTTTGGAAGATTGGGAAAACCAAAGCAAACATTTCATCAAAGTAATGCCTAGAGATTATAAAATAGCATTACAACGATTAGCAGAAGAAAAGAAAATTGAAGAACTAATAGCAACAGCATAGTTATGGGAAAGATAGGTGGATTTAAAGAATACGATAGAACAGACGAAAGTAATCTAGCAGTACAAGAACGTGTAGCAAATTATAATGAATTTACTATTCCTTTATCTGCAGAAAAAATAAAAGAACAAGGATCAAGATGCATGGATTGCGGAATCCCTTTTTGCCACAGTGCTTGTCCATTAGGAAACTTGATTCCTGATTTTAACGACATGGTACATCAAAATGAATGGCAAAGTGCATTAGAGATTTTGCAGTCAACCAATAACTTCCCTGAATTTACGGGACGTTTATGTCCTGCTCCATGTGAAAAATCATGTGTATTAGGAATCATAGAAGAACCAGTGGCTATTGAAAATATTGAAAAAAATATTATAGAAAGAGGTTTTGCTGAAGGTTGGATTAAACCACAAACACCGGAAACAAGAACGGGAAAAACAGTGGCCGTAATAGGATCTGGACCTGCAGGTTTAGCTGCAGCACAACAATTAAATCGTGCGGGCCATACGGTTACTGTTTTCGAAAGAGACAATGCAATAGGTGGTTTATTACGTTACGGAATTCCGAATTTCAAATTAGAAAAAGGCATTATCGACCGACGCGTAAAAATTCTAGAATTAGAAGGAATTACCTTCAAAACTAATGTAAATGTTGGCGTAAATTATAGTATTGATCAACTAAACGAATTTGATTCCATCGTTTTGTGTGGTGGCGCAACTGAAAGAAGAAGTTTACCTACTAAAGGAATTGAAACCAAAGGAGTTGTTCAGGCAATGGATTTTTTAACTCAGCAAACTAAAGTATTTTATGGTGAAGACATTCCTAACCAAATCAAAGCTACTGGTAAAGACGTTATCGTAATTGGTGGTGGAGATACCGGCTCTGACTGTGTCGGAACTTCAAATAGACAGGGCGCTAAATCTGTTACAAATTTTGAAATCATGCCCAAACCACCCGTAGGAAGAAGTGAAAGTACGCCTTGGCCATTTTGGCCTTTGCAACTTAAAACATCATCTTCTCACGAAGAAGGATGTGATAGAAACTGGTTGATAAATACTAAAGAATTTATTGCAAATGATAAAGGAGAATTAGTAGGATTAAAAACCGTTGAAGTAGCTTGGAAAATAACTCCTGGCCAAAGACCGGAATTAATTGAAAAAGAAGGATCCGAAAAAACATGGCCTTGTGATTTAGCTTTGCTTGCATTAGGTTTTACAGGACCAGAAAAAACATTAAGTGAACAATTAGGATTAGATACAGATGTAAGAAGTAATTATAAAGCGACGAACTATCAAACGAATGTTCCCAATATTTTTACAGCAGGAGACATGCGACGTGGTCAGTCGTTGATTGTTTGGGCAATATCAGAGGGTCGAGAAGCAGCACGTGAAGTTGACTTGTATTTGATGGGATCTACTAATTTACCAACAAAGGGGTCTGGTGATTTACCAAGTCTATAATCTATAAAAATACTTGAAATTGGCTGTCAAAACATTTGTTTTGGTGGCCAATTTAGATTTTGGAGGTACCCATGAATCCACTAGCGTTCCTTCATGGTCGGGCTGTACGCAACAAGTCCTCGCCACTTCCGTAAAAACTACAGCGACTGTGGGCTATCCGCTACCATCCCTCACCCAAAAAAAAAGCAATTGCACAAAAATACAAGCTATTTGTGTTATTTATAACTTTTTGTTATAATTTGTTAGAAATCATTTATTAGCTTGCGGGAACAAATAAAGTATAATAAATTTGCTTAAAAATAATAACGATGCAATCAAAAGACTTACTTCAACTAGCAGAACAATTTGGCAGTCCATTATATGTATACGATGCCGATAAAATTAAATCACAATACAATAGATTAACTAAAGCTTTTTCTAAGGTTGAGAAGTTGCGTATCAATTACGCTATGAAAGCATTGTCCAATGTAGCCATCTTACAACTATTAAAAGAAATGGGTTCAGGACTGGATACCGTTTCAATCCAAGAAGTACAATTAGGTCTTCATGCTGGATATGATCCCGAAAAAATATTTTACACACCAAACGGCGTATCTCTTGAAGAAATTGAAGAGGTTAATGCTATGGGAGTTCAAATTAACATTGATAATCTATCTATTTTAGAACAATTTGGAGCTAAACATCCTAATGTTCCTGTATGTATTCGCATCAATCCACATGTAATGGCGGGTGGTAACACTAACATATCCGTAGGACATATTGATAGTAAATTTGGAATCTCTATTCACCAATTGCCACACTTGGTAAGAATTGTAGAAAACACTAAAATGAATATTGTGGGTATTCACATGCACACTGGTTCAGATATTCTGGATATTGAAGTATTTTTATACGCTGCAGAAATATTATTTGATGCTGCTAGAAACTTCAAAAATCTTGAATTCCTAGATTTCGGTAGTGGATTTAAAGTGCCTTACAAAAAAGACGATATAGAAACTGATATTGAAGAATTAGGTAAAAAACTATCAAAAAGATTCAACGCCTTTTGTGCTGAATATGGTAAAGATTTAACTTTAATTTTTGAACCTGGAAAATTTCTTGTTAGTGAAGCTGGATCATTTCTGGTTAAAGTTAATGTAATCAAACAAACAACGTCAACTGTATTTGCAGGAGTAGACAGCGGTTTCAACCATTTAATCCGCCCAATGTTATATGGTTCACAACACCATATTGACAACATATCGAATCCAAAAGGGAAAGAGCGCTTTTACTCTGTTGTTGGTTATATTTGTGAAACAGATACTTTTGCAAACAACCGTAGAATTCAAGAAATAAAAGAAGGTGATATTTTAAGCTTTAGAAATGCTGGAGCGTATTGCTATTCTATGGCTTCTAACTATAACTCACGATATAGACCAGCTGAAGTATTATGGATGAACGGTCAAGGTCACTTAATACGTGCTCATGAAACTTTTGAAGATTTAATAAAAAATCAAATTCCGTTGCCAGTAGAAGCTACTGTATAATAATAAAAAAAAGGTGTAATTTTAAATTACACCTTTTTTTATTCCTATTATATTTACTAATCCTTCAATACCTCCTCAAGTACATTAGCTTCTGTGCCATTAGGGAAAGAAACTTTTATCTTTTGCGCAATTGTCGGTGCAATTTGAGTGATTTCTTTCTTATTAAACGATTCACCTTTTTTGATATGCCATCCGTAAAAAATAGCAGGTACATGGGTGTCATAAGTATATGTAGTACCATGTGATGTTCCTGTTCCTTGATACTCAATATATCCTGGTTTATCAAGAATGACTAAATCTCCATTTTGAGTGACGTCATAACCTTTGGCGATAAAATTCAAGAAATAATCATTTCCTGTAGAATTCAAAACTTCCTCTTCAGTATAGACTCTTTTTACATAATCTTGAGTCATTAAGTAATCTTTAAATGCATCTTTAACTACATTTAAATCAAGGTTTTTAGATTTAATAGTTTCTTTATTAAAAAATAAATTGAAGCTAGAATAATTCAAAACTAAATCACTACCAAAAGTTTTCATCGAAAAATCCTTCAAATTATTCCTAATAGCTGTAGGACTAATACTGTTCACATTATATTTATGATCTTTTAAATAATTTACATTTTCAGCACCTGCGTGATCAGCAGTTAAAAACAAAAGGTAGTTATCCTTTCCAACTGTTTTGTCTAAATAGTTCAAAAACTCAGCAATTGTTTGATCCAATCTTAAGTAGGTATCTTGCAGTTCCATAGATCGAGGCCCCAACAAATGCCCAACATAATCTGTAGAAGAAAAACTAACAGTTAAAAAGTCAGTAATATTATCTTTACCTAAGTCTTCCTTTTCAATTGTTCGCATTGCAAACTCAGCTAACAAATTATTTCCAAATGGAGTAGAACGTAAAACACCTGCATCATTAGTAGCATACATAGCTTTTAAATCATAAGGAAAGACAGCTGCTTTACTGTTGTACAACTTCCCTTCGTACGGATTATTATCCTCTAAGCTTTCATTGTAAATAGCTTTGGGCTTTAATAAGTCCCAGCCTTGATTGATATAAGGCATATAATGTTTTTCATTGTTAAATTTCTCAACCCATTCCGGTAGCTTTTGACCGTAAAAAGAACTAGATATAAAAGAACCGGTTTTACTATACCAAAAAGCCCAGTTAGCAAAGTGACCTGCAGGTAAGATCGCACCACGGTCTTTAAGGCTTAAACCAAAAACTTTTCCTTTAAAGTTAGTCCCCATTCGCAACTCATCAGTAATTGTAGTCGTTAATAAGTTCTTAGGAGACATTTCACCCTCTTCTTTTGTTCCATCTCCTACAGTGCTCACACTTGCATCATCAGTACAATACATTTCAGTTCCTAATTTTCTACTGAACCATTCATTACTAACAATTCCATGGACGGCTGGAGTGGTACCTGTATAAATTGAAGCATGGCCTGGGGCAGTGTAGGTTGGCATATAATTATAATGCATATTTTGAAAAGTATACCCATTTGTCATCAACCTTTTAAAACCATCATTAGTAAAATCACTGGAAAAACGGTATAAATATTCCATTTTCATTTGATCGACAACAATTCCTACAACCAATTTAGGTCGCTCTTGAGCTTGTAAATTTGACATAATAACTACTGCCAAAAGTAAAACTAGTTTTTTCATCTTAAAATTTATTTTAGATGACAAAAATACACATTAAAGCTCTAAATGTTTTAAACGAACGTTAAGAATGAGCACAACGGTAATTGATTTAACATTAAATACACATTTGATTAAAAAGCATTAGCAGTTACTCTAAAAAAATACACAAAAAAACCCCTATCGGATTAGATAGGGGTTTAAGAATCTCAAACCAGTTCAGATTAAAGAAAGTCCAAGAACCGAGCGCGTGAGCTCGTGGTTCTAGTAAAAAAAAGAACCCCAGTCTTTTCAGACTGGGGTTTTAGAATCTGAAACT
>NZ_JBGQOD010000013.1:0-51353 GCF_052113625.1 Flavobacterium sp. W21_SRS_FM3 | reverse complement strand
GTTTTCTATAAATGATTGCCCTCCAAAACCTGGGTTTACACTCATGATACAAACCAAATCGATATCATTAATAACATCTTCTAGCAAGTCAGTATTGGTATGAGGATTAATTGCTACACCAGCTTTCATCCCTTCCGCTTTTATTGCTTGTAAGGTGCGATGCAAGTGCGTACAAGCCTCATAATGCACGCTAAGTACATTAGCTCCTAATTGAGCAAAAGTCTTGATATAACGATCAGGATCTACAATCATCAAATGCACATCGATAGTTTTCTTAGCATGTTTGTTAATTGCCTCTAATACTGGCATTCCATATGAAATATTAGGAACAAAAACACCATCCATGATATCAATATGAAACCAGTCGGCTTCACTTGCATTAATCATTTCGATATCTCTTTGTAAGTTCCCAAAATCAGCCGCAAGGACTGAAGGTGCAATAAGTGTATTTTTCATTGTGTAGTTGTTTAATCTGAAGTTCTTTCAGATTCTTGAGTTGTTGTTTGTGCAAAATTAGTTTATTTAAAACAAACTGGAAAGATTTTTTATAGAAGGTACAACTCGGGAGTTATCCGTGTTTTGCGTAAGGGATTGAAGTGGAAATCCTTTTTATTTTTTATTAATAAAAAGATTGAAACATAAAGCCCGACCCGAAGTTTTTACGAAGGGTTACGCCAGAAAAGAGAAAGATAAAAGAAAATAGAGGAAAAGAGAATCTGAAATGAATTCAGATTAAAAAAATAAAACTCCGGTAATCAGCCGGAGTTTCAATCATCAATCAAAAAACGAACAGTCAATCAAACTGTTGTTCACTGTGAATTAAAATAGTTAAAAGTTTAAAGATTTTAATTGGGGAATATTATTATTAACCTAGGTAGGTTTTAAGTATTTTACTTCTTGAAGTGTGTTTCAATCTTCGGATAGCTTTTTCCTTGATTTGTCTTACACGCTCACGAGTTAGGTCGAAAGTTTCACCAATTTCTTCCAAAGTCATTGGATGTTGATCACCAAGACCAAAGTACAAACGAACTACATCAGCCTCACGAGGAGTCAATGTTTCTAGTGAACGTTCAATTTCAGTACGCAATGATTCATGGATTAATTCTCTATCAGGATTTGGAGATTCACCAGAACGTAAAACGTCATAAAGGTTAGAATCTTCTCCTTCAACAAGAGGTGCATCCATTGAAAGGTGACGACCAGAGTTTTTCATAGACTCTTTTACGTCATTCACTGTCATGTCAAGTTCTTTAGCAATTTCCTCAGCAGATGGCGGACGCTCGTTAGATTGCTCTAATAAAGCGTACATTTTGTTGATTTTATTGATAGAACCAATTTTATTTAATGGTAAACGAACGATACGAGATTGTTCAGCCAATGCTTGCAGTATCGATTGACGAATCCACCATACAGCATACGAAATGAATTTGAAACCACGTGTTTCATCAAAACGTTGTGCTGCTTTTATAAGTCCAAGGTTACCTTCATTAATTAAATCAGGAAGTGTTAACCCTTGGTTTTGATATTGTTTTGCTACCGAAACTACGAAACGTAAGTTGGCTTTTGTTAATTTCTCTAGGGCTCTTTGATCCCCGGCTTTAATTTTTTGAGCTAATTCTACTTCTTCGTCAGCGGTGATAAGATCAACTTTTCCAATTTCTTGTAAATATTTGTCTAATGATGCAGTTTCACGATTCGTTACCTGCTTGGTAATTTTTAGTTGTCTCATGTTTTTGTCTCCTCAATTTTAAAGTGTACAAATGGTTATACGTACGAAGTACAGATAAAGTTACAAAAGAGAGAAAAAAAATATTTATTTTTATTTTTTATTGGAATTGTGGGAGTTTTTCATTTGGATGGAATATTGGGAATCAAACTAATAACTCATTCTAATACATACTAATGCAGTCCTTTATTTAAAAAAATCCCTTTATTAAGTAGTATAAAGCAAAAACCCCAATTCAAAAGAATTGGGGTTTTTTATAAATAAACCTTTAGTAAACTAAGATCTGATTACTCTTTTTTCTCCTCACGTGGAGGTCTTGGTAAAAGTGCTTTTCTTGACACTTTTTCTTTTCTTGTTTTTGGATCCATACCTAGGTACTTCACTTCAAAAACATCACCCATATTAACTACATCAGAAACATTTTCTGTGCGTTCCCATGCTAATTCAGATACGTGTAATAAAACTTCGTTTCCTGGAGCTGCTGTATATTCTACAACTGCACCAAAATCTAGCATTTTGATTACTTTTACTTCATAAGACTCATTCATTTGAGGCTTGAAAGTGATTGATTTAATTTTAGCCAATACTGCTTCAATTCCAGCAGGGTCTGTACCTAAAATTTCAATAACTCCTTCTTCAGTAGTTGGATCTTCATTGATAACAATTGTTGTTCCAGTAGCTTTTTGTAATTCTTGAATTACTTTTCCACCAGGTCCAATTAATGCTCCAATGAAAGCATTAGGGATTCTTCTTGTAATAATTTTTGGAGCGTATGCTTTAACATCTGCTTTTGGCTCAGCTAAAGTTTCGATTAATTTTCCAAGAATATGTAAACGACCATCACGAGCTTGAGCTAGTGCCGCTTCCATAATTTCGTATTTCAATCCGTCAATTTTGATGTCCATTTGACAAGCAGTAATACCTACAGAAGTTCCTGTAACTTTAAAGTCCATATCTCCTAAATGATCTTCATCACCAAGGATATCAGACAATACAGCATAACGGTCTCCATCTGTAATTAATCCCATTGCAATTCCAGAAACGGGACGAATCATTTGGATACCTGCATCCATTAATGATAAAGTTCCAGCACAAACTGTTGCCATTGAAGAAGAACCATTCGATTCTAATACTTCAGACACTACACGAATTGTATAAGGACAATCAGCAGGAATCATGTTTTTCAAAGCTCTTTGAGCCAAGTTTCCGTGACCTACTTCTCTTCTTGAAGTTCCTCTCAAAGGACGTGCTTCACCAGTTGAGAATGGAGGGAAGTTATAGTGTAAGTAGAACTTCTCTTCACCTTGTTCTGATGGAGAATCGATTTGGTTAGCTTCTCTAGATGTACCTAAAGTTGCTGTAGCCAAAGCTTGAGTCTCTCCACGTGTAAATAATGCAGATCCGTGTACTGATGGTAAGTAATCTACTTCGCACCAGATAGGTCTGATTTCTGTAGTTTTTCTTCCGTCAAGACGCGTTCCTAAATCTAGAGTTACGTTACGTACTGCTTCTTTATTGGTTTTTTTGAAGTATTTAGAAACTAAATCTCCGTTTTCTGCCAATTCTTCTTCAGTAAATAATGCTTTTACTTCTTCTTTAACTTCGTCAAATGCAGCTGTACGTTCTTGTTTAGAAGAACCTTTGCTAGCAATAGCGTAAATTTTATCGTAAGACGCTTCTTTTACTTTAGCGCAAATAGCTTCGTCTTCTCTTTCTCCCTCGTACGTTCTAGTCTCTTTTTTACCAAAAGCAGCTTGTAAACGTAATTGAGCAGAAATTTGATTTTTGATATGTTCGTGAGCAAATTTAATTGCTTCAAGCATTTCTGCTTCTGAAATTTCTTTCATTTCACCTTCTACCATTGCGATAGAATCCATTGAAGCTCCAATCATCATATCAATATCTGATAATTCTAATTGTGCACGGCTTGGATTGATGATGAATTTTCCGTCGATACGACCAACTCTTGCTTCAGAGATTAATGTTTCAAAAGGAATGTCAGACAAAGCTAAAGCTGCTGATGCTGCTAAACCTGCAAGTGCATCTGGCATTACATCTTCGTCATAAGACATTAATTGAATCATTACCTGAACTTCAGCATGGTAATCATCTGGGAAAAGTGGACGTAAAACACGGTCTACTAAACGCATTGTTAATACTTCACTATCACTTGGTCTTGCTTCTCTTTTAAAGAATCCACCAGGAAAACGTCCTGCTGCAGCAAATTTCTCACGGTAATCTACCGTAAGTGGTAAAAAGTCGATACCAGGACTTGCTTTTCGTGAAGATACTACTGTTCCTAGAATCACAGTTTTTCCTATTCTTACTACTACAGATCCATCAGCTTGTTTGGCTAAACGACCTGTCTCGATTGTGATGTTTCTGCCATCACCTAAATCGATACTTTCTACAAATAATTGTGGAATCATAAATTTACTTTATTAGTTAAACATGGGTTCTAGTTGTGTTGTAGTTGTTGTTTGCGTAGTTAATGCCTAAAACCCAATGAAAAACCAAACTTTTTTTATTATTCTGTAAAAAACAAAAAGAGGCACTCTCGCGCCTCTTTATATATTGATTATTTTCTGATATTCAATACTTTGATAATCTCACGATATCTGTTAATTTCTTTCTTTTTCAAGTAGTCTAACAAAGATCTTCTTTTACCTACTAGTAATACTAATGAACGCTCAGTGTTATAATCATGACGATTTTTTTTCAAGTGCTCAGTTAAGTGGCTAATTCTGAAAGTAAATAAAGCGATTTGCGCTTCAGCTTTTCCAGTGTTTGTTTTCTCTCCGTGTTGTGCGAAGATTTCTTCTTTAATCTCTTTAGTTAAATACATTCCAATATTTGTTTAATGATTTTTATGTATGTCCCACATCTATTGTAAGACGGGTGCAAAAGTAATTAATAATTATCAAATATGAATTATGAATTGTAAATTATTTTCAATCTTAATACAACTTCGCAACTTCTTCATTTACAAACTCTAAAAAGCGTTCGTCTTCTTCTGTAAACGGATCAATCACATGACTATCAATATCTATTTGACCTATATTTTGCCCATTTACAAATAAAGGCACAACAATTTCTGACTTCACGGTAAAACTACAAGCGATATAATTATCTTGAGCAGCCACATCGGGTACCACAAAATTATCATTAGAAACCGCTACTTGTCCACATATCCCTTTCCCAAAAGGTATTACAGTATGATCTGTTTCAGCACCTACATACGGCCCTAAATGTAAGGTTTGTGTGTCATGATTGGCAAAATAAAAACCAACCCAATTATAATACTCTATATTCTCATTAAGCAACCGACAAATTGCTTGAAGCTTTTCATCTCTTGATAGCGAAACAGCTGTAGTGATTGTCGTTACTTGAGGTTGTAAATCCTGAAATGTCATGTTTTAAAATTTTTATACAAAAGTATTTAAAGTCCCTATTATAAATTACATAAATTTGTTAAAAATTATATTTTGAGAGAATATCTTTTTCTATACAAGCCTTTTTTATTATTTCTGTCAAAGTTTTTTTTGACGTATATTGTGCTAACCTTATTTTACCAACTTTACTTGGATGGATTTTCAGAGAACGCGGTAGATGGTATTACCCAAGCAGTATCAAAAAACACAGCGCTTTTATTGAACACCATTAGTAACGGTGCTAATATTGAGAAAAAGGAATTAGAACCCTATATTATACTAATATATAAACAAAGATATATTGCCCGAGTCATAGAAGGCTGCAATGCCATAAGTGTCATTATTTTATTTATCGCTTTTATCGTTGCCTTTTCAGGAAAATTAAAAACTACACTCCTATTTATTTTTGGCGGAAGCCTAGTTATATATATACTGAATGTTTTTAGGATTGCTTTATTAGTAATCTTACTGTATAAGTACCCGAATCAAAGTCATATTCTACATGACGCCTTGTTTCCTCTATTTATCTATGGAGTTGTCTTTTTATTATGGATTATATGGATTAATAAATTCTCATCTTATGCTAAAAAAGCTGTTCAAACATAGAATTAAAATTGCTTTTGTATTCTTATTTGCTGTATTATTTGCGTTAGTTCGTTTTTATGAAAGCAGTTTGTTTTACGATCCCTTTCTCAATTATTTTAAAAGCGATTTTAAAGACTTACCACTCCCCACTTACAATCCTTTTAAGCTATTTCTAGGATTACTTTTTAGGTATTCATTAAATATGGTGTTGTCTTTAGGTTTAATTTACATTTTATTTAAGGATAAAGCAATGATAAAATTTGCATCTGTACTGTACTTGTTTTTATTTTTAATCTTAATTTTCTACTTCTACACTATTATCCATTTTTATGGTGATACTAATAAATTAGTTCTTTTTTACGTAAGGCGTTTCCTTATTCAACCCCTATTTGCATTGTTATTTATACCGGCTTTTTACTACCAAAAATTAAATAAGTAAGTTTTTTTACCTATCTTTAAATTGATTATCAAAACACTGCAAATCAATTAATTATACGTAATGAAAATAGTTAAACATTCTGGAGATATCGTTGATTTTGAACCTGAAAAACTCAAGAAGTCATTATTAAAATCAGGCGCCAGCTTAGCGATCGTTGAGGATATATTACACAAGATTAGCAAGGAAATTTATGAAGGCATATCTACAAAACAGATTTATAAGAAAGCTTTTAGTTTACTAAAAAAAGAAGCTAATTCACATGCCGCTCGATACAATCTAAGATCAGCGTTACAGCTACTTGGACCTGCTGGTTTTTTTTTCGAAAAGTACATAGCCCGCCTATTTGCAGAAGAAGGACATCAAACCGTAACAAACCTTACCCTACAAGGTAAATGCGTGTCACATGAGATTGATGTTTTAGTTCAAAAAGACGACATTATCTCTATGATCGAATGCAAATTTCATGCGGGAAGAGAAGCCGCATCAGATGTAAAGGTTCCTTTATATATTTATTCTAGATATAATGATATTCAAGGCCGTCATCATAAAATTTTCTCTAAAAAAGATCTCGTGACTCAGTGTTGGATTGCTACTAACAATCGCTTTACCAGTGATGCTATCGACTTTGCACAGTGCACAGGAATGAAATTATTAAGCTGGGATTATCCAGAAAATGACAGCTTAAAAATTAAGAATGATGTAGATTGTTTGTACCCTGTAACGTGTTTAACAACACTTTCTCTTGCCGAAAAAGACAAGTTACTATTCTCAGATGTAATCTTAGCAAAAGAATTAGCAAACTATTCCGAGCCTTTAGAACGAATCGGGCTTAGCGCTAATCGAATTAAAAAAGTCATGAAAGAAGTTGTTGAACTGTGCAAATGTTATTAAAGCAGTTCCTTTTAAATTTTGAACTCTAAAAAAAGGTATTATGAAAATTAAATTTATTGGCGGAGCAGGCACAGTCACAGGTTCTAAAACTTTAATAGAGAGTAAAGGAATTCGAATACTAATCGATTGTGGTTTATTTCAAGGCATAAAACCCTTAAGAGAACTCAACTGGCAACCCCTACCCATTCTTCCTTCAACAATTGATTTTGTATTATTAACGCACGGTCATTTAGATCATTGCGGCTGGCTCCCTAGATTAGTAAATCAAGGTTTTAAAGGTAAAATATACTGCACCAGTCCCACAGCTGCTATAACGAAATTAATATTACTCGATAGTGCCAAAATCCAAGAGGAAGATGCAAAAAAAGCCAACGAAGGCAAATATTCTAAACATACTATTGCCGAACCACTATATACAGTTGAACAAGCTGAGAAAGTTTTTTCCCATTTTAGGATTATCAAAACCTACGAATCTATAGCACTGGATGCCGAAATTTCAGCATCTTTTACAACCGCAGGACATATCATAGGTGCTTGTAGCATCGAAGTAAATGCTGAGGGAAAAACATTAATTTTTTCTGGTGATATTGGTCGAGATAATGATGTATTGATGTTTCCCCCCACAAAACCTAAAAAAGCAGATTATGTGTTTTTAGAAAGCACCTATGGCAATCGCTTGCATCCAGATGCAGATGCTAAACTTGAATTAGAAATGTATATCAACAACACGTTTCACAAAGGCGGCACTACCATAATTCCAAGCTTTGCAGTAGAAAGAGCACAGAGTATCATGTACTTATTATGGCAACTAAAGACCGAAAAAAAGATTCCAGATATTCCTTATATAATTGATTCTCCAATGGGAATAAATGCTTTTGAAATTTTTATCAATAATCAAAAATGGCATAAATTATCGTTAGATGACTGTATAAAAATGAGCAAAATGTTTACTATGATTACAGATTATCAGGATACAATCGATGCTATATACGATAAAAAACCAAAAGTTGTAATTGCTGCTAGCGGAATGATTACAGGTGGTAGAGTACTGAGTTATCTAGAGCATTTTATTACACTTCCAGAAACAACGGTCATTATTGTGGGCTACCAAGCAGAAGGTACCCGCGGTCGAAAAATACTAGAAGGCGCCAAAGAGATCAAAATTCATGGAAAGTATTATCCTGTGAAAGCTACCATTTTAGAGATCCAAGGTTTATCTGCGCATGGAGACCAAAAAGACTTATTAAACTGGCTTTCAGAATTAGAGAATAAACCTCAAAAAGTATTTCTAGTGCATGGCGAAAATCAGCCCGCGGACGAACTTCGAATTAAAATTAATGAGCATTATGGATTTGACTGTACCATCCCTTTAATGGGTCAGGAATTTGAAATTTGATTTTTAGAACCGTATTTGACTCATAAATTATAATAATTGTTTAATTTTGCACAATGAAGTCTAAAAAGCACATTAGTTTATTTTTGTCATTTTTCCTGTTGGTTTCCAACTTAGGACTGGCATTTAATGTACATTATTGTGGTGACCAGATTTCCTCTGTAACTGTTGAAACGATCAAAACAGTTCAGCAAGTTGAGAAAAGTTGTTGCGGAATTGTAATTGAGAAAAAAGATAGCTGTTGTAAAAACAAAATTGTTTTAACACAGAAGAAAGTTGATCTTTCTATCATCAAAACATTTTCATTAGAAACCAATTCTGCCTTTATACTTCCTCAGCACAATTTAATAATTCCTTCAAAAAAATTAGTCTTTAAAAAAGAAAGCAGCGCAACTTACTTTTGTGACGCTAATGCCCCACCTTTTTTCAAGCTATACAAACAATACATTTTTTACGCCTAATTACTTTGTTTTTTTTTTACAAGAGCAGATTGTCTTTTGATAATCCTAATCACTATTTAAAACATTATAATTACTCGATGAAAAAACAAATTACAATTCTTTTATTGTTGTCATTTTGTTCTTTTAACACCTATTCGCAAGATACTTTACAGGAAATAAAAGTCAAAACAGCTCGTAAAAGCATCAAAAAATCATACACTTTAACTTCTAACACTACCACGTTAACCAGTAAAGAGCTTCTCAAAGCAGCTTGCTGTAACTTGGCAGAAAGCTTCGAAACAAATCCTTCTATTGATGTTAGTTTTTCAGATGCATTAACCGGAACTAAACAAATCAAAATGCTAGGACTAACCAGTCCTTATTTAATGATTACAGAAGAAAACATCCCGTCAGTTCGTGGTGCTTCACAGGCTTACGGCTTATCCTTCACACCGGGAACATGGGTAGAGAGTATTCAAATCACTAAAGGAGCTGGTTCTGTGGTAAATGGCTACGAAAGCATTTCAGGCCAAATAAATACCGAATTAATTAAACCTATAAGTGATATTCCGTTTTTCTTGAATGTATACGGCTCAACAGATTCTCGATTTGAGGTAAACACGCACTTTAACAAGAAAATTTCAGAAAAATGGGCAAGCAGTTTGTTTGTCCACGGGAACAGCCGCATTGCTAAAAACGATATGAACGATGATGGTTTCTTAGACAATCCACTAGCTAAACAAATCAACATTCTTAATCGCTGGCAGTATACCGATGCGCAAAAAGGTTGGGTAAGTTTTGTGAATTTGCGCTATATGAATGATAAAAAACAAGCTGGAGAAGTAGACTTTGACCCAGAAAGAGATCGAGGAACGACCAACTTATGGGGATCTGAAATAAACACGGAACGCATTGATGTTTCTACAAAGTTGGGATATGTTTTTCCTGAAATGCCCTACCAAAGCATCGGTTTTCAAAATGCTTTTAACAGTCATAAACAAGATTCTTACTTTGGTTTAAAACAATATGATATTAACCAAAAAAGTTATTATTCTAATTTGATCTTTAATTCTATAATTAGTAATACTAGAAACAAATTTGCCACCGGACTTAACTTCGCCTATGACAACTACTCAGAATTCGTCAACACTACTGATTATAGCAGAATTGATAATTCTGTAGGAGCATTCTTTGAGTACACCTATGACAACACTAACAATTTTAGTCTTGTATTAGGAGGCCGCATAGATAATCATAATCGCTTGGGTACTTTTATTACTCCAAGATTACACGCAAGATACAATCCCTGGGCTAAGGGTGTTTTTCGATTCTCAGCAGGTAGAGGGAAACGAAGCGCCAATATTTTTGCCGAAAACCAACAGCTTTTCGCAAGTAATAGAAGTTTTTCGATTTTAGATACTGATGGAAAAACTTATGGCTTAAGACCTGAGATCGCTTGGAATTACGGCATGAGTTTCATGCAAGGTTTTTACTTATTTAATAGAAGCGGAGACATTGGTTTTGATTTTTACCGAACCGATTTTAAGAATCAAGCAGTTGTTGATTTATTTACTGGCCCTCAAGAAGTAGCCTTCTATAATTTAAACGGAAAATCGATTGCCAATAGTTTACAAATCGAATTTAACTACGAGCTAGCAACTAATTTGAATCTGCGGACTGCTTACAAATACTACGATGTCAAAACTGATTATCAAAGCGGTACCTATCAAATTCCATTACAAGCTAAGCACCGTTTCTTTGGAAATTTAGGTTACGAGACAACTGCAACAGCAAAAAACAAACAGTGGAAATTAGATTACACCTTGAATGTGTTAGGAAAGCAACAGTTACCCAATACAGCATCAAATCCAGAAGCCGATCGTATGCCTGAATTCTCTCCTTCTTTTGCAGTTATGAACACACAAATAACACGTGTTTTTTCTTCTACATTTGAAATCTACATTGGTGGAGAAAACATTGGAAACTACAAACAAGAAAAAGCAATTCTAGGAGCTGATAATCCTTTTGGCTCTAATTTTGATGCTTCTATAGTTTATGCTCCTATTTTTGGGCAAATGTATTACGCGGGACTACGATTTAAAATTAAATAATCTATTAAAAATTAACAATATGAAAAATTCAATAGTATTAATTCTCCTAGTATTTCTAGGTTGGAACACACAAGCACAGGAAAAGAAAAACAAGAATGCTCGTTATACCGTAGCAGTAAACGGCAATTGTGAACAATGTAAAAAAAGAATAGAAAAGGCAGCTTTCAACGTCTCAGGAGTAAAATCAGCGATATGGGATGTAGACAGTCACGAACTACAACTGATAGTAAACGAAGAAAAAACAACACTATTAAATGTTGAAAAAGCAGTTGCCAAAGTGGGACATGATACAAAAACAGTGAAAGCTACAGATAAAGACTACGCGGGTCTACACAGTTGTTGCTTGTATGAAAGAGAATAAATTAAGTAGCCCTAAAGTTCAACTTTAGGGTTTCTTTTTTCACACTTCTGCTATTGAAATTAAGAAACCCATTTTTATTTGGTTACAACTAAATAGTCGCAATAGTTAATTAAAATTTAAAAGGAATCAATAAATTGTTCTTGATATAAATAATACTTACTTTCACGCACAAAATATTTTAGCATAAAACCACCTTAGAATGAACAGTTTTGATTGGAAAAATTTAATTGACCCACTTTTTTATATTCACTTTGATGTGAATGGTATTAAACTAGGGATATATATCGTATTATTCATTGTATTTGCTGAGACTGGGCTATTCGCAGGTTTTTTTCTACCTGGTGACAGTCTGCTTTTCCTTGCAGGAATTTACAACCGTGAGTTGATTGAAAACGTATTATTTATTGAAAGTGATTTTATTAACGTAGTGTTACTATCAACGATGGTCGCGCTGTCTGGAATCTTAGGTAATATTGTAGGATATTGGTTCGGATCTAAAAGCGGATATTATTTATACAATAAAAAAGACACCTTTTGGTTTAAGAAAAAATACTTGGTTCAATCAAAAGATTTCTTCGAAAGACACGGCGGGAGAGCAATTATTTTTGCTAGATTCCTACCAATATTTAGAACTTTTGCCCCGATAGTTGCAGGTATTGTTACCATGGATAAAAAGAAATTCATGTTTTTTAATGTGGTGAGTTCTTTCCTATGGTCGTTTACTTTAATTTTTGCTGGGCACTATTTATATGGTTTTTTACTTGAAAAGTATAACATAAACCTGAAAGAACATATTGAGTTAATTGTTATTGCCTTAGTGGTAATCACTTTACTACCTGTACTTCTTAAATTTGCCAAGAAAACAACTTTGACTGAAGAATAATTATTCAAAATAAAATCAATTCTTAAAATCCTGACTAATAAATTTAGTTGGGATTTTTTTTGCTCGATTCAAACCGTCAGCTATTTTGTTACACCTTGACAGCCGCTTAAGAGTTCATTCCCATTTAAAACTGATCAATCAAATATTTAATCAAATCTGTGGTGGTAACAATCCCTATCAACACCTTGTCTTTACAGACAGGCAAAGCATGGAATTCATTTTTAGACAGTATTTCAGCCGCTTCTTTAATAGTAGTTTCTGGATTGATGACAACCACTTCCTTCACCATGACTTGCGCTAGACTAAACATGTTAAAAACTACAGATTCTACATTTTCCTCATCGCTGTCTGCCGCATCTGCATAAGACACCCTCAACAAATCAGTGTAGCTTAGCAAGCCCACAATCTCCTCTTTATTAATTACTGGGATGTGTCTAATCTTGTGCTCTTTAAACAATTTCTCAGCTTTAGTCAAATCATCTGAAAGGTTTAATTTAATTATATTCTTTGACATTATCGTAGATACAGGCACATTTTGTTTCATAATCACTTTCTTTTTAATTTACCTTCAATTTACAATTAAATATCCAAAAATATAACCAAACAATACCTAATCAATATTTTAAAACCGAACTTTCGTTAGAATGCAAGAATACACTTAAATACATTTACGTATGCATATCTGATTCATTGAAATTAATCATGCTTTTTACAATATTGTACAGCTCTGGAAATTCCTGTTTAAAAGTGGAACTTGTCTCAAAAAAGTGTTCTAAAACAACTGCTACAAACTCAATCTGGTTTGTGAAAGCATAGATTCTAAAATACGAAGATGCAATTAGTTGTTTCACAATTTCAGGACGTTTAAGATATTCCCTTAATTTATCATAAGCATCAGCAAAAACAATACTACTTTGATCTCTACTTTTCAGTCCATGAAAGTGCAAAGCATGTGAAAACTCATGCAGACCGAGGTTCAGGTTATCCCTAGAACTAGAGTAACCTTCCTGAAAATCTTGCCATGAAAAAACTAAGGTTTTTAGTCGAGGATTGAACTCCCCCTTATGATATTCTTGATTTACAGTCGAAAAATAAGATTGAGGATAAACAATAATCTTATTAAATACGTCTATTAAATAGTAGCGCATGCCAAATGTTAGCATTACAAAAGTAGCCGCAATAAGTACCTTGCTTTGATCAGTAACAACATAGCCATCTTTACCATAAAAAGGATATTTTACAATAAATGTAGCTACTCTATGCTCAAAATACTGCTTCCTACTAGCATTTAGCTTACGGTAGAAAACAAACTCATCATGAAGTATCTTCTGTTGAATTGTAGTTAGTTTTCTCGAATAAGGATACCAATGTACATATAAAGGTTTATTGAAAACCAGCACATAAAAAGGTTCTACAACTACTTTCAAAGCCAGAACTAGTAAAAAAATAGCCAAACCGGAAATTATAAATAATTGAAGTATATTCATATTAGATGTTCTGAAATTCTTACTTAAAAAGCTCTTTATAAAAAAAGCGACAAACTTGCTAAAGTGATTTTAACAAATTTATCGCGATTATAATTTTAATGTGGCCGCGACAGGGTTCGAACCTGCAACCCTCAGAGTCGAAATCTGATATTCTATCCAGTTGAACTACGCAGCCATTATAAGGTAAATGGCTCCAAAAAAAGACTATTACCTTATGAGTATCTTATTAAACTAAAAGCTTTTTTACAATTGAAGAAATTGTTTTTCCTTCAGCAGTTCCTCCTAGTTGAGCAGAAGCTAAGCCCATAACTTTACCCATTGATGCAATACCAGAAGCACCTGTCTCAGCAATTATTTTTGCAATTACAGCCTCTATCTCAGCTTCGCTCAATTGAGCAGGTAAAAACTTCTCTATAACAGCAACCTGAGCTAATTCTGGCTCTACTAAATCCATACGATTTTGTTCTGTAAAAATTCTAGCGCTTTCTTTACGAGTTTTCACTAGTCTTTGAAGTAATTTAACCTCGTCTTCTTCTGAAATTTCTTCTTTAGAACCGGAAGCTGTTTGCGCTAACAAAATCTCCGATTTAATAGCTCTTAAAGCTTCTAGTGCAACAGTATCTTTAGCTCTCATAGCGATTTTCATTTCGTCCATGATTTTTGTTGATAAGCTCATATGTTTTTTTGTTTATGTATTTGTATTCTTTTAATAATAGTCGGTGTCTTGTACAACGCTGTTGTCTTGCCCCAGATGGGAATGTAAAGCCTTTTTTATTTTAAAAACACTTTTTTTCTTGTTCTTAAAAAGCGACCGCAGGAAGCTCTTTTAAGAATTTAGAAAAATTGTTTTTTATAAAAAAGCTTGAAAGGACAGCTGGACTAAGGCTCAAATAAGCAATACTGACTATTGTGCGAAGTTAAAATAAAAAACCCGAAAATTAAATTTAATTTTCGGGCTAATTTATTTATTTGATTTCAAATAAACTAATCTACATTGTCATGTAAATAAGAATTGTTTGAACGCAATTGTAAATCGTTATTACTGTCAGTCCCTACAGAGATTCTAGAGTTTGTATTGTTAGGTTGGTTATTTGAAATATCTATACCTAATCTTTTATAAGCTGGCTCTTTCTCGTATTCATCAATTTTAGAAACATTGTTATGAAACTTGTAATTGAATTCTTTTAATTTCTTACGTCTTTCATCCGCTCTTAAACGTAACGTTTCTTCGATAGTCATTTCCATAGGCGAAATTTCCTCAAATTTTGAGTCCGCTTCTGTTGATTTTTCTACTTGCTTCATAGTAATATTTAGCTCAGCAGGTACTACTTCTTCTACCACTTTTGCAGTTGGTTTAGAAGAAATAAAATCATTTTCAGCCTCCATATACTCTTCAAGAGAATATTTGATAATACCTTTATCAGTCAACTCTGTTACTGGAACAAATTGTACTGGTTGGTTTACTTTAATCTCGCGCGTTTCATTTGTTAATTCAAATAAAACTTCATTTTCTTCCACTTTAGCAACGGGTTCAGGCTTCGATAATGGTAAATCAAACGAGAACGTAGTTTGCTCTTGTTTTTCGGCAACCTTTGGTTGTTCCACTTGTTTAGCTACCGTTTCATTAGAATTATAAATTGTGAAATCACTCTCTTTCATAGGAGAAACAATTTCAAAAGTTACATCTAGGTTTTTAATAAACTCAGACATAGCCATCAAATCCTCATTTCCCGCAACTGGAACAGTAGGAACTACTGGTTCTGGAGTAGCAACAGCTTGGGGCGTTACTTCTTCATCCTCTAATAAATCAAAAACAACTCTATCATCAGTACTTGGCTTTGACGCTTCAATATTTGGTTCGAAAGCCGGTACTTCATTTTTACTTAAATTGTAAACACTTCTTTGTTCATCCTCTAAAGTATGAATTATTTTTTGTGGTTCTGTATTAACAATTCCGTTTTGTTGTTCAATATCAAAACCAGTAGCGATAATAGTTACTGCAATTGCGTCACCTAAAGTTTCGTCTTCACCAACCCCCATAATAATGTTGGCATTGTGACCTGCTTCATTTTGGATGTGATCATTGATCTCTCCAATTTCATCTAAGGTAATTTCATTTGAGCCAGAAACGATGAGCAACAATACGTTTTTAGCACCAGTAATTTTATTATCGTTCAATAATGGAGAGTCTAAAGCAGAAACAATTGCTTCTTTCGCTCTATTTTCACCTTCAGCATTTGCTGATCCCATGATCGCAGTTCCACTGTTAGACAATACAGTCTTAGCATCACGTAAATCGATATTTTGAGTATAGTGATGTGTAATTACCTCTGCAATTCCTCTAGAGGCTGTTGCCAATACTTCATCAGCTTTAGAAAACCCAGCTTTAAAACCTAAATTTCCGTATACTTCTCTTAATTTATTGTTGTTGATTACAATAAGTGAATCAACTTGTTTGCGTAATTTTTCAATTCCAATTTTAGCTTGTTCTTGACGCACTTTACCTTCAAATAAGAAAGGAAGTGTCACGATACCTACAGTAAGAATTTCTCTTTCTTTAGCTAATTGTGCAATTACCGGCGCAGCACCAGTTCCAGTACCTCCACCCATTCCTGCAGTGATGAATACCATTTTAGTATTTCGATCTAACATTTTTTCAATGTCAGAAATGCTTTCAATAGCTGATTGCTGACCTACATCAGGATTTGCTCCTGCTCCAAGTCCTTCAGTCAAGTTTACACCTAATTGAATTTTATTAGGAACCGCACTGCTTTGTAATGCCTGAGAATCAGTATTACATACAATGAAGTCTACCCCTTTAATTCCTTGCTTAAACATGTGGTTTATCGCGTTGCTTCCGCCTCCACCTACACCAATTACTTTGATTACATTTGATTGGTTTTTTGGTAAATCAAATGAAATACTTCCAAATTCTGAGTTGCTCATCTTTTATTTGGTTTTTGATATTAATTATTAATTGTTGTTTTATTTGTTTGGGTTTCCCCTATTCTGCGTTGTCTAAAAAATCTTTAATCTTATCTACATAACGATCAAAAAATGATCTTTTAATTTTATCTCCTGTAGATTCTTCTTTCTTCGCATTCGTATGTATTTCTTCGTCTTCTATGTCCTCTTGAACAGGAATTTCTCTCTCAATAACTGGGCTTCTATAAACCGGTTTTGGAGGAGCGACTTCATCCATTCGTACAGCGCTTTGTGTTTTATTTTCAATGCTATTCATTACTAATCCAACAGCTGTGGCATATAATGGGCTTGAAAACTCTTCGTCAGAATCTCCTGCTAAATGCTCATTTGGATATCCAATTCTAGTATCCATTCCCGTAATGTATTCTACCAGTTGTTTGATATGCTTCAATTGCGCACCACCACCTGTTAATACAATTCCCGCGATCAGCTTTTTGCGTGGATCTTCATGACCATATGCTTTAATCTCAGTAAAAACTTGTTCCACTATTTCTACCACGCGAGCATGAATAATTTTTGACAAGTTTTTAAGCGAGATTTCTTTTGGCTCTCTACCTCTTAACCCTGGAATAGAAACTATTTCATTGTCTTTATTTTCACCTGGCCAAGCAGAACCAAATTTCACTTTTAGTAACTCAGCTTGCTTTTCAATTATAGAACAGCCTTCCTTGATATCATCTGAGATTACATTTCCTCCAAAAGGAATCACTGCCGTATGACGAATAATTCCATCTTTAAAAATGGCTAAATCTGTTGTTCCACCACCAATATCGATAAGCGCTACTCCAGCTTCTTTTTCTTCTTGACTCAAAACTGCATCCGAAGATGCTAAAGGCTCTAAGGTCAATCCAGACAATTCGATACCTGAACTTTGAATACAACGACCTACATTGCGTATAGAAGATGCTTGTCCTACGACAACATGAAAACTAGATTCTAGTCTCCCTCCATACATTCCTATAGGCTCCTTAATTTCAGACTGCCCATCAATTTTGAATTCTTGTGGTAACACATGAATTATTTCTTCCCCTGGCAACATGGCCAGTTTGTTTACCTGATCTATTAGCAATTGTATATCAGCACCACCTATAACTTCTTCGGGATTATTTCTACTGATATAATCTGTGTGCTGTATACTGCGAATATGTTGTCCAGCAATACCAACAACAACATCTTTAATTTTATAACCTGAATTATTTTCAGCTTCATGTATTGCTTGTTGAATAGACTGTATAGTTTGAGTGATGTTGTTAACAACACCTCTAGCTACACCTAAACTTTTAGATTTTCCAACCCCTAAAATTTCAAGTTTACCATACTCATTCTTTTTACCTATCATGGCAACAATTTTGGTTGTCCCAATATCTAGACCCACTGCAATGTTCTCTTTTTCCATTATCTATTATTTAGTGCAAACTACTTGTTTTGTAAATCTGAGATCTATTTTCTTATATTTATATAACGAACTATCTAAAACTGCCTTCTGAAAAAAGGCTTTGTAATCTTGAAATTTTCGTTCAACATTTACCATTCTACCAAAATCAATTTGATAATCAAAATTTCTATTGAACATTTTTAAGCTACCATTAGGCATAATTTGTATTGCAATGATGTTTTTTTTCAAAAAATCATCGTCATAAATCACACGAAATAATGTGGCTAATTCTTCGTTATTTTTTTTATTTATCACCCCAGAAACAAGTGGAACTCTTGCTGTAAAATTATCTGATAACGGCATAGTACCCCCTTCATAATCAACATAAAAAGAGCGTTCCCCATCAAAAACCCTAGCAATTGGAGTCTTTTGTTTTACTACTGCTTTTAGGACACCATCAATACTTACAAACACATCTGATTGTTCAATCATAGCGTTTGAATCTAAGGTTTCTTCCAGCTTATTCAAATCTAAATTAAGTTTTTGAATCCCTGAAGCATTCTCATTTTTTTCTATTAACAATTTATTAACCGTTTCGCGCTTTAAAAAAAGAGCGTTATCTCCTACAAAAACAACCTTCGTTTTTGATAATTTTCTGTTTTGATTTCGCTTTGAAGTGAAGGAAAACAAGAAAATAACCAAAACGACCATCAGAAATAATCGAATATTTGACCAATTAAATAGTTTCATATAATGCTTCTTTAATTGTTGATACCATTTCTCCAATATCTCCCGCTCCAATTGTGACGATAACATCAGCATCACTTGCTAAAATAGCCTGAACTACATGATCTTTTGACAGTAACTTTTTATTTTCATTAATCATTTTACCCAACAACCAATCAGAAGTTACTCCTTCCATTGGAAGCTCTCGAGCTGGATAAATATCCATTAAAATAACTTCGTCAAAATTAGAAAGACTTCTGGCAAAATCATCAGCAAAATCCTTAGTTCTACTAAATAAATGCGGTTGAAAAACAGCCAGAACTTTTTTATTAGGATACAGTTCTCTAACTGCCTGATGAACAGCATCGATTTCTGTGGGATGATGCGCGTAATCATCAATATAAACTAATTTCTCAGTTCGTATTTGATATGAAAATCGCCTTTTTATTCCTTTAAATGAAGCTAAGGCTTTTGCAATGGCATCGGTTGGGGTGCCGAAAATATTTGCCATTGCAATAGCCATTAAAGCGTTCATTAAATTGTGTCTTCCTGGCAAAGCAAACTGAAAATCGGGAAGAATTCCATTTGGGGTTTGCACATCGAAAGTATAACTACCGTTTTCTATTCGTACATTAAAAGCCTTATAAACAGCTTTTTCATCGATAGCCACAGTAACACCTTCTATATCTAAATCAGTAGTTATAAACAACTTTGATTTGTCTTTAATTTTATTAGCAAACTCAACAAAAGAAGCTTCTATTGCATCACTAGTACCATAGATATCTAAATGATCCGCATCCATAGAGGTAATGCAGGCTACGTCTGGATAAAGATGCAAGAAGGAACGATCAAATTCATCTGCTTCAACAACAGTAACTGATTTGCCGCTTCCTATTAAATTCGAATTATAATTTTCTACTATTCCGCCAATAAAAGCGGTAACATCAGCACCACTTTCAAATAGTATATGACCTAAAATACTTGAGGTTGTTGTTTTACCATGTGTTCCTGCAACAGCAAAACAAAAAGTATCCTTAGTAATCAAACCTAAAACTTCCGCTCTTTTTTTGACATGATAATTTCCTTCTAGGAAAAATTTCCACTCTGCATGCATTTTAGGAACTGCAGGAGTGATGATGACCAATGTGTTTTCTACTGAAAAGCTTTTCGGAATCAAATCAACATTATCTTCAAAATGAATCGAGATACCATTTGCTTCCAGTTCTTTGGTCAAGGCAGTTTGAGTTTTATCATAACCAGCAACTTGCTTACCCATATTGTTAAAATAGCGCGCAAGATTACTCATTCCGATTCCTCCAATCCCAATGAAATAGACGTTATGTATTTGATTTAAATTCATATATTTTTATATTGATGGTATTAGAACAAGACATTGATAGCACCAAACACCCTGCCAACCCACCTACTTATTTTCTTATTAATTTCACAATTTCATTAACTATTTCCTTAGTTGCTTCAGGCTTAGCCAATTGTTTGATGGTAGCACCCAATTCCTTTTGTTTGTTTTCATCCAAAAGCAGTTCTTTAAAAACCAACCCAAATAATTTATCAAGTTCAGACTCCTTTATCATTATTGCACCGCCTTTATCAACAATTGCTTTAGCGTTTTTTGTTTGGTGATCTTCAGCAACGTTTGGAGACGGAATAAACAGTACGGGTTTACCAATCATACATAATTCTGAAACTGATGAAGCGCCTGCACGAGAAATGATGATATCTGCCACAGCATATACATAGTTCATTTTTTCAATAAAGGCCACAACCTTCACCTGATCACTATTGTATTTTTTATAGTCGTCGAAATACAACTTTCCGCACTGCCAGATAATTTGAACATTTTGCTCTAAAATAGTATCAAGCTCCTTCGCTATTAGCTGATTAATTCTTCTAGCTCCCAAGCTACCTCCTAGAATTAAAAGTGTTTTTTTAGTTGGATTTAAATTGTAATAAGCCATTGCCTCCGACTTTTTATCTTCAACATCTAATAAATCTTGACGAACAGGATTACCGGTTACATGTAATTTTTCTTTAGAAAAAAAACGCTCTAGATTTTCATAAGCCACACAAATGGAGCGCGCCTTTTTACCTAACAATTTATTGGTGATTCCTGGATATGAGTTTTGCTCTTGAATCAATGTGGGAATCCCCATCATATTAGCCATGTGCAATAATGGTCCACTCGCAAAACCTCCTGTTCCAATCACCACATCTGGTTTAAAAACCTTTAAAATACTACGAGATTTTAATAAACTATCCATTAATTTAAATGGAAACATTGCATTTTTAATATTAACTTGACGTTGCAATCCCGCAATCCACAATCCTTTGATTGCATAACCTTCCTGCGGTACCTTTTGCATTTCCATTTTATCCTTGGCACCCACAAAAAGAAATTCGGCATCTGGAAAGCGCAACTTTAACTCATTAGCAATAGCAATAGCAGGGTAAATATGCCCTCCAGTTCCACCACCGCTTAATATGAATTTATACTGTCTCATTAATTTATTTAAATTTTACTCTTTTTTAACTTCACTATCTATTCAAAACTGCATCCATAGGGTTGCTCGCTTTGTCTTGTATCGAATAATTTTCTTCCTTTTCAATTTCTGAAGCTAATTCAGCATCAATTAATTTTTGAAGTGCTTCTTCTCTTTTAGCTGCAACCTTTTGTTCTTCTACAATTTCTTCTTCTTTCTTAGTCACACTAATAATTATTCCTAGAGCAAAACAGGTCATCCAAATAGAACTTCCTCCACTACTAATCAATGGTAATGTTTGCCCGGTAACTGGTAATAATTCTACAGCAACCGCCATATTAATCATTGCTTGAAATATCATAGGAAAACCAAGGCCAATGACGACTAATTTTCCAAATAAACTATTTGCTTTATGAGAAGCGATTACAAACCGAAACAATAGTAAAAGATACAATCCTAATACCCCTAAACCACCTACTAATCCATATTCCTCAACAATGATAGCATAAATAAAATCGGAGGAAGATTGAGGCAAAAAGTTTTTCTGTACACTTTTACCTGGTCCTAGTCCGTATATCTTACCCGATGCTATTGCAATTTTTGCTTTTTCAATTTGGTAATCATCTTCATCTGGTTTGTCTGTAGTAAAGTTTTCAATACGACTACTCCAAGTACTTACCCTACTAAAGAATCGAGAATCTGGAAATGCTTTACCAATAAGTACAAAAAAGGTTAACGCTACAATTCCCGAACCAACAATAAACCCAATATACTTGATAGGATATTTACCTATAAAAACTAACATAATAACCATTGAAAATATCAATGCTGTAGTTGAAAAATTGGCTGGCAATATGAAACCCAACGTAACAAATACAGGCAACCATAATTCTTTCAAAGATTCTTTAAAGTCAATTTCTTGTTCTCTAGTTTTTGATAAATACCTTGCCACATATATAAATAAAACTAATGACGCAAGTGTAGAAGTTTGGAATGTAATTCCTACGAAAGGTATCTGAATCCACCTACTTGCATTTGCACCTGCAATTACAGTTCCTTTAATTAAGGTGTATGCCAACAATATCCATACAACCGGCAATCCTATTTTAGAGATCGCTCTAAAATAATGATAAGGCACTTTATGAACCCAATAAATAATTAAAAACCCAATACATATATGAGCCAAATGCTTTACTAAATACCCTAAGGTATTTCCTGTTCCATGACCCAAATAAGCTAAATTACTACTAGCACTAAAAACAGGCATAAACGAAAACAAGGCCAATAAGGCCACAAATGACCAAATTCCTTTATCTCCTTTTAAACTATTTATTAGTTGTTTCATATTTGCTTATTTTTTATGCTTTTTTTACTTCTAAGAAGCTTATAAATTGTGTACCGACTGCTTGAATTGCGTTCCTCTATCTTCGTAATTTTCGAATAAATCAAAACTGGCACAAGCTGGTGATAATAAAACTGTGTCTCCTTTTTCAGTTAATCTTTGTGCCATTTTTACAGCATCACTCATCGTGGTAACTTCCACCATGATGTCAACTACGTTACCAAAAGCATCAATGATTTTTTTATTATCTATTCCAAGACATACAATAGCTTTAACTTTTTCTCTAACCAAGGACATCAATTCGTTATAATCATTTCCTTTATCAACACCACCTACAATCCATACTGTTGGTGCATTCATACTATCTAATGCAAAGAAAGTTGCATTAACATTAGTTGCTTTAGAATCGTTGATATATTGAACATTCTGAATTTTCAATACATTTTCAAGACGGTGTTCTACACCTTGGAAATTAGATAAACTCTCACGTATTGTTGCTTTTCTAATTTGCATTAATTTTGCCACAGAGGTTGCCGCCATTGCATTTTTCATATTATGTTTACCTTCTAAAGCAATAGTTTCTGTTTCCATTTTAAATTCTTCTTGATTGATTGATACTTCCATTATGTTATTTTTTATAAATGCACCTTCATCAAAAGTTTTCGTCAGTGAAAAAGGTATTAATTTTGCTCTTGTTTTGTTGTTCTTTAACCATGTTGCAATGGCTTCATCATCTGCGTCGTAAATGAGGTAATCTTCCTCTGTTTGATTCATCGTTATTCTAAACTTAGAATCAATATAGTTCTCATATTTGTAATCGTATCGATCTAGATGATCTGGGCTTATATTGGTAATTATGGCTATATGTGGCTTGTAATTCACAATCCCATCCAATTGAAAGCTACTCAGCTCTAAAACATAGGAATCATAAGCATCATCAACTACTTGCCAAGCAAAGCTTTTCCCAATATTACCACCAAGTCCTACATTTAATCCCGCTGACTTTAATAAGTGATAGGTTAACATTGTTGTGGTTGTCTTACCATTGCTTCCTGTGATCCCTATGGTAACTGCTGTTGTAAAAGGTGCTGCGAACTCAATTTCGGAGATTACAGGAATTCCCTTCTCTAGCAATTTTTTTACAATTGGCGCTTTTTCTGGAATTCCAGGGCTTTTCATTACTACGGTTGCATTTAAAACTTTACTTTCCGTATGCTGCTCCTCTTCCCACGCTATGCCATTATCATTAAGAACTTGCTTGTAATTTTCTTTTATTTTTCCAAAATCAGATACAAAAACATCGTATCCTTTTTCTTTTCCTAGAATGGCTGTCCCCACTCCGCTTTCTCCTCCACCTAGTACAACTAATCTCATGCTATCTTAATTTTAAAGTAACAATTGACAATATGGCTAACAATATGGCTACAATCCAAAATCGCGTGACGATCTTACTCTCATGGTAGCCTTTCTTTTGATAATGATGGTGCAAAGGCGACATTAAAAATATTCTTCGGCCTTCGCCAAAGCGCTTTTTGGTGTATTTAAAATAACTTACTTGCAATACTACAGATAGGTTTTCGACTAAAAACACCCCACATAATAAGGGTATCAACATCTCTTTTCGAACAGCAATTGCTAGTACCGCAATGATTCCTCCGATAGTTAAACTTCCAGTATCTCCCATAAATACAGAGGCAGGATAAGAATTGTACCATAAGAAACCAATTAAGGATCCTACAAATGCCGCAATGAAGACGGTCATTTCCCCAGAATTAGGGATGTACATAATATTTAAATAGTTGGAGAAAATAATATTACCAGATACGAAGGTAAAAATCGCGAGCGCAAGCACAGAAATAGCGGAAGTTCCTGCTGCTAAACCATCAATTCCATCCGTCAAATTAGCCCCATTTGACACCGCGGTAATAATAAAAATGACTACAGGAATAAAAACCAACCAAGCCCATTTTTCATATCCTTCACCTGTCCAAGCTAATAATTCAGCATAATCAAATTCGTTATTTTTAAAAAACGGAATGGTCGTAGCCGTCGACTTCTCCTCTACTGGAGCTTGACTCACTACATAACCAGAAGTAACTTTAAAAACATCACTTTTACCAGTATCTGTTCTTACGGTTACACCTTGATGAAAGTACAATACTATTCCAACGATTAGACCTAAACCTACTTGTCCAACAACTTTAAAAATCCCCTTAAGTCCTTGTTTGTCCTTCTTGAATATTTTGATATAATCATCTACAAACCCTATAGTTCCCATCCATAATGTTGTCACAATAAGCAACACTATATAAATGTTATGCAATTTGGCAAACAATAAAACAGGTAGCAAAGTGGCAAATATGATGATGAGCCCTCCCATTGTAGGTGTACCCGCTTTTTCATTTTGTCCTGCTAAACCAAGCTCTCTAACTGTTTCTCCAACTTGCTGGTTTTGTAAAAACTGAATAATTCTTTTACCATAAATTGTAGACAACAACAAAGACAAAATAAAAGCCATTGCAGATCGAAAAGTGATGTATTGAAAAACTCCAGTTCCAGAAACATTCAATGTTTTGTCTAAATATTCAAATAAATAATACAGCATATATCTCTATTTATGGAGTTGTTCTAAAATTTCTTTTACAATTTGCATGTCATCAAAATCTTGACGAACACCTTTAATTTCTTGATAGGTTTCATGACCTTTTCCAGCAATTAGTATAATATCATTTGGCTGAGCCAATTGACAAGCCGTTTTAATAGCTTGCTTTCTGTCTGTTATTGCTAACACCTTTTTATAATTTTGAGCTGCAACTCCTACTTCCATTTCACTTATTATGACATCAGGATCTTCATTTCGTGGATTATCAGATGTTAACACCGCTTTATCACTCAGTTCTGAAGCGATACTTGCCATAATGGGACGTTTTGTTTTATCTCTATTCCCTCCACAACCTACAACTGTAATTAGCTGCTCATTTTTAGTTCGAATATCATTGATGGTTTTAAGAACATTCTCAAGGGCATCTGGCGTGTGGGCGTAATCAACAATCGCTGTAATATTTGATGTCGAAACAATGTATTGAAATCTTCCAGAAACGCTTTCAAGGTTAGACAACAGGCGAAGTGTTTCTAAACTATCCATGCCTAATTCTATGGCTGTTCCATAAATAGCCAACACATTATAAGCATTAAAAGTCCCAATGAGTTTTACCCAAACTTCGCTTCCATTAACTTTTAAAAGCAAACCCGACAATTGATTCTCTAGAATCTGGGCTTTATAATCAGCATATGACTTTAAAGCATAGGTGCATTTTTTAGCTGCGGTATTTTGCAATAGTACTGTTCCGTTTTTATCGTCAATATTAGATAATGCAAAAGCTGTTTTTGGCAGATTATCAAAAAATGACTTCTTCACATCCCTGTATTCTGCAAATGTGGGATGGTAATCTAAGTGGTCATGTGATAAATTAGTAAAAACACCACCTACAAAATGAAGTGCTTCTGTTCTTTTTTGATGAACGCCATGAGAACTCACTTCCATAAAACAGTATTCAACTCCTGTTGCAATCATTTCATTTAAGTAATAATTGATCGTTAACGAATCTGGTGTAGTATGAGTAGCCTTATATTCTTTGGTGTCCACCATAATCTTCACGGTAGATAGTAATCCGACTTTAAAACCTGCTTTTTGAAACAATTGATACAGTAAAGAGGCAATAGTGGTTTTGCCATTTGTCCCTGTAATACCCACTAATTTCAATTTGCGAGAAGGATTATCAAAATAATTGGCAGCCATAAAAGCTAAAGCCTTGTTTGTATCTTCTACTTTTATAAATGTGATGCCGTTTTGTAATATCTCAGGGAACACATCACATACAATTACTTTAGCACCTAGTTCTATTGCTTTTTCAATATAATCATGCCCATCAGAGATTGAACCACGAATCGCAACAAAAACATCATTTGCTTCAATTTTTCTTGAATCAAATTCTATTTTATTCACAGTACAGTCTGTAGAACCATGTACTGCTTCAATTGCTACTTTGTATAATATGTCTTTTAGTATACTCACAGTAATTCTAATGTTATCGTTGTGTTTTTAATTATATCTTTACCTGCCTGCAATGATTGCGTCTTTACTTTACCCATACCCACCGCTTTTACTTTGATGCCTAAATTCTCTAACAAAGCAATTGCGTCCATTCCCGGCATTCCTTTAACATTTGGAATTATTTGCTGTGGCTTTTGCAACTTGGCGTAATAGGTATTGTAATTTGCATCCTGCTTAGGGATACTCTTGTTTAGATTTTTAATTTCATTTGTTGAAGGCACATCCGTAAAAATCTTTTGTGCAATTCTCTTGAAAACTGGCCCCGCAACATCGGCTCCATAATAATTATTTTTTACAGTACTTGGTTTGTGAACTACTACGATGCAGGAATACTTAGGATGATCCGCTGGAAAGTACCCAACAAAAGAAGAAGCGTAATATAGTCCTGAACCGTCTCTTTTTCCATAATTTACCTGAGCAGTTCCTGTCTTACCAGCCATAGAAAACTCTTTGGTATACAATTTAGAGCCTGTTCCCTTTTTAACTACGTTAGCCAAAACTGCTTTCAACTTTAGCAATGTTTCTGGTGAACAGATTCTTGGATTAATTACTTCTCTGTCTATTTTCTTGATCGTTTTATTCCACTCTTTAATCTCAGATACAAACTGAGGCTTTACCATTACACCATTGTTTGCTACTGCATTATAAAATGCTAATGTTTGCATAGGCGTTACTGAAACTCCATAACCAAAAGCCATCCAAGGCAACGAAATATTAGACCAGTTTTTATCTGTAGGTTGTGGGATATAAGGCCTCCCTTCTCCTTCAAAATCCATATGAAGTCGTTTATTAAGTCCATATGAATTTACATGGTTAACAAATCGAGAAGGATTGTCCTTATAATTATCATATACTGCTTGTACCATTACCGTATTCGATGATAATTCAAAGCCTCTAGCCAACGATATTTTACCGTAACCGCCTTTATGCGAATCGCGAACAGCTTTACCCGAATAACGAATTTCTCCACCAAAAGTGTTATAAACTGTACTTGTATCTGCCACTTTATCTTCTAGAATAGCCATCAAATCAACTAATTTAAATGTTGATCCTGGTTCGTGAGATTCTGCAACAGCATAATTAGTCGTCTCGTAATAGGTACCGTCTTTTGCTCTTCCTAGATTAGAAATTGCTTTGACATGACCTGTTTGCGTCTCCATAACTACGACACAACCATGTTCTGCCTCAAATTCTTCCAACTGTTTCAATAAAGCATGGTGTGCAATATCCTGAATGTATACATCAATAGTTGAAATCACATCGTATCCATCTTGAGGATCCACTTCATTCACATCTCTTATAGGCTTCCACTGTCCTTTGGCAATTTTCTGTTTAAGAATTTTACCATCTTTACCGTTTAAGTATTTTCTATAGGCCCATTCAATTCCTTTTCCATCAAAAGTTCCATTAGGAGTTTTTCTTTCATACCCAATAGTACGCTCCGCAATTTTACCAATCGGATGTTCTCTTACGGTTTTCTGTTCGACAATTATACCACCTTTATAAGCTCCTAACTTAAAAAGAGGAAAACCTTTGATCTTAATGTAATCTGTATAACTTAAATCACGAGCAATCAAATAGTATCTATTATTATTAGCCCTCGCTTTTCTTAATTCGTTTTGATAAAAACTACTAGGTTTGTTTAAAACCGTAGCTAATGAATCTGATAATGAAGCTACATTTTTCTCAAATACCTCCGCTTTTGGTGCCAAAGCATCAAAACGGATTTCATAATTAGGTATTGAAGTCGCAAGTAAACTCCCGTCAGAAGAATAGATATTCCCTTTATTAGAGGGAATAACAAAATTCTTAACCGTTCTTTCTTTTGCTAATTTTCTATAATAATCCCCTTCAACCCATTGAATATTAGTCAACTTGACAGCAATCGCAATTGCCATTATGAAAATAGCAAATGCAACCAGATAGATTCTGTACGATATGTATTTATCCTCTACTGCCATATTTTTTTAAGGAAACTTTTTCCCTCTTCTTTTTTTACTTTTATCTTAACCGGGGGAACTGTTGATGGAAAAATTTCTTTTTCAACCATCTTTTCAGATACTGTAGACTCCATTCTCAATTTCATCAACTGAGAACGCCTGTCAACAAATTCAGAGCGCAATTCTTTTACTTCAGTGGTGAGTTCAGCTATTTTAAAAACCTTTTGCTCAAATCGCTGCGTATTTGCAATCATAATAATTGCCAATAGAATCAAAAAAACTATAAAGCGCCAGTTTTTCATCGCATCATCATCGATAAGGAACCTCGCTTTAAGTATGTTATAAACTCTATTTTTCATCTATCTGATTATAGCTTTTCAGCAATTCTCAATTTTGCGCTTCGTGCTCTATTATTAACTTTTATCTCTTCATTATTAGGAACTATTAATTTCCCAACCAGCTTAAATGGAACCGAGAAATTACCAAAAAAATCTCTTTCTGGTTCTCCCTCAAACATGCCGTTTTTCAAAAATCTTTTAACCAATCTATCTTCTAAAGAGTGGTAAGAGATCACACTCAGTCTGCCTCCAGGATTTAAAATTTCAAGTGACTGTTCTAAAAATTCTTTTAACACATCCATCTCTTGATTTACTTCAATACGTATCGCCTGATAGATCTGAGCTAATATTTTATTACGAACTCTTTCCGGTAGGTATTTAGCCAGTACTTCTTTTAGCTCATCTGTTGTTCTAATTGGCTGAAGCTCTCTTGCTTCTACTATGGTTCTTGCTAATACAGGTGCATTTTTTAATTCACCATAATCTAGAAAGACCCTTCTTAAATTAGCATCATCATATTCATTGACCACCTTATAGGCATTCAAATCATTTTTCTGACTCATTCTCATATCAAGCTCGGCGTCAAAACGTGTTGAAAAACCTCTTTCAGGAACATCAAATTGATGCGAGGAAACACCTAAATCTCCTAAAATTCCATCAACTGACTTTACTCCGTAAAAACGCAAAAAACGTTTTAAATACCTGAAGTTTTCATTGATAAGTACAAAACGGTCATCAGGCAAAGCATTAGCAAGCGCATCTTCATCTTGATCAAAGGCGAACAATTTACCGTTTGGCCCCAACCGACTTAAAATCTCCTTAGAATGTCCTCCACCACCAAAAGTCACATCAACATATATTCCATCAGGCTTAATATTTAAACCATCTACAGATTCTTTAAGTAAAACCGGATTATGATATTCCATTGTCGTCGTCATTTAAATTTCCCATTACATCTTCTGCTAAATCAGCAAAATCAACATCTTCTCCATTGATTGATTTCTCGTATAAATCTTTGTCCCAGATTTCAACAATATTTACTGCCGATGAAAAAACCACATCTTTAGCAATGTGAGCAAATGACACTAAATCCTTAGGGACTAATAACCTTCCTAATGAATCAATTTCTACCATTTTAACACCTGCCGTAAACCTGCGGATAAAATCATTATTTTTCTTAACAAACCGATTAAGCTTATTAATTTTTTGCATCATCAAGTTCCATTCTTCCATTGGATACAACTCTAAACAAGGCTGAAATACAGAACGCTTCAAGACAAATCCATCTTGAAGTGAAAGCGCCAACTGCTTTTTAAGAGGCGCTGGCAACAGCACTCTCCCTTTAGCATCGACCTTACATTCGTATGTTCCAACTATCGTATTCAATGAATTAATTTTAAAATTGATTTAAAGCAAAAATATAAAAAATTTTACCACATTTTACCACTATATCCCACTTTGTTGATAAGTTTACCCACTTTCGATCGAAAAGCCTTAATTTTTAGACTGTCAGACTGTTAGCTTCTTTACCATTAAGTTGTAGGATTATTCAACTCTATGAAAAACTGAGATAATAATCTGCAAGAATTTAACTTCAAAATTTTATTATTTACAATCAAAAAAAGACAAGCTCTTATGGATTTCTCTGATTTTTAACCCAACTCTAATTAAAAAGCTTTGGGAACGAAATAAATCCTCAAAAAATGTTTACAAAAATTCTTTTTAATGTATTAAATCCTATATTTGTGAAAATTGAAAATTCGCATATTTAAACATGGAAAAAAACTATAAGAAAGAAGGTAAATACAGCTATTATGAAGCTGGCGAAGGAACACCTATTGTAATTTTACATGGTCTAATGGGAGGACTTAGTAATTTTGATGCTGTTGCCAGTTACTTTTCTGAAAAAGGGTACAAAATAGTTATTCCAGACTTACCAATTTATACCCAAAACATTCTAAAGACTAATGTCAAAAATTTTGCTAAATACGTTAAAGACTTTATCACTTTTAAAGGATTTGATAGAGTAATACTTTTAGGAAATTCATTAGGAGGACATATCGCATTGTACCATACTAAAATGTATCCTGAAAAAGTTGCAGGATTAGTGATTACAGGTAGCTCAGGCCTTTATGAGAGCGCAATGGGAGACAGCTACCCTAAAAGAGGCGATTACGAATACATCAAAAAGAAAGCAGAGGACGTGTTCTACGACCCAAAAGTAGCTACACCAGAACTAATAGACGAAGTTTACGCATCAGTAAATGACCGTATCAAATTAATAAAAACGCTTACTATTGCTAAAAGTGCCATACGTCACAACATGGCAAAAGATTTACCAAAAATGTATGTTCAAACTTGTATCATTTGGGGTAAGAATGACAAAGTTACACCTCCAGATGTTGCAGAAGAATTCAACAAGTTACTTCCTAACTCAAGTTTATACTGGATCGATAAATGCGGTCATGCTGCGATGATGGAACAACCAGAAGAATTCAATCGCTTGCTTGAAGAATGGTTAAACAAAACAAATTTATAAGCAATCTCCTCCTTAAAAGAAGAGAACTTAAACACAGATACCATGAAAATTAATACTGCCGAGTTTGTAATTAGCAATTCAGATGTTTCTAAATGTCCAAAGGATCATTTACCTGAATATGCGTTTATAGGTAGGTCTAATGTAGGAAAGTCATCATTAATCAATATGCTGACCAACCAGAAGAAATTAGCTAAAACATCCGGAAGACCTGGAAAAACACAGTTAATCAATCATTTTTTAATAAACAACAATTGGTTCTTAGTTGATTTACCAGGATATGGTTATGCCAAAGTTTCTAAGAAAACTAAATCTGTTTTTCAACAATTTATTACTGATTATTTTGAAACTAGAGAGCAATTAGTATGTGCATTTGTTTTGATTGATATTCGCCATGAAGCACAAGCTATCGATGTAGAATTCATGTCATATATGGGAGAAAGCGAAATTCCGTTTTGCATTATTTTTACGAAAGCTGATAAAATTAGTAAAGTTAAAATCGACTCACATATTGCCGCATATAAAAAGAATATGTTTGCCAATAACTGGGCAGAGATGCCACAATACTTTGTAACCTCCGCAACAGAATCCTTAGGAAAAGAAGAACTGCTAGGTTATATTGATGAGGTTAACCAAGAAGTTTTTAAAAACAGTAGTCAGTTTTAAAAAACACAAAACATTTAGCAATATTTGGTTTATTTAAAACAACTCCTTAAAGATTTAGAAAAAAAATCTATTACAAAATAGAAAAAAGAGCTACTCGATATAGTAGCTCTTTTTTTATTATAAACTAGTTCCCACTCTTTAACTCTAATTTTTCAGCAAAATAATCACAAAAATCCTTCATGGTATCTGCCATTTTCTCATCACCTGTAGCTCTATGAAAAGTGTCTGACATGGCTACTAATGTTTGATGAAAGAAAATTTTCATCTCATCAACAGGCATTTCCTTTGTCCATAAGTCAATACGCATACTTTCTTTGGCTTTACTATCCCATACCGATAACATAATTGCTTTCGCTTCTTCTAACTCAACTCCACCATCCTTAGCTGACCATAATAATTTTTCTGGCACACGATTTTCATCTAGTTCTACTAAGAATTTAATTTCTGATCTATTTTTTTCTGACATTACTTTTTAGGTTTGTATTTTGATTTTTCAAATATTTCTTTTGGGCTTGTACTTAATAATTCCTGCAAAGATACTTTATTGTTCTCCATAAACGAACGTACAATTTGCCAACCAACCCAAGCGCCCACTTGGCCAGGGCTTTCATTGTCAATTTCTAAGTAAAATTTAGAAAAGGGTGCTGGATTTATAAATCGAGAACTCAATTTTTGATCGTCACTATACAACATTTCTTTCTCGATAAAATAGCGCCACATATAACTTTCATTTTCTTCACACCATTTTATTTGCTCCTCTGTATACCCAATTTTATCAGCATCGCTATATTCAGGAAGCAATAAATCTTTTAGGTATAACTCCTTACCTGAGGTTACCATTCTCGACAGGAAATTTTTACTTGTAGCAGGAGGGATTTTTCTCAACGAAAAACTAGAAACAACATCTGGCATTATATTTTTCTGTTCAAAATTCTGCTTAAGATAATTAGGGAATTGGTAAAATCGATGTTCCTTACCCAAATACATTTCGAGAGAAATTATCAGTAAACTATCTGCATATATTACTTTATTATTATAATCCATCTCAGAGATAACCGTAATTACTTTAGGTGTTTTCGTTTGAGGAAAATAGTACTTTATGTGTTTTAACAAAGTCGTTAAATCCTTTTGTACAGGTTCAAAATCGCTGTATTTTTTTTGAACCTCTGCGTACAATTCTCTCCATTGTGGATCTTGCATTTTTGATAACCAAACGTCGTCATCATTTCCTAGAGGAAAGAAGTAGGGAAAGGCTTCTTTTATCTTAGGTAAATCAGCAGTTGGTGTTTCAAAAAATATTTTATCAAAGCGCTTCACTTCGATTTCAATAGGAATTTCGGCAACAGCCTTCTCAATTTTATTTTTCTTACCACAAGATATAAAAAAGAAGCACAGAACTAGCAGATAAAGAGATATTTTCATTTTTTTTAATTAAATTTGCCTAAGAAAAATCAGTCAAAAAAGTACAGTACTTTTTGATTTTGCAAATATACATTCCTCCTTTTTAAAAGTTAAACTATTATGGCTAAAAAAAGTACTCTTCAAGTTGAAAAAGTTAATATTCATATTGTAAACTGGTTAAAAAGCTATGCTGAAAACGCAAAAGTTAACGGATTTGTAATTGGGATATCAGGCGGTATTGATTCGGCGGTTACATCAACCTTGTGTGCGCAGACTGGTTTTAAGGTTCTGTGTGTCGAAATGCCCATTCATCAGCATGACAGTCATGTTAGCCGAGCACGTGAACATATAAAACAGTTAAAAGAACGTTTTCCTAATGTTTCTAGTATAGAAGCAGACTTAACCTCTCTTTTTGAGTCTTTTAAAAGTATTGTTCCTACGGATTTTGAAGAAAACAAATTACACCTTACTCTAGCTAATACTAGAGCCCGTTTAAGAATGACCACTTTATACTATTTTGCTGGTGTGCACGGGCTATTAGTTGCAGGTACAGGAAATAAAGTTGAAGACTTTGGTGTGGGTTTTTATACTAAATATGGTGATGGCGGAGTAGATTTGAGTCCTATTGCTGATTTAATGAAATCAGATGTTTTTGCCTTAGGAGCCTATTTAAAAGTTCCACAATCCATTTTAGACGCTACACCTTCTGATGGTTTATTTGGAGACGAGAAATCAGATGAAGAACAACTAGGTGCCAGCTATGATGAGCTAGAGTGGGCTATGCTTGCTGAAGAACAAGGGTTATCAGATGAAAATTTTTCAGAAAGAGAAAAAATAGTTTTTGCAATCTATAAAAGATTAAACAAAATCAACCAACATAAAATGAATCCCATCCCCGTTTGTTTAGTTAATCGAGATTAATAGCCGTTTATCCTAAAAAATTGATTTTTCACATTTTTTTAACTAGATTTAGTAAATCATTCCAACAAACAACTCTTAAAAAAATGAAATTATGATAAAAGTTTGTTTAGCAGATAATTATCCAGTAGTACATTACGGGGTAAAATCGTATTTTAAAGATCATGCTGAAATTTCGATTACAGCAAACGTAGGTAGCTTCTTGATGATCAGAGACATACTACTCACGAAAGAAATTGATATTTTACTTTTAGATTTAGAATTAGAAGGTCTTTCCAGCATTTTTGAAGTAAAGTCCATCTTAAAAAACTTCCCTAAAACTAAAATTATTATTTTCAGTGGACTCTCTGAGCAAATATATGCACCAAATGCTATTAAAGCCGGCGCATCTGGATTTGTGCATAAAAGAGAAAAGCTTGAAACCTTAGGCCATTCCATTGTTAAGGTACAACAGGGCAAAATAATAATGAACGAGACCGTTAAGAAAAATTTAGCTTTAATTGCTAAACAAAGTAAAAGCGAGCGTTTGTATCGAAAACTTTCTAACCGTGAGGTAGAAGTGTTGCGTTACTTAAGCGCGGGTAAAAAAAACCATGAAATTGCTGAAATTTTAAATCTTAACGAGAAAACAATTAGTACTTATAAATTGCGATTACTTACCAAATTAAATGTAACAAATTTAGTAGACTTAGTAAACAAAGCTAAAAAGCTAGAAATTGTTTAATTAAAATCGAGACATTACTCTACCCAGTTTCTTGGAAAAAGCATTTGTTAATCCATTATAATCTTGGATCATTGTCATAGGCTCTGTATTATCTGCATCTGGCGCAATAGTGCTTTTTAATTCTTCTATAATTCTCCCAACAAGGTACCAGCGAAGTGTCAAAATAGTTTCAGAAACATTTTGACCGATGGTATCATTTTTAGATTTTGGAAAAATGTTTTGACCTTCCCAATTATGCATCACTAGCCTTTCTTCTTCCATCAAAATATCAGTTACTTCTTGTGCAAATTCGGGCTGCAAATGCATTAAATATTGCTCTAAACTGAAGGATTCATTCTGAAGGTAATAGTTTATCAAATCATTAAAGATCTCTCTAAACAAAGGATTGGCTAGTTCAACCTCATCTTCTTGCAAGCTCAAATAAATTCTATGAAAGACTTTATATTCTTTCATTTCAGTGACGTGCTCTACTTCGCCATCTTCATTAGATCGCAAAAGTACGTCTTCAAATAGCTCTGTTTTATTTCCGTATAACAGTAAAATTTCAATGATTTTGCGCTCTAAACGGTAAAGTACATCGACCTTTTCAACATCATCTGGATTTTCATTCTTAACTACCTGAAATGCTTTTTGGTCTTTTTTATGCTTTTTAGCATCTTCTACCTCATCCTTTTGAGTTAGCTGAGCCAAAGTACTCACTAATACCTGCTCAGAAATATCCATGATACGAGAACACTCTTGTATGTAAATTTCACGCTGTATGCGATCTGGTATTTTAGAAATACTTACAACCATATCCCGAATCAAATCGGCCTTTTTAATTGGATCATGTTTTGCTTCGTCCATTAATAATGACGCCTTAAACTGTATGAAGTCTTTGGCATTATTCTCTAGATATGCTACCAAATCATCATGTGATGTTTTTTTAGCAAAACTATCAGGATCTTCGCCATCAGGGAAAGCACAGACTTTTACATTCATCCCTTCCTCAAGAATTAAATCAATTCCTCTAACAGAAGCACGAAGTCCGGCAGCGTCACCATCAAAAAGTACCGTAATGTTTTTTGTTAACCTATTAATCAAACGAATTTGATCTGGCGTCAACGCAGTCCCTGAAGAGGCAACCACGTTTTCGATACCTGCTTGATTAAATTGGATTACGTCTGTATATCCCTCAACCAAATAGCAATTATTTAATTTAGCTATCGCTTGTTTGGCCTGAAAAATACCGTATAAAACTTTACTTTTATGGTAAATATCACTTTCAGGAGAATTGAGGTATTTGGCTGCTTTTTTATCATTAGTTAGGATTCGACCACCAAACCCAAGTACCCTTCCTGACATACTTTGTATCGGAAACATTACCCTGCCTTTAAAACGGTCAAAAGGCCTATCTTCCCTTGCAATCGTCAAACCTGTACCTTCAAGAAATTCTAACTTATAGCCTTTACCTAGTGCTTCTTTAGTAAATGCATCCCAAGCTTCAGGCGAGTATCCTAAACTAAACTTCTCTATCGTTGCATCAGTAAAACCTCTTTCTTTAAAATAGGAAAGACCAATTGCCTTACCTTCCTCAGATCTTAAAAGCGTATTGTGAAAGTATGTTTTGGCAAACTCAGAGACCAAGTACATGCTTTCTCGCACATCCATATTAGCTTTTTCCTCATTTGTTTGCTCCGTTTCTTCAATTTCAATATTGTATTTCTTTGCTAAATAACGAATCGCCTCTGGATAGGTAAAATGTTCGTGCTCCATTACAAATGCCACAGAATTTCCTCCTTTTCCAGAACTAAAATCTTTCCAAATCCCCTTTGCTGGAGATACCATAAAAGACGGAGAGCGCTCATCAGAAAACGGACTCAATCCTTTGAAATTACTACCAGCACGTTTTAACTGGACAAAATCACCAATAACCTCCTCTACACGAGCAGTTTCGAAAACAGTATCAATAGTCGCTTTTGAAATCAATTTTAAAAAGTATCAAAGTTATAAAGGGTCAAAGTTACAAAGTTTTAAAGAAGCAAACCCTCTTAAAGTTTGAAACTCTAAGAGGGTTTTAAAAAATTATTGTACTAACTCTAATTAAAATCAAAACGAACACCAAGCGATGCATTATTTTGCTTAACTGTATTGTCTGTAAACAAAGGATTTAAATCATATTTCAAATACAAACTTGTGGCTTTGTAGCCCACATAGGTGCTTAAACCATATACAAAATTACTTACATTAAAATCCCCTCTTACTCTTTCTGTGGATTTATAGTTATCATCTTCGTACTTTATAATTTGCTTCGACTTTAAATTTGTACCAAAATAACCACCTAAGCCTATACGAAAACTGTCATGTGTTTTAAAATATGTTTTATCCGCTCTCGATCTAGAAAAATCAAATTCTAAGTGTACCGGGAAAACCAGCGATACCATTCTAAATCTAGAATCTTCTTGAGCAACTGGATTTACTTCTAAATTTGTTTGTGCTCCATTCACAACAAAGCTTCTATTATCTGTGGCACGAAGATTATTATACATCAGTGATACACCATATTTAGCATGTAACAAATTAGCATCTTTCAAAATTCTTGAATTGTACGTCAAACCCCATTCATAAAAATGAGACCCTAGATACCTAAAATCTGAATTTTGAATACTTTTATTAGTAACTAAATTATTTAAGCCGGTTGCAAAAACCATTTGAGATGTAGTCCTTTTATAATGTCGGTTTATTTTATCATCGTGCCCATTATAAACTTTTAAAGAGGTCAAATTTATTTCCGTTTTATTCTTACCAATAGAATCATTACTTGCTCCAATAATCAGCATTGTTCCTCCGCTTTTATTGACACTTTCCTCCTCTAGTTTTCCATCCACCTGATCTTGAATTAATTGATTTAATTTCTCTTCTTCAATAGCTACTTTTGTATCAATATTTGTAGCACGTTCCTCTGCTTTTTTTAATTTAAGGTCTTCAGCATTTTTTTTAGAAAGCAAGCCTTTTTCTACTTCTTTATCAATTACATCAACTTCAGTTTTTAAGGCCTCTTTCTCATTCTTCGTTATTTTTTTAATTGCACTACCTATTGCCTTAGCTCTTTTTTCAAATGATAGTACTTTATACTCTCTACCTTTGGTTGACCCTGTTTCTGGCACGGTATCATCAACGACTTCGAGAACGATATCTTTAAACCAAATCTGACCTGTTCCATCTAATAAAGCCCCATAAGAAATGGATGTTGCTTCTTCTGGAACAAATAAAACCACTTCATATTTGGTCCAATCTGTTGTCCTTTTTATGCCTCTGTTTTGCATATTATCGAATGCTAAAACAGCTGCATCGTAGTAATCAACACGCATCCAAAGTCCAGCCCATGATTTTACATTTTCACTTTTTACATAAGCCGTCATTCTAACCGTCTTCCCTAAAAAATCGTCTGATTTTGTCGTTTTCATAAGAGTCCCAAAACCATAAAACTTATTTTTAATAGATCTAATTGTCAAGGTATTTTGACTATTAATAGCTGTATTTTTTTCAAGACTCATTTCATAATTTGGCGATTCGGGTTGCCAATAGCTCCAGTCTTCCACATATTTGTAAGCGCCTTTTTTTTCCTGTGCATTTATTTTGACAATAAAAGCAGACAAAAATAGAATAGTGATTAAGATAATTTTTTGCATGATTTTAGTTTTTTGATTGATGATTGATTGCTGTTTTTTTATTCTTCAAAATTTCTATTCACAACAGCTGTTTTAATAGCATTCAGCTTCTTGTTGAATTTTTCCAGTGCCGACTCTTTAAAAGATTGATTTAATTCTGTCTCAACACTTGATAGTAAACGATTCGGATCTACAGTTTTTCCTGTCCTATTTTTTTCGAATGTTTTATTAGTAGACGTTACCTCCACTTTATTGTCACTCACTGCCGCCAGTAAGTTTTGTGCACTAATGTATCTATGTTTAGCAGTAGACTGAGAATCGTTTTTCTTACTTGAAACAGCAGCTAACTCTTGCTCTTTATAAATATTACTATTAGGAACTGTAACTTCTTCCTGTTGTTGCAATGGTTCTTTTCTATTTATATATTTTTTAGCGACCGTCAAGCTATTCCCATTGTGGGAAGTTGTTGCCTCTTCATGATTTTTTTCATTTTTATCCGAGTTCGTGTTTTTAGCATTTTGATCTAAAACCACTGGATTGCTTTTTTGAATATTGATCGATTCTTTTTGATTGAAAAAAACAGAGCTAACGATCAATATTCCCACAAAACTCGCGGCGATATACAACCAGGAATAGCTAAGCTTTGGTTTATCAGCAGTTACCATCATCGCTTCTAATTTTTGCCAGGCATCATTTGAAGGCGCAATGGTTCTTGCTTCTATTTTCTCTTTTATTATTTTATCGAATTTATTTGGTTCCATAATCATACTTTTTTGTTGCGTTAATTTGCTGCTGCAAAATTTTTCTAGCATGTGACAATTGCGATTTTGACGTACCTTCGTTTATCCCAAGCATCGCAGCAATTTCTTTGTGCTTAAAACCTTCGATAGCATATAAATTAAATACCATTTTATACCCTTCTGGCAAATTATCAATCATGAACTGAATGTCATCTGTTGCCAATTCACAATCTTCAGCTTCAACAGTCTGTTCGGCAATAAACGCATCTTCAATAAAATTTACTTTTTTATGCACTCGCAAAAAGGAGATACACTCATTAACCATGATGCGCCTTATCCAGCCTTCAAAACTACCATTATGTTGAAAATTTTTAATATTTGTAAAGACTTTCATGAAAGAGGTAATCATAATGTCTTCGGCTTGTTGCACATCTTTTACATACAAGCGACAGATACTTAACATTTGTGGAGAAAACCGATTGTAGATGTGCTGCTGAGCCTGACGATTGTTATCGACAGCTAGCTGTATCGTTTCTTTTTCCTCTTGATGTAAGTTGATTACTTTCAAAGTTTTTATAAAGGTTATCTATTACCATAGACGATTGAAAACACAAAAAGGTTGCATGGAAGTGCTAAAAAAGAGAAAATAAATCTAACTAAATATTTAAATTCTTAAATATCAATAAATTAAATTATTATTTTTTTCGTTCAATAACGTAATTAACCATTAAAATTAAAGCATCTTTAAAATCAGATTTAGGATAATTATCTAATAACAGTAATGCTTCTTGCTGGAATTCGATCATTTTGTTTTCGGCATAACCTAGACCGTTATGATCTTTTACAAAAGCAATAACTTCTTTGACCCTTTTTTTGTCTTTATTGTGGTTCTTTATCGAATTAATTAACCATGATTTTTCTTTTGAAGTACAGTTGTTCAAAACATGGATTAATGGAAGTGTCATTTTTTGTTCCTTGATGTCAATACCTGTTGGTTTACCAATAGCGTCCTCCGTATAGTCAAACAAATCGTCTTTGATTTGAAAAGCCATACCAATAAGTTCACCAAATTTGCGCATATTCTCTACTTGTACATCATCTTCGATTACAGATTTAGCACCTAGAGCACAACAAGCCGCGATAAGAGTTGCGGTTTTTTTTCGTATAATATCGTAGTAAATATCCTCAGTAATATCAAGTCTTCGGGCTTTTTCGATTTGGAGTAATTCCCCTTCACTCATTTCACGTACCGCTACAGAAATAATTTTAAGTAAATCAAAATCGCCATTATCAATAGAGAGTAGCAATCCTTTTGAAAGTAAATAATCACCTACGAGCACCGCTATTTTATTTTTCCACAGTGCATTAATTGAGAAAAATCCGCGACGACGATTACTGTCATCCACGACATCATCATGAACTAAAGTGGCTGTGTGAATTAATTCAATAACACAGGCTCCGCGATACGTACGTTCATTAATTGTTCCACCAGAAACCATTTTTGCAGTTAGAAAAACAAACATAGGACGCATTTGTTTCCCTTTGCGGTTTACAATATAATAGGTAATTCTATTGAGTAAAGCCACTTGTGAAGTCATCGATTCATAGAACTTTTTTTCAAAAAGTTCCATTTCTTTAAAGATGGGCTGTTTTATTTGAGAAGTGACATTCATTTAGATTTCAAATATACTATTTTAAATAAAAACAGCTTCCTTTTTCTTCCTCTAAGTCAGTCATTCTTTTTTACACTTCTTTATTTGCTAATTGCCCACAAGCCGCATCGATATCTTTACCTCTACTTCTACGTACTTTGACCACAATACCATTAGCCTCTAAGGCTTTTATATAGGCGTTTGTAGCTTCTTCAGAGGCTTGTTGAAATTCACCATCATCGATAGGATTATACTCTATCAAATTGACTTTGCAAGGAACATATTTGCAAAATTTTACCAAAGCATCTACTGATTCCTTGTTATCATTGATATCTTTCCATACCACGTACTCATAGGATATTTTGGATTTGGTTTTGCGGTACCAGTATTCTAACGACTCTCGCAAATCAGCCAAAGGAAAATTAGCACTAAAAGGCATAATACGCGCTCGGATTTCATCTATAGCTGAGTGTAAGGACACCGCTAATTTGAATTTCACATCGTCATCTGCTAATTTTTTTATCATTTTTGGAACTCCAGAAGTGGATAGCATAATGCGTTTTGGCGACATTCCTAGACCTTCCTCTGAGGTAATCATTTCAATGGCTTTTAATACATTGTTGTAGTTCATTAAGGGCTCACCCATTCCCATGAATACAATATTAGAAAGTGGATGATTGTGATACAAACGACTCTCTTTATCTATTGCTAAAACCTGATCATAAATTTCAGCAGGTTCTAAGTTTCGCATTCTTTTTAATCGCGCTGTAGCGCAAAAATTACAATCCAGACTACAACCTACTTGACTAGACACGCAAGCCGTTGTTCTAGTATTGGTAGGAATCAAAACCGACTCTACAACTAGTCCGTCATGTAAACGAACAGCATTTTTTACTGTTCCATCTTCTGAACGTTGCATCGTATCTACTTTAATATGATTGATCACAAAGTATTTTTCAAGCATCGCACGGGTTTCTTTGGAGATATTAGTCATATCCTCAAAACTGTGCGCTCCTTTACTCCACAACCACTCATATACCTGATTTCCACGAAAGGCTTTGTCTCCACTGGTTACAAAAAATTCGCGTAATTGTTCTTTTGATACTGCTCGTATGTCTTTTTTCTCCATTTGCATGCTGCAAATTTAATGACTATTTGTTGATTTGTTGTTTTGATATTTTGATAACTTTGACAAAAATTAAAAAAATGCATTTTATTTCACCAGAATTAGAAGATTACATTGAGCAACACTCTGAAAAAGAGCCCGAATTGTTAGCAGCTTTAAATAAAGAAACTTACCAAAAAATATTACTTCCTCGCATGTTGAGCGGTCATTTTCAAGGAAGAGTGTTAAGTATGTTAGCTAAATTAATCCGACCTGTGAACATTTTAGAAATAGGAACTTATACAGGCTACTCTGCTTTATGCTTGTGTGAAGGAATGCAGCAATCTGGAGTTTTACATACAATTGATATTAAAGAAGAACTCATTGACTTTCAAAGGAAACATTTTGATAAATCTCCATGGGGAAAGCAAATCGTACAGCATTTAGGAGAAGCCACTAAAATTATTCCTACGCTGGATGTTAAATTTGATTTGGTTTTCATAGATGCAGACAAAGAGAATTACATCAACTATTTTGAACTTATTGTCCCAAAGATGAATAAAGGCGGTATTATTTTGTCAGATAACGTATTATGGAGCGGTAAAGTTCTCGAACCTTTGAACCCAAAAGATGTTAGTACCAAAATACTTCTTGAATACAATGCCTTGTTAAAAAATGACCCTAGAGTAGAAACAGTTTTATTACCTATTCGCGATGGCTTAACAGTAAGCAGAGTTCTTTAAATAACAGACCGTTCTACATTTGCAGTAGCAGCATTAGCCCTGATAGCAATGAAAATCCTTAGGGTTGAAAATGGATTTTTTTCTAAACAAAAAAGAGCGACCAACGGAAGCTCCTTTTATTGTTATTGAAAAAACTATTTTCTACGATAAGATTGTAATGTATAGCAGGAATAGCTCTTAATTAGCGCTCTTTACTGGGTTAAATGGAAAATGCTTAAGTTGTAAATTTCTAAATATTTTGAAAGCTACATATCCTGCTATTGCTCCAAAAGTATATCCTGCCAATATATCTACTGGATAGTGTAATCCTAAGTAAATACGGCTGTAAGCAAATACTAGTGGCCATAAAAACAGGAGGTATGTGTATTTATAATATCGTTTTATATTATTGTAAATAAAGACTGAAGTCGCCATACTTGTCGCAGCATGACCGGAGAAAAAACTGTATGAACTCCTAAATTGAACCACACGAATAATATCTTTAATTTCAGGGTTATTACAAGGACGCAAGCGCTGAAAACCATTTTTAAACAAGTTTGCCCCTTGGTCGCTGAAGGCTATTAAAAGTGCTATTCCTAACAGCAAAAATAAGGTTTGTCTTGCTCCTAACTTTTTATAAATAGCAAATAGCAAAACAAGAAATAAAGGGGTCCAATTGAGCTGATTGGTAATTAACAACCAAAGTCCGTCGTAGGTGGTTGATCCAAGTCCGTTGAGATAGACAAATAAATCAGTATCTAGAGATAAAATTTTATCAAGCATTACATGCTGCGTTTTACAGGACCAGTGATGGTGTCAATATCTTCTTTGACTTTATTAGCTTGCGCTATGGAATCACCCATTAAATCTTCTTTGACTTTACTGATTTCAGAGTTTATATTTCCGGTCATATCAGATAACGATTTTGAATCCAAACCATTAGCCTCTACTCCCTTTTGTATTTCACTTTTAATGTCGTTAGTAGCATTTTTTAATTGTGCCATTGCCTTACCCATAGTACGAGCCATTTCAGGAACTTTATCAGCACCAAAAAGCATTAATACAATAAACATAATGAAAACCAACTCTCCTCCTCCTATGCCGAACATATATTTATTTTTTTTTTATTACTGCAAAGATATTAAATTTAGAATCCTTGTGTTTTAATTTATTCATAAAAAAAAGACTCAATTGAGTCTTTTTTTTATGAATATTGAATTAATCAAATTTAGATTTCACTTGTTCTTTTGGCCAAGTGTTATTAGTCACATCTATATCTGCTGTTTCTAATCTTGGATCTACTTGAATTTTTTTGATTGCTTTTTCAGTAGCGTATACTTTCTTAGCAGTCTCATTGTTTTTTCTCCAAATTTGAGCTGGATATTTGTAATTGTCTACAGTTCCATCTTCATAAGTAATTTCTACAAGGATAGGCATAATTAATCCTCCAGGTTTATTGAACTCTACTTCGTAGAAGAATTTAGGAGATTTTAAACTTCCTCTTTCTTCTGAGCTAAGTGTTCCTAAATAATCTGAAAGCAATTTTACATCCTCTACTTTCAACGCTTTTTTATCACTAGACTTTAGCTCTTTATTGCTTTCTTCGACTAAATATACAAAGGGTCCTTCATCAAAACCAAAACGACCTTTTCTTACTTTGGCGTTTTTCAACGCAGCTGTAGGTGTCTCAGTTACATAATATTGTTTTACATCATTGATACCAATATCTACAAAATCAGTGGAGTAAAACCAACCTCTAAAAAACCAATCTAAATCTACTGCAGAAGCATCTTCCATAGTTCTGAAGAAATCTTCTGGAGTAGGGTGTTTGAATTTCCAACGGTTCGCATACACTTTAAAAGCATAATCAAACAGTTCTCTTCCCATAACAGTTTCTCTAAGAATATTTAATGCTGTTGCTGGTTTTCCATAAGCATTGTTTCCAAACTGGATAATACTTTCAGAATTAGACATAATAGGTTCTAAATATTTTTGATCTCCACTCATGTAAGGAACAATATTTTTTGCAGGCCCTCTTCTAGAAGGAAAATTAGTTCCTAATTCTTGTTCTGCCATATATTCCATGAAAGAATTTAAACCTTCATCCATCCACGTCCATTGACGCTCGTCAGAATTTACAATCATAGGAAAAAAGTTGTGTCCTACTTCGTGAATCACCACTCCTATCATTCCGTTTTTAATTTGCTCACTAGTCACTCCGTTTTCATCAGGACGACCAAAGTTCCAACAAATCATTGGGTATTCCATCCCTTGATCTGCAGCAGATACAGAAACTGCTTTTGGATAAGGATAATCAAATGTATGCGACGAATAACTTCTTAAAGTATGCGCCACTGTCATTGTAGACGTTTCTCCCCATAACGGGTTTGCTTCTTTAGGATAAACGGAAGCAGCCATTACTACTTTATCATTTAGTTTTACCGCCATTGCATCATAGATGAATTTTCTAGAGGTAGCGATACCAAAATCTCTGACGTTTTTTGCACTGAATTTCCAAGTTTTTTTCTTGTTAGAAAAACCTTTTTCAGCCGCTTCTGCTTCCGCTTGCGTAACAATAACTACAGGTTTATCAAATGATTTTTGAGCTTGCTCGTATCTTTTAACCTGCGCAGCAGTAAATACTTCGCTTCTATTCATTAGTTCCCCAGTTGCTTCCATCACATGGTCAGCAGGAACAGTAATGTTTACATCAAAATTTCCAAAAGGCAAAGCAAATTCTCCGCTTCCCCAGAACTGCATATTTTGCCATCCTTCAACGTCATTATAAACAGCCATTCTTGGGTAAAATTGCGCAATTACATACAATCTATTCCCTTCTTTTTCAAACAATTCATATCCTGAACGTCCACCTTCTAACTGGTAGTTATTGATATTATACCACCATTTAATTGAAAAAGACATACTCGTTCCTGGTTTTAATGGTGAAGCCAAGTTGATGCGCATCATGGTATGATTAATACTGTAAGACAAAGGACTTCCTTTACTATCTTTTACATATTCAATATTAAATCCACGTTCTAAATCTTTTTTCAAAAATTTATCAGTAAAGTTAGATGCAGGAAAAGTTTGTGTGATTCTATCGCTTTCCACTAATGGCGATTCTGAATCTTTAGCAGCTTGATTTTGGTCTAATTGTACCCATAAATATTCAAGACTATCTGGAGAATTATTGTAATACGTAATGGTTTCTGAACCCATTAACTTAGTATTCTTATCATCTAATTCAACATCAATTTTATAATCTGCCTGTTGTTGATAATAAGCTGGACCTGGTGCTCCAGATGCCGTACGAAACATATTAGGCGTTGCTAATAAATCATACATTTGGCTAAACTTGTTGGTGTCGTACTTCCCTGGTTGTTTTGGAGTTACTGTTGTTGCTTTTTCTTGTGCTAATAAAAGGACAGGAAAAAGAAATAAAAGTGTGATTTTCTTCATGGTTAGAATTCAAGTTATTTAAGTGTGTGAAAATAATGTATTTTCATAAAACACCCCTAATCATTTAGAATTTTAACACATGATTTGTTACCGATTCTGTAAAAAGGAAACTTTGTTTATCTCCAAAGCCAGTAAAATGAGTAATATTTTGCTGATCTGAGTCCCAATCCATCAGCACACTATTGTAAGCTTCTAAACTTTTTATCTTACTAATATCTCTGATACTAAGATAACATACTATTACATCACTCTCTATTTCTTTACTTAAAAAATTCATAGCTAACTGAGAACCATTTACTTTAATACGCAATTTATCAGCAAGATATTTTTTCATTAAAACCACATCTTCAGGGGTTTCTTTGACTGTTCCTAAATGGGTTGTTTTTTTATATTTTTTTTCTAACGCTTTATTAAGATCGTCAACAAATATTCTCGTGGTGATTTGAAGCATTTTTTTCTCTGGGGCATAATTGATCTGGTAGATACCCATGTAGAATTTATGAGCACTAAAGGCGGTTAATGTCAGTAAAAAGAAAGCGGTTAAAATGCAAATAGTTATTTTTTTCATTTTTCAAAAGTACTAATTCTTTTAAATTCTTTGCTTTTTGAAATTATAAAATCCATCAACAAAAAGCGTTCCTCTGGTTTGAGATACATCTTTGACTTAGGATCATTCGAACAATACAACAAGAATAAATCAACCTCATCTTTTTGTAGCTGCAAGTCCTTTTCAAAGAAATACGGACTAAAATTAACTTTGACATATTCTGAAAAAGCGATGTTATTGACAAAATCTTCTTTTACATCTGGTTTTCCTCTTAACAGTTTCTTGAAGTCTTTAAATATTCTTACAAAATCCATTCCATCTTCGATAGTACCATCGGCAGGCATTAATCTATTTTTGGGAGATGACTTTTCATCATCAAAGTACTTCCTATCCACCATAGCTTGCGAGCCACTGTTCAAAGCGTTCACCTTTAATCGATTTGAAATTACTACTTCTTTCAATTCATTATTCACAATATCTAACTGAATTAAAAACAATCGTTCTTGGCAATTTTTCTCCGTAAGAACAATCTTTTTGGATTGAAAAGCTAAACTTGAAACCAACAAAGTATCTTTGGGCCTTGCTAAAATATCAAATAGACCATTTGCATTTATAAAAGTTCTTACCTTAGAACTAACGTTTAAAACGTAGCCACTTTCTAAACTTATCGAGTCATTCACTACCTGTCCATGCAACGGCTTTCTAACTGTATTTTGAGCAAAGCTTAATTGAAAAAACAACAGTAATAAGAGTATTTCTATTTTAGTTTTCATTTGCTATGATTTTTTTATATTTATCTGCTAAAATTCCAATCAAGAATTTAATTAATGTTTTATTCTTAGACTTAACTGCCGCTACAAATTCAGCATTCTCAACACAGTAGTATTGAAAACCACCAATGTAATCTACAGGGATTTTTAGAGTCTCTATGTAATAAGCATCTTCAAAAACATATATCAATCGGTTTAACGCCTGCTCCTTACCTTCTACAACTATCTCTTTTTTAAGCATAGCCTTACGCCCTGAAATTGTATTTAAAAGCCCATCGATACCTCCTCCTGAAGTGGCGGTATACAATTTTCTCTCTGCAGCACTGTATTTTTTTTGTCCAGCAGGAACAATCCCTAAACTCTCAGCAGTAATTTGTGGTAGCTCTTTAATAACGACTTCTTCGAGAGGAATACTATTGTAAGTCATTTTAATAGTAAGAAATCCTGATGAAATATCCTGATCACTAATTGTTTTACGTAAAGTTACAAGATTTATTGCAGTAAATACCACTATATCCCCTTCTTTTACAGGAATATAAAAAACCCCAACCTCATTTGAAACTGTACTTGCACCGGTAGATTGATTTGTAATGTTGACAGCACTTATAAAGTCTGTACCCACAGTAACCTTGCCCTGAAGCTGCGTTTGTGCATCCGACTGACAGAAACCAAGTTGAGCTATTAAAAATAGTAGGATCACAAAAGTATTATTCATTTTCACAGGCAATTATTTCTTTGTATTTGTTAGCCAAATCTATGATTAAGAAAGTCATCATAGGTACATTATTATTTTTTAACTGAGAAGCAAATTTATCATTTTCGATAATGTAAATTTTAAACCCGTCAACATACTGCATAGGAATCTTTAAATTTTCTATATAATAGTTTTCATTGAAATATCGCTGTAACTTTACTACACTAGTTATTTTTCCCTCTACTACTAATTCTTTTTTAAGCCGTTTTGTCCTGCCGTTTATCTTATTAATTAATGGATCTAGCGGCATTGAACCACCAATCATTCCTAATAACATTATCGGTTTAAAATCCCCAGCAGTTTGTAATTTTCTTTCAGCTTGGGTATATTTTTTTTGATTTTCAGGAACAACTCCCAAGGTTTTTTCGTTAAGCTGAGCATATTGATTAATTACCACCTCTTTTAACTGATTGGTTTTTTGTTTCATTATAATGGCAATCAAATTGTCATCAAAATGCTTATCAATAATTTTAAGTTCAACCGTTTCTAAATTAAAGGACGAAAAAATTAAAACATCTGCTTTAGCTACTAAAACAGAAAAATAACCCGAACTATCAGAAACTACCTCTTTAGCTGTTGCAAGGTTGACAACCTTAACTTCATCAGCAAAACCATCGTTAACACTAATTTTACCTGATATTTCACTACGCACATTTTGACTATAGCCGGCCTGTACAAATAGAAATAAAAAAAAGAATATCGTATTATTCGTTTTCACAGGCAATTATTTCTTTGTATTTGGTGGCTAATTCAGCTAATAGAAATTCTGTAGTACTCATATTCTTAGAGTTCAAAATTTTTGTAAATTTTTCATTATCAACCGCATAATACTCAAAACCCTTGACATACTCCACAGGAATCTTCAATTTATTAATAAAATGGTTCTTATCAAACATACGCTCCAGTAAATCTAAATAACCCTCTTTTTTTTCTACAGCAATTTCTTTCTTTAACATTGCTGTTCTACCAGAGATAAAATTCAACAAAGGATCAGCCGATATCGATCCACCAGCCATGGAGCCCGCATTTGCAGTAGCATCTATTGAGGTGGCTGTTTTCAATTTGCGTTCAGCCGCTGTGTAACTTCTTTGATTAGCAGGAATAATTCCTAAAGAAACTGCATTAATGCTGTTATACCTTTTAATAACTACCTCATTGAGTTCATTCATTACGGGAGTCATTTTTACCTGTAGCATTCCGTTCTGAAAAGAAGTATCCGTTAATAAAATTCTAACCGATTTATATTGCCCCCCTGAAAACAATAGAGTCTCACCGAGATGTGCTGTAATAGAAAAATTTCCTTGATCATCAGTTATAGCCGCTTCTTCCGTTTTAAGGTTAATAACATAAATACCTTCAACAACTGAGAATGAATCTCGCACAAAACCTTGCACTGTTAAGGGAGTTGTATTCTGTGAAAAAGCACTTGTTGTAAGAAAAACTATTAAAACACATCCCAACTTAATCATCTATTTGCGCGCTATTTAGTATTGACAAGTTGTAAAAGTATCCCAATGTGTTCCAAATTAATTATTAAGGACTTGGTAAATTAATGTTAATAAAAAATTCAAAAACAGCCTTTAAAAATGGTGTTTTTATATCTTTAGCCTTTAAAAAACAAATTTTATTACAATGAAAAACATACTTATCGCAAGTACCTCTACAATTCACGGCGGAGAATACCTCGACTATATCCTACCCGATTTAAGCATCCACTTTAAAGATTGTAAAACGGTACTTTTTATTCCTTATGCAAGACCAAGCGGAATATCTCATGATGATTATACTGCCAAAGCAGCGGCGGCTTTCGCCAAAATCAACATTGAGGTAAAAGGAATTCATGAATATGAAGATGCTACTGCAGCCATAAAAGCTGCTGAAGGAATTTTCACTGGAGGCGGGAATACTTTTTTACTAGTAACACAATTGTACCAAAACAAAGTTATGACTGTGCTATCAGAAGCAGTCAAAGAAGGAACGCCGTACTTAGGAACAAGTGCAGGTAGTGTAATTTGCGGTTTAAGCATGCAAAACACAAATGACATGCCTATAATTTACCCACCAAGTTTTCAAACTTTAGGATTGATTCCTTTTAATATTAATGCCCATTATTTAGATCCTGATACAAATTCAACACATATGGGAGAAACACGGGAAACAAGATTAAAAGAATTTCATGCTTTTAACGCGATTCCTGTATTAGGATTAAGAGAGGGAAGTTGGCTAGAAGTTAAAGGCAATAAAATTATCTTAAAAGGAGGATTACTAGCACGTCTTTTTAAACAAAACGAAGCAGCAATAGAACTTGATAATAATTCAGACATAAGTGAGCTAAAATAAATAAAGCCGAAACATCTAGATGTTTCGGCTTTTAAAGAGCGAAAGACGAGGCTCGAACTCGCGACAACCAGCTTGGAAGGCTGGAGCTCTACCAACTGAGCTACTTTCGCATTAACTGGGTGCAAAGATAAATAAATATTTTCTTTAAACGCAACTTTTTTATTAAAAAATAATTAGTCACTACCCTCTATAAATAAGAAAACCGAAACATTTCTGTTTCGGTTTCTAAGAGCGAAAGACGAGGCTCGAACTCGCGACAACCAGCTTGGAAGGCTGGAGCTCTACCAACTGAGCTACTTTCGCA
>NZ_JBGQOD010000012.1:0-102829 GCF_052113625.1 Flavobacterium sp. W21_SRS_FM3 | reverse complement strand
AGTGAAGGCAGAAGGATTCGAACCTTCGACCGCCTGCTTAGAAGGCAGGTGCTCTATCCAGCTGAGCTATGCCTCCAATATCAACAAAAGATTGTTGAATATTTTATTTTCAGTCTAAAAAAAAGCCTCTTAAAAAAAAGAGGCTTTTATTTGTATGATAATATTGTGATTACAACTTAGCAACAAATTTAGTCAACTTAGATTTTAAGTTAGAAGCTTTATTGTCATGTATAATATTCTTCTTAGCCAATTTGTCAATCATAGAGATAACATTTGACAATTTAGATGTAGCATCAGCCTTATCAGTAGCTATTCTTAATGCTTTAATAGCATTACGAGTAGTTTTATGTTGATATCTGTTTAATACTCTTCTCTTTTCGTTACTTCTGATTCTCTTTAGAGCTGACTTATGATTTGCCATTTTATTATATTTTTATCTTTTACTATTCTTTTATTTGTAGTCCGTAAGGGAATCGAACCCCTGTTACCAAGACGAAATCTTGGCGTCCTAACCCCTAGACGAACGGACCATTATCCCTCTAAGTTGATTATCAATCTAAATAAAATAGATTTAATTTGTAGCCCGTAGCGGAATCGAACCGCTCTTACATGGATGAAAACCATGCGTCCTAACCGATAGACGAACGGGCCATTATCACTTTCAAAGTAAGTGAAAACTTTATCAATATCAGAATTGTAGCCCGTAGCGGAATCGAACCGCTCTTACATGGATGAAAACCATGCGTCCTAACCGATAGACGAACGGGCCCTGCTTCTGTATTGCGGATGCAAAGATACAACTATTTTTGAGTCGCACAATAGCTAATGTAAAAAATTTTAAAATAATTAATACGCCTTAGCAAAAAGCACTCTTTTACTAGATGGATTCCCAGTAAACACACAGGTTCCCGCCTCTTCAACACTATCCAAAGGAATGCATCTAATAGTCGCTTTAGTTAACTCCTGGATACGCTCTTCAGTAGCTGCTGTTCCATCCCAATGTGCTGATATAAAACCTCCTTTATCATTTAAAACTGTTTTAAAATCTTCAAAATTGTTTACTTCAGTAATATGGGTATTTCTATAATCTAATGCTTTATTAAACAAATCCTTCTGAATTTGATCTAGCAAATCACTTACAAAAGTTGCAATTCCGTCTTTTGAAACTAGTTCTTTAGTCAATGTATCTCTCCTTGCGATTTCAAAAGTTCCGTTTTCTAAATCTTTTGGACCAATTGCAATTCGAACTGGAACTCCTTTCAATTCCCATTCAGCAAATTTAAAACCTGGTTTTTGTGTTGTTCTATTATCAAATTTCACAGAAACGCCCAACTTTCTTAACTGCGCAGTTAAAACATTCACTTCATTAGTAATTTGCTCTAATTGCTCATCAGTTTTATAAATAGGTACAATCACCACTTGAATAGGAGCCAAACTTGGAGGCAATACAAGCCCTTTATCATCTGAATGAGTCATCACTAATGCTCCCATTAAACGAGTTGATACTCCCCATGATGTTCCCCATACATATTCTTGCTTCCCTTCGGCATTTGCAAACTTCACATCAAAAGCCTTGGCGAAATTTTGTCCTAAGAAATGTGAAGTTCCTGCTTGCAACGCTTTACCATCTTGCATAAGCGCTTCAATACAATATGTTTCCTCTGCACCAGCGAAACGTTCTGTTTCTGTTTTAGTTCCTCTTATAACGGGTATTGCCATAAAATCTTCAGCAAACTGAGCATAAATATTCATCATTTGCTCCGTTTCCTCAATTGCTTCTGTTCTAGTTGCGTGTGCCGTATGTCCTTCTTGCCATAAGAACTCTGCAGTTCTTAAAAACAAACGAGTTCTCATTTCCCAACGCACCACATTTGCCCATTGATTAATCAATAATGGCAAATCACGATAAGACTGCACCCAGCCTTTGTATGTGGACCAAATAATCGCTTCACTTGTAGGACGAACAATAAGCTCTTCCTCTAGTTTCGCATTAGGGTCTACCATTAACTTTCCTGGTTTATCAGGATCATTCTTTAATCTATAATGTGTCACGATCGCACATTCTTTTGCAAATCCTTCTGCATTTTTCTCTTCTGCTTCAAACATGCTTTTTGGAACAAATAAAGGAAAGTAAGCATTTTGATGCCCCGTTTCTTTAAACATTCTATCTAACTCCGCTTGCATTTTTTCCCAAATGGCGTAACCGTAAGGTTTGATAACCATACAGCCTCTAACTCCTGAATTTTCAGCTAAATCAGCCTTGACAACCAGTTCGTTATACCATTTTGAATAATCTTCTGATCTTGTAGTAAGGTTCTTACTCATATTGAATAGTTTGGCACAAATTTTGCATTATTTTATTTAACTAAATAGTTCCACAAAACTAACTATTTTTGCTTTGTGCAACAATAAAAAAACCTATAGATATGCAAACTAATATTTTTTCATCCAAAAATACTGCTATTTACGCCATTATTAGTTTGGTAAGCGTATTGCTGACCTCCTGCGGCTCTTATCAAAACAGTTCTTATTACGAGACTGACGGGATATACAACAATTCTAATAACCCAATAATAGAGAGACAAGCTGTTAATAACCCCAACACCCCCTACAAAGATTATTTTAATTCCCTTCAGGATGACTACCAATCAACAGAAATTTTTACAGATATAGACAATTACAGCGATAATAATTATGCTAACGAAGACAATCAAGACAGTAATTATGCTGGTTGGGGTTCTAATTATGACAAAACAGACATCAATATTAATATCCGTCCCAATTATTGGGGATCATCTTTTGGCCTAGGTTATCCTTATTATAACTGGGGGTACTCTAATTACGGCTGGAACTATCCGTATTACAATTATGCATATCCTAATTATGGCTGGAATTACCCGTACTACGGTTGGGGTTACGGAAGCTTTGGTTTAGGATGGAACTATCCTTATTATAATTATGGCTATTATAACTATGGTAATTATAACTATGGTAATTATTATAACAATAGAAATTATTCTTACAATCCAAGTCGAAGAGGCTCTTCGTACTCTAATAATTCTAGTGTAAATAGAAGTTATAATTCTAGAAGCTATTCTCAAGATAGAAACAATACAAATAGAAGTTCTAATAACATTGACTTTAGACGAAATTCAAACAACATTAACTCAAGATCGAGCAATCCTAACTTTAATAGGAGAACTCAAAATCAAAATAATTCGTACAGCACACCAACGAGAACGAGGACAGACAGTAATAGCAACAGACGAGAATCAACTCCTTCAAGAACAATTACACCGTCTTCTAATAACTCCAGAAATGAAAGCTACTCTCCTAGCCGCTCCAGTTCAAACTCTTCCAATTCAAGTAGTGGAAGATCATCAGGAAGCTCTAGAAGAGGCGGGAATTAAAATAAACATTTTTTTTGGCATCTTATATTTAAACTTTATTTAGTAAAAAATGAAAAAATATCTATTTGTATTAATCACAGGATTTTCGTTTAGCGTAGCTCAATCTCAAGAGATTACAGACGCTGTACGTTATTCACAAGACAACTTAACGGGAACAGCTCGTTATAGAGCGATGAGTGGTGCGTTTGGAGCGCTAGGTGGCGACCTATCTTCACTGAATGTTAATCCCGCAGGATCTGCCGTATTTTCGAACAATCAGGTAACTTTTACGTTAAGTAATAATGATACGAAAAATAATTCCAATTATTTTGGCACTACAACTTCCGAAAATAGCAATTCATTTGATTTAAATCAAGCGGGTGGAGTATTTGTTTTTAAGAACCAGAATCCAAATAGCGACTGGAGAAAGTTTTCTGTAGCTCTAAATTATGAAAACACTAATAATTTCGATAATTCTATATTTTCTGCAGGTACTAATCCAACAAATTCTGTTGACAGTTATTTTTTAGCTTTTGCCAATGGAGTACCGCTAGGAACACTTGAAAACTCGAGTTACGGAAGCTTAAATCACGGCGCGCAGCAAGCTTACCTTGGCTATAACGCTTTTATCATAGATCCAGTAAGTAATGACCCAAACAATACACAATACGTTTCAAATGTACCAGCTGGTGGAAATTACTACCAAGAAAACACACTCGCGTCAGAAGGTTATAATGGAAAATTATCATTTAATGCAGCTACCTCTTATAATGACCGTATATATATAGGAGTAAATTTAAATTCTCACTTTACAGATTTCAGAAAATACACTAGTTTTTATGAAGACAACAATGCACCGCTAACTGCCGATTATACCGTCTCTAAATTACGATTTGACAATGAACTCTATACTTACGGAACCGGATTTTCATTTCAGTTAGGTACAATTGCCAAAGTAACTGAAGAATTTCGTTTAGGATTAGCTTACGAATCATCCACTTGGTACCATTTAAGTGATGAGTTTTCTCAAAAGCTTGTTGCCGTTAGTAGCAGTTCTACTGGAAATGATACAAACGATGTTGTAGACCCTAGAATTACTAATGTTTATGAACCTTATAAATTACAAACCCCTAGTAAATTAACAGGAAGTTTAGCTTATGTTTTTGGTAAAACAGGCTTAATCAGTTTAGACTATGCGATTAAAGACTACAGTAAAACTAAATTTAAGCCAGAGAATGATAGTTATTTTAATGGCATAAATAACAGCATGACCAATCTTCTAGATACTAGCGGAGAACTAAGAATAGGCGCTGAATACAAAATCGAAAAATTAAGTTTAAGAGGTGGTTACCGCTTTGAACAAAGTCCATATAAAGATAAAAACACTATGGGTGACCTGACAGGTTATTCAGCAGGTTTAGGATATAATTTTGGATCAACCAAGGTAGATTTATCGTATGCTTTCGCAAAAAGAGATTCTCAACAAGGTTTTTTCTCACAAGGATTAACCGATGGTGCTGCAATTAGTAACGTCAATAATAATGTAGCTTTAACACTTTTGTTTGAACTATAATTAATAGTGGTATAATATATAAACCGTCTTGTCATTCATTTTTGCAAGACGGTTTTTTTTTAGCCCTGATGGTAGCGGCATCCTTTTACTAGCTTCTTTAGCTAGGAAAAGATACAGCGGACAGCAGGATTAGCTTCACAAAATCACAAATCTTGAACATTACCCGAAATAAAAATTGTAATTTTGCACTCCAATTTACAAATCTATGAGAACCAAGTCTTTAAAAAAGAACAAAATCAACGTGATCACTCTTGGGTGTTCAAAAAATATATACGACAGTGAAGTATTAATGGGTCAGCTACGCGCAAGCGGTAAAGAGGTTGAACATGAAGCTCCTGCTGAAAAAGAAGGAAATATAATTGTTATTAATACCTGCGGATTTATTGATAATGCGAAAGCGGAATCAGTTAATATGATCCTAGAATATGCAGATAAAAAAGAAAAAGGATTAGTTGACAAGGTTTTTGTGACTGGATGTTTATCTGAACGTTATAGACCAGACTTAGAAAAAGAGATTCCGAACGTAGATCAGTTTTTTGGTACCACTGAATTACCACAATTATTGAAAGCGTTAGGAGCGGACTATAAACATGAATTATTAGGAGAGCGCTTAACGACTACTCCAAAGAATTATGCATATTTAAAAATTGCTGAAGGTTGTGATAGACCTTGCAGCTTTTGCGCAATACCTTTAATGAGAGGGAAACATGTTTCTCAACCTATTGAAAAATTAGTTAAGGAAGCTGAAGGTTTAGCTAGAGATGGTGTAAAAGAATTGATCTTAATCGCTCAGGATTTAACTTATTACGGTTTAGATATTTACAAAAAACGCAATTTAGCTGAGCTTCTTGAAGCATTAGTAAAAGTGGAAGGAATTGAATGGATACGTTTGCACTATGCCTTTCCTACTGGGTTCCCAATGGATGTTTTAGATTTAATGAAGCGTGAACCTAAGATTTGTAACTACATTGATATTCCATTGCAACATATTTCAGACTCTGTACTAAAATCAATGCGTCGTGGAACTACACAAGAAAAAACAACCAAGCTTTTAAAAGACTTCCGTGAGAGAGTTCCTGGAATGGCAATACGTACAACTCTAATTGTAGGTTACCCTGGAGAAACTCAAGAAGATTTTAATATTTTAAGGGATTGGGTACAAGAAATGAAGTTTGATCGCATGGGATGTTTTGCTTATTCTCATGAAGAAAATACACATGCTTATTTATTAGAAGATGATGTTCCAGATGATGTCAAACAAGCACGTGCTAATGAGATCATGGAGTTACAATCTCAAATATCATGGGATTTAAATCAAGAAAAGATTGGTCAAGTATACAAATGTATTATTGATCGTAAAGAAGGAGGTCACTTTGTGGGTAGAACAGAATTTGACAGTCCAGATGTGGATAATGAAGTATTAATTGATGCTAGTAAGCATTATTTAAAAACTGCCGAATTTGCAATGATCAGAATTACTGAAGCAACAGAATTTGATTTATACGGGGAGCCTGTTTAAATATAATTCTTATTTTTATATCTTAAATTAAAGTACAGCATATGAAAACAGTTCAAAACGTAATTATTTTAGCAATCTTACTATTGTCAATACCTACAGTTAACGCTCAATATGGTAACAACGGATACGGAAGCAATGGATATGGTAGACGTGGTGGGATGAGTCAAATGAATCAGGTGGGATCAAGTAGGGAACAAGATAAGCCGAAAGAAATCCCTGTTGAAGTTACCGTAGGTAAAATTATGGAGCGCATAAAACCAGAACTGAATTTAGATGCCTTACAAGAAATAGCAATTGCTAATGTACTCACAGAAAGTATCCGGTCACAAGGTATTTTGCTAAAGGGAGATAGTAATCAAGAACAAAAATTTAAGGAAATCCAAGCGCTCTCTGAAACAACTGATAGAAAGATAAAAGAATTTTTAAATGATGATCAGAAAGAGAAGTACAAACTTCTTAACGAAGAGAATTCAAAAAAATCAAGAAAACGCAGGTAAATACATATCCCTAAAATGCTTTCAAATATGACTAAATTCTTTTATTCCTTTATCCTCCTTGCACTGTTGGCATCTTGTTCCACAAATCCATACAAAGTAAGTGAAAAAGAATACAATACAAAGTTAAAATCTTTTAAAGAAGTTATTTCTAATAAAGAGCCAGAACCTTTACCAATCGTATCTAAAAGTACTATAACCATTGACAGTTTGTATACCAGACAGCTTTACACATTTAAAGATAGTATTTCGAGAATGGGAGTTTCGTCATTGGACAATGGCATTAATATGCAATGGATAGGAACAGTAAATTTTAATTTGCGTAAACCTAATTTCATTATTATACATCATACAGCTCAAGATTCTCTTCAACAGACTATTAAAACATTTACATTAACAAGAACACAAGTTAGTTCGCATTATGTAATTGCAGACAATGGTGATGTAGTACAAATGTTGAATGATTATTTACGTGCATGGCATGCAGGAAGCGGTAGCTGGGGTAAAAACTCTGACATAAACTCGGCTTCTATAGGGATTGAACTTGACAATAACGGTAAAGAGCCTTTCTCAGAAGCTCAGATTACGAGTCTGATGGCTTTATTAAGCAAGCTAAAGAAAGATTATAATATTCCTAGTCAAAATATTATTGGTCACTCTGATATTGCACCAAGCAGAAAGCAGGATCCAAGTGCATTATTTCCTTGGAAAGTTTTAGCAGATAATGGATTTGGCATCTGGCAAGATGAAGTATTAGAAGAGGCTCCGCTTGATTTTAACCCGGAGCAAGGCTTACGTATTATAGGTTATAACACAAAAAACCTTCCGGCTGCAATAACAGCATTCAAGCTGCATTTCATACAATCAGAAGTCAACTCTGTATTAGACCAGAAAACTATAAATACAATTTATTCTATTTATAAGAAACAGTAAAAAACTTACTTACAACATAATAAAAGAGCTTCCAGTAAATAGGAAGCTCTTTTTTTTTTCAATCAACTTGCCGAAATAACTCGTGATGGTTCTAATGTAAAAAAAACTGCCAAAACACTATATAGTGTTCTGACAGTCAAAAAAAAAATTATAAGGGTAATCTTAAAAAGTATGCATTCTCAAAGCTAACTTATTATCATCGTTAAAAACCATACACAACTCCAACAGCAAATTGCGCAGCTGATTTTGTGGCTGCCATATTAGAATCTACAAAAACTTCATCTGAAGAGTTATCTATTCTAAACTCTGGAATAATAGTTAAGGCACCCGAATGTAAATTAGCAGACAAAGTTAATGCGGTAACTGATGTATCACCAGAACCTACTTTATAATCAAAATATTCACCACGTAAGCCTAAACCAAAATTATCAGATACCGCATAAGATGGATACAAAGCAACTCCAGTATATCCTGTATCTCCTTCATTCGCATAATCTGCAGCATTTAATCCTATTTTAAATTTTTCAGTTAGTTGAAACGAAGCAGTTAAATCAACGATTGTACCACTAACGGATCCATCCATAAAATTAATGTAGGCACTCACATTTTCACTAGGAGTCAATGATAATTGCGCACCAAAAGCATTCAACCCCTTAAAGGCATCTGCAGTATAGGAGTTCCATGCATCATTAAAAGCACCCACCATAAAACCTACTTTATCAGAAATAGCATAATTTAGCTTAAAACCCGCATTTTGAAATGGACCATTAGTAAATAAATAAGAAGTAGAGTAATGGAAATTCCCTAACGGAGAAATCACTTCATACCCTATAAATGTTCCCATAAAACCAGCGGTAAAGCTCAGTTTTTCGGTTGCAGCATAAGTAGCATATAAGTTTTGAATATGAAAAGAGTTAGCCCCTAATTCATCATACGTACCGTCAGAATTTAAAATGGATTGAAATTGTCCTCTAGGACCAAAAGAAATCTCTCCAACAAAAGAAGTTTTCCCAGTCGTTTTCTTAAGAGCAATATCAATCATTCCTAATGAAATAGAGTTTTGATCAGAGGCAAAGCTGGTCGGAATATTTGCAGTCTTGGAAAAATCATATTTATAATAAAGGTCTCCTGAACCTGAAATCTCCAAAGGGGTATCTTGAGCAGATGCTATATTGGCTGTAAGTACAAGTACAAACATTAGTAATACTTTTTTCATTTAGTTTTGGTTTTAGTTAGTTCTCTTGGTTGTCAGTTAATTTGTTTAATTACCCAAAACGAAGGGCAAACTGGCGAGATTAAAATTTAAATCCAAAATGTGAGCTCCCATTTTGAATGAATTTCCACCATTAAACAAGACGAATTTATTAACATTATCTTAGGTAAAATAATTTCAACAAAAGAAATCACGCTGAAAATGAAAGAATTACCAATTAGAAAAAATAGCTTTAAAAAAACAATTATTCTTCAATTTAGACCAACTAAAAATATAAATTTCACAACGACAATATTTAATAAACCCTACGTTTTTAGAGGTAACGTAAAAATATATTGCTTTTTTTAACCCTAATCAGACGCTATAAATCAAATAAAACAAAATAACCCCTATTTAAATAGGGGTTGTTTTGTTTTGAAGAAATTATTAATACATTATATTTATAAGTCAAACGATTATCATTACCACTTCCATTAACCTGATGTTTTATATAAAGACTTATTTGGATATAAAAAACTCCAAAATGAATTTGGAGTTTTCCTGAGCTATTCTTCCTTATTATATTTTCTCAAATATTCTCTAATTTTAAAACCTGATTCTTTTAAATCTTTGTCTTTCCATTTACCATTTGATTTAGCTGACTTATTTAGAATAGAACAAGTTTCGTCCTTGTCAGAAATGGACCAAGTAATCCAGCTTAGCTTTTTTGATTCCATCCAGTTAATATATTGCTCCCATGCAACATAATTTAAAGGACCATCCCCAGTAGCTTCCATACCTGCAGATTCAGAAACAAATATGGGTAAACCTTTTTCAATAGCTTCATCAGTCTTATCACGCAACCATTTTTCATGCGTTCCTGCATAGAAATGCATCGTGTACATTAAATTATCATAACCGATAATTGGATCTGCAGCAGGTAAATGAACATCTTGATCCCAACGTGGACTTCCCACTAAGATTATATTATCAGCATCATTTTTTCTAATTACTCTAATGACTTCCTCAGCATAAGCTTTTACTTCAGGCCAAGTTTCATAATCTGGTTCATTAAAGACTTCATAGATTACATTAGGGTATTTCCCGTACTCTTTAGACATTTGAGCAAAGAAAGCCTTTGCTTCATTAAGATTTATATTATGACTATGCCAGTCAATGATAACGTATATGTCTTGTTGAATCGCTGCATCAACTACCGCTTTTATCTTCTTAATAGCAAAAACAGAATCATTTTTATACGTTAATTCACCAATTTCAATACCCATAGCAGCACGAACCACATTGCATTTAAAATCTTTCTTAAGCCATTTTACAACTTTTTTATTATAAAATCTGGGATGAAAGCTATGCCATCCAAAGCTCAAACCTCTCAGAACAACTGGATCGTCATTTGCATCCATTAGTTGTGTCCCTACTACTTTTAATTGACCGTGCTTTTGTACAAACTGCGCATTGGCTACTACAAAAACAGTTAGAAAAACAACGCATAAAAGTTTATATTTTATTTTCATCTCAGACCTATTTATTAATTAATTTCAATACTACAACATCGTGTGGTGCTATTTCTGCTTCATAAGCTCTTTTTGTTGTACCTAATTCTTTATTTAGCCACAAGTCTTTTATGTCATATGTTTGTTTTTTAAAATCAGCTAAAAAATTAAAATCGGCATCTTTAACTACATGATCTTTCCAATTGAAATCGACCTTTTTTACAACATCACTTCGATTTAAAAAAGTAAGTGCCCAGTTGCCTTCAACTAACGGTTTTATCCATATTTCTAATCCATCTTCTGCCGAATATTTAAATCCTTGTACACCTAATTTATCTTGATTTACAGCAATTAACTCTTTATTAGTTAAAATTGCTACTGTTTCCTTAGACATCGTTCGAAAATCATTGCCAGCAATTAATGGCGAAGCCATCATGCACCACATCGTGAAATGTGTTTTATCTTCAACTGTACTCATTCCGTTACCAACTTCCATCATGTCAAAATCATTCCAGTGATCTGGTCCAGAATATTTACGAATATCCTTGCGCATTTCAAGAATTTTCATAAATCCCCAAGAAGACCAATTTCCTTCTTCGTGATGAAATTCACAATCAAAGCAAGGATAGATATCTCCAGAAATTCTCCATAGATTCCCTACCTCTTTTCCCCACTCCCAAGGCTGATTATCCCCCCATTCACATAAACTAAAAACAATAGGTCTTCCTGCGGTTTTAAGCGCATTACTCATTGTGGTATAAGCTTCCTTTGCCGTAATTCCCTGTGTATTACACCAATCGTATTTTAAGTAATCTATTTTTAAGTTGGCATAAAATCGCGCATCTTGATATTCATATCCTCGCGTACCGGGATAGCCTGCACAAGTTTGTGTGCCAGCACAATTATACAGTCCAAACTTTAATCCTTTTGCATGAACATATTCAACTAACGCTTGCATACCGCTTGGAAATTTAATAGGATCTGGAACTAAGTTACCATTATGATCTCTTTCTTTTGCCATCCAACCGTCATCAAGTACGATATAATTATAACCGGCCTTGGCCATTCCAGAAGCCACCATAATATCAGCAGTTTCTTTAACTAATTTCTCATCAATATTTGTTTCAAATGTATTCCAGGAATTCCAGCCCATGGCAGGTGTCATAGCTAAACCTTCATACTTACCCGACCCTTGCTTGTAAGTATTCCCTTGACTAAAAACGGTTAATGACAACAACATAATTAATAACAAACAATTATATCTTTTCATTTTTATATTTATTTAATTAAAAAAGAATTCCCTAATCTCGCAATTAGGGAATATCTTAAACAAACTCACTCAAACAAAACACTTTATTTTAATACAAAACCCATGTCATCCATAAGAATGGTATTTCCTCCAAAACTTCCTGACTCTTGTAGCGTTAACTGGTCAAAAGTGGTAGGATTACCAATCTCTGAAAACGGAATTTCAATATACGTCCAGTCTGTAGAAAGTGCTTTTTTAACTTGAAAAGCCCATCCTCCAAAAACAAATATGATACTGGCGTCTGCATTTGTAGACATACTTTTTACACGTACTCTAAACGCTTTGTATTTTGAAACATTTCTCGATGCGAATTTCATATCTGCACCATTCCATCCTCCAAAAATAAATTTTATACTTTTTAATCCTTGTGCTTTATCGGAAGTATTATCCGTATCAAAAGTATCTGCACCATTCCACATCCAGTGACCAGCATCTCCTTGTAATTTGTCATCATAAAGAGCTGAACCTATAGCAGCTGTTGACTTAATTGAACCAGAAATAGTAGTAACTGTTACATATTTATCAGTTGAATTAGCAGGCACCTTTACTTTAATTTCGCTCAATGAAGATGAAATAACTGGTACTGCCGTGGTTCCAATAGTTACCACAGGATCTAGAAAAAAGTTACCATATATGGTAAGAATATCTCCTTCTGCAGCATTAATGGGGTTAAATCCATATAATAAGACTGGTGCAGGGGGAGCTACAACAAATGGATAAGTAATCGTACCATTTTTTGTTACAATTTTTAATTCATTAGATGCATTAGCATACGGCGTATTAATGTCTATGGTAACAAAAATAGCTTTATCCGTCACTAAAGCGGGATTAAAATAAGTGTCTGTGTCATTAAAGTAGATTTTTTGTACGGAACTAAATCCTGATCCTTTAATAATGTACACATTATTAGCAAAACCAACTTCAGTTGCAACTAGATCACCTGCCTCTGCTTTGCTAACACTTTCAATTGCAAGTGCAGAACTTGTATCACCACTATCATCATTAGAACAAGATGATAGTACAGTTATCATTACTGAACTCATTACAAGCAAGCTCAATAAGTACTTGATTTTTATATTTTTCATAATCGTTATTTTTTAATATTATTTAAAAGTATAAGGAACTGGTGCTTCTAATAATTTTGGGTTTTTAGCAACATCATTATCTGGATAAGGCATTAAGAAATCATTAGCCTGTCTATTCGCTGCATCATACACGGGAGTGTAATAAGCAGATGCATTTCTATCTCCTCTATTTTGCCCAGCCATGATAGCAATTGCTTTCGCTTTGTCAATTCGTCCTAAATCAAACCAGTAATCCCCTTCAAAACAAAGTTCTAATCTTCTTTCTTTAAATATATCATCGAAAGTAATTGCTGTTTTACTAGCTAAACCTGCTCTATTTCTCACTGCATTGAAAGAACGTAATGCTGCAGGATCAGATGTGGTAGATCCCCCTGCTAAAATTGCCTCGGCATGAATTAAAAGTAATTCAGCATAACGCATCACATAAGAATTGTTATCCATCATTGCCCATGCATCAGTAGGTCCGGTTGCATCTGATTTTACTCCGATACAATATTTTTTAATTCCACCACCTGAATTTTGTGCATTATCTTCTGCTGGAACAGTAAATCCAATTCCTGTAGTTGTATTCATATCAGGATATACATCTCCAGGTGTCATCACCGTTTCATGTTTTCTTTTGTCCCCAGAAACATATAAACTCATTACCTCTTGTGATGGCCCAAATACACCACCGTATGAAGCATTAGATGTAGATACAGTAGACGAACTTATTCCAAATTGTGTATTACAGTTATTTGCTGAACCGTATTGTCCATCACCTTTCCACTGCAAAGCGAAAATAGACTCTTCATTATTATTGTTTTTGTACAAAAACAAATCAGCAAAGCTTTTACCTGGTAATTGTTCTCCACCAAGAAGTTTAAATTCACCGCTATTAATTACACTTTCAGCCATTAATTTAGCATTAACATAATCTTTTTGGTATAAATATACTTTTGCAAGAAGTGCTTTAGCAGAACCTTTAGAAACATGTCCGTTGACACCATAATTTGCTCCTCTATTTTTTTCGACCAATTTGTCTATCGCTTTTAAGTAATCCATAGTGATTAACTTATAAATATCAGCTACCGTATTTGTGTTTACATTTGGATTATTCGAAAAATCTAAATTGTTTTCAATTATAGGTACTTCTCCCCAAATTCTAACTAAATTAAAATAAGCAGTAGCTCTCATAAAATAAGCCTCCCCAATGGTGTTTTGTACCACACTTGGATCTACTCCTGATCCTACTCTTGATTCAAGAAAGTTTATTATTGCATTAGACTGAGCTACATTTGCCCATAAAGATGCCCATCCATTTTCTAATTCAGGATCACTCCCATTCAAAGAGAAGGTACGCAAACCACTAACATCTGGTGAACCAGAATACATATTTCCAGAACCTACTTCTAAGGCCCAGAAAAACTTATTATACATTTGAAACCAAGTTCGGCTATACATCCCGTTTGTTGCTGATGCTACTTGTTCATTAGAACTGTAGTAAGCATCTAAACTGATGGCATCTTCTGGAGGTCTGTTTGTGAAGTCTTCTTGACAAGACCCTAAAACTACTAATACAACTGCTACGCTAAACAGTTTATATGTGTTAAAAAAAGATTTAATTTTCATTTTTTTATTTTTTAAAATTCAACATTTACTCCTACTGTGAACGTTCTTGGTGATGGGTACCTTCCATTGTCAATACCTGATAATAGTGGGTTTTGATTGAAAGAACCAATTTCAGGATCATATCCAGAATAATCAGTAAAAGTGTAAAGATTTTGAGCTGAACCGTAAATTCTTAATCGTGACATTTTGAATTTAGAAACAGTCTCTCTTGGTAAAGAATATCCAAAAGTGAAATTTTGAACTCTCAAATAAGAACCATCTTCTAGATAACGACTAGATATTACAAGATTACTATTTGCTGAATTGTCGATAGGTCTTGGCACTGATGTATTAGTGTTATCGGGAGTCCAGTAATTAGCCGCTTCAACAAGTTGGTTTTCATATAAAGAAGCATTTGTTGTACCTGCTCTTTTGGTCAAGTTTAAAATATCGTTACCATAAGAACCTTGTAAGAATATTGAAACATCAAAGTTTTTATAATTGAAATTATTCGTAAAACCAAAAGTAAAATCAGGGTGTGGTGTTCCAATTAAAGTTTTATCTAAAGGATCTATAACTCCATCACCATTCACATCCTTATACTTTACATCGCCTAGGTACGTTTGACCAGCTCCTGTACCAACTGTTTGTCCAAATTGTAATGGAGCAGCATTTAAGGTAGCCATATCATTGAAAAGTCCTTCAGCAATATAGCCATAAAACATACCTATAGGTTTACCTACAACAGTATTTGTAGCAACAACAGGTTGGTAACCATTAGTATTTACTTGTTGTGTTAGTATGATACCGTTTTGAATATCTACTAATTTATTTACATAGTGTGAAAACACTAATGAAGAACTCCAGTTAAAACCACTATTCCCTTTTGTGTTGTACCCCAATGTAATATCATATCCTTTATTACTCATTGTTCCCAGATTTGAATAAGGTGCTGATATACCACCATACTGACCTCCTCCACCTGTAAGGTAGATTGGTAATGGCACTTGGAATAAAAAGTCTTTAGATACTTTTTCATATAAATCAAAACTAGCTGACAATCTAGAATCAAATAAAGTAAAATCAAGTCCTATGTTTTTTTGATTTAATGATTCCCAAGTCAAATCGGGATTAGGAGAATTTGAAACTAAAAATCCACTACCTAATCCTGAATTTTGTTGTCCTAATAATGCCGTATATCTATTGTTTTCAATTTGCTGATTTCCAGTTTCTCCGTACCCTAACCTTAGTTTGATATTATCAACGTAATCACGAGTATTTTCCATAAAGGCTTCATTAGATAATTTCCATGAACCAGATATAGCTCTAAAAACACCCCATTGTTTATCCCCATTAGCTGGATCAAATTTTGATGATTTATCCGCTCTAATCGAAGCATTCATACTAAACCTTGAATCAAAATCATAAATTACACGACCAAAAAGAGAGTATAAAGCTGCACTTCCTTTATAACCTGTCACTGTATTATTATCGACATTAGCTAAGTTAATGGTGTGGTTTTCGTTTGTTTGAAAACCTTCAGAAGACGTTACTAAACCCTCCCAGTGACTATCATTTGCTTCTTGTCCTACTAAAACGGTAAATTTGTGTTTTTTTAAAGTTTTGTCGTAAGTCAATAAATTTTTAATATTGGTTGAATACCAGTTTTGTCTTCTCATATCTAAATCAGCAAGAAGATTTACTTGTGAACCCCATTTATAAGAGGGTCTAAAGTCTGTGTTTTCAGAGAATTCTGTACTTGCAGCAACTTCAGCACGGTATTTCAATCCTTTTAATAGGTTGAATTCTGCATAGATATTTCCTAAAAAGTTTTTTCTAACTAATGAATTTTCTCTAGTTAACGCTTCGGCAACTGGATTGTAATAAGTTACACTTTGATCTTTATTAGGTGGTCCTGCAAAAGTGCCGTCTATATTTCTCACAGGTATATCAGGTGATTGTAATAAGGTATTACTGATCAAACCTTGAAAACTTTGGTTAACAGTTACTTTTTCATTGGTAATTCCAGCTGTTAAATTAGAACCAACCTTTAACCAATCTTTCACTTTAGAGTCTACATTTAATCTTGCAGTATATCTTTTATATCCAGAACCAATAATAGTTCCTTCTTGATTCAAGTACCCACCAGATAAGTAATAGTTAGTTCCTTCTTTAGCACCAGAAAATGATAATTGGTGGCTTTTGGCAATAGCCGTTCTATATACTTCATCTTGCCAGTCAGTACCTGGGCCTAATAGTTCAGGATGAGAAAATTCAGGTCTTGCTTCAAAACCATAGATATTTGCTAATTCAGTTTTATTTTTAGCAAATTGCTGTAAATTCATTACATCTAAATTTTTTGAATTGGAAATAAAAGAAGTATAATTATCATAAGAAACCTTACCTGCTCCACTTTTCCCTGATTTAGTAGTAATGATGATTACACCATTTGCACCTCTTGAACCGTAAATAGCAGTTGCAGAGGCGTCCTTTAAAATATCAATCGACTCGATATCATTAGGATTGATCATTGACAATGGACTCACAGCACTGTTACCGCCTCCACCAGTTGATGAAAAACCATCTTTTCCCACAAGAGCTTGACCACTTGTAGATTTACCAGTTGCGTCACCCGAAATAGGAATACCATCCACAATATACAATGGCTCATTTGTACCAGAAATAGAAGTAGTTCCTCTAACCCTAACAGAGGCAGCCCCACCTGGTGAACCCGAGTTATTTGTTATAGAAACTCCTGCCGCTTTTCCTTGCAACATTTGATCAATATTCACTTGTTTAATATTCTCTAGATCCTTAGCCTTAACAGAAGAAATTGAACTATTGATATCCCCTCTTTTTTGAGTACCATAACCAATAACAACAACTTCATTTAGCGATTGAGAATCACTTTCCAGAGTCACATTGATTTTAGACCTTCCTTTAATTGCTACTTTTTGAGTATTAAAACCAATAAAAGAGAAAGTAAGTGTAGCGGTCCCTGGCGCATCAATTTCATATTTACCATCAAAATCAGTCGAAACTACTTTTGTAGTTCCTGCGATGGCAACATTAGCACCCGGAATAGTTAGCCCATTAGCATCTTTTACTATACCAGAAACTTTAGTTTGAGCAAAAACAGAGCTACCAGTTAGTATTAAAAACAACATCAGAGGAAATAAGCGTTGGTAGCTTTTCCAATGAATCAAATTAGACAATAATTTTTTCATAATAAATGTTTGGTTAGTTACGATTAGTAATATCTAAAGGAAAATTCAGACATTATAATACTTGTTAATTTTGATATTTTATAATTAACAAATCTATAACACATACAAACATTAAATTAATAGTATTATATCATTTAGTGATAATATTTTTTCTTTATGCGTAAAAAGTATACACATTTAAAAAAAATAAGCACTTAATATTATAGTATATATAATTTAATTAGAAAATAAATAGGATATAATGAATTACTGATTCTAAAGAAAAAGTACAGTACACCGGTAATTTACTATGTACCATCTAAAAAAAAATAAAATATAGTAGCTACTTAAAGCTTTTTAGAAAAGTGGACAGAAAGACATAAAATAAAACCAAGTTATGTATAGACAACCTAAAAAAAATAAACACAAACAACTTATAATCAATATATTAGTTTTAAAATTAATTTAAAGCTATTTTTTAAAAATTTATATGTGTTAGTTTAATTATATAGTACTGTTAAAAAGCTATCAGACTTTGTATAAAATAGTATTACAGCTCAATTACCCTATATTATAAAATGCGTTTTAGTCCTGAAAAATCCTCTCTATATTGACTTGGAGTACAATTCTTTATAGTCTTGAAGTTTCGGTTGAAGTTTGCAATATTATTAAACCCGCATTTAAAGGCCACTTCTGAAATACTCAAATCTTTCTCGACTAACCAACGTGCAGCATAGCCTACGCGAATGTCATTGACATAATTAACAAAAGTTTTACCTGTTCGCTTCTTTATAAAGCGATTAAAAGAAATACTTGTCATACTAGCTACACTTGATACTTCTTCTAATGTTATTTTTTCAGCAAAATTTTTCTGAACATATTCATACACAATTTTCATTTTATCATAATCATCAAAGGTATCATGATCAACAGTATAAGTAGACAACAACCTCTGATTCCTAGAGTTAGCTAAGTCATACAATATAGATATGATTTCTAAAAAGTAGTCCATCCCATCTAGTTTAGAAATTTTTATCAATCGAGAAGATAGCTCCTCAGCAGTTTTTTTTGAAAATAAAATACCATGAATAGAACGATTAAACATATCTCTAATTGGATTCATAATCCTTCTCGAAAGCAAAGAACTGTCAAATAAATCATTGTGAAATTGAATTGTTATTTCGTGAATATCTTTATTTTTACATTTATTCAATTCCCAACCATGATATAAATTGGGACCTACTAATACTAATTCAATATCATCGATTTCTTCAATATTATCACCCACTACACGCTTCACACCTTTACCATTCAAAATAAAATTGATCTCAAATTCTGGGTGATAGTGTACGGGATAATCAAAATTATCCTTGATTCTGTAAAATACTAAAAAACTATCTTCACTTGATAACGAAACTATTTCCCGATGAAATTTTTTGGTATTGCTCATAAGTACTTTTTTATTTGCAATAATATGATATAAAATTGATAAAATAATATTAAATCTACAAGAGACATCCAATTACCTTTGAAAAATGCAATTATTAAATATTTAATAAAAACTGACAGATTAAATACTAATCGTTTTTAATTCCACAACTTTTTATAATTTTCACAAAATTTATAAATTATCAGTGCATTAAAAATCAATCTTAAACTGTAAAAAATATAAACCACTCTCTTTTAGCAAATTGAATTAAATAGTACTAATAAAATGAAGAAAATTATTCCGGCCGTATTGCTACTTATCATTATTGGAACTTCTTGTTCTACACTTTTCTCTTCATATGATACTAAATCATCAATTTCCAATAAAAAATCTACTCATGAGACAATAATATTATTTGAAAACCTTAAAAAATTAGCTCAAACCAATATTCTATTCGGCCATCAAGACGATCTGGCGTACGGTGTAAACTGGAGGTATGAAATAGGAAGAAGTGATGTTAAAGAAGTAGCTGGTGATTATCCTGCAGTGTATGGTTGGGATCTAGCTGGGTTAGAAATTAATGCCAAAAATAATATAGATGGCGTTCCTTTTGACAAAATGAAAGAGTACATCAAAGAAGCTCATAATAGAGGTGGCGTGATTACCCTAAGCTGGCATATGAACAATCCATTAACAGGTGGGAATGCTTGGGACACCACACCAAAATCCTTGGCTTCAGCTTTACCTGGCGGAGTTAGTCATGAACTTTTTAAATCTTGGCTAGACCAATCTGTTCCCTTCTTTTTATCACTTAAAGATAAGAAAGGCAAAGCAATACCGATACTTTACCGTCCTTTCCATGAGCTAACGGGCAATTGGTTTTGGTGGTGTAAAAACAATGCAAGCCCACAAGAATTTAAAACTTTATGGACTTTTACAATAGAATACCTGAAAAGCAAAGGTGTCCATAATCTTATTTACATCTATAATACAGCTGATTTTAATTCAAAAGAAGACTTTCTAGAGTATTATCCAGGCTCAGAATATGTTGATATTTTAAGTTTTGATAAGTACCAATATAAGGATGACATCAGTAACTCATTTATCGTAAATTGTCAAAAACAATTTAAAATCATGAATGAAGTAGCTACTGAACAAAATAAAATGATGGCTTTTGCTGAGACAGGATTTGAAGAAGTCCCTGACGCTAACTGGTGGACAAATACCTTAATGAAAGCAATAGGTGACTACAAAATTTCTTACGTTTTAGTATGGAGAAACCATGGCTGGAATGAAGCGGTGACTCCTGCACACATGCATTACTACGCTCCTTATACAGGACAAAAGAGCGCAAATGATTTTGTAAAGTTTTACAATATGGAACGCATTCTATTTGAAAAAGAAGCTACAAATCAAAAACTTTACAAACAATAATTTTACAAAAAAACTAACCCAAATAATAACCACTTTTAACACTAATAATGAAATTAACAACAATTGATTTAACAATAATCGGCTTTTACTTCATCTTAATGATAGTCATTGGTCTGGTTATGAAAAATAAAGCTAAAAAAAGTAAAGACAGCTACCTCATGGGGGGTAAAAAATTACCATGGTATATGCTGGGACTTAGTGATGCCAGTGATATGTTTGACATATCGGGAACCATGTTACTAGTGAGTATGGCTTTTTTATATGGTTTTAAAAGTGTTTGGATACCTTGGATGTGGCCTATCTTCAATCAAGTATTCCTTATGGTTTTTATGAGTAAATGGTTGCGTAGAAGTAATGCAACTACAGGGGCTGAATGGCTAGGAACTCGTTTTGGATTAACAGATAAAGGAGTCAAACAAAGTCATGCTATTGTAGTCGTATTTGCTCTTATGTTGTGTATTGGTTATATGGCTTATGCTTTTGTTGGTGTAGGTGAATTTCTAGAAATTTTTATTCCTTATGAGTCCATTAAAGATGTTGTTCCTTTTCTAGACAAACACTTAGAGCAGTTGCCTTTTGGATCAGCGGAGTATGAAAGTGCTTTGTATGCAGCCAAAAACACTACCGCTCAGTTTTATGGAGTAAGTATTTGTATCATTGCTACTTTCTACAGTATTGTAGGGGGAATGCATGGAATTGTACTTGCAGATTTCATCAAATACATGATTATGATTTTCTGTTCGATATGTGTGGGTGTAATTGCGATGGAGCACTTAGCTTCCTCAAATATTCAAATTTTAGATAGATTACCTCTTGGATGGGACAATCCACTTTTTGGTACTGAATTAGGTTTAGATTGGGGACAAATACTACCTGATGCTCAAGTAAAATTACAAAAAGATGGTTACAAATTATTTTCGGCTATTGTAAGCATGATGTTCTTTTCAGGTGTATTAAAGAGTTTAGCAGGACCTGCGCCGAATTATGATTGCCAGAAAATATTAAGTACAAAATCACCAGAAGAAGCGAGTAAAATGAGTGGATTCATATCTATAATCTTATTACCTATTCGTTATTTCATGACTATGGGATTATGTGTTTTAGGAATCTTATATTTCAAAGATCTGGACTTGCATCAAACTGCAGATGGAGTTAATTTTGAGAATATTATGCCTGCAGTAATTAATAAATATTTACCTGTTGGGTTAGTAGGTTTAGTATTAGCTGGATTCTTAGGTGCTTTTATGAGTAATTTCTCAGGAACATTAAACGCTGGACAAGCTTACATCGTAAATGATATTTACCTAAAATTTTTCAATCCAAATGCCGACAGAAAGCAAATAATATCTATGGGATACTTATCAGGTATTGTTATGGTTATTTTAGGTGTTGGTTTAGGCCTTTTGATTCGGGATGTTAATATGATTTTTAACATTATTACTGCCGGTTTATATGGTGGTTTTGTTTGTGCCAATGTTCTAAAGTGGTATTGGTGGCGCTTTAACGCGAATGGATATTTCTACGGGATGCTGTTCGGTATCATAGCTAGTGCTATTCCTCCAGCGCTATCTGTTTCTGGGGTTACTACTTATTTTGATGGTACTAGAATGCTTTATTTCTTCCCTGTGTTTATTATAATACAATTAATAGCCTGTATTGCCGGATCGTATGCTGCACCCGCAACAGATAAGGAAACCTTGTTAACCTTTTATAAAACAGTGAGACCTTGGGGATTTTGGGGACCTGTTCATGAAATGGCTGTTGCTGAAGACCCTACTTTTGAAAGAAATAAAAACTTTAAGATCAATATGTTTAATATCGCTTTAGGGATTATAGGACAAATATTATTGACACTGGTACCCATGTATTTAATCTTATCAAAATGGAGTGCCTTAGGAACCGTACTCGCTTTACTGGGCGTAATTGTATTTACCATGAGAAAAACATGGTGGAAAAGATTATCTGACTACTAATAATACAATGATTAAAGAAACAAATTAAAAAAATATGTCTACAACTGTTCAATCACAAAAAATATACAACTTCGATAGCTTGAAAAAGAATCATCAAGAACTTATCGAAAGAACTAACAAACCAGAAGCACACCCCAATGGCATTTATATCCGTTACCAAAACCCTGTTTTAACAGCTGCTCATACTCCACTTGAATGGAGGTATGACTTAAATGCTAAAACGAATCCATTCGGAATGGAAAGAATTGGCATCAATGCTGCTTTTAATGCTGGTGCTATGAAGTGGAACGGAAAATACATACTATCTGTGCGTGTAGAAGGCGTTGATAGAAAATCATTCTTTGCCATTGCAGAAAGCCCAAATGGTACAGATCAATTTGAATTTTGGGACAAACCATGTGTGATACCACAAATTGAAGGCAATCCAGATACTAATGTTTACGATATGCGTTTAGTGAATCATGAAGACGGGTGGATTTATGGAATTTTTTGTACCGAAAGAAAAGATCCTAATGCTCCACAAGGCGATACTAGCTCTGCAATTGCTAACGCTGGGATTGTGCGCACGAAGGATTTAATAAATTGGGAGCGCTTACCTGATTTAATTTCGAATACAGGACAGCAAAGAAACGTAGTATTTCATCCTGAACTTGTAAATGGCAAATATGCTGTATATACCCGCCCACAAGATGGCTTTATTGACATAGGAAATGGTGGAGGTGTTGGATTGGGATATATCGATGATATGAAAAATCCAATTGTTCAAAATGAGACTATTATATACGGTAAACAGTACCACACTATATATGAACTTAAAAATGGTTTAGGTCCAGCTCCTATAAAAACAGCAAAAGGATGGTTACACCTGGCCCACGGTGTTCGAAACACAGCAGCAGGTTTACGCTACACCTTATACATGTTCATGACAGACCTTAACGATATTTCAAAAGTAATATACAAACCTGCTGGTCACTTCATGGCTCCAGAAGGTATAGAAAGAGTGGGAGATGTATCAAATGTGTTGTTTTCTAATGGTTGGATCGAAGATGAAGATGGAACAGTGTATATCTATTATGCTTCATCAGATACTAGAATGCATGTAGCTGTTTCCTCTGTAGAAAAATTGATTGATTACGTCATGAATACACCTGAAGACACTTTTACTTCTGCAGGATCAGTAAACACAATCATTGAACAAATTAATAAAAATCAAGCAATTTTATAAGCGTGTCTATACTATTAAAACAATTACAATCTGAACTTAAAACGGAACTTAACTCTATTTTAGACTATTGGTCTACAAACACCATTGATTTAGAAAATGGCGGTTTTATAGGACAAATTGACTGTAATGAACAAGCAAATAATAAAGCAGATAAAGGCTCTGTTTTAAACGCGCGAATTTTATGGGCATTTTCATCGGCATTTCAACTGACCAAAAACGAAGAACACTTAAAAGTTGCACAAAGAGCTTTTGATTATATAATTAGTCATTTTTATGATGATGAATTTGGCGGTATTTATTGGAGTGTGGCATATGACGGCACACCAAAAGATACAAAGAATCAGATTTATGCGCTTGCATTTGTAATTTATGGACTGACAGAATATTATGCTATTACAACAGATGAAAAAGCATTAGCACTGTCGAAAGCTTTATATCTAAAAATTGAAGAATATAGTTTTGACTCTATTCACGAAGGCTATTTTGAAGCTTTTACAAGAGAATGGAAAGAGGTAGCTGATTTACGTTTAAGCGATAAAGATGCTAATGAGAAGAAAACAATGAATACGCATTTACACATTGTAGAAGCGTATGCTAACTTATATAAAGTGTGGAAAGATGACACTTTAAAAGAGACTATCATAGCGCTTCTAAAAACAATTGAAAAGCACTTTATCAATGAAGAAACTGGACATTTACGATTATTTTTTAACGAAAATTGGATTGAAAAACCAGATGTAATCTCCTATGGTCACGATATCGAGGCGGCATGGCTCTTGCAGCAATGTGTAGAAATCACAGGAGATGTTGATTTAGTAGCACGTTATAAAAAGTATGCAATCCAGATGACTAATGCTACAATAGAAGGCATTGACAAAGATGGTGGACTGTGGTATGAATATAAACCTCAAACAGACCATTTAATAAAAGAAAAGCATTGGTGGCCACAGTCAGAATTGATGATTGGTTTTTTTAACTCTTATGAACTCACTGGAAATCAAAACTATTTAGATATCGTGTTGAAAAACTGGGAGTTTATAAAAAACTACATTCTTGACAAAAAAAATGGAGAGTGGCACTGGGGAGTATATGAAAATTATTCTTTAATAGAGAAAGACAAAGCTGGTTTATGGAAATGTCCCTACCATAATAGCAGAGCATGTATAGAATTAATAAACAGAATACATAATTACAGTAAATAGTACTTATTCTAAATATTAAAGGAGCTTAGAAAACAATAGACGTTAACGCTCCACACTAAATTTTTAAATAGTTTTAGAAAACTATTCATAAAGTATTACTACTCATTTTACGGAACTTGAGAAGCCAACTTATAAATCGGCTTCAGGATTGCTATTGCCTAAAAATAACCAATAAAAAATTATTCTTATGAAAACAACTAAGCTAAAACTATTACTAATTTTTTTGACAGTTGCCATAAGCAGTTGTTCAAAAGATGAGATTAACGAACCAGCCACCACTCCACCTCCTACTACCACTCCACCTCCTACATCGGAACCCGACTTACTTACTAAAACCAACCTACGAACTTACTTAGTGGATCCGAATGCTACTAATGAAACTGCTGCCTTGTTTTATAATTTAAAATTTTTATCGAAAACTAAATTTGCAATAGGACAACAGGACACCTTTAATGCTTTTTACAAAAACAATTCAAACGTATCAGATATTAAGAAAACTACAGGTTTTGACCCCGCTCTTCTAGGTTCAGACTTTATGTTTATTACTGATAAAAATAATAATGGTCAGGCGAATAACTGGTTTTATCAGCTAGAAGTAGCCATTACTAATGCTGCCAAAGAAGCTTATAATAAAGGCATGATTAATATATTTTGCTGGCACCTACGAGAACCAAATAAAGAAGACAGCTTTTATGCTAGTGATATGACTGTAGAAGAGAAAGCATCAGCATTCAAAAGCATTTTACCAGGTGGTACCAAGCATGAATGGTATAAACAAAAGCTAGACAAAATTGCTGCTGTTGTATCTAATTTAAAAGGCGATAAAGGGGAATTAATTCCTATTATATTTAGACCATTTCATGAATTTGATGGAAGCTGGTTTTGGTGGGGAGCTAATTATTGTAGCCCTGACGACTATAAATCAGTGTATCAATTTACAGTAGATTATTTAAAAAATACAAAAGCAGTTCACAACTTGTTGTTTGCTTTTTCACCTGACAACTCGTATACAACAGAAGCTAATTATTTAAGTCGCTATCCTGGTGATGCTTATGTAGATGTTTTGGGAATGGATAACTATGGTGATTTTAATAATCAAGGTCAAGCGGGAGCAGATCGAGCGAATGTAAAATTAAAAGTAGTAGCGGATCTCGCAAAAAAAAGAGTAAAGATTGCAGCAATGACTGAAACTGGTTACCAGGTAACAGCGACTACTGCACCTACTGCTGGCTGGTTTTCAAATTATTTATACCATACGCTTACCGCCAATAGTATTCAAATTAGTTTTGTGATGTTTTGGAACAACACCGCAAATGGTTATTATGTACCAACTCCTGAGACTTCAAATGCGGCTGATTTTGCTGCTTTTGCTACAAAACCAAAAGCAGCATTGGTCAATTCATTACCTAAAATGTATGTGTTACCCAATTAAAAATGTAATCCATAAAGCCTAGCCCTGATAGCAGTGAAAATCCTTTTATTTTTTTCTTTAAAAAATAAAAGATTGAAACGGATAGCAGGATAAAGCTCCTAAATAAAAATCATGAAAAAAATACTATTTCCCTTTTTGATATTGCTTTGTTTTTTTACCTCAACAAAGAATACCGCACAAAACCAACCGAGAATTACCGTAAAAGGCACTCAATTTTTTAAAGGTGATAAACCATATTCGTATGTAGGCACAAACTATTGGTATGGTTCTTTACTGGCATCAAAATCTGTTGGCGATAGAGATCGTTTGGGTCGGGAACTTGACCTAATGAAGAAAAAAGGCATTGACAATTTACGAATTTTAGTAGGTGCCGAAGGCGGGAAATATGATTATACCGTAAAACCAGCTTTGCAATACGAACAAGGAAAATATAATGAAGACCTGCTGGACGGACTGGATTATCTACTGGCCGAAATGGGAAAACGCAATATGTATGCGGTACTTTACCTGACTAATAACTGGGAATGGTCTGGCGGAATGTCACAATATTTAGAGTGGAATGGTCACGGAGCAATACCTATTCCTAATATTGCACCAAACACCTGGCCACAGTTTATGAGTTATACTGAGCAATTTCATAGCTGTGAACCTTGCATGAAAGCTTTAGAGAATCATGTGAAATTTATTATTGGAAGAACTAACACTTACACTCATAAGAAATATACGGAAGACAACACGATTATGGCTTGGCAAGTAGGTAATGAACCACGAACGTTTACGGCTGAAAACGAGAAAAAATTCACGGTATGGTTAAACAATATTGTAAATTTAATAGACAGCCTAGACAAAAATCATTTGGTTTCTACAGGATCTGAAGGAAAAAATAGTTCTAATGATAGTATGGAAACTTTTCAAAGAACGCATGAGAATCCTAACATTGATTATTTGACGATGCATATTTGGCCAAAAAATTGGGGCTGGTTTAAAGCGGAAGATGCTGAAAATACTATTGAACCTACTTTAGAAAAAGCTGGGGCGTATATTGACGAGCATGTTGCTGTTGCACACAATCTAAAAAGACCTATTATCATCGAAGAATTTGGACTACCTAGAGCAAATGAAAGCTTGCTTCCCGAAGCTTCGGTGGCTTATAGAGATACGTTTTACAAGTATATTTTTAACCGAATTGTTGAAAGTAAAAAAAATAATGGCCCTTTACAAGCAGCTAATTTTTGGGGTTTTGGTGGTGAAGGAAGAGCAATGACCAAAGATGGTAAGTGGAATGCTGGAGATCCTTTGACAACTGATCCGCCACAAGAACCACAAGGTTTAAATTCTGTTTTCTCTACAGATAAATCGACACTGAAAATAGTAAAAAAATACAATTGTAAATTGAAATAATTACCCATTTAAAAGAAATAAAAAAGGGACAGTTGTAGCAACTGTCCCTTTTTATATGAAAACTATTTTCTTCTTATTTCAAAATTCCTTCGATAGCATTTAATTCATCATGCATAAAATCAAGATTTTGCAAACTGTCCATATTATTTTTTAACTGCCCAACTGAACTTGCTCCAATCAAAACAGAAGTGATTCTATTGTCTTTAAGCAACCATGCTAAAGCCAGTTGCGCCAAAGATTGATTTCTATTTTTTGCAATTTCATTTAAAGCGATAATTTTAGCCACTTTCTCATCAGATACTTCTTCTAGTTGTAAGTGACCGTTAGGATTAGCGGCTCTAGAATTCTGTGGAATTCCATTTAAATATTTATCTGTAAGCAATCCCTGCGCTAAAGGGGAAAAAGCTATACAACCAACTCCTTTATCCTCTAAAATATCTAATAATCCTGCTTCTGGCTCTCTGACAAACATGGAATATTTCGCTTGATGAATTAGGCAAGGCGTACCCAATCGTTTCAATATTTCGGTAGCCTCTTTCGTTTGTTCGGCATTATAATTAGAAATACCTGCATATAATGCTTTCCCACTCCGTACAGTATAGTCTAAGGCCATCATTGTTTCTTCAAGTGGTGTATCTGGATCAAAACGATGCGAATAGAAAATATCTACATAGTCTACATTCATTCGTTTTAAACTTTGATCTAAACTTGATAGCAAATATTTTCTTGATCCCCATTCTCCATAAGGACCTTCCCACATTTTGTATCCCGCTTTAGTTGAAATCACCATTTCGTCACGCAAATTACCTTGGAAATTATTTTTTAATATTTTACCAAAATTAGTTTCTGCAGAACCGGGTATCGGACCGTAGTTATTGGCTAAATCAAAATGAGTTATTCCTTTATTAAAAGCTTCTTTGACAATATTTTCTCCGTTTTCAAAATCATCTACTGACCCGAAGTTGTGCCACAATCCTAGAGATATTTGAGGCAATAGCAAACCGCTTTTTCCACATCTGTTGTATTTCATACTCTCAATTTAAAGACCTACAAATTCAACTGTTTGTAAACCTATATTAATTTTTATTCTTTTGTTATATTATAAGTAAAGTTCGTACTCGTACATCGGCTAAACAAATAAACCCGACCTGTTTTTAAGCGGTCGGGTTTAGATAGTGTTATTTAAAATTTACTTTATTTCAAACCCACTTTCCAATCCTTTATCAGAGCTTCCACCTACCATGATTTTAAAAGTTCCTGGTTCTACAAGATAGTTTCCATCATTATCAAAAAATCCTAATTCTTTATCAGTTAATGTTAATGTAACCGTTTTAGTATCCCCTTTTTTCAAATCAACTAACTCAAATCCTTTCAATTCTTTTACTGGACGAGCTAAGCTAGCCGCATCATCATGGATATACAATTGAACGACTTCTTTACCATCATATTTTCCAGTATTGGTAACCTCAACAGAAATTTTTACAGCTTCTCCTAAAGCAATTGTTGTTTTATCTAATTTTAAGTTTTTATACTCAAAAGTAGTATAACTCAATCCATAACCAAAAGGGAATTGTGGTGTTTTCTCTACATCAATATAATGTGACCAAAAAACGTTTTTATCACTGTTTACAGGGCGTCCAGTACTAAAATTATTATAATAAATAGGACATTGCCCTACATTTCTTGGGAAAGAAATTGGCAATTTCCCACTTGGATTGTAATCTCCGTATAAAACCTCAGCTACGGCATTACCCGTTTGAGTTCCCAGGTGCCAAGCTTCTACGATGGAAGGAATATGATTTGCTGCCCATGGAATTGTCAATGGACGACCGTTGTTTAATACCAAAACAATGTTTGGATTCACTTCGTAAATTGCTTCTAATAATTCTTGTTGTACACCAGGCAAGTCAAGATTGGTTCTACTTCTACCCTCTCCAGACTGGAAACCGTGCTCTCCTAACACCATAACCACAACATCAGCCGCTGCTGCTACTTTTTTAGCGGCATCAAAGCCGCTTTTATCTGTAGTATTAAAAACCAATTCATCAATAAAGGCTGTTTTACCAACAGTCAAATCAGCTCCTTTTTCAAAAGTCAGTTGGTTGTCTTTGTATTTTTGCATTCCTTCCAAAACAGAAACAGCAGTATTATCATCAGAAGCAATTCTCCAACTTCCAAGTGGGCTGTTTTTATCATTTGCCAATGCACCAATCAAAGCAATTTTTTGTCCTGATTTTTTAAGCGGAAGCAAATTAGTTTCATTTTTCAACAATACAATAGACTTTTTGGCCATGTCCAGAACTCCGTCATTATTCGCTTTGTTACCAATAGTTGCTTTCTCTCTTTTTTCGTCACAATACCTGTAAGGATCATCAAATAAACCCAACTCAAATTTAACAGTCAAAATTCTGCGAACTGCATCATCTATTAATGTTTCGTTTACTTTTCCTTCTTTAACAAGTTTTGCTAATTCTTCAACATACAAATGCGATTCCATATCCATATCAGAGCCTGCAATTACTGCTTTTGCAGCAGCATCAGCACCATCTTTAGCATGTCCGTGAGCAATCATTTCACGAACCGATGCCCAGTCAGAAACCACAAATCCATCAAAATTCCATTTTCCCTTTAAAATATCTCTCTGTAAAAAAGCATTACCTGTAGCAGGAACACCATTCAAGATATTAAAGGAATTCATCAACGTGCGCACACCTGCATCAACCGCAGCTTTAAACGGAGGTAAAACGGTGTTGAACAATCTAGAATTACTGATATCAACTGTGTTATAATCTCTACCTGCTTCTGCAAAACCATAAGCTGCAAAATGTTTTGCACAGGCTGCAATTGTATTTACTTTGATTAAATCGGACTTAGAATCTCCTTGAAAACCAGTAACTCTGGCAATTGCCACTTTACTTCCTAAATAAGGATCTTCTCCTGCACCTTCCATCACACGACCCCAGCGCGCCTCATGTGACACATCTACATTTGGACCAAAAGTCCAGTTGATTCCTGATGCCGATGCTTCGTCAGCTGCAACAGCCGCCGATTTTTTAATTGCTTCCATATCCCAACTCGCAGCTTCAGCAAGCGGAATTGGACTTAATGTTTTATATCCATGAATAACGTCAAAACCGATGATTAATGGAATTCCTAAACGTGTTTCCTCAACCGCAATTTTTTGAACCGCTTTTACCTCCTTCACGCCACGTACCGAAAGCATAGAACCTACCCAACCTTTACGTAAATGTTCATATTTCAATTCGGCGTTGCCTCCTTTTGGCGCTGGACCAGTAACATCCCAGAATCCGTTATATTGGTTCATTTGTCCCACTTTTTCTTCCAGTGTCATTTGTTTCATCAACAAACCTACACGTTCATCAATAGGCTTTGTTTTGTCTAAATGAGGTTTTTTCTGTGCATCCATAGTTCCAATAGTTATCAGGGTAAAAATTCCGGCAATAATTAATTTTCTATTTTTCATTCTTTATTATTTTTAAGATTTTGGGCGTGACCTTCCGTAAAAACTGCGGGTCGGGCTTTCGGCTTTATCTCTCCGCTGCGCTGCGAGGATACCGCATTCTATCCCTCACGCAATAGTATTATTCAACGATTCTATTCCGTTATAAATGACGAAGCAGGCAAATTGGCTTTATTAAACAAGTTTGATTGTGTTGTATTTGTCCATGCAAAACGAACTTTCAATGGATGGGGTACTTTTTTAGATTTCAAAATCACCACATTATTTTTAATGCTGGCATCGGCTGGATAAAATACATTATCTGCTGCTGCGATTTCAAATTGAAGCTTTTTTGTATTCTTACAGTACAGTCCTTCGGCATACTCAAAATATACTAAAACCTTATTTTTTTCTATTTTAAATTCTTTGTAAAGAGGACCGTTTACTAAATCCCTGCTCGTTTTATAACTATTGGCCAAAGCCAAATTAGCTAAACGAACTCCCACTGATTTCTTATCTTTTGGATGAATATCGTCAACGGGGGAAATGTCACTTGTTACAACCATTCCTGTATTAGGAACTTGCTGCAATACTTTTCTTTGTGCATTTCTAATCTCCACTCCACCAAAATGATTTTCTCCATATTGATAGGGCGCAATCTGAACATAGTAAAAAGGAAAATCCTCTTTCCATAATTTTCGCCAAGAAGTTATCAAAGAAGAAAAGGTTTTATCATAAACTGAAGAACCTACATTGGATTCCCCTTGATACCAAATCACACCTGCAATTTTGAATCCCACTAGAGGAGAAATCATTGCATTAAAAGCACGTCCTGGCTGGTTAGGTCCATATTCCTCTTCTTTTCTAGTTTTAGCACTTTCGAGTAGAACGGGATTATTTATAATAACTTCCTCTGGCGTCCATATCTCTGCAGGTGTTCCACCCCAATTAGAACCTATCAAACCAATAGGCACGTTTTTTAAATCTTCTTGCAGTCGCTTGGCAAAAAAATAACCAGCCGCACTAAAATACTTCATGGATTCAGGTGTACATGCTGTCCAATTACCTGATACATTGTCTTGCGGTGAAGTAGCCGTTAATTTAGGTATCGAAAAAAATCTAATATTAGGATTCGCAGCATTTTTAACCGCTTCTTCGCCATTATCAATGCCCCAACTTGCTGACATTTCCATATTCGACTGTCCAGAACAAATCCATACTTCGCCAATCAAAATATTGTTTAATACAATCTCGTTGTACCCTTTTATAGAAATCACAAACGGTCCACCCGCTTCGGGAGTTTTAATCTTAATTTCCCATTTAGCTTGATTATTTGCTTTTAGCTTATATTCTTGGTTGTCCCAACTTGGTGTTATTGTTACCTCTTCCTTCGGGCTAGCCCATCCCCAAATCGTAACTTCAGAGTTGCGTTGCAACACCATGTTATCTGAAAACAAATTAGGAAGCGTTATGTTTGCTAGCACTGTATTAGAAATAAAAACCATAAAAAGAATAAATAGAAACTTAATTTTCATCTAGTAATTTTTTAAAGAAAGGGGTTAATTGGTCGGCCATTATTTTGTCATCTGCAATATCAGGATGCGAACCACAGCCATTTGGCTTCATCGGTTGAAATTCAAATAAAGCTATTTTTTTATGTTTTGTATCCTTTTCAAAAGCCTGTATCACTTTGTTCAAACAACGCACTAATATTTTATTTCTTTCTCCAGAAACCATAGGACTGTTTAATAATACAATCCTGCTAAGTGGAGCGTGTTTGTATACAGTTTTAATAAAAGATATATAATTTGAAACATATTTTTCTTCATTAAAAGGCAATCTTTCTTTTTTTCCATCTCCATCAGAAAGGTCATTCGTTCCCAAACAAATACTCACTAGATCTGGCTGAAAAGTAAAATTATAAGGTTTTGAATTGTCTTTATTCAAATACAAGTTTTCATAAACATCAGGAATAATAGCTTCCTCTTTATGTTCATCATTCCAATTTCGATACATTCCAAATCCAGAAACAGAACTCAACACATAATCGACATTTAAATTTCTGGAAAGCACAGGTCCGTACGCCCAGTAGGCATTATGTTGATCGTACCACTCGCCAGTTCCACAAGGGATTTCGGAGGGGTCATTCCCAAAACCACAGGTAATAGAGTCTCCTATAAATTCAATTTTATTTTTGTTTGAAACCTTGCTTTTTATCACTTTTGCAGTAGTACCTGCAAATAAAACTGCTCCGTTTGCCGCTTCAGTAGCTTTGTAAATCGTGAGACGATGTTTTTTACTTTTGTCCGTTACAGTTACAGGAAAAATTTGGACAGCTCCTTTTTCGATTCGAACCCTCCCCAGATATTCTCCATCAAGTTCTAGTGAAACATAATTATGATGATCATAAGTATCTACACTTTGTAAACTAATCTCACATGAATTTCCTTCAAAATCAAAAGAAACAGAAGAAGCAGAAGCAATCAATAGTACATTATTGCTCTCTTGTAATTCTACTCTTCCTGCATAATGATATACAGAAGATTGTTGTTCTCTAGTCTGAGCCCTTGAAAAAAAGGATATTGATAATAATAAAATTAAAAGGCATTTGTTTTTAAGAATCATACTTTTTATTATTAGAATAAAAACATTAGTCACAAACTTATTTAATTTGCGCGTCCCCTAAAGATACTAAAATGTCAAATAGTAATGCAAAAACACCATTATGTGCATTTAACACAAAGCTTCCTTTTTTAAATTGTGTAATTAAAATTCTTTTTTTTTTAAATAGATAGTGATTATCTGTCGATAAATTTATAAATTTAAACAAGATTAACAATCTGTAAATCAATAATTTAAAACATATTGGTCTCAGTAATTTAAAATTTAACATCATGAAACTACTTATAATCTATGGTACGACAGAAGGACAAACTCGAAAAATTGCACATTATATCGAATCCATCTTAAAGAATGCGAACCACGAAGTAACTATTGCTGATACCACTGCCGATCCGCCATCACCTAAATCTTACGATGCAATTCTAATTGGTTCTTCCATACACATGCACAAATACCAGTCTTCTGTTAAGCATTATATTAAAAAATATATTGCTGACTTAAACCAAATGCCTGCGGCTTTTTTCTCTGTTTCACTTGCTGTTGCTTCTGATCTCGATGATGAGCATCTAGAAGTTCAAAAAATAACTAACGATTTTCTAGAACAAACTGGCTGGCAACCTATTTTAATTTCCCAAATTGCAGGTGCATTAAAATACACCGAATATGATTACTTTAAACGCCTGATTATGAAAATGATTTCTAAAAAACAAGGTGGCGCAACCGATACTTCTCAGGATTATGAATATACCAATTGGGATGAAGTGGCAAAATTTACAAATGAATTTGTAAACAAAATATCTCAAAAGTCTTGATTTTAGTATTTTCGCTTTTTATTAATCGACAGTTGAATCCTAATTAATCACATTATGAGTAAAAATAGCTTTCGTTCTTTATCCATCCTACTGTTTGCAATTACAACTACAGTATGTTCTGCACAAAGTATAGCACCTAAAGAGCCTGCCTACAAATACAGCCCTGATAATCTAGAATTATACAACACTATTGTAGCGATGGACAGTACATTTTTCAATGCCTACAACACTTGTGACCTTGACAAACAAGCTGCAATATATTCGGACAATATAGAATTTTACCATGATAAAGGTGGCTTAATGACAGTTAAGCAAGACCTGATTGACGGAACTAAGAACAATATTTGTGGTAAAGTAACTAGAGAACTAGTAAAAGGAAGTATAGAAGTGTATCCCATCAAAGATTTTGGGGCAATTGAAATTGGATTACATAAATTCCATAATAATGCCGAAAAAGAAGGCACTCCTTCACATGCAAGTAAATTTATCATTTTTTGGAAAAACGACAATAATAATTGGACAATTACAAAGGTGGTTAGTTTGCATTAATCCATTCTAACCATAAAAAAACCAGCCTTATCAGCTGGTTTTCTTATTCTTATAGAATACTTACAGAGGAATGTTCCCGTGTTTTCTATTAGGTGTAACACTTACTTTATTTTCAAGCATGCTAAATCCTTTTATCAGTTTGCGTCTGGTATCTTGTGGTAAGATTACCTCATCTACAAAACCACGTTGAGCCGCAGTATAAGGATTGGCAAACAAATTAGCATATTCGGCTTCTTTTTCTAGCAGTTTTGCTGCTGGATCTGCAGCTTCGTTAATTTCTTTTTTGAAAATAATTTCTGAAGCTCCTTTAGCTCCCATAACAGCAATTTCAGCAGTTGGCCACGCAAAATTCATGTCGGCACCAATGTGTTTAGAGTTCATTACATCATAAGCACCACCGTAGGCTTTACGCGTGATAACCGTAATTCTCGGCACAGTCGCTTCGCTTAAAGCGTACAATAATTTTGCTCCGTGAACGATAATTCCGTGCCACTCCTGATCCGTTCCAGGTAAAAACCCAGGTACATCTACCAGAACTAACAAAGGAATATTAAATGCATCACAGAAGCGAGTAAATCGAGCGGCTTTAATCGAGCTGTTTACATCTAAACAACCAGCTAAATACATAGGTTGGTTAGCGACAATACCAATGCTTCTTCCACCAAGTCTGGCAAAACCAACGATAATGTTTTCGGCGTAATTTTTATGTACTTCAAAAAATGAATCTTCATCAATAATTCCAGCAATTACACCATGCATGTCGTATGGCTTATTTGGATTATCCGGAATAATTGTTGCTAATTGTTCACGTACCTCATCTTGAAGTTCGTAAGCCAACTTTTGAGTTGTTTCTTTATTGCTTTGTGGTAAATAGCTCAACAATCGTTTTACATCTTCCAGACATTCGATATCATTTGCCGAAGTGCAATGCGCTACTCCAGATTTAGTAGAATGCGTACTTGCTCCTCCAAGTTCTTCTGAAGTTACCGTCTCATTCGTTACCGTTTTTACCACATTAGGACCAGTAACAAACATATAACTGGTGTCTTCTACCATCATGGTAAAATCAGTCATTGCAGGTGAATAAACTGCTCCTCCAGCGCAAGGTCCCATTATAGCAGAGATTTGCGGAATCACTCCACTTGCTTGTACATTTCTATAAAAAATATCAGCATAACCTCCCAACGAGCGAACACCTTCTTGAATACGAGCACCACCAGAATCATTTAGTCCTATCATGGGCGCACCCATTTTGACAGCCATGTCCATCACCTTACAAATTTTCTCTGCATGTGTTTCGGAAAGTGCCCCACCGAAAACAGTAAAATCTTGAGCAAAAATATATACTAATCGCCCGTTAATAGTTCCATATCCAGTAATAACACCATCACCATAATATTGTTCTTTTTCCATTCCAAAATCAGTTGTACGGTGAGTCACCAACATTCCAATTTCTTCAAAAGAACCTTCATCCATCAAATAAGTAACGCGCTCTCTGGCGGTTAATTTTTTCTTTTGATGTTGTTTTGCAATTCTATTTTTACCTCCACCCAAATGAGCTTGAGCAATTTTATCGTTTAATTCTTTTATTTTAGACTCCATATTTTATTGATTTGGTAATCGTACCATTTTTTGATCTTCAAAATACTGTTTCATAGCAATTAAAGCAGCTATTTCAGCTTCTTCAGTTCTTTCGGCTTTTAATAATTCAGCACTGTAATATTTTTTTACAAAATGAGTGTCAAATTTTCCTGAGCGAAATGCTTCGTGTTCCATTACAAACTTACCAAAAGGCAATGTCGTTTGCACCCCTTCTACTTGATAATTATCAATCGCTTTTATCATTATTTGAATTGCCTCTTCACGAGTCTCACCATAGGTGATTAGTTTAGCCAACATAGGATCGTAATAAATAGGAATATCCATGCCTTGCTCAAAACCATTATCGACACGTATGCCGTCTCCAACTGGTAATTGATAAACATCCAAATGTCCTACACTAGGTAGAAAATCATTCATTGGATCCTCAGCATACACACGTAGTTCCATAGCATGTCCCTTAATCTGTAAATCTTCTTGTTGAATCTCTAAGGCTTCTCCCCTGGCAACCTTAATTTGCATTTCGACTAAATCCAGTCCAGTAATCAGTTCTGTAACAGGATGTTCTACTTGCAAACGCGTATTCATTTCGAGGAAATAAAAATTATAGTTTTCATCCAATAAAAATTCAACTGTTCCCGCTCCCAGATAATCACAAGATTTAGCAACCATCACAGCCGCTTCACCCATTTCTTTACGCAGTGCTTCAGTCAAAACTGAAGAAGGCGCTTCCTCCACTACTTTTTGATGGCGACGTTGTATACTACATTCTCTTTCAAATAAATATAAAATATTCCCATGACTGTCTGCCATGATTTGAATTTCGATATGTCGCGGTGAGGCAACATATTTTTCAATAAATACCGAACCGTCTCCAAAAGCATTAAGCGCTTCACTAATGGCTCTGTTCATTTGAGATTCAAACTCTTCAGCATTTTCAACAATACGCATTCCTTTCCCACCACCACCAGCAGACGCTTTAATCAAAATAGGGAAACCTATTTCGCCAGCTACTCCTTTGGCTTTTTCAATATCAGTAATGGCTTCATCCAGTCCAGGAACCATTGGTATATTATAAGCTTTTACGGCTTCCTTTGCAGCCAATTTACTCCCCATAATATGTATGGCTTTCGATTTAGGACCAATAAAAATAATGTTGTTTTTTTCGGCTTTTTCAGCAAAATCAGCATTTTCACTCAAAAAACCATAACCAGGATGAATAGCATCAACTCCAAGAGATTTAGCAACCTCTATAATTTTATCTCCTAATAAATAGGATTGATTTGAAGGTGATTCCCCTATCCAAACTGCCTCATCGGCAAATTTTACGTGAGGTGCATTTCTATCAACTGTAGAATAAACCGCTACTGTTTTTATACCCATTTTCTGAGCGGTTTTCATCACTCTAATGGCAATCTCACCTCTATTGGCAACTAATAACTTCTTCATATGCTTATTCAAATTCAATTAATAACTGCCCTTTGTCAACGGCATCTCCTTTACTTACAGCAATTGACTTGATTAGTCCATCTCGAGGAGATAAAAAACTGTTCTCCATTTTCATCGCTTCAAGGATTAAAACAGGATCATTTTCTTTTACACTTTGTCCCGCAACAACACTAATTTCTAGTATTAATCCCGGCATTGGTGCTTTGATGGCATTGACCTGTTTAGTCGCTCCCACTTCAAATCCCATTTCTTTGATTAGTAAGTCTAAATCATCCGAAATAGCAACGGTATAACTGTTGTTATTTACTTTTACAGTATATTTTTTTTGATTGAAATCAGCCGAAAGAATAGCTGCTTTATAAGGTTTATTTTCGTGTAACACATGAAAGTTGTTATTTTCCACAGTTACAGCGTCAAGTCTAGAAACCTGCTCCTTTTCTAAGTCAAAATGAAAGGAGTCATTTACATTTACTTTATAACTATCACTCATTAATGTCATTTTTATGACCGTAAAAATAAGTAAAAGAAAACGTTTTCGTAAAGTAAATTGAGAGTTTTATGTTAAAATCTAAAATACTACAGCTGTATCCGATTTATAAAACTAATAACCCAAATTCTCTTAAAGTGTTCACCGGTTTAGAATACCAGAATAATTCAAAATCTTCTAAATGAGTTTCAAAATCAGCTTTGACCTCTTGAAAACTGTAAATTTTAGCATTCGAAACAGCTGTTTTTTCTAAAATTGCTTTTAACCATTCTCCCTCTTTCTTGTTTGTTTGGATCGTGAAACTTTCTTTTTTATCATGAAAAGTTAAACTCATCATTTCCCAAGAATTTCCTTTTTTAGATTTTGTAAATTGTTCTGCAAAAGGCTTCCCTCCTAGCCAAACAACCTTGGCCGTAGGTTTGATATTAAAATCTGATTCTTCTTGCAAGGCATCAAAAATAAAATCTTCAGAAATTTTAGTTTTTGGAATCTTAAACTCAAACCAATCTTGCAACTCATAATCAAAACAGATGCCGTGCATAAAATTGAACAATGATTTCTTGAGTCCAAAACTGAACTTGTCATGGTCAATTCCTGTTGAATCGGTATAATTAATATCATTATTAGCAAAAGTTCCTATTTCCTCTGTTTCTTTTACCACACCAAACTTTTCAGGATATATTCCCACAGGACTGTGCGCTGTCATTGCAAACTGATGCCAAAATCCCGATTGCAGAACACCAGCCTCAAATAATTGACGCACCATTTCGAGACTGTCTACCGTTTCTTGAACTGTTTGTGTTGGGTAACCATACATTAAATATGCATGAACCATAATTCCGGCTTCGGTAAAATTACGAGTGACTTTGGCCACTTGCTCCACAGTAACTCCCTTATCAATTAATTTCAACAATCGATCTGAAGCTACTTCGAGTCCGCCAGAAACAGCGATACAACCCGAAGCTTTTAATAGCAAACACAAATCGGCAGTAAAGCTTTTTTCGAATCGTATGTTGGTCCACCAAGTCACAGACAGTTTTCTACGAAGGATTTCCAGAGCCAAGGCACGCATTAAAGCTGGTGGCGCGGCTTCATCAACATAATGAAAACCATTTTCACCTGTTTGGGCAATCATTTCCTCCATTCGATCACAAAGTAAACTAGCAGCAACAGGCTCATAAATTTTGATATAATCTAGAGAAATATCGCAGAATGTGCATTTCCCCCAATAACAACCGTGTGCCATGGTCAATTTATTCCATCGTCCATCAGACCACATTCGATGCATTGGATTTACAATTTCAATTACCGAAATGTATTTATCCAATGGTAAATCAGAATAATCTGGGGTTCCAACTTGGGATTGTTTGTAATCAGCTTTAGCTGAATTATTTTTATAAACTACGTTTCCGTCTTCTAAAAGGAATGTTCTTTTGTAAGCCTTGTAATTTGGATTTTCAATGTTAGAAATCAATTCTTCTATAGGCACTTCGCCATCATCTAAAGTAATATAATCGAAAAATTCAAAAACACGTGCATCTGACAACGAACGTAATTCAGTATTTGGGAAACCGCCACCCATTGAAATTTTAATTCCAGGATGGTGTTTTTTTACCCATTGCGCTGCTCTAAATGCACTATATAAATTCCCGGGAAAAGGAACAGATATTAGAAATAATGTGGGTTTTATAGTCTCTATTCGCTCTTTTAGAGTCGAAAGTAAAACGGTATCAATATAAGTTGGTTGTTGCTGCAAAGCTTCGTACAATTCGTCAAAAGAATTAGCAGATCGTCCCAAACGTTCTGCATAGCGACTGAAACCAAAATTTGCATCGACACATTCGACAATAAAATCAGAAATATCTTCAAGGAACAAAGTAGCCAAATGTTTCGCTTTATCTTGTGTTCCCATCGTCCCAAAAGCCCAATCGAGTTCTTCCAGTTGCCCAAAACGAGAAGCTTCTGGCAAATAATCTTCCTGACAGATTTGCAATGCCAATGTTGGGTTTTTCCCTTGTAGAAAAGCAATAACTGAATCAATCGTTTTAATATACTCCTCTTGTAAAGCATAAATACGTTTCGAATTATCTGAAATTTCTTCAACCTGACACTTTAAACCTGCGACCTCAAACAAACTTTGCAGTCCTTCTTTCGAAAATAATTTCAAAATCACTTCAATCCCCAAATCCGCCTGAACTGATTCAATACCTTTAGTATTCAGAAACCCTTTGATATAAGCAGTTGCCGGATACGGTGTATTCAATTGCGTAAAAGGAGGCGTAATAAGAAATAATTTTGTTTTCAAAGGGAATAAGTTTTGTGCAAAAATAAGGGATAAAAATTGAATAGCGTTTTATATGTACTTATTTAAGATAAAATGCTTACAACATATTTTTTAACTAAATAATTTAGTTGCACAATGAAAAATATATAGATACTTGAAATGTTAAAGCCTAACATAATAATATGAAAAACATATTTTAAACCATTAAAAATGGGAATCAATTATTTTATGAACATTCTAATTATTAAATAAATGATATTTCTATATATTTAAAACTTTAACTTGCGGTTTCTTAATAAAATACGTAAAATTACAAAAAAATAACACAAACTTAATATCTTCAATTAATAGTCAATTTTGAATATAGAAGCTACCCAAACTACCTGCACCTCTGAAGACACTATGCTTTGGCACAACTTAAAATTAGGGGATGAAAAATCTTTTTCAATTCTTTTTGAGCGGTATTATGAGCAATTAGTTCGCTATGGCAGCTCATTTACGACCCACTCGGAGAAAGTACAGGATTGTATACAAGATGTTTTTACTGATATATGGTTATACAAACATTCTCTAAATGACACTAATAATGTGAAAGCATACTTATTATCTAGCGTACGTAAAAGAATCGCTAGACTACAAGAACGTGATCATATATTTAATAAACTAAGTAAAAAAGAACCTATTGATTTTTTATTTGACTTTTCAATTGAACATCATTTAATAGATGAAGAAACTACAGCTGATAAAGTATTTCAATTGAACAAACTAATTAACCTTCTACCATCTCGACAAAAAGAGGCGTTATATCTTAGATATAATCAAGGGCTAACTGTGGACCAAATCTCTGAACTATTAGAAGTAAATTATCAATCAGCAAATAACTTACTACATCGTGCTTTAATAAATTTACGTAAAGAATGGACCACTACTATCCCCTTACTTCTACTACTATCTCCTAGTATATTATAATTATATTTTAAAAATATTAAAAAAAAATCATAATTTGATGAGTATATAATAAGATTACTGTCCTTTATAGAGAAGTAACCTTATTCTTAAAATGCAAAAACGCAATCAATATACAAAAATAGAAGATTTTTTATCCGATGAATCATTCCAACTATGGATACGTTCAAAAACCGACCTAGACAACTGGGAAGAGTGGACTCTAGAAAATACACATCGTGCAAAATTAGTAGAAGAAGCTCGCCTTTGGGTTTTGGCAATGAAAGTTCCTGAAAACAAATTACCCATTTCAGTGATTCAGTCGGCCTTACTATCCACATGGAATAAAATTGAACAAAAAAACACCAAAAATAATAATCGAGCAGTAATAAAAATATGGAATAGAAATTGGCTCAGGTCCATAGCAGCAGTTTTGGTTTTTGGTTTACTGGTTACTTGGGCCTACAGTCATTTCTTTATATCAAACAATTCTACGCAAATCTACAATGAGCTTATTGATGATGACACGGAAGGTTTAGTTGAACAAGCAAACAACTCTTCAAAACCACAAATAATTACGTTATCTGACGGTAGCTCCGTTTTATTACAACCACAAAGTAAATTAAGTTACCCAAAAACATTTACGGGTAATGAAAGAAGAGTATACTTATCGGGTGAAGGTTTTTTTGAAATTAGTAAAAATCCTAATAAACCTTTTCTTGTATATGCTAACGAAATAGTAACAAAAGTTGTTGGAACAAGCTTTAGAATCAGTGCATATGCAAATCAACCCGATGTTGAAGTAATAGTTCGCACAGGAAAAGTAAAAATTCAGTCAAATGAAATGTTGTTGAATTCTAATAAAAATGAGGAGATAATCTTACTCCCTAATGAAGGTTTGCGTTTTACGCGTCAAGATTTAAAATTTAATAAAATTACGGATATAACGAAGGATGAAACTTTCATACATTCTACTAGAAGCATCGAACAATTAAGCTTTGATTTTACCGACATACCGGTTAGTCAAATATTTAAAACTATTGAACAAGCTTATTTAGTTAATATCGATTTTCCAAAAGAAAAATTAAAAGAGTGTCACCTTACTAGTTCCTTAAATGATCAACCGCTTCCAGAAAAACTTAAAATTATTTGCAAAGCGTTAGGAAACAATACAAGTTACGAAATGAATGGAAACCAAATCATCATCAATTCTGATGGATGTAATTAATTATAAAATGCCTATGTAATAGTTAAAAAATTAAAAGCGCCGACCATGCTGTAACATTATCGACGCTTTGAAAATATCAAATTGCGTTCTGTAAAACCCAATTTGTAGTCTTTCAAAATACCCTGTTAAATGTATTAATCAAAAACAAACCAAAATTATGAAAAAACCTGTTGTTAAACAACGATTACTCTTTCGAATCATGAAAATAACACTATTTCAATTTCTGTTAGCCTTTGTGTTTTCCACTGTAACTATGGCAAATAGCGTTAAAGGTCAAAAGAAATTAGACACAAAAGTTACCTTAAGTATCGAAAATTTGACTCTATACAATGCACTAAGCAAATTAGAGAAGACAGCAAATGTCAAGTTTTCATACAATTCAAGAATAAGTCAACTTAATAAGAAGATAAGTTACAAGGCTAATGATGAGTTATTATCATCGATACTTAGTCATATTTTACAACCTTTAAACATTACCTATTCTGAAGTAAGTAACCAAATTATATTGCAAAATAATGCTGCTCAAACAAGCGATGTTACTGGCATTTTTATGGCGCAAACTGTAAATGATGCTAATTTATTTGTAACTATTGTAAAAGGTAGAGTACTGGATGAAAAAGGCAATCCTTTACCTGGTGCTACAGTACTTGCAAAAGGTACAAAAGTTGCGGTACTGACTGATATTGATGGAAACTTTACTATAGATATGCCTGTAAACACTACTAGACTTGTCATTTCTTACATTGGTATGGAAACTCAAGAAGTTTCGGCCTCAGCAAGTCCACTAACAATTGTTTTAAGTGAATTAGGTCAAAAATTAAATGAAGTAGTTATTACCACAGGGTATGAAAAAACGTCTAAAAGAACATTTACTGGTGCTATTAGTAAAATTACAGGAAAAGATTTACTAGTTGAAGGTGTCGTAGATATTAGTAGAATGATTGAAGGTAAAGCTGCTGGGGTAACAGTACAAAATGTTACAGGAACTTTTGGTACTGCACCAAAAATTACTGTACGTGGATCATCTTCTATTTTTGGAGATACTAAACCACTTTGGGTAATCGATGGAATTGTTCAAGAAGACATCGTTAATCTTTCTTTTGCTGATTTAGCTTCTGGAAATTCAGAAACATTATTAAGCTCTTCAATTGCTGGTCTAAATCCAAATGATGTATTGAGTATTGAAGTCTTAAAAGATGCTTCTGCCACCTCTATCTATGGTTCACGATCTTTAAACGGAGTAGTAGTTGTTACTACAAAACAAGGAAGAAGAGAATCTCCATTAAGTATAACATATTCATTAGAACAGACAGCAAGAGTAGTACCTAACTATAACCAATATGACATACTGAATTCTCAAGAAACAATGGGCATCCTTAAAGAAATTGAGTCAAAAGGATTCTTAGGCTTACCTGATACTGCTCAAGGTCGTTACGGAGGAGTTTATAATATTCTTGCCAACGCAATTAATACCTATGATACCACAAACGGAACTTATGGTGTTAGAAATGACGAACCTAGCAGAAATGCTTTTTTGAGAAAATATGAATTAGCAAATACAAACTGGTTTAAAACTTTATTTAGGCCTTCTATTACTCAAAATCATTCCTTAAGCTTTTCAGGTGGTGGGAAAAATAATGCTTATTTTGCTTCGTTAGGTTTTTACAGCGATCCAGGTTGGACTGTAGCTGATAAAGTAAATCAGTTAACATCTAACATTAAGAATACGTTCTTTATTAATGATAAATTAAACCTTACACTTTCTACGCAAGCTTCTGTGAGAGACCAATCAGCTCCAGGAAGTTATGACAGCCTTAAAGATGGTGTGAATGGTAGTACTACTAGGGACTTTGATATTAACCCATTTAATTATGTGCTAAATACAAATAGAGCATTACGTCCATACGATGATAATGGCAATTATGAATACTATAGAAATAACTGGGCACCGATAAATATCATTGAAGAGTTAGAAAACAATTATATGGAAATTAAGGTCAAAGACATTCGTTTTCAAGCAGATTTAGCCTATAAAATAAATAATAATCTAACTTATAACTTGACAGCGAATGCACGTTACGCAAATACAACTAGAGAGCACAATATTTTAGAACAATCCAATATTGTAGGTGCATATAACGCACAAGAAACCACTCTTGTTAGAGATGCTAATATCTTCCTATATCAAGATCCGAATGACCTAACAGCTCCAAAAGTTTCTGTATTACCGAACGGAGGTATTTTAAGAAAATTCTCAAATGATTTAACTTCTTATAACATTAGAAATAGTTTTAATTACAAAAATGTTTTCAGCAACAAGCATGAACTTGAAGCATTATTTGGACAAGAATTAAGATCTGTGGATAGAAATAGTAATAATTTCACTGCTTATGGTTTACAATATGATAGAGGATTAACTGCTTTTACAGACCCAAGAATCTTAGAAAAATTAATCAATGGTGGTGATGCTTACTATTCTTTCAATGAAGAGAGAGAGAGAACTGTAGGTTTCTTTGGTAAAGTTGGATATACTTATGACAGACGTTATACGGGATCGATAACGGGTCGTTATGATGGATCGAATAGACAAGGGAATAGTAATTCATCAAGATGGTTACCTACCTATACTTTTAGTGGTAAGTGGAACATTATGGAGGAAGACTTCATGAAAAATGCTCGCACAATCAACAGTTTAAGTCTAAGAGGTTCATATGGTCTAACTGCAACTGCAGGACCAGCAACTAACTCCTTAGCAATTTATAAAAGTTTTATAACTGATCGTCTAAATCTAGGTGATAGAGAAACAGGTTTAAACATCAATGAACTTCAAAATGGTGATTTAACTTGGGAAAAACAGTTTGAAACTAATTTCGGATTGGATTTAGGTTTGTTTGACAACAGAATTCAATTTACAACAGATGTTTACAGTCGTAAAGCATTTGATTTAGTTGATTTTGTTACAACATCAGGAATTGGTGGACAAAAATTAAAGCAAGGGAACAATGCCGATATGGAAACGAAAGGTATTGAATTTTCACTTTCAACTAGAAATTTAAATAATACTAGATTGAAGTGGAACACTTCTTTTAATTTTTCAGTTTATGACCAAAAAATTACGAGATTACAAAACAATCCATCTGTATTAGGTTTAGTAGACGGTACTGGTGGAAATACGGTAGGACATCCAAGAAATGCTTTATATTCTTACCAATTCACAGGATTAAATAATCAGGGATTACCTACATTTATCATGGCAGATGGTGAAGAGGATAACATAGCTGGAGCAAATTTTCAAGATTCAGAAAATGTTACTAAATATTTGAAATACGAAGGATCAATTGAACCTAATAAATCAGCAGGTATCTCAAATACATTTACGTATGACAATTGGTCTTTAAACATATTTATCGTTGCAGCGGGTGGAAATAAAGTTCGTTTGAACCCTATATATGCTGAGCAATATGATGATTTGACAGTTTTTACTAAAGAATTCACTAACAGATGGATCAATGCTGGTGATGAAGCTTACACTAACATTCCTGTAATTGCAGACCAAAGATTAATTGCTAATTATGATGCAGAATCAAAAAACTTAGCAAGAGCTTATAATGCTTATAATTTCTCTGATGAACGAGTGGCAGATGGATCATTTGTAAGACTAAAAAATGTTTCCTTAAGTTATGAATTTCCGAAAGATCTAAAGAAAAAATTAGGAGTAAATGTTTTCTCTATGAAAGCTTCAACAGCAAACCCATTGTTAATCTATTCAGATAAGAAATTAAATGGACAAGATCCTGAATTTTATAGATCGGGAGGAGTTTCTCAGCCGATAACTAGCCAGTACACATTCTCTATTAACGTATCATTTTAATTTAAAGACATGAGAAAAATAAAAATAACACTATCGCTTTTAGTAATTCTAGGGCTTAGTAGCAGTTGTGATGATTTCCTTTCTGAAATTCCAGACAACAGAACGCAATTAGATACCCCAGATAAAATATCAGAAATCCTAGTTAATGCATATCCTCAAGCTAACTATATGGAATTTGCTGAAACAATGACAGACAACGTTTTCGACAGTGGCGACTTAACACTTACTACTACAAAAAACAGTCAAAACTACAATTGGGAAATGCAAGAAGACATTAACCAAGATACGCCTTCAGATTATTGGGATGCATGCTACAGTGCCATTGCACATGCTAACCAAGCACTTGATGCTATCGATAAATTAGGAAATCCTACAAACTTAAATCCTCAAAAAGGGGAAGCATTATTAGCTAGAGCCTACTCACATTTTATGTTAGTAAATCTATTTTCACAAAGATATAACCCTAGTACAGCTAAAACTGATTTAGGAATTCCCTACGTGTTAAAACCAGAACAAGAGTTGATAAAAAAATACACTAGAAACTCTGTAGAAGAGGTTTATTCCTATTTAAAAGCTGATATTGAAAAAGGTCTTACATTAGTCACAAGCGATTACCAACAGCCTAAATATCATTTTAACAAGGCAGCTGCAAATGCTTTCGCAAGTCGTTTTTATGCAATAATTGGAGAATGGGATAAAGTTATAGCCGTATCAAATGATCTAGGAAATAAACCTATTGGGCAATTACGAAATTATCAATCTTACCTCGATGTTGATTTTAATACGGGTATGAGAAAGTATTCACAAGAAAGTGAAAACACCAATTTATTAATTGTTTCGGCTTCTTCAATTTATTCAAGAAGTTTTTATTCTAACCGTTTTCAGTTAACTGGTGCGGATAGGGATGTACTATTTGGAGCATCAACAAATTTAGCTAATAAAGGGTATTTGTATAGACCACTATCTTATAATGGTCAAATTACGATTTTTGTTCCCAAATTTGTAGAGTATTTTAAGTATACAAATGCAAATGCAGGAATCGGACAACCTTATGATGCTTTAGTTCTATTAAGTAATGATGAGTTGTTTCTAAATAGAATCGAAGCACATATAATGACTAATCAGTTCGCTTTGGCTATCGAAGAGATGGATTATTTTCTATCAATAAGAATTTCAGGATATAACGCCGCAACAGATAAAGTTACAGAATCTAAAATAGTGGCTAAGTACCCTGTAATTGATAATGAATACACCCCTTTTTACAGCTTAACTCCAATTCAAAAATCCTACATTAAAGCTGTTGCAGAAATGAGAAGAAGAGAGTTTATTCACGAAGGTTTACGTTGGTTAGACATTAAGCGTTTTGCATTACAAGTAACTCATAAAGTTTATAATCAGCCAGACAAAATTTTAGCGAAAGACGATTTACGTAAAGCTATTCAACTGCCTTTACATGTTACTAATACAGGAGTAGAGAAAAATCCACGTTAATACCTTAAAGAAAATGAAAAAAATAAATATTTATAAAAAAGTAGTTGTACTCTCTTCGGTTTTATTCCTTGGAGCATGCGCAAATGATGAGCCACTTACTGATAGTATTCTTGATGTGTCAGTTCCATCAAAAACAGCATTAGATAATTGGATTGAGACTAACTATTTAATACCCTACAATATTAATGTTCAATATAAGTGGAATCAAAATGTTGTTGACAACAATCGCTACTTAGCTCCACCATTACAATCTAAAGTACAACCGGCATTAGAAATTGTACAAAAAATATGGTTGAATAGTTATAAGGCGGTTGCTGGTCCAGATTTTGTCAAAAAAATTGCGCCTAGAGAATTTGTTTTAGTCGGTGGCGTTAACTTGAACACAACTGGAACAGTTACTCTAGGTTTAGCAGAAGGCGGTCTAAGAATCACGTTATTTGAAACAGATAATGTGAATAAGACTAACCGTGCCAATGTTAAACGCTTTGTACATACCATACAACATGAGTATATTCATATATTAAATCAGACTAAACCATTTGACGAAAAAACACTGTCCAAAATCACACCAACTGGCTATACTTCAAATTGGTATGCTACTCCAACTTCCGTAGCAAGAGAAGAAGGATTTATAACAGACTATGCCAGATCAAATATTAATGAAGATTTTGCTGAAATGGCCTCAACTATGTTAGTGAATTCTAAAGCTGAGTATGATGCGATCTTAGCAGGTATTACCAATCAAACTGCCGTTGCAAATATAAAAGCAAAAGAAGCTGTCGTTGTCAAATACTTTAAAGATGCTTTTGGTATAGATTTTTATAAGTTGAGAGACGAAGCAGAAAAAAACACAACCGCTGTCATTAATGGTAATTAGTAATGGCTTTTAAAAAATTTATTTATAAACATATAAATTAATAGTATGAAATTTAAAAAATTAATTAATTATCTACTCATTGCTATGTTAGCAGTGCAATTGGTTTCTTGTGATAACAAGGAATCAGTAGATTCCCCTTTTAATGCGACTCCTACTGAGCGCTTAAATGCTAGACAAAAAGAATTAAATGATGCATTAGAGTCATCAGAATTTGGTTGGAAAGCCATATATTTTACAGACACAACTCAATTAGGTGGTTTCACTCACGTTTTTAAATTTAAAGACGGTAAAGTGGATATGGCCTCAGACTTTGATGATGACACTGCTGTATATTCTAGTGAATATAGTATTGAATTAGGAAGCACTGTAAGCCTACTTTTTACAACAAAAAACAAAATTCACTTATTATCAGATTCTAACAACTACCCCGTTGCAGCTTTACGTGGCAAAGGATATAAAGGAGATTTCCAGTTTCTATATTATGGACAAGAAAATGGTCAAATTATTTTTAAAACAAATAGAAGTTTTGAAGAAGTGCGCTTTGTAAAAGCTACTGCTTCTGACTGGACTGATCTGGCCAAAAACAGAGCTATGATCCCTAACGTAGCAGGATCAACTTCAAGACCATTGTTTCGCCTTTTAGAAACTAACAATGGTACAAAAATTAATCAGTTTGATTTTAATTTCACTGGTGCTACGAGATTTGCTACAGCTAATTCAATTGAAACGGGTTCAAGTGTAAGTTACAATATGGGTATAGCATATACTCCTACTGGTATCATTGTTAGTCCTGCAGTAAAAGTGGGAAATCAAAGTCTATCTGTATTTACTTATGACCCTGCCACAGGAAACTTTAATGCTACTGGAACTGGAGGCGTTACGGCGTCAATTAAGTATTCAAATAAACCATTAGTTTTAACTGATGATTACAAAGTGTTATTACCTGGAAACCCTAGAACGATATATGCTTATATTGCTGCCAATCTAGCTACGGCACCAAGTAACTCTTTACTTTGTAATTCCTTACTGAACGCAATAAATGCAAGTTTACCATCAACACAAAAAGTCAATAGAGTTTCCTTCTATTTTAATGATGGTGCTAATGGAAGTTATATTTCATATTCTTTTACTGGCGGTAAATCAACGTTATATCATTTTGTAACTGTAACTGAAGATCCAGTTAACAAAACAATTATTCTTAAAGACGACGGATGGCTTGGAGGAAGCGAACCTGCACTATTAAAAGACTTGGACAAACAACTATTAGATCCAAAAGGACTATATGTTAAAAAAGAAAGTTTTAAAATTACTTATTCTAACACGATCTATACTTTAACAACCGCATCAAATAATTTCAGAATTACAACTTACGGATTGTAATAATTAGATTTAATAAAAACTAAAAAGGTTGCCTCACATAGGGCAACCTTTTTTATTATATGGAAAATTTAATCATTTGATGAGCGTACAAATCCTACCTACAAAGTTCCTTTTATATATAATTATGATGTTCTTTTTTACAAAATCAATCCTGTTTTTTTAATTCTTTAAATTTAAGATAAGAATAAACTATGGGTACCAATGATATGATTGCTACTACTCCACCAAAAACATAAATAAAAACACTATTTGCAATTACTAAACTACCAATGACAATAATCAATCCTCCTAAAATCCAAAGTTTACCCGCCAGTGTATGCGTTAATTTCCAAACTTCTTTATTTTCCAATGTCCATGGTGTTTTTATTCCAATAAAATAATTAGGTTGAATAACCTTAAAATAATTCCCCAGCGCAATAAAAAGTATACCAATAAGAATATAAATTAAATTGGGACTTGAAGTAGATTCCTTTTGGGTCAAATACAAAATAACAAAAGCCAATGTTGACATGAATAAAACCAATATAAATTTCAATTGGTAATACTTCCCTCTCATTTGTTCCATTTTCTTTTTAGGATCAATCTTTGGAATTACAAGCATTAAAACATAGGATAATACTGGCAATAAAAACAAGAGGATAATCAAAGAGTATTTATCTCCCCATTTATCAATTTCCCCTTTATAGTTCCAATGTGTTGGTATTTTCTCTGGGAGTGTATCCCAAATTATGGACAAATACACAAATGGGGCTAAAACAATTCCAATTAAAGGCAACTCATTTTTAAATGTTAATTTCATCGTACTATTTTTTTAAAGTTAATATCCATTGCAAGACATCTTCCATTACTGAGGTGTTAATAGAATAAATGATGAATTGACCGTTTTTTTCGAAAGTGATTAAATCAGCTCGTTTTAAAATGTCTAAATGATGAGAAATACTTGGTTTTGAAATATTGAAATGATCCGCAATTTCGCCCGCAGATAAATCTTTAATTTTAAGTAGCTCTAATATTTCTCTCCTTGTAGCATCATTCAAAGCCTTAAATATATCATTCATATTTTGTTGTAATTATATATTTAGACAAATATCTAAATATTATTGGAAACAGCAAAATTAAATTTGAATTTATTACATTTACACAAATAAGTAAACTATGCCTACCGACTGTATCAGCTATCAAAATTCTGGATATTTCTCTCCTTTGATGAATGATTATTTAGATGAAAAATCAAACTTACAATCCTTATACAATCGTTTTCCAAAAATTGAAAACTTTGAAGCACAAATTCTTGAAAAACAAACTAGTTTCGATGATGCAAACCGAACTTCATTAGTTAGCGTTTTACAAAAGCAGTATCAAAATATTGCTATTTCTTCTTTAACGCAACAAAATATTCAAGCTTTAAAAGTGCCTAACACCTTTACTATCACAACAGGGCACCAATTGAATTTGTTTAGCGGACCGCTTTATTTTTTATACAAAATCATTTCTACAATTAATCTAACTAAGGAATTAAAAGCAAAATATCCAGCTTATAATTTTGTGCCAATTTATTGGATGGCTACAGAGGACCATGATTTTGAAGAAATCAATTACTTTAATTTTAAAGGAAAAAAATTTAGATGGAACAAAGAAAGCACTGGACCTGTAGGCCGATTATCTACTGAAGGCCTAGCCGAATTGTTTGAAGTGTACCAGCAAGAATTAGGAACAAGCTCTAATGCGGCCGATCTTAAACAAATTTTTGAAGAAGCTTACTTGCAACATAGTAACCTTGCTGATGCTACTAGGCACCTAGCAAACCGCCTTTTTGGAGCATTAGGACTAGTGATCATCGATGCAGATGAAGCTACTTTAAAACAAAGCTTTATTCCCTTCATAAAAGAAGAGCTTAGCAAACAAACTTCACACAAAGCAGTTATTGAAACTACTGAGAAGTTAAAAGAGTACAATGTACAAGTTAATCCAAGGGAGATCAATTTATTTTACATTGAAGACAACTTGAGAGAACGTATTATTTTGGTTGACAACAAATACAAGGTAAACCATACTAAAATTGAATTTACTGAAAGCGAAATACTACAACTTGTAGAAAGTCAACCGGAAAAATTCAGCCCAAATGTAATTATGCGCCCACTTTATCAAGAGGTCATATTGCCTAATTTATGCTACATCGGTGGAGGTGGAGAAATTGCATATTGGTTAGAACTAAAATCTTTTTTCAATACTGTAAACGTTACTTTCCCAATGCTTTTAGTACGTAATTCCGTTTTATTAGCTTCTGAGAAACAAATCAAAAAAATAGATCGGTTAAAGTTGAATTGGAGTGATTTATTTTCAAAACAAGCTGAACTTATTAATAAAATCACTCAAAAAAGCTCTGAATTCCCAATTGATTTAAGCCCTCAAAAAGAACAATTGCACAAGCAATTTAGCGACTTATTTGAACTAGCCAAACATACAGACAAATCCTTTACAGGTGCTGTCAAAGCACAAGAAGTCAAGCAAGTAAAAGGATTAGAAAATCTTGAGAAACGTTTGATGAAAGCACAAAAAAGAAAATTTAGTGAAGAAATTGAGCGGACAACGGCTTTACAAAACGAACTTTTTCCAAATAAATCCTTGCAAGAAAGACAGGCTAATTTTTCTGAATTTTACCTGGAAAGTGGTGCTGATCTAATTCCGAAATTAATAGCGCGCTTAAAGCCATTGGATCAAAAATTTGAAATTATAACATTATAAAGGTAATTAACTAACTATAATGAAAAAAGGCTAACATTATTAAACAAAATAAACTATTTTTGCACAAAATTTAAAAAAATAAAAAATGGCTACTAATAGAACTTTTACAATGATTAAGCCTGATGCTGTTGCTAATGGACACATCGGAAACATTCTTGCAATGATTACTAATGCAGGTTTCAAAATCGTTTCTTTAAAATTAACTCAACTTACTGTTGCTGATGCTCAAGCATTTTATGCTGTACACGCTGCAAGACCTTTCTACGGAGAGTTAGTTGAATTTATGTCAAGAGGACCTATCGTTGCTGCTATTTTAGAAAAAGATAACGCTGTTGAAGATTTTAGAACTTTAATTGGTGCTACTAATCCTGCTGAAGCTGCTGAAGGAACTATCCGTAAAGCATACGCTACTTCAATTGGAGAAAACGCAGTTCACGGTTCTGACAGTGATGAAAATGCAGCTATTGAAGGTGCTTTTCACTTTGCAGGAAGAGAGCAGTTTTAATATGCATTCTTTGGCTTTTACTTTTTAGTCATAGACAAATGCTAAAAGCTTTACAATATAAAAATCCCGTCGAGATTATAAATCAAGACGGGATTTTTTATTTATAAATTAGACAACTATCTTAAAACAACGGCAGTTACAACATCTCGTCTAAGTTCCTCGTTTATCATTTTCACGATTTTAGCCTTTCCATGGCTCAACTCTTCTCTAAGCACTGATGACGTTAGTTCTACATATAGTGTACTTCCTTTCAAAACAACGTTTCGAGTATAACTATTCACACCATTACCCATTAGATTGCTCCATGCGTCTTTAACATCAATCTGATCCATGCCTGGCTGCAATTTATTTACTTTAATAATTTGTTGCAACACATCTCCTACTGTACTCTGATTATTTAGTCTCTTCGCCATCTCCTGTCAAGTTTATTGGTCCTGCTTTTTTATAATGATACTCTTTGTTCTCTGTATTTTTTAACACTAATTCATCATCTGTTAGTGCTACCAATTCCTCACTCCATTTTGCATAGGCTGTTGCATAATCTAAGTAAACCTTATCTTTATCAAAACGAACTTTTACATTCTCATAGGAATCGTTTACTAAAAAACTGCCATTTAATTGGGGCATCACTTTTTTCCTAATCCCGCTATTATTTACAATCTTGAAGTAATCATACGACTCATTCATTTTATAATCCTTATCCTCTCCTTCCTCAAAAACCACTTTTTCAATTTGCCAATAACCATTTATTTTTGCGATATCTGATGGTTCAACTTTTTGACTACAGCTGACAAAAAATAATGATAGAAATAGAATTCGAAACATGTTGTTCATTATAATTTTATTTAAAGGGAGATTAGTATACTAAATCAAAAATGATATGGAGCTTTTTCCTGCTGTCTGCTATATCCATACTATTGTTGTTCTGTGCCTTCACAACTATAGTATGGGATGCCACTCCCATCAGGGCTAGGGCAATTGGATCAACCTCACTATTTTTTACAATTACAAAGTTAACCTTTAATAACGCAAACAAAAACAAAAAACGCTTGGCATTGAACAATTTTATATATTTATAGCGCCATTATCTAATTGATTAACGATGTCAAAAGCAAGTTTATTTATACTCACGCTATTATTGTGCTTTAGCTGCACCACTGAAAAAGCAGAAAAAGATAGTAATAATCAAACAAATACAGCCCCCTACTTCCCACCGCTAAATAATACAAATTGGGAAACAAAATCAGTGGCTGATATAGGTTGGAAACAAGAAGCTGTACAGCCCTTAATAGACTATTTAACACTTAAAAATTCCAAATCATTCATCATATTAATCAACGGCCGTATTGTCATAGAGCATTATTTTAACGGACATTCCGCAACTACTAATTGGTACTGGGCTAGTGCGGGCAAAACCTTAACTGCAACTATTACCGGAATTGCAGAGCAAGAGGGCTTTATAAATAGTAATAATAAAGTCTCTGATTATATTGGCACAGGCTGGACAAGCCTACCTTTGGCCAAAGAAAACCTGATCACAAATAAACACCTACTAACCATGACTTCTGGCTTAGAAGACGTCAACAATGGTGATGGCGTAGACCCTGCAAGCCTCACTTTTAAAGCAGATGCGGGAACTCGTTGGGCATACCATAATGTATATGTAAAATTGCAAGATGTGGTATCAAAAGCAACAAAGCAATCATGGAGTAGTTATTTTAACTCCAGTTTGAGGGATAAAATTGGCATGGAAGGTGCTTGGTTCGAATCAGGTAATAATTCAGTTTATGCAAGCACAACAAGAAGTATGGCCCGTTTTGGACTCTTAATGGCCAACAAAGGGAAATGGGAAAACAATACGATCTTAAATGAAAACTATTTTAATGCGGCTACAACTACATCACAAAACATCAATTTAGGTTACGGCTACTTATGGTGGTTAAATGGAAAAAGTAGTTACCACTTACCGCAATCGCAGTTACAATTTTCAGGCAGCATTATTCCTTCAGCTCCTAACGATATGTATATGGCATTAGGGAAAAATGACCAAAAAATATACATTGTACCTTCTAAAGAAATGGTAATAGTTAGAATGGGAGATGCCGCTGACAATGTAAATCTAGCCTTATCTAATTTTGACGAAGAGCTTTGGAAGAAAATTAGCACTTTGTACCAATAGTACTACTGCCTTCTTGTTCTTTTGGTTAAACCAAAAACAAAGAAAGCAATACCGACAACCAATAGTATATAGTAAAAAATGATGCTTTTGTCTCTAATAATATTGGCAATAACAAAGCAAATAACACTAATTAAGTATAGTGAGATAGAACTTAAATTTTTAATAGAAGAAAAATTCATTGAACTCTTTTATTTGAAAAAACTGTCTACAAATTCATATTTATTAAAGACTTGTAAATCTTCAATTCCTTCACCCACACCTATGTACTTTACAGGGATTTGAAATTGATCTGAGATACCAATTACCACTCCACCTTTGGCTGTTCCATCTAATTTAGTTACTGCCAAAGAAGTCACCTCTGTAGCAGCTGTGAATTGTTTTGCTTGTTCAAACGCATTTTGACCTGTTGATCCATCAAGAACTAACAATACATCATGTGGCGCCTCCGCAACTACTTTTTGCATGACACGTTTCACTTTAGTTAATTCATTCATTAAATTAACTTTGTTATGCAAACGTCCAGCTGTATCAATGATGACAATATCAGCATCTTGAGCTACAGCAGACTGTAATGTATCAAATGCAACAGAAGCAGGATCACTTCCCATATTTTGTCTTACAATAGGAACACCCACTCTATCTGCCCAAATTTGTAATTGGTCAATTGCTGCTGCTCTAAAAGTATCTGCAGCACCTAGAACTACTTTGTATCCTTGCTTTTTAAACTGGTATGCAAGTTTTCCAATGGTCGTTGTTTTACCTACACCATTTACTCCTACCACCATCAAAACATAAGGTTTTGTGTTTATAGGAATAACAAATTCGGTTGCTTCACCCGTATTTGTTTCAGAAAGTAAGCTGGCAATTTCTTCTTGTAAAATTTTATTAAGCTCATCTGTACCTAGGTATTTATCCTCAGCGACACGAGCCTCAATTCTAGTAATTATTTTTAGGGTAGTATTCACGCCTACATCCGAAGAAACAAGTATTTCTTCTAAATTATCCAAAACGTCATCATCAACTTTAGACTTTCCGGCAACGGCCTTACTTAACTTAGTAAAAAAAGTTGTTTTTGATTTTTCAAGACCTTTGTCTAAAGTTTCTTTTTTCTCTGATGAAAATATTCTTTTGAAAAAACTCATAGTGTAAACAGAATTAAAATGAAGCATTAGACACAATGAACTAATACTATTTCTAAGGGGTAAAGATAGAAAATAAAAAAGCTACTTCCGAATGAAAGTAGCTTTTCTATATAATGCTTTTGTTAATTATTTCTTTTTCAAGAACTCATCAACTAACTCAGGAGCTATAATAGTTTCTACGAAAGTATATGCACCAGTTTTTGGAGATTTCACCATTTTGATGGCTTTTGATAATCTCTTAGAAGAAGTTTGTAACGTTGCTACTGTTTTCTTTGCCATGATTTAAATGTTATATGTATTTTAATAAAATCTCTAAATGAAAAACCATTTGAGATAATATTTAAATCTCTAATTATTATTTAATTTCTTTGTGAAGAGTCACACGTTTCAAAACTGGATTAAATTTCTTAATCTCTAATCTATCTGGAGTGTTTTTCTTGTTCTTTGTTGTAATGTATCTTGAAGTTCCTGCAACACCTGATGTTTTGTGCTCAGTACATTCTAAAATTACCTGGATTCTATTACCTTTCTTTGCCATCTTGCTATTTTTTTATATTGGAATTAAAGATTATTTAATAAATCCTTGTGACTGTGCTTTTTTCAAAACAGCTGCAATTCCATTTTTGTTAATTGTTTTTATCGTAGATGCTGCTACTCTAAGAGTAATCCATCTATCTTCTTCTGGAAGATAAAAACGCTTTTTCACTAAGTTAACAGAAAATTTTCTCTTAGTTTTATTCATAGCGTGAGAAACGTTATTTCCTACCATCGCTCTTTTACCTGTAAGGTCACAAACTCTTGACATTATACTTATCTTTTATCGTTATTCAAAATCAGGGTGCAAAGAAAAGAAAAATAAACCTATTAAGCAAAATAATTAAAGGACATTTTTTAAAATTTCTTTCTGCACCATTTCTAAACTCTTATACACAGCTCTATCTATCACTTTATCACGGGGTTGCCCAAAATTAAATTCTTCAACAAATACTGCATTTGGTGTAGCCAATGCAATAAAAACAGTGCCTATTTCTGCATTTGAATCTCCTTTTGACGGCCCAGCATTTCCTGTTGTCGCTATAGCATAATCAGATTTCATTAATTCTTTTACACTCAAAGCCATAGCTGACGCCACCTCAGCGCTTACCACTGAAAATTCCTCAATTAATTGCTCCGAAATTCCAAGCGCTTCTATTTTAACATCGGTTGCATAAGACACCACGCTTCCTCTAAAATAATTTGAAGCTCCACTCACAGAACTCAACAACGCGGCTATTGAACCACCAGTACAACTTTCGGCTGTCGCAATCGTTTTATTTTGTTTTTTAAGCAATTCACCTATTACAACCTCAATGGTTTCTTCCTCGTCAAAACCAACAATAATATCATTGATTATCGCATCTAAAGTATGCACATATTCCGCAATAAGATTCTCCAATAAAAGCTTATCAGTTCCTCTTGCAGAAAGTCGCAAACGCACTCTTCCCGGACTAGGTAGATAAGCTAGCTTTAAAAACTCAGGAAGACTATTTTCCCAACTTTCAATGCGCTCTGCCACCATACTTTCTCCCTGACCATAAGTTAGAATTGTTTTATGAATAATGTACGGGCGACTGTATTCTTTTACAACCTTTGGGATGATTTCATTTTCTACTAAATATTTCATTTCATAGGGAACACCAGGAAGCGATATAAAGACCGTATTTTCCTTTTTCATCCACATTCCGGGAGCTGTACCCATTTGATTATGAAGCACAGTACATTTTGACGGAACCAAAGCTTGATCTCTATTAATCTGTGTTATGGGTCTTTTATAAAATCCTTCTATCAGTTGTATCACATGCACTAAAACATCTTGATCAACCACCAAATCATCTTCAAAATAATCGCAAAAAGTCTTCTTAGTTACATCGTCTTTTGTAGGACCTAACCCTCCAGTAACTATCACTAAATCCACTTTGTTTTGAAGTGCTGAAAAAGTCTCTACAATATGCTGCTTATCATCACTTATCGAAATCATTTCGTTTATCTCAACACCAATTCTATCCAATGATTTAGCAATAAAAGCTGAATTAGTATCTACAATTTGACCTATTAAAATTTCGTCACCTATGGTAACTATGGTTGCTTTCATATTACAAGTTCAAATTTGGTTATATAAAGAAAATTCAACACTCAAATAATTTGAATGTTGAATTTTAATAGTTGTTAAAAACAGTGATACTCTTGTACTAAACTACAAATCAAAGTCTTTTTTAATTTCTTTTATAGCATCATGTACTTGATTTTTGATACTTTTAAAAGTATCTTCTATATCTTTCTTTTTACCCTCGATCTTTGTCCAAGCTTCTACTTGAAGAATTTCTTCAAAAGCTACATTAAGACCTAACAAGTCTAATGTAGGTTTGATCTTATGCGCATAAGCATAAGCATGTTTGTGATCCTTCTTTTTTATTCCTTCTTTAATTTGAATTAAATCATCTGGAACTTCGGTCACAAACAAGGTTAGAATTTCGTTTACAAATTCTGGGTCGTTATCTGAAAGTGCGTACACTTTTGAAAGGTTGTAGTTTAAAGCCATTATTTTACTTGTATTCTAAATAGTTTTTCTCCTTCTAAAAATCCTTCTAATACATCATCTGGTTGCACTGCAGCTACTCCAGCTGGTGTTCCCGTAAAAATAATATCACCAATTTTTAATGTGAAAAATTGTGAAACATACGCAATAAGCTCATCAATTTTCCACAACATCAAACTGGAATTTCCTTTTTGAACTGATTTATTATTATTAGTTAATTCAAAAGTAAGATTTTCTAGCGAACTAAATCGCTCTTTTGGTAAAAAATCTCCTATCACTGCTGATCCGTCAAAAGCTTTTGCTTTTTCCCACGGCAAACCTTTTGCTTTTAACTTCGTCTGCAAATCTCTAGCGGTAAAATCAATCCCTACACTTATTTCATCATAATACTTATGAGCAAACTTAGGTTCTATGTACTTTCCTACCTTATTTATTTTAACGACAATCTCAATTTCATGATGAATATCTTCTGAAAATTCAGGAATCACAAAAGGATGTTGTTTTAATAAAATTGCCGAATCGGGCTTCATAAAAACCACGGGCTCTGTTGGCCTTTCGTTCTTCAATTCTTCTATATGTTCAGCATAATTTCTGCCAATGCAAATGATCTTCATAACTTCAATTTAAATTTTGAGCTCTTTATTCTGGTGTTTTTCCCCAAATAAATTACGCTAACAGCTATTTCGTATTTAACTTTCTAAGTTTTATTGCCGTCAACACTTTTTTAGTATACAAAGGAAAATCAGCATTTTGAATCCAACTAAAGTATCCTGGCTCTGTATCAAGAACATGATCTACCTTCACTCCTTTGTGTTTTCCAAAAGAAAAAACTTCATTCCCATCTTTATCAAACGAAATCATTCCTGCAAAATCAGCATTTTTCTTTCTTGTCGAAAATTCGGAAAGCAACTTCATATCGTTTTCTAAATCAGGATAGCGCTCTAATTGTGATTTCAAAATCTCATAAGTAGCCATAGTATCCGCTTCGGCAGAATGTGCATTTTCTAGCGTTTCTCCACAATAAAACTTAAAAGCAGCACTTAAAGTACGCTCTTCTTTCTTATGGAATATCGTTTGCACATCTACGGAGACTTTATTCTTCATATCAAAATCTACTCCTGCTCGAAGCAATTCTTCTGCTAGTAGCGGAATATCAAAACGATCTGAATTAAAACCCGCTAAATCGCTGTCTTTGATCATATTGTACACTTGAGGCGCTAATTCATTAAAAGTAGGCTCATTAGCTACTTTTTCATTTGTTATACCATGCACAGCTGTTGTTTGTGGCGGAATTGGAATCGTAGGATTCACTAACCACGTCTTACTTTCTTTGTTACCGTTAGGATAAACTTTAAATATTGCTATTTCTACAATTCTATCTTTTCCAATATCAATTCCTGTTGTTTCCAGGTCGAAAAAGCAAATTGGTTTATTGAGTTTAAGTTCCATTTTTTGTTTTTGATTGAATACAAATATAAAGGTTTGTGTTTGAATTTATTTATAGAATGCAGGATAATATTTCGATCAAAAAAATCAGAACGCTTCTATAATCAAAGATTTTACAAAAGAAAACCCGACAGAATTAAAAAAACTGTCGGGTTTATAATACTGTATAAAGTAAAGTCTATAAATCTCTATTTACATCAAATGCTTCTAAATATTCAGCCACTCTTTTTACAAAACTACCTCCTAGAGCACCATCTACAACACGGTGGTCATAACTGTGCGATAAGAACATTTTTTGGCGAATTCCTATAAAGTCACCTTCTGGAGTTTCTATTACTGCAGGCACTTTTCTAATTGCACCTAAAGCTAATATACCTACTTGCGGTTGATTAATAATCGGTGTACCAAAAACACTTCCAAACGTTCCCACATTTGTAACGGTATACGTTCCTCCTTGTGTGTCGTCTGGTTTCAATTTCCCCATTTTAGCACGGTTCCCTAAATCGTTTACCGCTTTCGCCATTCCTACAAGGTTCAATTGATCAGCATTTTTAATAACTGGCACAATTAAGTTACCGTTAGGCAATGCTGCTGCCATACCTAAATTAATATTTTTCTTTTTGATGATATAATCCCCATCTACAGCAATATTAATTCCAGGATAATCTTTTATTGCTTTAGCAACGGCTTCCATAAAAATAGGCGTGTAAGTTAACTTCTCACCTTCTCTTTTCTCAAAAGCATTTTTATTCTTCTCTCTCCATTTTACAATATTAGTCACATCTACTTCTATAAAAGATTGCACGTGAGCTGATGTTTGTAATGACGCGGTCATGTAACCAGAAATCAATTTACGCATTCTATCCATCTCAACTACCTCATCTCCTCCATTAACAGATACTGGTGCTGCTTTTTGAGCAACTGGAGCTGGAGCGGCCTTAGGAGCCTCTACAGTTTTTATAGGAGCTGCAACAGCTTGACTTCCTTTATTTTTAACGTAATCTAAAATATCATTTTTAGTAACACGTCCTTCTTTTCCAGTTCCTGCTATCTCTTCTAATTCAGCAACAGAAACTCCTTCTTCTTTAGCAATATTTTTTACTAACGGAGAGAAAAACTTATCTGATTCTGATAAATCTGTAGGAGTAGCCACACTTTCTTTAGCGGTTTCTACTGTTTTAGTCACTTCAGCAACAGCTGCAGGAGTTGCAGCATCTGTAGCTTCAATTGCACTATCTCCTCCTTCAGTTTCAATGATGGCAATTGTTTGACCAACTTGCACTAAATCATCTTTACCAAATAATTGTTCCACTAATATTCCTGAAACTTCACTAGGCACTTCGCTATCCACTTTATCAGTTGCTATCTCAAGTACTGCCTCATCAGCTTCAATCTTATCACCTACCTCTTTTAACCAGTTTGTAATGGTTGCTTCAGCGACACTTTCTCCCATTTTTGGAAGTTTCAATTCAAATCTTGCCATATTGTTAACCTAAAAGGTGATTTTTGTTTTCAGTTTGCGAAATTACTAAATATTTTAAATATAAATTACATTTACTGTAATTTTTCAATCGATTTTTATAACCGTTCCTCGCCCATTAGAATCATCACTTCCTATTAGAAATGCACTATTTCTAGGCTTTATTTTAAAGCTTAACCCCTTATTTTTCAATGAGTGTAGCCCCAAAATAATTTCTTTAAAAGAAACAGACGCATTATCAAAAAGTATTTCGGTAGGTAGTTTACTCTTAATCTTTGACGAAATTACCATTTTTTCTGCTTCAAAAACGTCAAACACTACTTTTTTTTGAAGCTTAGTTTGCAATTTATTCACTAGTTCATCTGTAGATGCGTACAAGAGGTATTGCTCTGGTTTTTCTTTTACAAATGCCTGACCTTGGTTTTTCTTAACAAAAGAAAATAAGAATGCTCCCAATTTCATAAACCTCAATAAGAAAATAGCTGTCTTAAAATGCTTCTTGTAAAAATAGGTCATCGCTTCTTCAAAACGCTTCCTGTAGACCAAATCCTTAATCGTACTTTCACCTTTGTAATGAATAACGATTGTATCTGCAAAATAGTAATTGCTTTTACCCAAAAGCAAAGCTCTATAAGATAAGTCAATATCATCAGAATACATAAAACAGTCCTCGTCAAACCCTTTTAATTCTATATATAAATCCCTTTTAAGAACCATAAAAGCACCTACTAGAATAGAGACTTCAGCTGTTTTATCTTGCGCTACATGTTGCGCATAGTATTGATTGAATACTCTAGAATTGGGGAATAATTTATACAAAGCTGTCATCTTAGTAAAAGCTACCCAAGGGGTGGGAACTCCGCGTTTGCTCTCTGGCAAGAAGTTTCCTGAACCGTCGATCAATTTTACACCAATAATCCCTACATTTTTTTGCCTTTCGGCGAAAGACAAGACCTTTAAAAAAGTATCTTCAGCAACTACGGTATCAGGATTAAGAATACATACATACTTGCCTTTAGCTTGCGCTACGCCCTTATTATTCCCTTTTGGGAAACCTAAATTCTCATTGTTTTCTATTAATTTTATAGTGGCAAAACGCATTTTCATCATCTCCACACTGCCATCAGTAGAATTATTGTCGACAACTATAATTTCGCTTTCTATATTTGTAAGTGCACTTTGTACACTTAAAACACAGAGTTCTAAAAAATAGCGAACATTATAATTGAGAATAATAACAGAGAGTTGCATGCATCAAAGATATATTTAATGAGGGAAAGTCACAAAGTTTACATTTAAAAAACCATACTTCCCCTTAGCCCTGATGGAGCCGATATCCTTTGTAAGGAACGAGCAAAGATAAAGGCGAGAGCAGGAATTCTATCTACAAATAGCACCGATTAATTCGCTTCTAATTTTTAAAATAATCCTTTAGAAACAATTACTTTTGATGATATGAAAATCGCAAGCATACTCTTTCTATTCTTTACAAGCCTAACTTATGCCCAAATTGCGGGCTGCACTGATGCCCTTGCCAAAAACTTTAATCCTCTTACTATCCTAAATGATGGTAGTTGTCAATATCGCTTCACTAAAATTAAACCCACCTATACCGCCACGCTTTCAGAAAAAGTAAAAGAAACTTCTGGTTTATTGTTATACGATACATTATTGTGGACTCATAATGATGATCATGACACCGCATTATATGCTGTAGATACAGTAGGAAATATCAAAGAGAAAATTGTGTTGCAAAATGTAAAGAATACTGACTGGGAAGAAATCTCCCAGGATAGCAGCTACTTCTATATAGGTGATTTTGGAAACAATGTATCTGGTAATCGAAAAGACTTGCGTATTTTAAGAATTGAAAAAAAGTCTCTTTATTCAAATCTCCAAAAAATAGACAGCATTTCGTTTTCATATTCCAATCAAACGGATTTTTCAGCTGTAAAGTCAAATACTACAAATTTTGATTGTGAAGCATTTATTGTAACACAAGACCGTATTTATTTGTTTACCAAAGAATGGAGTAGTCAGAAAACCAGCGTATATAGTTTACCTAAAACGGCCGGAAAACACATTGCACAATATCAAGAAACCATAAATACCAAAGGGCTAATTACTGGAGCTACTTATGTTCCTGAAAAAAAAATGATCGTTTTATGTGGCTACAGTAAATCACTATCTCCATTTATTTACCTGCTGTATGATTTTCAGGACACCCCATTTGCTAGTGCTAATAAACGCAAAATAAAGCTCCATTTGCCTTTTCATCAAGTCGAAGGCATTGCTACAAAAGATGGAATTCATTATTATATCTCTAATGAAAATTTTACAAGAAAACCTTTTATAAATACCGTACAACAATTACATCAATTTGACCTAAGTCCTTTTATATCGCAACATCTAAGGCAATAAATTACTATTTTATATTGCTTTATCGTAACTTTATCTTATGTAAAAACATCTTGCTACAATAGATTTACTAATTATTTATTTTCCAATTTCTAAAAGCCACCATTATATTATGAAAAACAAACTTGGATCCATCTCTTTACTTATTGCATTTGCTGGCTTTCTATTTTTTGAAGTGCTATTGCGGTTAGAAATAATTAATCATCAAGCTTGGAAAATTGTGATTGCTGGTTTTGAGGCTGCAACTATCGGTGGATTAGCTGACTGGTTTGCAGTCAGTGCTTTGTTTCATGAAATTCCGATTCCTTTTGTACGTAAACACACAAATATTATTGCTAAAAATAGAGAAAAACTGACCGAAGGTATCGTAGATTTAGTAACCAACAAATGGCTTTCTCCAGATGTTATTGCTGAAAAATTAAACGAAGTGGACTGGGCCAAAACTATATTGGATTTCGTCCAACAACCCAAAAATCAAAATAATATTATCAGTTTGATCCAAAATATTGTTTTAAAATTTACAGATGAATTAGACAATCCAAAATTTGCTGCTGCTTTACAAAAAATACTTCGTGAGCAAATTGCCCATATCGATATCGCTTCTCCTCTGGGAACTTGGTTAGAAAAAGCAATAAAAAATGGCGACCATCATCAAATATGGGAATTGATTATTGATGAAAGCGCTAAAAGCATTGCTAATAATGAGACAAGAGAACTACTTTTTGAAAAACTTAAAATTGCCGCAGCAGAATATTCAGATAAAGGTTTTTTCAAAAAAGCAACCTTATTTCTAGCGAAAAAAAGTGGTGGCATCGATTTAGATCTGATTACTGATGAATTGCTTTCTAAAGCAAAAGAACTTTTATTAGAAGCTAAAGCAGATGCTAATCATCCTATTAGAATTAAATTTGATGACTGGATATTTGAATTCGCGCAACAGTTAATCAGTGGCGATGAAAAGTCAATTACTCTGATACAGAATTTTAAAGAACGTGTGCTACAGCATGTAGAAGAGGAAAGAGTAATTCAAAAACTATTAAGTAGTTCAAAAGAAAACCTTTCTGCTCAGCTTAAAAACAACGACACGCCGCTCATGCAATTCTTAATTGGTAACCTGAATCGTATGCTGGCTGATTTACAAGAAGACCCTATTGCACAGCAGAAAATAAATCACTGGATTCAGGAAACCGTCTCAGAATTACTAGTGAAGTTTCAAAGTGAAATAGGAAATATGGTTCGAACCAGCATGATGAAACTCAACAATAAAGAATTAGTCGAACAAATAGAAGAAAAAGTGGGTAGCGATTTACAATACATTCGTTTGAATGGTGCCGTTGTGGGTGGGCTAGTAGGAATTGTAATTGCGCTGCTTAAATTACTTTAACCGAAGTTCTACATAACTATAAGTGCGTTAAGTAATTCCCTTATTTCAACAGTGTTGTCAAAAACTTAGCGCTACAAAAAAGTTCTTCTTTCAGAATAATTTTATCCTTAAAATAATAACCTACCTTTGCGCGGTGGTTTTTTTGGTCCCCTCTTAATTAGAGATGGAATTAGAAAATATTTTCTAAAAAAACCTAATCATAACAAATACACCTAGGAATACGCATGAATTACTTATCTGTTGAGAATATTTCAAAGTCGTTTGGAGAACGCACCCTTTTTAAAGACATTTCGTTTGGAATTAATAAAGACCAAAAAATTGCTTTTATAGCCAAAAACGGTTCTGGAAAAACAACCATCATGAGCATCATTAATGGCCTTGATGAACCAGATACTGGGCAAGTGGTGTTGCGAAAAGGCATTAGAATGGCCTTTTTATCTCAAAACAACAACTTACAAGAGGAGTTAACAATTGAAGAAAGTATTTTTGCTTCTGATAATGAAACCTTAAAAATCATTGAAGCTTACGAAAAAGCACTTGAGAATCCAGAAGACGAAGAAGCTTATCAAAAAGCTTTTGATGGAATGGATCAACACAATGCTTGGGATTTTGAGACACAGTACAAACAAATTTTGTTTAAACTAAAACTAGAGGATTTTAAACTAAAAGTAAAAAATCTTTCTGGTGGACAAAAAAAGCGTTTGTCCTTAGCCATCATTTTAATCAATCGTCCTGATCTATTAATTCTGGATGAACCTACAAATCACTTAGATTTAGAGATGATTGAATGGTTAGAAAGTTATTTTACCAAAGAAAATATTACGTTGTTTATGGTGACGCACGACCGCTTCTTTTTAGAGCGTGTGTGTAATGAAATCATCGAATTAGACAATGGAAAATTATACCAATACAAAGGAAACTATTCTTACTATTTAGAGAAAAAAGAAGAGCGTATCGCATCAGAAAACTCTAGCGTAGATAAAGCCCAAAACCTATTGGTTAAAGAATTAGAATGGATGCGTCGTCAACCAAAAGCACGTACAACCAAATCTAAATCTCGTCAAGATGACTTTTATGTAATAAAGGAAAAAGCACAAAGCCGTCGTCGTGAAAACAAAGTAGAACTTGAAATTAATATGGAACGTATGGGAAGCAAGATTATCGAGCTTCACAAAATCTCCAAAAAATTCAAAGACCATGTGATTATGGATAATTTTAGCTTTGATTTCCAACGTGGAGAACGCATTGGAATCATTGGTAAAAACGGAACAGGAAAATCGACTTTTTTGAATTTATTGACAGGTACCCTACCGCTGGATTCTGGAAAAGTAGTGATGGGAGAAACCATTAAAGTAGGTTATTATACCCAAAGCGGAATCAATCCAAAACCAGGACAACGTGTTATTGATGTTATCAAAGAATACGGAGAATACATTCCGTTGATGAAGGGAAAAATAATATCGGCTTCACAGTTATTAGAACGTTTCTTATTTGATGCTAAAAAGCAATACGATTTTGTAGACCGTTTAAGTGGTGGAGAATTAAAGCGTTTGTACTTGTGTACTGTTTTAATTCAGAATCCCAACTTTTTAATTCTAGATGAGCCTACCAATGACTTGGACATTGTAACATTGAATGTCTTAGAAAGCTTCTTGCTTGATTATCCTGGCTGTTTGTTAGTGGTTTCTCACGACAGGTATTTTATGGATAAAATTGTAGATCATTTATTCATTTTTAGAGGTGATGGTGTTGTCGAAGATTTCCCTGGAAACTATTCTGATTTTAGAGCCTATGAAGACAGTGCCGATGTAGCTCAAAAAGAAGAAAACAAAGCCGAAAAGAAAGACTGGAAACAAAACAATCCAACAGGTAATTTAACTTTTAACGAACAAAAAGAATTTCAGAAAATAGAAAGAGAAATTAAAGACCTAGAAGAACAAAAAGCCAAAATCGAGCTTTTATTTTCAGAAGGAAAAGTGGCAGAAGCAGATATCGAGAAAAAAGGTAACGAACTGCAAAACCTCATTAATAAAATGGAAGCCAAAGAAGAACGCTGGTTTGAATTAAGCGCCAAAATGGAGGGATAATCATCAGACAACATAGTATTTTTATAATAGCCCCAACAATTCTAGAGATTATGCTAGAATTGTTGGGGCTAATTATTTATACATTTAAAAAATAAAACTAGCGGATATCCAAAGACGGATGTAGAAATTTAAGCTGTAGTTTTAAATGTATTGTATTCCAGTTCTCAACATGAATTTTACATATTTTAAAACTGTACAGTTTTTTCAAACTTTCTATTTCTTTTTCAAACTCAGATAATTTTAAGATTAAATTATTTTCACCGATAGAAAAAGAAAACTTTACCAAAGTATTACTTTAACTGTTGAAAGTTCTTCAACTCGTTTTTTAATGACTTTTATCATCTTATTAAATTTTAAATAGGATAACTTAATTGCTATCATTGTTAAAACTAAAAGATGCATTTCTTGTTACAGAAAATCTAAAAATAAATGGAAGTGAATCTAAAAAAACCACAACAAAATATTAATTTGCTGTGGTTTTCTTATTTACGTATGCTTTTATCTTCTTACCAAGGAATTGGATTATAGTCTTTTAAGAATTTACCGCTCCAGTGTTTCCCGCTATTGATTCCATCAAACAATGGATCCATTACTCGGGCTGCTCCATCTACAATATCTAACGGTGGTTGAAAATCTTCTAATTCTTGTTTCTTTTTGGCAAGTTCTGCGGGGTCTTCATCAGTTACCCAACCGGTGTCTACTGCATTCATAAAGATACCGGATTTCGCCAATTCTCCAGCTGCAGTATGCGTTAACATATTTAAAGCTGCCTTAGCCATATTGGTATGTGGATGACGCGCTTCTTTAAAAAAGCGGTGAAACTTTCCTTCCATTGCCGATACATTAATAATGTGTTTTTGCCCTGTATTGTCTTTTTTCATTACTTCCGAAAGGCGGTTGCACAGGACAAACGGAGCAACTGAATTTACTAATTGTACTTCTATCATTTCAGTAGTTTCAATTTGACCCAACTTCAAACGCCAGCTGTTCGTTTTTCTTAAATCCACTTGCTGTAAGTCGGCATCAAGTTCTCCTTCTGGAAATACTTCTGTAGCCACAAGTGCATTGTCAAAAGAGTACGGAATCTGAGATAATTTGGCGGAAGCCCTTAAACCAATTCCTGGCTCAGGTCCGTGCCAAGTTACTGGCATATTTTCATTAGATGACGCGCCAGACGTTAGTACTTTTAATTCATCCAAACAGTTTACATGATCCAGTAATAATTCTTGTGCTTGCTTAGGCAAAGTCGCAATTGGGCGCTCTTCATTTTCCATCATATGAGTATAAAATCCCGCAGGACGTCGTACTGTTTGTGCAGCATTGTTGATTAAAATATCGAGTCGTTCGTACTTTTGTTCTATAAAATTACAGAAAATCTCTACTGAAGGAATATGCCTTAGATCTAAGCCGTGGATTTTTAAACGGTGTCCCCAGTCCATGAAATCAGGTTCTTTACCAAATCGCAATGCCGAATCAACTGGAAAACGGGTAGTAGCGATGACGGTAGCGCCTCCTCGAAGTAACATCAACGTAATATGATAGCCAATTTTTAATCTAGAACCCGTTATAACAGCCACCTGCCCCTTTACATCAGCTGTTTGAAAACGCTTAGCGTAGTTATAATCGCCACAATCTATACACATCGTGTCATAGAAGTGGTGCATTTTAGTAAACTCAGTTTTACACACATAACAATTCCTAGGCGTTTCAAGTTCTTGTTGTTCTTTGTGCGCTAATTCATGAAAAGGCAATAATTTAGGAGCGACAAAGACACTAGCTTCTCGAGCATAGCGAATCCCTGTTTCTTTACGAGCAGTTCTATCGCGCTTTTCCATTTTGCGTTTAGCCGCTAATTTACCATCCTTTTTTCTACGAGAAAGTTCGTCGCGATCAGGTCTAGAAAATTGCCCTGCTGCTTTTATCAAAGCTGTTCTCTGCTCTTTTGGGATATCAAATATTTGATCTGTGTCGTTATTTAACTGAGAAAGAATGGCAATGCAACGGTTAATTTCTTCCGATGTGATTACAGCTTCCTCTATTCGTTCTTCATTCATCATCTTCAAAAATGGTATGTGTATTGTTTTTAAGAGCGCAAATATAGTTTTTTTTGAAGTGCCATAATTTTGAAGTGATAAGTATCTTTTAAACTTTAAAAAGCCAACACGCATTAACTCCTAAACTTTGTACCTTTGCCACTTTGAAGCCTGAAAAACTATGTTATTCCAAATAAAATCCTATTTAAAATTCCTTTGGTATTCTAAAAACGAACATGCGGTTCATTCCCCTTTTGTTTTCACATTAATTACTAAGTGTTTTTATGATAAGAAGCCTAAACCTGAATATGCTATTTTAAAAGAATATAGAAAATCTCTTTTGGCAAACACGAGTACGATTGAAGTAACCGACTATGGGGCTGGTTCAAAAGTATTCCAATCGAATACCAGAGTTGTAGCACAAATCGCAGCAACAGCGGGAATTTCTAAAAAACGTGCTGAATTACTATTTAGAATTAGCGCCTACTTTGAGGCAGAATCGATATTAGAAATAGGAACATCATTAGGACTAGCCACTACTGCACTATCATTGGGAAACAAAAAGGCTAAAATCACAACACTAGAAGGCTGTCCCGAAACTGCCAAAATTGCCCAAAATCAATTTCAAGAATTTAAATTAGCTAATATAACTTCTGTTGTGACTCAATTTGAAAGTTATTTGAACGACTTGAAACTTGAAACTTTACACTTCAAACTTATATTTTTCGACGGCAATCATTCTAAAAAAGCGACTGTAGATTATTTCGAAAAATTACTTTGCACTGTTACTAATGATACAGTATGGATTTTTGATGACATCCACTGGTCAGCAGATATGGAGGAAGCTTGGAAAATCATTAAGTTGCATCCTAGAGTTACAGTCACAATTGACACTTTTCAATGGGGATTTGTTTTCTTTAGAAGAGAACAACCAAAAGAACATTTTATCATTCGCGTTTAAACAAAAAAAATGACAGCCATTGCTGACTGTCATTTTTCATCGAATTAACAACTTATTATTGTTTTGCTTTTTCCATTTCTTCAGATTTTGCTCCCATTCTGTTAACAGTATACATTGGTGCAAATTTCAATTTTAATCCAGCAATTTTTCTGTTATCTTCAGAAGACAAACCTTCTTTTTCTACAGTATTTTTTCTGCTGTCTAATGCTTCATACATTAATTTGATTTCATCCCAGTCTTCACGAGAATATTTATCTTTATTATCTTCAACTGTATGTACAAATTGTTGGTAAACACCGTGAATGTTTGATGCATTAACCCATGAAAAATCCATATCATCTCCTACTTTACCTTCACCAAATAATGAGTTTCTCATTGTTTGTTTTGGACTTGGAGCAGCAGCTTCCATTTCAGCTTGCATTTTCGCTTTCATAGCTTCATATTTCATTTTTGAAGCCTCTATTTTTTCTTTTGCTTTTTGGTCATCTTTTAAGTCAGACAAAGCTGTTTCTGCTTGATTACTTTTAAGTTCGTAAGTAGCTTCGATTGCTTGCCAGTTTGCTTTAGCATCTTCTGCTGCAACATTCTCAAGTGAGTCAACATATACTACATAGGTATCAACTGTTTTTTCTGCTTCTTTTTCTTTTTCACCTTTACAAGATGTAAAACCTAGTGCGATAACCGCTAATCCTAAAACTAATTTTTTACTTTCCATAATGTTTGATTTTTTGATTTATTAAATATTATAGAACAAATGTACATTGCTTTGTATTGTATTCAATATAAACATGTTAATCTTGTAAACTAATTCTAAAATTGTGAAATAACAGTTTAAATATGCTAATACTATAAGATTAGTATTAAATAATATAAGCTAGTCTACAACTTAATAATGTAAGAAAAGCAGTGGTAAATATGAAATGTTAATTTGAATTACAGTCAACTTTAAAAAAAGCAATAATTAATTATGGTGTAACAAAAATCTAATTTGAGCTACCAATAGTATATTCAAAAGTCTTTTGTACTTTTAAAAAACGAAAATCTAATTCAAATCTATATAGAGCAATGGCAAACCCATTAATTAAAATTACTGATATAAAAAGAGACTTTGTTCTTGGAGACGAAATTGTATATGTCTTAAAAGGCATTGATTTAGAAATAAACAAAGGAGAGTATGTGGCATTGATGGGACCTTCAGGTTCTGGGAAGTCAACTTTAATGAATCTTTTAGGATGTTTAGATACTCCTACGTCGGGAACTTATATATTAAATGGTAAAGATGTAAGTAAGATGAAGGATGATGAATTAGCTGAAATTAGAAATAAGGAGATTGGTTTTGTCTTTCAAACATTCAACTTATTACCTAGAACAACTGCCTTAGACAATGTAGCCCTGCCTATGATATATGCTGGTTATTCTAAATCAGAAAGAAAAGCGCGTGCCGAAGAAGTTTTGACTCAAGTAAGCTTATCTGATCGAATGGATCATCATCCTAACCAACTATCAGGAGGTCAAAGACAACGTGTCGCAGTAGCAAGAGCACTGGTTAACAATCCATCTATTATTCTAGCCGATGAGCCTACAGGAAACTTAGACAGTAAAACCTCAGTAGAAATCATGAAGCTTTTTAATGAAATACATGCTAACGGGAATACGGTTATTCTTGTAACACATGAGGAAGAAATTGCTGAGTATGCGCACCGCGTCATTCGTTTACGTGACGGCGTAGTGGAAAGCGATACCCGAAAATAAAATAATTATTCACTATAACAACCACTTTTTAAATAGCATCCATTTTACAACTAACAAACAAAAAAACATGAAAAAAACAATTCTAGTACTGCTAACACTGTTCATAAGTGTCGTATCTACTGCACAAAACCAGTTTGAATGGAAAAAACAAACTAGCAATGGTTATGAATACAGATATGTAAACAATGACCCTGCGAAAGCACGATTTTACACTTTAAAAAATGGCTTAACCGTTATTTTAAGCCCTACAAACAAAGACCCAAGGATTCAGGCTTATGTGGCCATAAAAGCAGGAAGCAAAACTGATCCCGCTACCCATACTGGATTAGCACACTATCTAGAACATATGCTTTTTAAAGGTACTGACAAATACGGTACCCTTGACTGGAATAAAGAAAAAGTGGAGCTTGACAAAATCGCCGATTTATATGAGCAATATAACCAGACGAAAGACGATGCGAAAAGAAAAGCAATTTACAAAGTGATTGATTCAATCTCTGGTGCTGCAAGTAAATTTGCAATTGCTAATGAGTACGACAAAATGATGTCGGCAATGGGAGCGCAAGGAACGAATGCATTTACTTCATTTGAACAAACTGTATATACTGATGATGTTCCTAGTAGTTCATTAGACAAATATTTAGCTGTACAAGCTGAGCGTTTTAGAAATCCTGTTTTTAGAATATTCCATACAGAGTTAGAAGCGGTTTATGAAGAAAAAAACAGAACCTTAGATAGCGATAGCCGTAAGGTTTTTGAAGAATTATTTTCTAGTTTGTTTAAAAAACACAACTACGGACTTCAAACTACGATAGGAACTGTTGAACATTTAAAAAACCCGTCACAAGTAGAGATTAGAAAATATTTTAACAAATATTATGTTCCTAACAATATGGGAGTTATTCTTTCTGGTGATTTCAATCCGGATGAAGTAATTGTTAAAATCGACAAGACTTTTGGTCAAATGCAGGCAAAACCTTTTGAGAAATATACGTTCCAAAATGAAGCACCCATCACTGCTCCTATAATTAAAGAAATTGTAGGTCCAGATGCCGAAAACTTAACATTAGGTTATCGCCTACCTGGAAACAAAGACAAAGATGTTCTTCTAGCGGATCTAGTAGGGAAAATTTTGACTAATGGTAAAGCTGGTCTATTAGACCTTAACCTGGTTAAAAAACAAAAATTACTAAATGCTAGTGCTTTTACCTATACCCTTATTGATCACGGTATTTTATATTTATCTGCTGCACCTACAAACGGTCAATCACTAGAAGAAGTAAAAACATTAGTTTTAAATGAAATCGAAAACCTTAAAAAAGGAAATTTTGATGACCAGTTGATTACCTCTATCATTAACAATATCAAAAAAGATAAGATTTACGAAACAGAAAAGTATTCAGATAGAGCCAGTATCTTAATGGATGCCTTTACAGCTGAGTTAGATTGGAAAGACCAAGTTGCTTATGTAAATGATCTTTCGAAAGTTAAAAAAGAAGATATTGTTGCTTTTGCCAATAAATATTTGGGTGAAAACTACGTAGCTATCTTTAAAAGAAAAGGAGAAAAATCTACTTCAGAAAAAATTGAAAAACCACAAATCACACCTGTAGAAACAAATGCTGACAAGCAGTCTCCATTTGTAGCCAGTATAGATGCAATGCCAAGTAACGCAAGTAAGCCTGTTTTTATCAATTATGATAAAGACATCCAGAAATCAAATATTGGGCCTGCAACTGTTTTATACGTACCTAATAAGGACAACCAAATATTCCGTTTGAAATACAGATATAAAATTGGAACCTTAAATGATTTAAAACAATCATTAGCCACACAGTACATTAGTTTTTTAGGAACTGATAAAAAATCTTCTGAAGAAATTGCCAAAGAATTTTATACCATAGCATGTAGTTTCAAAGTGAGTACCGGGGAAGAATATACAACGGTAAGCATTGAAGGATTACAGGAAAACTTTGACAAAGCAGTAAAACTGTATGAAGAAGTAATTACAAATGTACAGCCAGATGAAGCGGCTCTAAAAGCATTAATTGCAAGAATTACTAAGTCTAGAACTGATGCTAAAGCAAATAAAAATGCTATTCTTCAAGGATTGACAAGTTACGCTATGTATGGAGCAAAAAACAAGTTCAACAATAACCTTTCTGATGCGGAATTAGCAAACATAACTGCAGCCGAATTAGTTAAAAGTATTAAAAACTTAAACAATTACGAGCAAACAGTAATTTATTACGGACCTAAGGAAATTAAATCTTTGGTAAGTGACTTACAAAAAATTCACAGCATCCCTTCAAAATTTGCTGTTGCCAGTCCTGCTCAAGAATTCAAACAATTGACACAGACCAAAAACCAAGTGCTTTTTGCTGACTACGACATGGTTCAAGCAGAAACAAGATGGATTAGAAACACAGATAAATATGACCCAAAACAAAATACAGTGGTTAATGTATTTAACAACTACTTTGGTGGCGGAATGGGATCTATTGTTTTCCAAACCATAAGAGAAAGTAAAGCTTTAGCGTATAGCACTTTTGGATTCTATGTTAGTCCACAAAAGAAAGAAGACCAATACTACTATATTGGATATGTAGGAAGCCAGGCGGACAAATTCAAAGATGCTACTGCAAGTATGAATGAATTGTTAAATACAATGCCAGAGCTAAACGGAAATTTACTTTTAGCAAAAAATCAAGTTAAGAAAGATATCGAGACAGAGCGTATCACTCAAGACAATATTATTTTTAACTATTTAGCAGCAATAGAACTTGGATTATCTGATGACATTAGAAAAGATACTTACAGTACTGTAGACGGAATTAAAATGAGTGACGTAGTTGCATTTGAAACGAAACAATTCTCTAACAAACCGTATACTTATGCCATTGTAGCCTCAGAAAAAAACCTTCCATTAGAGGAAATGAAAAAATTAGGTGAGGTTAAAAAATTATCTTTAGAAGAAATTTTTGGATATTAATCCAAAACCATTTTAAATAAAAATAGCTATTCGAAAGAATAGCTATTTTTATTTAGTGAAGATATATTTATAAATGATTTTTTTCTTTCCCCATCAATACTTTATCTTTGAAGGGATTAAAAGTTCTAATAAATGCTACTCTAATTTCATGTAGCATAATAGGCTATTACTGTACTGCCTATAAAATCATTTAATGATACAGTGCAAAGAAAAGGTAATCAAGAAATAATTAATAAAGCTAGTTATTCTATACTAGTCATTTACCGCTTAATCTTATGAAAGTATATACAAAAACAGGTGATAAAGGAACAACTGCCCTATTTGGAGGGACACGCGTACCAAAGGATCATATTAGAATTGAAAGTTATGGAACCGTAGACGAATTGAATTCGCATATAGGCTTAATTAGGGATCAAGATATGGATCACCATTATAAAACGATATTAATCGAAATACAAGATCGTTTATTTACCATAGGAGCCATACTTGCCACACCACCAGAAAAAGAAGTAATGAAAAATGGCGAATTACGCTTGCAAAAGTTAGGCATTACTGAAAGTGATATTGAATTATTAGAAAATGAAATAGATAGCATGGAAGAAGCGCTTCCGCCAATGACACACTTTGTATTACCTGGTGGTCACACTACAGTGTCATATTGTCATATTGCCCGTTGTGTATGCCGTCGTGCAGAGCGCCTTGCCGTACATTTAAGCCATAATGAACCCGTTGCTGATATAGCAATTAAGTACTTAAACCGACTTTCTGACTACCTTTTTGTCTTGGCACGGAAGTTGTCTTTTGATTTGAATGCTGAGGAAGTTCAATGGATTCCGCGTAAATAATCAGTTAACTGAATAAGGGTAAACAGTGACAAACTGAACACTAAAAAACCAAATACTGAACATTAAAAAAAACACGTTCTTAACTTTTTTATAAAATAAATAGATTTTTACTTGTCTTTTTCAGTAAAAAAATTATTTTTGCACAAAACTAAATCGACAAAAGATGTATTGGACATTAGAATTAGCATCCTATCTTAGTGATGCACCGTGGCCTGCTAACAAAGACGAACTTATTGATTACGCTATACGTGCTGGTGCTCCATTAGAAGTAGTAGAAAACCTACAGTCTATTGAAGACGAAGGCGAGATATATGAATCAATGGAAGAAATCTGGCCTGATTACCCTACTGACGAAGATTATCTTTGGAATGAGGATGAATATTAAAGAATAAAACCCAAGAAAAAGTCTCAAAAGAGGCTTTTTTTTTGGTTAAATTTACAACATAAAACAAATTAGAAATACAACCATATTATGAGTTTCATAAATAGCATTATTAAAGCCTTTGTCGGAGACAAGTCCGAGAAAGATGTTAAGGCTCTACAACCTTACTTAACTAAAATAAAAACTTTTGAAAGTAGCTTGATCGCTTTGTCACATGACGAATTAAGAGCACGTACTTTCTTTTTTAAAGACCAACTTAAAGAAGCGAGAGCAAATATCGATGCTAAAATCGCTAACCTACAAAAAGAAGTAGAATCAATTGAAGATATTGATAAAAGAGAAGACATTTACGTTGCTATCGATGCTCTAGAAAAAGAAGCTTACGATATTTCAGAAAAAACTTTATTAGAAATCCTTCCTGAAGCTTTTGCAGTAGTAAAAGAAACAGCTAGACGTTTCAAAGACAATTCTGAAATAACGGTTACTGCTACAGCTAGAGATAGAGAATTTTCTGCTACTAAGCCTTACGTTTCTTTAGATGGTGATAATGCTGTTTGGCAAAACAAATGGAATGCTGCTGGTAAAGAAATCACTTGGGACATGATTCATTATGATGTTCAATTGATTGGTGGAATGGTACTTCATATGGGTAAAATTGCAGAGATGCAAACCGGTGAAGGAAAAACATTAGTGGCGACTTTACCTCTTTACTTGAATGCCTTGACTGGAAACGGTGTGCATTTAGTAACTGTGAATGACTACTTAGCAAAACGTGATAGTACTTGGAAAGCACCTTTATTTGAATTCCACGGTATGACTGTTGACTGTATTGACAATCACCAGCCGAGTTCTGAAGGAAGAAAAGCGGCTTATAATGCTGATATTACTTATGGTACAAATAACGAATTTGGTTTTGACTACCTAAGAGATAATATGACCCATTCTCCTAACGATTTAGTACAAAGAAAACACAACTATGCGATTGTCGATGAGGTGGATTCTGTATTAATCGATGACGCGAGAACACCTTTGATTATTTCTGGTCCAGTACCACAAGGAGATCGTCATGAGTTCAATGAATTGAAACCAAAGATTGAAAACTTGGTGGCTATTCAACGTCAATTAGCAAATGGATTCTTAGCGGACGCTAAAAAATTAATCAAAGAAGGCAACACTAAAGAAGGTGGCGTTTTACTTTTAAGAGCCTATAGAAGTTTACCTAAAAATAAAGCATTAATTAAGTTCTTGAGTGAAGAAGGAATTAGACAATTACTTCAAAAAACAGAGAACCAATACATGCAAGACAACAATCGCGAAATGCACAAGATTGATGAAGCCTTGTATTTTGTAATTGAAGAAAAAAACAACCAAGTTGAGTTGACAGATAACGGAATCAAATTCCTTTCTGGAGATACTGATGCTGACTTTTTTGTCCTTCCAGACATTGGAACTGAAATCGCAGCTATCGAAAAGAAAAACTTGGAGAAAGATGCAGAAGCGGAAGAGAAAGAAAAATTGTTCCAAGATTTCGGAATCAAAAGTGAGCGTATTCATACGTTAACACAATTATTGAAAGCTTACTCTTTATTCGAAAAAGACAATGAATATGTAATCATGGACAACAAGGTCATGATTGTTGATGAGCAAACAGGTCGTATCATGGATGGTCGTCGTTATTCTGACGGATTACACCAAGCGATTGAAGCGAAAGAAAATGTAAAGATTGAAGCAGCTACACAAACATTTGCTACAGTAACTTTACAAAACTACTTTAGAATGTACAACAAACTAGGTGGTATGACCGGAACTGCGGTTACTGAAGCTGGGGAGTTATGGCAAATATACAAATTGGACGTAGTAGAGATCCCTACTAATAGACCAATGGCAAGACAAGATAAAGAAGACTTTATCTACAAAACAACTCGTGAAAAATTCAATGCAGTTATTGAAGATGTAACAGCACTTTCTCAAGCAGGAAGACCAGTACTTATTGGAACAACCTCTGTAGATATCTCTGAATTGTTAAGCAGAATGCTTAAAATGAGAGGTGTTCAGCACAATGTATTGAATGCTAAAATGCACAAGCAAGAAGCACAAATCGTTGAAGAAGCGGGTAAACCAGGTGTAGTTACTATAGCAACTAACATGGCTGGTCGTGGTACCGACATTAAGTTATCTGCCGAAGTTAAAGCAGCGGGTGGTTTAGCAATTATAGGTACAGAGCGTCATGACTCTCGTCGTGTTGACCGTCAGTTAAGAGGTCGTGCAGGACGTCAAGGAGATCCAGGAAGCTCTCAATTTTATGTATCTCTTGAAGACAACTTGATGCGTTTATTTGGTTCTGAAAGAGTGGCTAAAGTAATGGACAAAATGGGATTAGAAGAAGGAGAAGTAATCCAACATTCTATGATGACTAAGTCTATTGAACGTGCTCAGAAAAAAGTAGAGGAAAACAACTTTGGTGTACGTAAACGTTTGTTAGAATATGATGACGTAATGAACGCTCAACGTGAGGTTGTGTACAAACGTCGTCGTCATGCCTTGTTTGGAGAACGTTTAAAACTGGACATTGCAAATATGCTTTACGACACTTGTGAAGTAATCATTCAAGATACAAAAGCAAATAACGATTTCAAAAACTTCGAGTTTGACTTAATTCGTTACTTCTCTATTACCTCTCCTGTGAGTGAAAGTGATTTCATGAAATTGAGCGAAATTGAATTAACTGGAAAAGTATACAAAGAAGCTTTAAAATATTACAACGAGAAAACAGAGCGTAGCGCTAGAGAAGCTTTCCCTATCATTCAAAGTGTTTATGAAGATCAAAACAACCAGTTTGAGCGCATTGTCGTTCCCTTTACAGATGGTGTAAAATCATTAAATGTGGTAACTGATCTAAAGAAAGCATACGAGACACAAGGGAAACAATTAGTAGCTGATTTTGAGAAAAACATCACCCTAGCAATTGTTGATGAAGCTTGGAAAAAACACTTACGTAAAATGGACGAGTTGAAACAATCCGTTCAACTAGCCGTTCATGAGCAAAAAGATCCATTGCTTATTTATAAATTTGAAGCGTTTAACTTGTTTAATGCAATGTTGAATGGAATTAACAAAGAGGTGATTTCGTTCTTGTTCAAAGGTGATTTACCAGCAAGAGAAAACCAACATATTCAAGAAGCAAAAGAAGTACGTCAACAAGAAGACTACCAAACTTCAAAAGACGAAATTGTAAGTAGCGAAGCAGCAAATCAAGAAGCTGGGCAAACGCAACAACGCCAAGTTACTGAGACTATCGTTAGAGATATGCCAAAGATCAACCGTAATGACACTGTTACTATTCAAAACGTGGCAAGCGGACAAACACAAGAAATGAAATACAAAAAAGCCGAAAGCTTAATCGCTTCTGGAAAATGGGTTATTGTGAACTAATAAAGTTACATTTCTTTATAATATTAAAATCCTCAATTACGTAAGTAGTTGGGGATTTTTTTTATATGCTGAATGTAAACCAGCTTATACTTTATAACAGTAGTAAAAGTTCCTTTAGGAGCTATTTCCTGCTATACGTTGCAATCTTTTCCTTTTTAAAGAAAAAAGTAAAAGGATTTCCACTGCTATCAGGGCTAGGGTAAACATCTAATTCATTGTTTAAGAATATATAAAAAAGTTGTATATATTTGATTATATAAATTAGTTAGCGGTCAGCATAAAGACAACGAGAAAAAGACAACAATTATTAGAAAAAACATTTAAAATGGATAAAATTGAAATACCGTTAAGTAAAACAAAATTATTACTAGGGATTGCTGGCTCAATTCTATTTATAGTTCTTGGAATATGGTTGTTTACTTACTCAGATGAGTTTCAGAATATGCCGTTGAGAATCCTAAGAAATCCAACAATAATTAAAATTGCTGGAATTGCAGGAGTTTTGTTTTTTGGTGCTACAGGATTTTATGGAATTAAAAAAATGTTTGAGAATAAGGTAGGACTGTTAATTGACGATAATGGAATTATTGACAATACAAATGCTTCAAGCATTGGACTTATTAAGTGGTCTGAAATAATGGAAATCAAAACAGAACAAGTAATGTCGACAAAATTTCTGCTCATATACACAAAAGACCCGAACGGAATTTTAGCAAAAGTTACGGGAATAAAACGCAGGGTTATGGCTGGAAATTTGAAAATGTATGGTACACCAGTATCAATAACTTCCAATACACTAAAATATAACTTTTATGACTTGGAAAAACTACTAAAAGACAGACTGAATAAACAACGTGAAATTATGCCGAACCGCTAACAGCCATTTTGAGCTAGCTAGAATTTAGTGGAATTACCGTTTCGCATTAAGTTTTCGTTAAGCCGAAAACTGAGCGTTTACGAACTACCAGCCATCTCAAAGTAGCAAAACGTTGGCTGTTATTTTAATGCAAAAGATGAATAAGTGTAAATTATGTAAAACTAATATTGCTGACAAAATGAATTCTCACATAATTCCAAAATTTATGTGTAAAAGACTTTTTGAAGATGCAATACCGAGACATTCTATTGAAATCAACAATAAAGGGAAATCAAAAAAAATACAAGATTCTCCAAAAGAAAATAATATTCTCTGTACAAGTTGTGAAAAAAAAATTGAGATTTTAGAAACTTATTTCTCGAAGAAAATAATTGATATTCACAATTTTTCAAATGTAAAAGACAGAATAGATTTAGAAACTATTTCGAACGAAAAACATTTAATTTGCAAAAATATCAAACCGACAATGTTCAAACTTTTTATTTATTCGTTAGTTTGGAGAAGTTCAATATCGAAATTAATTGAATTTGAGAAATATCATATTGATGACAAAGTAGAGGAAGAATTAAGATTGTTTTTAAATGACAATTTGAAAATAACTCATAAAGAATTATTAGAAAATATCGAAAACGATATTAGATATCCTTCTTATCATTTTTGTTTAATAAAACCAATTACTAGAAATAAGCAATCAAGAGGAATCTTCACAGCATTTAATTTAGGAGAAAAAGCACATTTGTTAATGTTGATTGATTTTGCTGTCTTTTTTTATACAGATGAAAACTCAATCGGCCCAATTTTAAAATTCTATAGTAATAAACAAAATGAAAAAGTAATTATTGCTATGGGAGGTATTGAAAAATGGATAGATTTAAATCGAATGATAGTTAATAGAATGCTAGATAAAAAAAACAACAGGTAACTGCCACTACAACGGATTTGGGCATTTGGCTTAATGGAAAAATGGTCTTGTATTTGGAAGTTTTGGCAAATCCGAAGAATAGGCTTAATTTAGTCCCAAACCCGCTGTAGTGCCAAGACCTTAGCGGTAACCTTAAAGAAAAAAATGGCGAAAGCGAAAAATTTAAATGGACTTCCTGGAAATTTAGCCCTTAGTTATTTGAGTACTCTTGGATATTATGACGGTGGCTATGTGGCTGACTGGCTAAACTATATTGCTAGAGAAAAAAATGTAGCCGAAATTGAAATAGATATTTTAAACAAAAACATAATTCCAAAAGAAGTTGCAATAAAACCTCTTTCCGCAGACCTTGAAAAACTAAAAGTTATAATACAAACCGAACTGAAAAATAACGCCTTTGAAATGTCCTTTATAAAAAAAGCAATAATTCGTTTTGAAATCCCTATAGACTCCCCAACTATTACGCGGACAATTTATTGTTATCCTTATTTAGAAAACGAAAACGGAAAAATATATAAACCAAAAAAAAGAATAATGGAAACAGCTTATGAAATTAGTTTTAATTCTGTCAGCAAAACAGAAATTGAACCTAAAAAAACGAAACTGTCTCTCTTTGGAAAGATCAAACGAATGCTAAAAGGCAACAGCTAACAGACATTTTGAGCTAATTGGAGTTTAGTAAAATTACCGTTTCGCATCAAGTTTTCGTTAAGCCGAAAATACTCGGATATCGAAACCTTGTGCATCGTGTAGCTGCGAAACGTTATATTACAGCTTGGAAGGAATAAACTAAACAAATAATATTTTTATAATAATTAAAATTTTTAAAGATGAGTTTAAAAACAATTGAAGTAAAAAATACAGATGGCTTGACATTAACAATATTTGTTAATCATATTGTAGCAGTTATAAATAGAAATGATTTCTCAGAATATAATCACAGAACAGCTATAATTACAACAGTTGAGAAAGTACTTATAAAAACAAACGTTGAATATGGAGAAATAATAAAATTAATAAACAGTTGATTCATTTTTAACAAATTTATTGTTTTTTTCCGCCTTTTTAAAAGCAAAAGAATTGACTTTTTTAAGTTTTTCATAATCATTAACTAATTTGTTTTTGTTCTTTTGACACAATAATAATTTTTAAAATAAAAGATATATAATAAAAATTAAAAAACATTTACTGAAAATACGGTTTTTCTTATTAAGGTTAAGCCTAGTTTGTTAAACCAAAATAGGCTTTTATCGGCTTCCTGCCGACTGGAATAACCTAAGTTTAACTTTTAATGTTGAGATAACATGGAAACAATTATTGCTTTAGCATTTGTATACTTAATTGTATGGGAAGCCAAAAATAATTAATCTAGACTTTGATATTATCTTTTCTTTTTAAGAACAAATAATTTTAAATTTGAATCCGCTTAGAATCGGTGCGGAAACTAAACCGAAAATTGAAATGGCGAAAAAGCCAATTTGCCAACAACCATTTTGAGCTAGCTGGAGTTTAGTAGAATTACCGTTTCGCATAAAGTTTTCTGCAAAGCAGAAAGTTGAAGGTTACCAACTTCCAGCCATATCAATGTGGCAAAACGTTAGCATTAATGTTAACTGAAAGAAAATGAAAAAATATATTTTAATTATTCTAATATTTTACGGCCTAAAATCAACTGCACAAAACGCAATTCCAAGATTTGTTAAGCTAACTTCCGCTGAAACAAATGCTGTTGTGCAAAAACTTAATTGGGATGATAATACTATTTTAATTATCAATTTCATCACTCCTTTGGATTCATCCGGTAATAGCATAGCAGAAGCAACTACAGTTAGCTATTGGAATGATTTTTACAAAAATTTTGATTCTAAAAAGTTCAAAGTTAAATTAGTGTATTCAGACTGTGTTGGAAGGGAACAACTAAAAAACAGCAAATTAATCCACTTGGACAACGATGAAGTTCTACGTACGATTTTTTTTCCTAGAGATAAAACTTGCTCAGGAATAGCGGTTTTAAATAAAAAAGGCAGCTTTAAAATAAAAAGTGGTACATATACTCAAGAAGATATAGAGGAACTAGTTGCACAATTGATTAATGAACAAGTGGATTCTATAAAGAAGTAAAATAATTAAACGTTACACAGTGAAAAAAAATATACCTACTTAAATTAAAAAACAAATCGTAGCGTTTGTAACGCGGTTTATAATAAGAAACTTACTTACTTTAACTCATTACATACTTTGTCGAAAAACTGGATGTGATTGCTTCACAGTTCGCAGTGACTCAGCTAATGGATATAAACTCTTTTGAGTGCTTGTTATACTAACTCGGATTTTCCTCAAAATACCTTGCTTCAATTCTCTTAATGTCTTTTATAGAATTTTTAGCCCAAGCCAGGCGTTTTACAAGTATTTCTTCTTCGGACAAATGCCAATCAATATTGGACTTTCTTAATCTGTTCGTTAGGTTTTGAATGATAATAGCAGCCGAAACAGAGATGTTCAAGCTTTCTGTAAATCCTACCATTGGAATTTTCAGAAAACCATCGGCACGTTGTAAAATCTCTTCAGATAATCCATCTCTTTCAGTTCCAAAAAACAAAGCACTCGGTTTTGTGATATCAAAATCATCCATCAAGCAATCATTGTCATGTGGTGTTGTTGCAATGATCTGGTAGCCTTTATTTTTCAAAGTATCGACACAGTTAGTTATACTATCAAAGGTATTAATATCGACCCATTTTTGGGCTCCCATTGCGATTTCCTTATCGATGCTTTTTCCGTAGCGCTGTTCGATAACATTTAATTCTTGGATCCCAAAAACTTCGCAGCTACGCATCACCGCACTAGTATTGTGCATTTGGAATATATCTTCAACAGCAATAGTAAAATGATTGGTTCTATTTTCCAGTACTTTCAAGAATTTCTCTTTGCGGTTATCAGTAAGGATGTTTTCAAGAAAATTAAGGTAATCGATATCGACCATTTGACTATTTATTTTTTTTGCAAAAATAGAATATTTGAGTCAGCTTTTAAATTAATACTACAAATCTATTTTTCTACTATAAACAACAAATCCAAAGTACTATTCAGCTATTTTTCTATCGATTTACTGACAATTTTGCGTCCCCATTTATTGATCTTACTGATTAATTCGTCTCTTGTGTACGGCTTCGAAATATAGTCATCCATTCCGGCGTCAAAGGCTTTTTTTGCATCTTCATTCAAAGCAAAAGCGGAGAGACCAATAATGATTATATTTTTAAATTTACTGTTGTTTCGAATCTGCTTAGTGGCATCAATCCCATTTAACTCTGGCATTTGGATATCCATTAGAATAATATCATACTGCTCATTATGAAGTTCTTCAATTAACTCATGACCGTTGTACACCTTTTTTAATTCGAGTGCTTGTCCTTTGAGAATACCTTCAACCACCTTCTGATTTATCTCCACGTCTTCTGCCGAGATGATTTTAAGATGATTATGGATTTTTTTATTTTCGATTACCATTTCTTGAGAACCTTCAACTAACAAAGCGTCTTTAAAAGGTAAAGTAACAATCACAGTCGTTCCTATCCCAGTAACTGAATGGAAAATGATTGTTCCACCCATCAAATCAATAAGCCTTTTAACGATAGGCAAGCCTAATCCTGTGCCACCATATTTTTTGGTTAGAAAATGTTCTCCTTGATCAAAAGGATCATACAGCTTTTCTTTTTTACTCTCACTGATACCAATTCCTGTATCCTGCACAATTATTTCTAATTTATTAGCTGCTAATTCTTTTAATGATAATTTTATAAACCCGGTGGCAGTAAATTTAAGTGCATTAGACAGCAGGTTGTTTAATATATGTAAAAGCGAACTTTCACTTATCAGTAAATACCGTTTCATTTTAATATTGAACTCAAAAATAAACTCTACTCCTTTCACCTTAGCTTGTTCCTCATACAATCTAGATACTTTTCTAACCACGTTATAAATATCCAGTACTTCCTCTGTAGTAGCATAATTTCCCGAATCTATTTTTGAAATGTGCAAAATATCATTGATAATACTTAACAAGTTATTTGAAGCGGTATGAATAATATCCAAGTATTCCTTCTTTTCATCATCTGTCTCAATGTGTGTCAATATATCTATAAAGCCCAAAATTCCGTTCATGGGCGTTCTAATTTCATGACTCATATTAGCCAAGAAATCTGATTTAGCCTTATTTGCAGATTCTGCTATTTGTGTTGCCTTGATCAGTTCTAATTTGTTTTTGTGTAATAAGCCATTATCTGCTCGAAGTCGCTTATTGTATTTTTCGACTAATGCTTTGTTAACGATTAACTTTCTTATCAATACAATTAAAATGTAAAACAATACTACCATCATAATTATGGTAAAAACAATAATGAGAGTCAGTATAAGTTTTCCTCTGACTATATGTTTCTCTACCTCCTTATTTGTTCTACTGTCAATTTTTGCAAAAAACGCATCAATTGGTTTCATTATCCCAGCCTTGTCAACATGGTATTGAGGTCCGAAAACCAAGTTGATTGCCATTTCTTTATTTGGCTTTTTATGAATGGTATAATTTCCTCCTTTGTCTTTATAGACCCCTTTCACAGCGTTCATTGCCATAATTTCGGTAGAGGAAAGTTGGTCAGAAAGCGTTTTTGACTGATACAGTTGCGCAAATTCTTTTTTTGTAAAACCCATTTTGGTCATCATTTCAACCAGAGAGATTACATTTTTATCTCCATGAAAATATTTTTCATTCCCTATTACCAAATCCCAATAAACCCTATTGTAATTTGAAGGCACTGTTTTTTTTCCGTTGCGAATATTCAAAATATCCCAATATATTTTTTCGTATTTAGAATCACCGGTGATGACGAAGGTTCTTGAAAATCGAGTAAGGTCATCAGAACTTTGCCTCATTAAATCAGCAGTTAAGCGTGACTGCTGCCTAATTTCCTGCTTGCTATTAAGTTCATTAATATTTGTATACAGCGCATAAGATAATAACACTACAATACTAAGTAATACAATAAAAAAAATATATACATACCGGTATACAAATCCATTATTTGTCTTTTCAAAAATTTTATTTCTCATAACGACAGCTTTATCATTCTACATCATAGCCCAAAAAAATTTGGACACTATTTTTTTTTTAAAAGCAACTATATCAATAAGTTAAAAAACACTAAATATAATTAAAATTAATTTTGTTTACTTTCTATACTTTTATTTTTTTAAAAACTAAACGACAATTCGACATAAAAAGAGAAAACCTTTTTAATTAATTTCTTAATTTGCATCACTAGGAAAGTTTACAATTACTACTAACCTTCGCATAAAATTTTTAGCAAATCTACTCATGAAAAAAAAATTAGTGGTTTTGACAGGAGCTGGCATCAGTGCCGAAAGTGGCATCAAGACTTTTAGAGACAGCAACGGTCTCTGGGAAGGACATAATGTTATGGATGTTGCCACTGCAGAAGGCTGGCATAAAAATCCTGCTTTAGTTCTTGATTATTATAATCAGAGACGAAAACAACTAAAGGAAGTACAGCCCAATCTAGGGCATCAAATTCTGGCAGAATTAGAATCTCAATTTGAAGTGCACGTCATTACACAAAATGTAGATGACTTGCACGAACGTGCGGGAAGTTCTAATGTTTTGCACTTGCATGGCGAGTTATTAAAAGTAAGAAGTACAAAAAATATTAATTATATCCTGGATTGGACAAGCGATTTGAATTTTGGTGATGTAGATACTGAACAAAACCAGTTGCGACCACATATTGTTTGGTTTGGTGAAGAAGTGCCTGCTTTAGAACAAGCGGTCAGTATTACTGAAACTGCTGATTTTTTTGCTGTTATTGGAACCTCCTTACAAGTCTATCCAGCAGCTGGCTTAATCGACTTTACAAAAGCTTCAATTCCGCTTTTTTACATAGATCCTAAACCTGCAAGCATTCCGAATTTAAGGAATCCGTTGCAGGTGATTCCAGAAATGGCATCTGAGGGAATGAAACAACTAAAAAAGAGGCTAATTGAGTTCATTTAAAAAATAATCCTTTTCGAAATTGCCCTTAAAGGTTTATATTTGTGCCTTTCCAATAAATAACACAACAATGACTACTTTAAACGAATTGAATGCTATTTCTCCTATCGATGGAAGATATAGAAGTAAAACCCTTTCTTTAGCTCCATTTTTCTCGGAAGAAGCTTTAATCAAATACCGCGTATTAGTTGAAATCGAATATTTCATTGCATTATGTGAAGTGCCTTTGCCACAACTAACAGCTGTGAATCCCGATGTATTTGAAAGCTTACGCAACATCTATAAAAACTTTTCTACAGAGAACGCGCTATGGATCAAAGAAACGGAAAAAGTAACCAACCACGATGTAAAAGCGGTAGAGTACTTCATTAAAGATGCGTTTGAAAAATTAGGTTTATCACAATACAAAGAGTTCATCCATTTTGGTTTAACTTCTCAAGACATTAACAATACGGCGATTCCGCTTTCTACAAAAGAAGCTTTTGAAAAAGTTTATATGCCCTCATTGATCACATTAACTTCAAAATTAAAAGAGTTAAGTGTAGAATGGAAGGACGTACCCATGTTAGCACGTACACACGGACAGCCTGCTTCACCTACTCGTTTGGGTAAAGAAATTGGCGTTTTTGTTGAGCGTTTAGAAGAGCAAATGCGTTTGTTATTCAATATTCCATTTGCTGCTAAATTTGGAGGAGCAACCGGAAACTACAATGCACACCATGTGGCCTATCCACAAATTGATTGGAAACAATTTGGAGGAAAATTTGTCGAAGACATTTTAGGATTGCACCACTCTTTCCCAACAACTCAGATTGAACATTACGATCATTTTGCAGCCTTTTTTGATGCAATGAAAAGGATCAATACGATCATTATCGATTTAGACAGAGATATTTGGACTTATGTTTCCATGGAATATTTCAAACAAAAAATCAAAGCAGGAGAAATCGGTTCCTCTGCAATGCCACATAAAGTAAACCCAATTGATTTTGAAAATTCAGAAGGAAATTTAGGAATAGCAAACGCTATTTTTGAACACTTATCAGCTAAATTACCGTTGTCAAGATTGCAACGTGATTTAACAGACAGTACTGTTTTAAGAAATGTAGGTGTGCCAATAGGACACACAATCATTGGATTTGAGGCTACTTTAAAAGGATTGAATAAATTGTTATTGAACGAACCAAAGTTCCACGAAGATTTAGAGAAAAACTGGGCAGTTGTAGCAGAAGCAATTCAAACAATCTTACGTCGTGAAGGCTATCCAAATCCTTACGAAGCATTGAAAGGTTTAACTAGAACTAATGAAGCTATTGACAAAAATGCTATTCATGGTTTTATAGGAACGCTTGATGTATCTGAAGCTATAAAAGCCGAATTAATGCAAATTACACCTAGCAATTTCTTAGGAATCTAGACTTGAAAATAAAAAATATTAACTTACACCTTATCATTTTATAGATTTTAATAAAAGTGTTTTCATCCTAACGGATATAAATTGAAAATCTTCAAAAAAAGCTATCTTTATCGATAGCTTTTTTTAAGTCCCTAAACTACAATAGTGTTTAGAAAATCAGAAGTACAACTTTATACAATAGCACTAGCCCAGAATGCAATGAAAAGCCTAGAGGGATAAAAACTATTTTTATGGCATTATGCAGAGTGACCAACGGAAACTCCTGCAAACTGCCTGATAAAAAAGTTTTTTGACCGAAAGCTTGAAATGAAAAGCTGGATTAGCTACAACAATAAATTATGAGCGCCGCAGCAACAATAGCAGAAACGACAACACATTTAGAACCATTAATTAGCGACTTGGGATTGATCTTGATGACCGCCGGTATCGCCGTTTTACTATTTAAAAAGTTAAAACAACCCTTAGTATTAGGTTATCTAATTGCGGGATTCTTAGCGGGTACGCATTTCGACTTTTTCCCTTCTGTTAAGGATGTTAAAAGTGTCGAAGTTTGGGCAGAGATCGGTGTCATCATTTTACTATTTAGTTTGGGTCTCGAATTTAGTTTTAAGAAGTTGATGAAGGTGGGAGGTACTGCCTCCATTACTGCCGTCACCCAGATTATATCGATGGTATTGATGGGATTCTTGGCCGGAAAATGGATGGGCTGGAGCCAAATGGACTCGATATTTTTGGGTGTCATCCTTTCTATATCTTCGACTACTATTATTTTAAAAACCTTTGACGAACTGGGTGTTAAGGCTAAAAAATTTGCCGGAATTGTGATTGGTTCGCTTATTGTGCAGGATATCGTTGCCATTTTAATGATGGTTTTACTCTCTACCGTTGCAGTAAGTCAAAAGTTCTCTGGAACAGAATTGTTGATGTCCATCCTAAAACTTATCTTTTTCCTGACGGCTTGGTTTATGGGAGGTATCTTTTTTATTCCGTCTTTACTAAAGAAAGCTAAGCATTTATTGACAGATGAGATGTTGTTAATTATTTCGCTTGCGCTTTGCTTGATGATGGTTATTTTGGCTTCAGATGTTGGTTTTTCACCAGCCTTAGGGGCATTTATCATGGGTTCCATCATTGCCGAAACGACGCAAGCCGAACATATCGAACATTTAGTAAAACCCGTTAAGGATTTGTTTGGTGCAATTTTCTTTGTATCTGTTGGGATGTTGATTGATCCTGTAATGTTATATGAGCATGCGATACCGGTATTAATTCTGACCTTTGTGACGATATTTGGACAATCGATTAGTTCTACCATTGGAGCGCTTATCTCAGGCCAACCTTTAAAACAAGCTGTGCAAACTGGAATGAGTTTGTCACAAATTGGAGAATTCTCCTTTATTATAGCAACGCTAGGTATGTCAATGAATGTAACGAGTTCTTTTCTATACCCAATTGTCGTTGCCGTATCAGCCATCACCACTTTTACTACACCTTTTATGGTGAAAATGGCGGTGCCTTTTTCGGAAATATTAGAGCGAAAACTACCTCGTAAATGGGTTAAAAATATTGCTAGATATAGTACTAATGCGCAAGCTATTCGTTCTGTGAGTACATGGCAAATCGCGATACGTGCCTACTTAATGCAGATTATTCTCAATACAATAATCATTACCTCCATTATCTTATTGTCTGCTAATTTTATACTGCCGATAGTAGAAGATTCTAAATTTGGTAATGCGATAGCTGCCTTAATAACCATAGTTGTTATTTCGCCATTTTTATGGGCATTAGCACTCCGTCGTGTAGCCGTAGAACAAGTAGATGCATTGTATAAAGAACGTAAATATAGAGGTCCCATTTTGATGATGATCTTTTTTAGAATGGGACTTGCTTTGTTTTATATTGGTTTTTTATTGAACATATTCTTCTCCCCAATCATTGCCTTTTTTGCTTTATTAGTAGCCATAACTACCTACTACTTTTTCCCAAAGCAATTGCATGCGCAATACCATAAAATTGAAAATCACTTTCTAAAAAACCTCAACAATAGAGAGGTAAAAAAAGTAGACCGTCGTCATGCAAATCTAACACCTTGGGATGGACATATGTCTACCTTTGAAATTGCTAAAGAATCCAGTTTGGCTGGAAAGACCCTTAGGGAACTGCAGGTGAGAGAAGATTTAGGAATCAATATCGCCTTTATAAAACGTGGTGAATTGACGATTCAAATTCCGAATAAACTAGAGCGATTGTTCCCTGGGGACGAAATTTGTGTCATTGGTACCGACGAACAGGTAGAGCAATTTTCGAATTATCTAAAACTGAATGAAATTAAGGAACCTTTGAAAAAAGATAACAACCTTGTCTTAAAACAAATAGAACTCAATAATCCTGAATTTATAGGAGTCAGCGTGGGCCAATCTAAATTGCGCGAGCGTACCAATGGTTTGCTTGTAGGAATTGAGCGTAACGGGCAACGAATATTGAATCCCGAGTCGAACATTGTTTTACAAAAAGACGATATTTTATGGATCGTAGGAAACAACAAATTAATGAATTCCTTATTTCCAGAATAAAAACAAAAAAGGCAAAAGTAAACTACTTTTGCCTTTTTTAATTGGATCTATTTATCCTAAACTATCTTGAATAATTAGGTGCTTCTTTTGTAATGGTTACATTATGAGGATGACTTTCGGCAATTCCGCTAGAAGTTAAACGCACAAAACGTCCTGTTTCTTGTAATGTAGGAATGTCTTTTGAACCACAATACCCCATTCCGGCACGAAGACCACCAATGAACTGCAACATACTTTCGTTCAATTCACCTTTGTAAGGTACACGTCCTACAATTCCTTCTGGAACTAATTTTTTCACATCATCTTCTACATCTTGAAAATAACGATCTTTAGAACCTGTTTCCATCGCTTCTACGGATCCCATACCTCTGTATGATTTGAATTTTCTACCTTCAAAAATGATAGTTTCTCCTGGAGATTCTTTCGTTCCTGCAAGAAGAGATCCTAACATAACGCAGGCAGCACCTGCAGCAATTGCTTTAGGAATATCACCTGTATAACGAATACCACCATCAGCAATTACCGGAACACCAGTTCCATGTAATGCTGCTGCTACTTCTAATACAGCAGAGAATTGAGGAAAACCAACACCAGCTACCACACGTGTAGTACATATTGAACCAGGCCCAATTCCGACCTTTACACCATCAGCTCCGTTTTCTACTAAAAATTTAGCTGCTTCTGGAGTAGCAATGTTTCCTACGATAACATCGATCTGAGGGAATTTAGCTTTTACTTCTTTCAACGTATTTACTACACCTTGAGTATGTCCATGTGCAGTGTCAATGATAATAGCATCTACTCCGGCATTTACTAAAGCTTCTGCTCTTTGAACTGCATCACCAGTAACACCAATAGCAGCTGCTACACGCAAACGTCCGTAAACATCTTTGTTAGCAATAGGTTTTTGAGTTAATTTAGTGATATCTCTAAAAGTGATTAAACCCACTAATTTATTAGCTGCATTTACCACTGGAAGTTTTTCGATTTTATGACCTTGTAAAACAACTTCAGCTTGTTCTAAAGAAGTTCCTTCAGCAACGGTAACCAAGTTCTCACTTGTCATCACTTCTACTATTGGTCTAGAATTGTTTTTTTCGAAACGTAAATCTCTATTGGTTACAATTCCTTTAAGTGTTTGATTTTCATCTACAATTGGAATTCCGCCAATACCAAATTCTTTCATTGCATTTTTAGCATCAGCAACAGTAGAGGTTAACGGTAAAGTTACTGGATCAATGATCATTCCTGATTCAGCACGCTTTACTTTACGCACTTTGGCAGCCTGCTGCTCAATAGTCATGTTTTTATGTAAAACACCAATTCCTCCTTCTTGAGCCATAGCAATTGCCATTGCGCTCTCTGTTACTGTATCCATAGCTGCAGATACAATAGGAACGTTAAGTGTAATGTTTCGTGAAAATTTTGATTGAATACTCACTTCGCGAGGAAGCACATTTGAGTAGTTAGGAACTAATAATACATCATCGTAAGTTAAACCTTCGCCGATAATCTTGGAGTTGTGTGCTATCATGTTGCAATTTCTAGTTGAATTGCGTGCAAATATAGCAAATTATTTGATTTAATGCTCGAAAACATACAGTTTTAATATTTAACGCTTTAAATCAAGGCTACTGCAGTCCACTTTCAATTATGCCCTAGCTAACTATGTAATGATTATTATAAATTTGTGTTTATTATAGAATCCTGCTGATAACTACTCTATAAATTTTAATAATAATAATAATAATAGCTGAATTTAATCATTAACTTCTTTAAAAATAAAGTTGAAACCAAACTGGAATGACAAACTGTTTGCCTTAGAAACATCACGATATTCCAGTAGATTATCTGCAAGTAAGTACATATTTAGTTTCCCAATTTGTGCTGACAGTCCCAAGCCAATATTAGTGTAGGAGAAGGAATCTAACGTATAAGTCGCCTTCACATTTAGATTTTTAACAAGTTGGCGTTGATAATAAGCGGTGAGTGCCATTATGGGTTTTCTAGGCAAGGTCATCACAAACAATTGACCACCCACGGCACTTTTAAATTCATTTTCTTCTCCGCTGCAATTACAATCTGCAGTTCTAGATTCATCGAATGAATACTGGTAAGACGCATTTAATTTAGCAGGTCTCCAAGTTGTATATTTGGTGTAAACCGAATCATACGGAATGGCATTTTGAAATTCTTCGTAGGTACTTCCTGAATTATTAGCCGTATCAAAATTAGGATTAACCCCTTCATACTTATAGTAACCTTTATAAGTAAATGTCTTCACTTCTTTGCTGTGTTTGATAAAACCCACATCTGTAATACTTGCCGTTATCTGGGTATTCTTCTTTGGATAATAAGTAAAACCAGCATCAAATCCGAGTCCTAAATTGCCTCCAAAAAGTGTCTTTTTTATGATATCACTGGCGGCATCGCCTTCGTAATCATCTTCAAAATATTTAGCTACCCCCGAAGTATTCAGCTCTGAATCAGAATAAATCACTTGTTCATAAATGGTGTTCTCGCCTGGGATCGTATAAATGTATCCTGAATTATTTGTAGTTTGAGCATTAAAAGCACTTGAATAAAGTTTAGCCCTTCCCCCTACTATGAAATTTTCATTTAGATTTTTATGATAACCAATATGCAGTACAGAAAGCATTTCGGTTTTCATATTTAGATCCCCTAGGTTAAAAACTTTTCCTAAATGATCTCGATTACCGTCTAGCGCAATGATGGCCAAATCTTTAGGCATATAGGAAACAAAATCAAATTCTTGGTACATACCAAAAGATACGTATCCTTTTTTCTCCCAGTTTCCCAGCTGAAAGCCACCTGTAAATAATTCGACTTGTTCATTAACAAGCAATTTGTCATTCCTTGAAACAGAGTTAACAACTTGACGCAGCTTAGTATTGAAATTCACATCGTTTTTAGCATATAAGTCATAGGTTGAAAAGCCTGTAGAGCCCACATTTGCAGAAATACCTGAAAGCAATGGTACACCAAAATAATATTTATATTTCACATCAGCTCCAGGATTACTCATCATTGACTGAGGAATAGAGGTGAAGTTATATAAAATTTGTTTGTTTTGTGAAAGACTACTAAATGAAACAATCAGTAGTAAAAGCAAGTACTTTATCCTCATTTTATCTCTAAATAAACGGTTGCACTTGACTTAAGTTTTAAATTCCCTGGACTATTTGCTGTTAATGGAGTTCCCGGAGCCATCGTAAGCATAAAAGCCATTCGTTTTGTACTCTTCAGTAAAGCCAACTTATTATTCTCAAAAAACTCTGTGGTCTTAACTACATTTTCTGAGCCAGTATACGCGGGGACAGTCATTGGGATAGTGTAGAGAATTTGATCATTTTTATCCAACAGAAGGATATTAATAGTATATGCTCTGGAAATGGTATTGCTTATTTCAAAATAGAAGTCGGCTCTTTTTAAATTATCTCGAAAAAAAGAATCCCGAAAAACATCAAAATCCTGCGCATCAAAGAGTAAGTTATTTTCTACTCCATTAGTTACAAACTGTGGAGCAGCTATATCAAAATAAGTAAGATTAGCTACAATTACAGGTTCTAACAACAGTTCATTTGCCTGATTAAAGTCCAAATCACTACTGCATGAAAAAGCAAACAGGCTGAATAGCGTGAAGACCAATTTTTTAATGTGTGTTTTTTTCATAATCATCATCATGCTTATAGGATACACTATGCTAGCTATTTAGAACGTATGCTAAGTCAACTTATTATATACCAATTGCTGTTATCCAACGATACTATTATTTCTCATTAATGAAATTCACCAAATAACTTAGAAGCTTCATTATAAGCACTTTCAAAACTAAGCGGATTCAAGTTGGTTGCTACTTTATTAGCAGTAAAATAAGACAGTAATTTCTCTGTAGGCATATTGCCCGTTAAATCATCTTTAGCCATTGGACAACCACCAAAACCTTGAATTGCACCATCAAAACGGGTACAGCCCGCTTTATAAGCTGCATCAATCTTTTCAAACCATTTGTCTGGAGTGGTATGTAAATGAGCTCCAAATTCAATCTCTGGATATTTCGGAATTAAATTAGAAAACAAATAACTAATCACGTCTGGAGTGGAGCTTCCTACAGTATCGGATAAAGAGAGAATTTTAACTCCCATAGTAGATAATTTTTCTGTCCACTCTCCTACAATTTCTACACTCCAAGGGTCTCCATATGGATTACCAAAACCCATAGATAAATAAGCAACCACTTCCTTATTTGTTTGATCAGCAATTGCTAAAATTTCACTCAGTGTGACTAAAGATTCTGCTATAGTTTTATGCGTATTTCGCATTTGAAAATTCTCAGAAATCGAAAATGGGAAACCTAAATACTGAATTTCAGCATGCTTTGAAGCTATTTCAGCACCTCTAGTATTTGCAATTATAGCTAAGAGTTTGCTAGTAGTTTGAGACAAATCCAGTTGGGATAAAACAGTTGCGGTATCTTGCATTTGTGGAATCGCTTTTGGAGAAACAAAACTCCCAAAATCAATGGAATCAAAACCTACTCGCAGCAACGCTTGCAGGTAAGCCACTTTCCTGTGTGTAGGAATAAAAGGTTTGATACCTTGCATGGCATCACGTGGACATTCTATAATTTTTACTGGCTTCATATAGTTTCAAAGATAATAAAAGTGACAAAGTAGCAAAGGTTTCTTATTTAAAGTTTTTAAAAAATTGACGCAAAACAGTACCTTTAAATATTCCATATTATGGTAATATTTTAAATTATTACATTATTTGGTAATATTAATTATTATTACGTAATTTGATAGTATCTAATTAAATGCCACTAAAATTTTAATTTTAATTATATTTGAACATGACTAGCATTATCACCGCCGACATAATTAACTCACGTAAACGTTCTCCTTCTATATGGATGGACGGCTTGAAAAAAGTGTTGAATCGCTTTGGTACCACTCCTAAACAGTGGGAGATTTATCGGGGGGATGAGTTTCAGCTGGAAGTCAATAACCCTGAAGACAGTTTGCTGGTCGCTTTCCATATTAAGGCATATTTAAAAAGCGTACAGTTAGATGTTCGCATTAGTATTGGTTTTGGGGATAAGACCTACGTAGCCGATACCATATCGGAAAGCAATGGATCTGCATTTGTACGCTCAGGACTTCTTTTTGATACCTTAAAACAGCAAAAAAATAATCTTGCCATTCAAACAAGCAATGCTGCGTTTGATGAAGAGATAAATTTGATGCTGCGTTTAGCCATGACATTCATGGATAGCTGGTTAGTTCAATCATCTGAGTTTGCTCTAGTAACTTTAGAGAACCCTACACTTTCACAAGAGGAAATAGGGTTGTTACTGCATATTAATCAAGCCGCAGTAAGCCGTCGAAGAACGAGAGCTAAATTTGACCTTGTGATGGACCTAGAGCGCTATTTTAGAAAAAAAATAAAAACAATAGACCTATGATTATTTTTATAAAATTATTTTTAGCACATATTCTAGGGGATTTTGTATTGCAACCAACTTCTTGGGTCGCTGATAAAGAAAAGAAAAAACATAATAGTATCTACCTCTACTTCCACATCGCTTTACACGCCATTTTGGCTTTCATTCTTGTTGGAAAAATTGATTTTATAGGATTAGCGATAGTACTTGCTGCGCTCCATGGATTTATTGACTATGCTAAACTTCGATATCAAAAAAACAAGACAAAACGAAGTTGGTTTCTACTGGATCAAGCCCTGCATATTATGGTCATCATTGGAATAACCTACTTGTATACAAATGAGCCTCTATTTCTATTTTCGTTTGACAAATCGTTTTGGATGTTGCTAACTGGGGTTGTTTTCTTGACAAAACCCACATCAATCATCATCAAAAACGTAATTTCCATCTGGACTCCAGAAAGCAAAAACAGCCATGACGATTCATTATCAAATGCGGGAAATTACATTGGAATATTAGAGCGCTTGTTTGTGTTTAGTTTTATAATCACGGGCCATTTTGAAGCCATCGGATTTTTATTAGCGGCCAAATCTATTTTTCGTTTTGGTGACTTAAAAGAAGCCAAAGATCGAAAATTAACCGAGTATGTACTAATAGGAACTTTATTAAGCTTTGGGATTGCTCTACTAACAGGACTTCTTGTACAAGTTCCCTAATTCTAAAAACAAAAAGTCTGCTAAATATTTTCTAGCAGACTTTTAACTATTGAAATAAGCGGCTTATTTCATTCGCCTCAAAATCTTTTTATTTATTGCTTTTACTAGTGCTGGTCCTTCATAAATAAATCCAGTGTACAACTGCAATAAACTTGCACCAGCTTCTAATTTTTCAATTGCATCATCGGCAGAATGGATTCCACCAACACCAATAATTGGAAAAGCTTTATTACTTCTTTCAGATAAAAAACGAATCACCTCTGTAGAACGTTTGGTTAACGGTTTTCCTGACAACCCACCCATTTCCGTTTTATTGACAGATTGCAATCCCTCACGAGAAATCGTGGTATTCGTTGCAATTACTCCTGCAATTTTTGTCGAAGCCACAATATCAATAATATCAAGCAATTGCTCATCAGTTAAATCGGGAGCAATTTTTAATAAAATAGGCTTCTGTTTGGGCTTTGCCAAATTCTTATTTTGCAATGTTTGTAACAGTTGTGTTAAAGGTTCTTTGTCCTGCAATGCACGAAGATTAGGCGTGTTTGGCGAACTCACATTCACTACAAAATAGTCCACATAATCAAACAGCGCATCAAAACAAATTTCGTAATCAGCAGTTGCATCTTCATTAGCCGTAACTTTGTTTTTACCGATGTTCCCTCCGATTAAAACGCCATTATTCTTCTTTAATCGTTCTACCGCTTCTAGCACCCCGCCGTTATTAAAACCCATACGGTTGATTATTGCTGAATCCTCCTTTAAACGAAACAAGCGCTTTTTAGGATTACCTTCCTGCCCTTTTGGTGTTAAAGTCCCTATTTCTATAAATCCAAAACCAAAATTAGATAGCTCTTTGTATAATTTAGCATCTTTATCAAAACCTGCAGCCAGTCCCACTGGGTTTTTGAATTTTAAACCAAAAACTTCTGTCTCTAATCGCTTATCATCAACCAAATAAAGCGATCGATATATTGCCGAAAATCCAGGGATTTTTGAAGTGAACCGTACTAATGAAAAGGTAAAATGGTGAATTTTTTCGGGATCAAAAAAGAAAAATAACGGTCGAATAAGTAGTTTGTACATAGCTTTTTAGTTGTGTGCTGCAAAAATAGAATTATCTCCCCGATAAATAAATATTTCGACCTAAAAATTAAAGAAGCTGTTAAAGACGTATTTAATGCCCCTATTTTGAATAATTAGCAATAAATTAGTGCCCTTAAATAAGCAACATGAAAAATTATATCAGTTTAGCATTTCTCTTTATATCTATAACTCTTTTTGCACAAAAAGAAACGGCAACTACAATTTATATGGTACGCCATGCCGAAAAAATGACCGATAACCCTCAAGAGAAAGATCCTATTTTAACTTCAAAGGGAAATGAAAGAGCTTTAGCTTTATCAAAACTCTTAAACGCCGTTTCTCTAGATGCCATTTATTCTACTGATTACAAACGTACTCGAGCTACTGCCGCAGCTACCGCTAAAGACCAACATTTAGAAATACAATTGTATGATGCTAAAAATATAAAGACAGCCGCATCTTCTATGCTACAGAATAACAAAGGTAAAAACCTATTAATTGTAGGGCATTCAAACACCGTGCTAGAAACTATTGAAGCGATGGGTGCTAAAAGACCATTTGATAGTATTGCTGATCAAGACTATAATAATTTATTTTTACTGATCATCAATCCAGACGGTTCTACTGAAGTTACAGCAATGCATTACGGAGCGCCAAACAGTTATACAGAGGGCGAGCAAATGATGCACTAAACACAATTTTTCATCAGTATAAATACTACTCATAATTGGAGTTTTACTGGCTGAATTCTAAATAAACCTTATCTTTGACCTTCATTAAAAAAATACTTTTATGCAACATATTATTGATCGTTTCATCAGTTATGTAACTGTTGATACAGAGTCAGATCCAAACTCAGACACCACTCCAAGCACTGCAAAACAATGGGACTTAGCTAATCAATTAGTAGAGGAACTAAAATCGATTGGAATGCAAGAGGTGACGATAGATGACAAATCATATATCATGGCTACTTTACCCAGTAATGTCGACCATGAAGTACCTACTATAGGTTTTGTTTCCCACTTTGATACGACTCCTGATTTTACTGGAGCAAATGTAAACCCGCAAATAATCAAAGATTATGACGGAAAAGACATTATCTTAAATGCAGAGCAAAACATTGTTTTATCTCCTAGTTATTTTAAAGATTTATTACAGTACAAAGGGCAAACTTTGATCACTACCGATGGAACTACTCTTCTTGGTGCAGATGACAAAGCTGGAATTACCGAAATTGTTACAGCAATGGAATTCCTAATCAAAAATCCAGAAATTAAACATGGTAAAATTAGAGTGGGATTCACACCTGATGAAGAAATTGGTCGTGGAGCCCATCATTTTGATGTAGAGAAATTTGGTGCTGACTGGGCGTACACTATGGATGGTAGTCAGATAGGAGAATTAGAATATGAGAATTTTAATGCGGCTGGAGCCAAAATTACTTTTAAAGGTAAAAGTGTGCATCCAGGTTATGCTAAAGGAAAAATGATTAATTCTATGTTGATCGCTAATGAATTTATCAATGCATTACCAGCTGACGAAACACCACAAGAGACTAAAGGTTATGAAGGCTTTTATCATGTACACCATTTAACTGGAAGTATTGAGGAGACTGTTTTGGAATTAATTATTAGAGACCATAGCAAGAAAAAATTCGAGAAAAGAAAAGAAAAAATCCAAAAAATAACGGCAAAGATCAACAAGAAATTTGCCAAACAATTTGGAGAAGATATTGTGATAGCTGAGATCAAAGATCAGTATTACAATATGAAAGAAAAGGTAGTCCCTGTTAAACATATTGTTGATATCGCTGAAAAAGCAATGAGAGAATTAGACATTAAACCATTAATTAAACCCATTCGTGGCGGAACAGATGGTTGTCAATTATCTTACAAAGGGTTACCCTGTCCTAACATTTTTGCAGGAGGCCACAATTTCCATGGTAAATACGAATATGTTCCTGTTGAGAGCATGCAAAAGGCGGTAGAAGTAATTGTCAAAATTGCTGAGCTGACGTCAATGCCTAATCACGGATTAGAAGTTCCTAAAACTAAAAAAAGAAAATAAGTGGAAGCTGCAACACCAAAAAAACATGTTTGGGACAAGAATAATAACTGGACGGAAGAACTGAATCTTCTAAAAGAAATTATTGCAAAAACAGAGCTGATTGAGACAACTAAATGGGGAGGCCCAGTTTATGTTTTAAATGGTAAAAATGTAATTGGTATTGGAGGATTTAAAAGTTATTTCGGAATTTGGTTTTACAATGGCGTCTTTTTAAAAGATGACTCTAAAGAATTGGTGAACGCGCAAGAAGGACCCACGAAGTCCTTACGACAATGGCGTTTCAATACTATTGAAGAGGTGAATGAAAAAAAAGTGTTAGCGTATATTGTAG
>NZ_JBGQOD010000011.1:0-116797 GCF_052113625.1 Flavobacterium sp. W21_SRS_FM3 | reverse complement strand
TGAAATTGGTAGACACGCTGGACTTAAAATCCAGTGAACAGCAATGTTCGTGCGGGTTCAAGTCCCGCTCTGAGTACAAGAAACTTCATTAAACTTAGGTTTAATGGAGTTTTTTTTTATCCTAGTATTATTGCAATTAAAATTTTGTTTAAAATAGATTCAGATCATCCAGTACTGTTGTTGACTACCATAATTAGTATATATTGTAGTTGCTCTAAAAAAAGTAAGATTATGACATTTCTTACTATTCTAAGATTTGCTCTAAATTCCTTTGATTGTTCTTAAATCGTTTCACAGAAGGATTAAGTGTCTCTATATTTAAAATAAGTCAAGATTAATTCGTAATGTATCTTTATTGTTTTTGCTATGATATTGAAAGATTTAATCTATTATCTTCCATTTTATAGTATCATTGTGCTAGTATTAATCAAGCTGAATTTTTACTGGCATTTTTCTCATTATTGTAACTAATGGCTTGTGTTAGTTTATAAGCCTCTTTTATTTTAGAATATTATTCAAAGATTAAACTTGTTCTATCGGTTTGAGAAGATGTTCATCTAATTGAAGTTTTAACTAATTTGTATTTGCTGCGTGTTAAAATCTGTTTTTAAGAATTACATTGGTAAATTAATTCCAGACTGCTATGTTTTCCACTGCTTTTCTGTCTTTCACATTCTGTATTCTCTTTTTCTATCATGTACCATTAGTTAAGGATTTGAGTTGCTGATTTTTGTGCATGGCACTTATCGGTAACAATTTTGGATTTCGGGAAATATCTTTTCATTTTAACTACATGTCTGCAGGCATTTTTACTTTTACCTCTTTAAGTATGTTTCTTCTATAAGGGGTGTCTTGAACTTTAATTCTTTTAGTTCATTGGCCCTAGTTTCTATGATAATAGTTGTAATTTCACTTTGTTCTCTTCACATAGTTAACTAAGTAGTTTGGCGCATAGTGACTCGTTAGAAAGCGAGGATTCATCTTAATTAATTAGATGAGTACGCTTTTACTAAACGGCAGGCATTCTTTAGCGTGTTTTTTGTTTTTACCAGTCTTAGAATTACTTAGATGTTTGTTGTATAGGTATGTTAACTTTGTAAAATCAATTTTGAAATACGTGCAGAACTTACTGGCATTTACTGGGGTTTTTATCTAATGATAGTTTTTAAAAAAGACGCTAGTTCAGTAGTAATTTATATTCCTCTAGCAAAAATTTTATTGTCATTTAATAGATTATTACTGCCTATTTAGTCGTAATAGGGAAAGTTTTAACTATAATTTCAGGTAAAGCCTGTTGATATATATTATGCTACTTTGTATTCATCGGTGTGAATATTTGTAATTTTATGAAAAAAATGTATAATTTCTTTTTCTATTTAATTATCAATTAGATTAAAGTGAATCAGTATTCCTTAGGTTAAAAATTAAATAACTACTTCTAAATTCTCAATATTTTATTATCAGCTGTAGGGTGAATTTCAACTTTTATATGTTTGTCCCAAATATAATTATTGATCCCAAATTTTCCTTTAGCTAATTTTTGTATTTTATCTTTAAAAGTGGGATTTTAAAAATACATGCTGGTTATAATTTTGACGCTTCACTTTTTTAAGTATTACAAGTAAATTCCTTCGCTACGCATCCTCCTATATTAAGCATAACAATTAGAGATAGATTTACTTGCATTTAACAAAAATGACAGTTAAAATATTTTCATTGCAAGTGCATTAAATCATTACTTTTTACTGCCTTCTTTCCCTTATACTAAGCTGCTTGTTTCTTACTTACTTCATGACCAATATGATTTCGGTTTTATTTCATTAATAAATATTTAAGTAAGAAAAAACTTATATAAAAGTTAAAAGAATGTATTTAGTCGATTATTTATGTCGCTTTATCCGATATTTATTACTTTAGGATTAGAACTTCAAGTTTGAATGCTTTTAGACACCTATGATATTTCAACATTCTATAATGGATGCTTATTAATTGTCTCTCATCCAGATTTAAAGTACCAAAGTATAATGAATAGTAAATTTGATAACAGTGGATACAGTAAGGTTTATTTTAGTATTGATGTTCTTGATTTCTTCAAAAGGAATCAACGCACAATGTAATGCTAGCGCTGGAGCTTCTGCCACCATTGTTGCACCAGTGCAAGTCATTAAAAATGCCGACATCGCTTTTAGTGGATTCAATACTAATGGAGGTTTAGGAACTATTGAAATTATTGCAAATAGTAATGGAGCTATAAAATGTTCAAATAATATTGTTGAAACTGAAATGGCTACTGTCTCAAATGCGGCGATATTTATTATTTCTGGTAAAACAAATGAGGAATATAGTATAACTATTCCTGATAATGAATACATCGTAAGCAATGGCTCAGAAGATATAATAATCAATAAGTTTGTGTTTAATTCAGAGAAACAAAAGACTGAAGAAGGCGATCTATTATACCTTGGAGCTACAATACATTTAAAAGAAAATCAAGCTCTAGGACTGTACACTAATACTAAAAATAATTTGGCTGTTACTATTAATTACAATTAGGTCTTTAGTACCATTAGTATTACATATAAAAGGCTCATTGTCCAGTGATTAGTGAATTTTTTTAGTCAAAATTTATATAATTATAATGTTTAAGGTTTTGAATACGAATAGTGGCTTAATTTAATAGCAATCCCATATATGTGCTTTTCCAAAATTAATATTTTAGAAAGATTTTGGATTGTGTTTTTTAATGTAAACAGCAATTTAATTCTACTTCATTGTAATTGATTGTTTAGGTACTGGTTTAAGTATTTAATTCTACTATAATTTTTTTCCACTTTTCAATTCCTTCAAATTAATTTAAATATTTTGGTTACTTCTTATAATATTTCACACAATAGGTTAATTTCTTAACGAATTTTTTAAAATGTGGCTTTATTAAATAGGATTTAATAACCTTACTGACATTAATGCTATTAATAATGCTGTTTGTCGTTTTTATAGGTTGTTTAACAGTTATTTTTTTTTTAATTTTTTTCTTGATGTTTATTTGCAGCGTCAAAACAAGAACAATGTTCTTGACATTTTAAAAAAAAAATCAGATATAATTCCCCAATTCTATCGCCTAACATTCAAACCTACTTAATATGAAAAAAATTACTATTATTGCTATATTAGCAATCGCTGCTTTCTCAAACAATGCAAACGCTCAAACAGATACAAAAGCAACTACAACAACTGATGCAAAGGCTAAATTAATAAAAGTAATGTCTTTGTCAAATACAAATGCAAAAGGTTTAGACTTTGGGACTATCGTTTTGACAGATGGTACTGCTGGAACAGTTACACTTAAAACAGATGGTAGCCGTGTGTATACAGGTAGTGCTGCCCAAGCTGCAGCAGGAGCTACACAAGAGCCTCAAGTAGCGTCATATACAGTTTCGGGTACTCCAAATGAAACTTATGCAGTTACATTACCTTCTCAAATTGACATATCTACTACAACATCAGCTACAGCTGGAGGGACGGTTACAACTATGAAAATCGACAATTTAAAAGCAAGATTTAATGGTGCTAGTGCAGATGCAACATCAAGTAAATTAAGTACATCAGGGGCTGACTCATTTGTAGTCGGTGGTATTCTTAATATTGCTGCAACGCAAAATCCAGGTGTTTACACTGGAACTTATGATGTGGCTGTTAACTACAACTAGTTTATACATATAATTTTATAAAAAGAATGTACTGTGAAGTGCATTCTTTTTTTTTTGTATTTTCGCACTTAATTAATCAGCGCAAGTGTAATGAAAAAAGTAAAATATCTCGTAATCTGTATTTTGGTGAATTTATTTTTACCAAAGATACATGCTCAAGGGGATTTATATGTTACACCAAGTAGGGTGATTTTAGATGGCGCTAAGCAAAAAGCAGTTTTGAGTGTTGCTAATACAGGAAAAGAAACAGCCACCTACTCTATTTCTTTTGTTCAAAGAAGAATGAATGAAGATGGATCTTTTACTAATATCGATATAGCAGATGAAGGTGCTCCCTTTGCAGATCCTTTCTTACGTATTTATCCTCGTCAAGTTACTTTAGCCCCTAATGAAGGTCAATCTGTAATACTGCAATTAAAGCGTAATCAAGCCATGACTGATGGTGAATATCGTTCGCATCTCTACTTTAGATCAGAAAAAAATTATGTTCCTCTAGGGCAACAATTACAAGATAGTGTAGCCTCAGTTAGTGTAAAACTAATACCTATATTCGGCATAAGCATTCCAATAATTGTAAGAGTTGGAGAGGTTGTGAGCAAAGCTTCTCTATCAAATATTGCCATTGACTTTAAAGAAGAGCAAAATAGTATAAGCTTTACAATTGAGCGTCAAGGTAGTGGTTCTATATATGGAGATCTAAAAGTCGAATATATTCAGCCAAATGGCAAAGTGAAAGAAGTTGGAGCTATTAACGGTGTTGCTGTATATACCAACATTAAAAAAAGAGTTATGAAAGTTCCCCTCACAGACAGTTTTTTGACTAAGCAATTTAAAGGGGTTATCAAAGTTAGTTATTTAGATCGTGAAGATCAAACTGTTATAGCTACTTCTGAAATCACATTGTAGAAAATATTTTAAGGAAGATCAGGAAATACGATATTAAGCCTATATGAAGAGATTAGATTTAACAAATTCCAATATAAAATTCAGTATACTTTTCTGTAGTGTGTTTTTATATACCTCTGTAATTTGTTCACAACCATCACTACCTTCTAGAGCTTTAACTGTTAATGCAACTCAACAATTAAGTTTTGGAACTTTTGCCCTCACTGGAGGCGGAGATGGTATCCTAACCATTGGTACTGACGGATTTAGAACTGCAATTCAAAATATATATTTATCTGAGTTAAGTCCTTATGCGCAGCCCGCTGTATTTGATATAAGATTATGTCAAGGAAGAAATGTTAGAATCAACTTTGAAGATGCTATTTTTTTAACTCGACCAGGGGGAGGGACAATGAGATTGGAGTTAGGTCCAGCAAGAAGGGAAGGAATAGCAACAGATTTAAAAAACGGTGATTCATTTTCTAGCCAAAACAATTGCAATTTTATAACCATATTAAGGCTTGGGGGAAAACTATACATACCAGCCAACTCATTAAGTGGAATTTACACTGGCAGTTTTGAAATTATGTTTGAGCAAGAGTAGATGATGAATAATTTTATAAAGACTAGATATCCACGTATCTCTACACTGACTGAGCTTCCAGGTCAAGTAACCTACATTTTATCTTTTTTATTTTTCCTGTCGTTTTCAGTCTCTGCACAGCATGAAAATATTGCAATTAAAAATCAGGCATTCGCTTCTAATTATGATGTCATTCCTTTACAATTTAATGTTAATAATTTATTCTCATTTGAATCAGATGTTATCATAACTGAGGAAGAAATTGTTTTTGTTAATGTGGAAGAAGTATTTAAGCAGTTAGGTATTGCTATTAATGTAAATGTTTCTGAAAAAACTATTACGGGATTTATAAAATATGAATCGAATAATTATAAAATTGATATTGATAAGGAGATCCTATCTGTAGGCAATAAATCTACTTCATCTGTAAATGGAATTTATCAAGTGATGAACTCCATTTTTATTAAATCAAGTTTAATAGCGGATGAATTTGGCATTCAACTAATTTATAATCCGCGGTCTTTAACTATAAAAGTCGAATCAAATTTTGAGCTTCCCAAGTTAAAACAGGCTCGATTGGAGAATATACGCACAAATATTACGAAGCTGCAATCTAATACTCAAACGGTAAGTGATACCATTGTGGGTAGAGAATATCATTTATTTAAAGGTACAACGATGAATTGGGCTGCCAGTGCATTTGAGACATCTGGACAAGCTTTTGCCAGTACTGTTAATTTAAGTTTAGGCACAGAGTTCTTGTACGGGGAAACAAATGTGGCATTCTTTTTAAGCAGCCAAAATAAATTTGATGCTCGTCAACTGCAGTATAATTGGCGTTGGGTAAATAATGAAAGTAAGTTCATTAGGCAAGCTCAAGTTGGAAAAATTTACAGTCAAAGTATCTCTTTCCTGCGAGCACCATTAGTAGGGGCTACTTTTACTAATTCCTCTAATTCGGTTAGAAAGGCTAGGGGTACATATACAATCAGTGAGTTTACTGAGCCTAATTGGACTGTGGAACTGTATATTAACGATGCTTTGGTTGATCATACCATTGCAGATGGTTCTGGGTTATTCCTTTTCAATGTGCCCATCGTATACGGATACAGCACCTTAAAACTAAAATTTTATGGGTTGGTAGGCGAGGAACGTATTGAGGAGCGTAATATGAACATTCCTTATACCTTTATGCCTCCAAAAGTTTTGGAATACAACGTAGTAGCGGGTGTTTTAGAAGACGAGAACTTAAGTCAATATGGTCGCGGAGAATTCAATTATGGTTTTAATAGATTTATCACTATTGGTGGTGGAGTAGAATACTTATCTAGTATATCACATCAACCAGTTTTACCATTTGCGACTATAGCTTTTCAACCTTTTTCAAAGGTGGTTGTTAATTTAGAGTACGTACATAATGTCAGTCTAAAAAGTTTGCTCAACTACTCCCTAGGTAGTAGTTCATTTTTAGAATTAGATTATAGAAAATATGTCGAAGGGCAGCAAGTTTCATTAAATAGGACTTTAGAGGAGAGAAGTATTCGTTTCACTTTTCCGTTTGCAATCAATAAGGTCACGGGGAATACAAAAATAAGTTACAACCAATTCTTATATAAAGGTTTTGCTTACAATTCGATGGAGGCATTGTTCTCTGGTCGTTATGAAAACTATGCTGCTAATGCCTCCTTATCGTCAAACTGGATTAGTGGTGGAACTTATTTTTTAAGCTCAAATTTAACATTGTCCTATAAATTAAATAATGGGTTACTTATTAGGCCTGTTGTTCAGTATAATTTTACGGATAATCAATTAATGCGTCATGGTGTTAGTGTCGAAAAACGTTTATCAAATATGTCTTTCTCAACAGCATACTTTAAAAATTATCAAAACAATACCGATAACTTTTTATTGAGCTACTCTTATGATCTAAATAGTGCACGCAGCTATTTTACTGCTGCATATAATAACAAAAGGTTTAATTCTTCTCAAAGTGCTCAAGGTGGAATCGCATTTGGTGGTGACAACGGATATATCAAGGCAGGAAGTAATTCATCAGTAGGGAGAGGAGGAATATTATTTTATCCATTTTTAGACTTGAATAGAAACGGTAAAAAAGATATTGGAGAACGCACTGTATTTGTTAAAAATGTTAAGGTTTTAAATGGGCGTGCATCAACTAGTATTAAAGACTCAATCGTCAGGATTTCTGATTTGAATTCATTTATCAAATATAAAGTGGAGTTTTTGGATGCTGATTTAGATAACATATCCTGGAACTTTAAACATCATTCTTATGAGGTTTTAGTAGATCCAAATCAGTATAAAAAGGTGGAAGTGCCTATAGTGGTTATGGGAGAGGTTAGTGGTATGGTTTATTTAAACTCTAACAAAGATTCAAATGGGCAAGGGAGAGTCATTGTAGAAATATACAATAGTAATGGTTTAAAAGTAGCCGAGACCTTAAGTGAATCTGATGGCTATTTTTATTACCTTGGACTGCAGCCTGGACAATATACAGTTAAAATTGACCAACAACAATTAGATAAACTGAGTTATCAATCAAATCCTGGTATACACAAAGTCACTATTGAAGTGGCTGAAGATGGAACTGTAGTTGACGGACTGGATTTTCATCTGTCAGTGAAAGACAGGAAGGCGACTAGCGAATTGACACAATCAGATAAAAAAAACCAGGTCCAATCTTCGTCGTCAAACGGCAATACAAATACGAAGCCTTTAAGTGATGTAATTAATTCCAAAGAAATCTTTTATAGTATTCAAATTGGTCGTTATAAAAATGACGGGGTTCCTAATACAGTAAAAAATTTAGATTTAGTTTTCTATGAAGAATTAGAGGCAGATGAGCTAATGTATTATTATGGATTTTTCCGAACTAGAGATAGAGCTATAATTGCAAAAAACACGTTAGTGTTACGAGGTATAAATGGTACTTCAATAGTAGCTTACCAATTTGGAACAAAAATATCTGAAGTGACTCCTAATTTGAATGGTCAGATTGCAGTTAATACAGCAGAAAATGGGGTTGGATTACCCATGGATTTGAGAGTAAATACTACTTTTGAGAAAATCTCAAGTATTCATGAAGATTTCTTTAGTGTTCAAATAGGAGTATTTAAAAAATATGTACCTTCGAAAATTCTTAACAACTTTAATCCAGTATATTACGAGTTCATAGCGGGAGAACGGATTAGGTATATTTCAGGGAAATTCAAAACGTTCCAGGAAGCTAGAAAAATGAAATACAAAATAACTGCTAAAGGTATAAAAGATGCCTACATAGTTAAATATAATAATGGAATTGATAAGAACAGCAAATAGTTGCAGGGTGACAATAAAGAAAAGTAATTATTAACTGCTATTACTTTGCTTTTTACACCAAATAAAATAATTGGATTGAAACGTTCCTATTTTTAATTGCTATTTTAATTTTTTTATAATTCCCAAATCTTAAAAATATTGAAAACAAAATTACTCTACCTATTTGTAGTTTTTTTTATACATTCTTTTATTCAAGCGCAAATTATTCCTGCGCAAAACACTGTATGTAAAAATGATGCTGTGACTTACAGTGTTTCCAATACTTATACTTCTTACAAGTGGACGATCACAGGGGGAACACCTTCATCTAGCACTAATAGTAGCGTAAATGTTGTGTGGGGAAATGGCAACCGTGGTTCTATTTCTTTCGAAGGATTCAATGGTTCTGTTTCTCAGGGCGTTATAACTAAGACAATTTACATTGCGCAGCAATCTCTTGTCACTGCACCTGTTAATAAAAGTGTTTATAAAGGTAAATCTACAGATATATCACTTGATTTTGCAAATAAATCTTTATTGCTAAATGGTAGTACAGATTATGTCAAGATCTCAAATTCTAATTTAATCAATTTAGGAGTTACTGATTTCAGAACTGTTAGTTTATGGTTTAAGGCTAATGAAGTAAATACTCGTCAAGTTTTATATAACGAAGGAGGAGGAACTAATGGGTTTTCGATGTATATTGAAAATGGGCGCGTCTATGTTTTAGCGTGGGAAGGAAATGATGCATGGCAAGCTCCTAGTCAAATAATAAATACTGGTAAGTGGTACAACATTGTTTTTGTATTTGATAAAAATGCAACGGATGGATATCACTTTAAGGGGTATTTAGATGGGGTTAATATTGGCTCTTTTAATGAAGGAGCCAAAGCTAATGATGGCGTATCTGCTCACTCGGGTGCAGTTGAAATAGGAGCTAATATTGGATCAATTAGATTTGGAGATAATTCTACTAGCGCTAATAATTATTTTAATGGCTATATAGATGAATTTAAACTGTGGAATCGTGCGTTAACAAATCAAGAAATTATCGGAGAGAAAGATCACTGGTTGCAGAGTCCAATTATCGATGCAGAGCTGGATGTTTACATAAATTTCGATAATACAGTTGCTGATTTGTCAGATAGTCCTTCTGCTGAAAGTGGATCTCTTAATGGATCACCCCAATATGATAGTGATGCACCTCTTCTCCCATCTATTTTGTGGAGTCCTGGCGGAGCCACAACAAGGACCATTACGGTTAGTCCAAGTAATAGTACCACGTATAATTATAATTTAAAAGAGAAGTTGTCCAGTAACTGTTCTCAAAATGGATCTGTAAATGTGACAGTAGTCACGCTACCAGATACTGACGGAGACGGTATTTATGATTTATTCGATTTAGACAATGACAATGACGGTATAAGTGATGCCATGGAAAATAATTGTAACCCAATAACGGGTTATGATGCCTATTGGCCACTGGATAATTCAACAAATGATGTATCGGGTAACAATCACAATGTAGTATCAGGAAGTATTAATTATGATTCTGGAGCCAAAAAAGGTTCTAATGCTGCATCTTTTAATGGGGTCTCCACTTATTTGCAATATAGTGATGGAACTTTTTTAAATCAAGCAGTCAGCTATTTTACCTATTCGTTTTGGATTAAACCCTCCTCTCTATCTGGGATACAAACCTTATTAGATGAAGGAGGCGGAACCTACGGACTTGCTATTAGGTTAAATGGTAATGTATTAGAAAATTCAATTCGTAGTGGTGGAGCTAGTTCACAAGTGTCAACCTCTAACTTTGTTTTTCCAGATGATAACTCGTGGCATCATGTAGCTATGACTTATAACAATGGGGATTTGATTATGTATCTGGACGGCAAAGCATCAGGTACCTTAATTACTGGATTTGGTCAGCTTGCTAAACATACTAGTAATCATAGTTTCGGTAGAAGTGATGGTGACTCATTTGGAGTTTCAGACAATTATTATAGCGGTTTGATGGATGAAATCGTTTATTATGCTTCTGCTTTGTCTTCTGCGGATATTACAAAATTATACATTGACTTCTGTGACAATGATGGTGACGGTATAGAGAATAAATTTGATAAAGATAGTGACGGAGATAATTGTTTTGATGCGAATGAAGCCTATGGCGCTACTGTTGACAGCAATGGTGATGGTACATACGGTGGCGTCGTAGGTGCTGGTCAAGTGGATGGCAATGGAAAAGTCTTAGCTGCAGCCTATACTTCACCAATAAAAACAGCTGGAGGGAAAAGTAAATTTCAGGAAGCTGTGCTTGTTACTATTACTAAAGCTCCAGTAAGCTTGGGTCTGTGTGTAGGCCAAAATGCACTTTTTACAGCGGTGGCAGCAGCAATAGTAAAAACTACTTCGCCACCAACTACAACATTAACGGAACTTTCTTACAAATGGCAGCTGAGCACAAACAACGGGATTAGCTATTCAGATTTAGTAGGTCAGTCTGGAGTTGTCGCTAGCGGGACGCAAGTTTCATTAAATCTTACCAATGTGACCGCTGGAATGAACAATTATAAATATAAGATATTATTTAGTAACGAAGCCAATATATGTGGTGCAGAAGATTTTGCTACTTTGACAGTAAATCCTCTACCAACTGCAACTATATCTGGGAGTACAACTATTTGTGAAGGTGTTAGCACGCCGCTTACGTTAAATTTTACAGGTAAAGGGCCTTGGAACCTTTCTGCCACTATAAATGGAGATCCAGTAGTCATTAATAATTTACCATCTCCTATCACATTTAATCAAAGTCCAACTGTAACTACTGAGTATAAATTAGTAAGCGTGACAGACGCTAATGGTTGCATGCAAACTGATTTGACCAGTTCAGCAACGGTTACTGTAGTGCAAATTCCAACTGTTACAAGTGTAACCTCTAACTCCAGATGTGGGACTGGTACTGTAGTTTTAGGAGCTGTGCCTTCTTCGGGTACTATAAACTGGTATATAGCGTCAATAGGAGGTACATCTATTGCAACAGGAACTAGTTTTACTACTCCTTCAATAGCCACGACCACAAGTTACTGGGTTGATGCAACAAGTAATGGATGTACAACGGGAACAAGGACCCAAGTCACCGCAACTATTAATCCGCTGCCCAATACTCCAGGAACTATATCAGGTGCTATAATGCAATGTCCTACTTTAACTTCACAAACTTATAGTATTGCAGCTGTCCCTAATGCTACTTCTTATAATTGGGTAGTTCCTACTGGCTGGACTATTACAGCGGGGGCAGGTTCCACCGCTATAACTGTAACTACAGGCACAACTGGGCAAAATGGAAACATAACTGTTTCTGCATCAAACTCTTGTGGTACAAGTGGTTTGCAAACTTTAGCAGTTACTGTTGGACCCGCAAAACCAGCCACGCCAGGAACAATTACAGGCGCGTCTACTCAATGTCCTAATACAGTGAATCAAGTTTACAGTATTGCGGCAGTAACTAATGCTACTACTTACAACTGGAGTGTTCCTTCTGGATGGACTATAACAGCAGGTGCTGGAACTAACTCCATAACAGTAACTACGGGAAGTAGTACAACGGGAAATATAACGGTATCAGCAGTGAACAATTGTGGTGCTAGTACAGCCCAAACTCTAGCTGTAGGATTTTCACAAATCCAAGTACTAGCCACTCTAGGAACAGTAAATGCTTGTTACACTTCTTTAAATGCTGCTTTTACAGCTATAAATGCGGGAACTCATAAAGGGGCAATCACTATTAATGTCTTTGGAAACACTGTAGAATCTCTTTCGGCAGTTTTAAATGCTAGTGGGTCTGGTTCAGCTAATTATAGTACAATTTTAATTCGTCCTCAAGGAGGCCAATCAAGATTAATTTCTGGTGCAGTGACAGGGCATATGATTGATCTGAACGGAGCAGATAATGTGACTATTGATGGATTAAATAATAACGGTAATTCACTAACGATTTCTAATGTTGCTACAGGTGCTTCAAGTACAGTTAGGTTCATTAATGATGCCTCTGGAAACATGATTACCAATACCACAATTCAAGGTTCAGCATCTACAGTTGCTTATGGAGTATTGTTTTTCTCTACAGGAACACCAACTATAGGAGTAGGTAATGACAACAATACCATTTCAAACAACGTAATCACAGCTGCGGGCGCGAACCTACCCATAAATGCTATTTATTCTTCAGGAACATCAGCCGCTATTGACAATAGTGGTAATATAGTTTCGGGTAATGCTATTTCAGATTATTTTAGTCCTAGCATTGCTTCAACAGGTGTTTTTATAGCTGGTTTTAATTCATCTTGGACCATAAGTGGTAACAAACTATTTCAGTCCAGTACTAGAACTAGTACAGTGGCTGTCATTCATAGAGGAATACAAATACTTTCAACAACGGGAGTTGGCTTTGACGTTTCAAATAATAGTATAGGATTTGCAACCATTTCGTCAACAGGAACGAGTACTTATACAGGTAACATAGGACATTCTTTTAGAGCTATTGAAACGTCTGTGGGAACTTCAGTCGCATCAAGTATACAAGGGAATATTATTTCAGGTATTAATATTTCCTCATCGACAGCTATAGCTTTGCCAGGTACTTTCAGCGGTATCAGTGTGTTGGCTGGTGCGGCCAATATTGGTACGGATTCTGGAAATATTGTAGGAGCACCTATTGGTGCAACCGCCATTACTGTTACATCAGCCACTACGCTTACGAATCTTACTGGAATTTATTCTACATCAACAAGTGCGGTAAATATTCAAAATAACAGTATTGGAGGAATAAATACTGGAGCGGGCAGTGCAACTATAGGATATATTTTTCACGGGATTTACACTGCAGGTGCTGCTGGGATTTATAACGTATCTTCTAATACTATTGGTAGTACAACCACTTCAAACTCCATTTCTGTTGGGACAAATGGAATAACAACTACAGCCGTTTGTACCTTTAACGGAATTACGAATACAGCGACTGGGGCAACTATGAGTATTTCAGATAATACCATCCAAAACTGCTCCGTTTATGGTTCGGCGGCCTCTGTATTTAGTGGTATCAATACATCGGGGACTAATAGCGCAGGAATTTTTGATATTAATAATAATGGCATACGATTAGGTACTAATACAGGTACCGGAGCGATGACTATTATTGGTAGTACTTCTGCCTATGCAACTGTGAACATAAATAGTAATATAGTTAGAAGCCATAGAAGAACTTCAACAGGAACTTTTACAGGTATATCAAGTTCAGGAGCAATCAATACGGCTTTAAATATCACTGGGAATCAATTCGGGAATGCCAATGGTGGCTTGCTAACTTTTGAGGTAGCAACTGCAAGTGCTTTAGTGGGAATCAACGTTTCCGGAGCAACTAATGCTAGTTCACTAACCATAGAAGATAATGATTTTAGAGGAATTACTCATGCCACGCAAGGTTCTTCAGTACATACTTACATTTCTAATTCGGCAGCAACCAAAACTCAAGAAATTAATAACAACACTTTTACCAATCTGGATGTAAATACTACTGGAAATGTTATTTTTATATCTAATAGTGTAGTGATTCCAGTTAACGGGTCACAAACTGTGAGCGATAATAAAATTGTTACCGCTTTTAATAAAGGTGGGGCAGGAGGTACGGTTACTTTATTCACAAGTACGGCCCTAACGACTGCTGCTGGAGTAACAGTAACGCATCAAAATAATGATTTCTCGAATATTACGTTAACAGGAGCTGCAACCATCGCAGGCTGGGTGCATACCGATGCAGGTCAATCAACTAAATCATTTTCAGATAACGTTTTTAATAATTGGACCACAGGAGGTGCTGCAGTAACGGGTATGAATATCAATGGATTTGGTGGATCTTCTGAGGTTATCTCTAATAGCTTTTCTAATATTAATGGTCAGGGAGCAATTACAGGGTTAACTATAGGTAATAGTGGTGTAGCGAATTTACTGTCTATATCTAATAATTTGATTACAAACCTAGTATCATGGGGGACAGGAGGAACAGTAATAGGATTAACATCTTCAAACCCAACCGCAACAATACTTATTGATGGGAATATAATAAATTCCCTTTCATCTACAGCTACAACAGTTAATATTAGTGGGGTTACTATAACTGCTACAGGAACAAATCTAACGGCAAGCAATAACACTGTTTCAAATTTATCAGCCACAGGAACAGCTACCTTCACTGGTATCTCTGCAGCATCTACTGGAACCGTCGTGATTCAGAATAATGCTATTCATACTATTAGTACAAATGGAATTGCGGGATCAGGATATACAGTAAATGGAATCAGCACTAGTGGTGCAGCGGGAAATTTTTCGATTGTAAATAATACTATTGGTACGACTTCCGCTAATTCTATAAAAGTAGGTACAGAGGGAAGCACGACTGCTGTATGTGTTTTTAATGGAATAACAAATACAGCTACAGGTAACATCAGTGTAAATAATAATACGATACAAAATGTTTCAGTTTATGGAACGGGAGCTTCAACTTATGCGGGTGTACTTAATACAGCTGCTGCTACTTCAGTTTCTATCTCAAATAATACAATTACTTCAGCATTAAATTTAGGAAATACATCAGGAACAGTTCGAGGAATTTCGATATCTGGCGGAACTACAGTTGGCGCATCTGAAAATACCATTACTAATTTATATGGTAATTCAATTACGACAGGGTCAGTTACGGGTATTACTATTTCAGGAGGAAGTACAGTTACTACTTTTGACAATATGATTAATAATCTATTAGCAAATGCTTTAACTTCTGGTACTATTAATGGTGTTTTGATTTCAGGCGGAGCTACTACTGCAGCTTATAGAAATAAAATATACGATCTTACTTCGGCCAGTGCAGCCTTGTCAACAGGAGGTGTTTATGGTGTTTCTGTAACTGCAGGAACTGCGGTTACTTTAAGAAACAATATTGTTGGAAATTTAACAGCAACAGCAGCTAATTCAACAACGGATGTAATTAGAGGAATTAGTGTTACTTCTACAACTGCTTCTTCAAATTTAAATGTCTACTACAATACAATACATTTAAATGCGCAATCCAGTGGAACAAACTTTTCTACATCTGGTATTTATCATACAGCCAATGCAAATTCAACCACAGCTACTCTGGATTTGCGAAATAACGTTATTAATAATATTTCACAATATAAGGGTTCGGGTTTGACCGTAGCATTTAGGAGGTCTAGCTCGGCTATAGATAATTTGGCTTCTACAAGTAATAATAATTTATATTATGCTGGTGCACCATCTTCAAATAATTTAATTTACTATGATGCTGCAAATTCAGACAATCTCTTACTTAATTACCAAACTAGAGTAAACCCTAGAGAAACTGCATCAGTTTCTGAAGATTTAATAACGGATTCTAAATTTCTAAGTGTCAGTGGTGCATCTGATGACTTCCTGCATTTTGACAATACAAAGACTAGCTTAGCTGAAAGTGGAGGTGCCTCAATTGCCGCAGACGAAATAGATTTTGATCAAGACCCTCGTTTTGGTAATGCAAGTTATGCTGGTGCAGGATCAGCACCCGATATTGGTGCCGATGAATTTGAATCCACTAAAGCACAACCTATGGGTGGAAATTATACTGTGGGTATTGGCGGAGATTATGAGAGTTTAACGAGAAATGGAGGCTTATTTGCAGATATTAACAGTAGAGGATTACAAGGAAATATAATAGTCAAAGTGATTTCTGATTTGTCTGAAGACGGACTGAACCCGTTAATTCAGTGGAGAGAAATAGGAGTTAAAAATTACACAGCCACTTTGGTGCCCTCTGCTGCTATAATAAGGACTATTAGTGGTAATGTATCTAATGCAATGATTCGATTAAATGGAGCAGACCGTTTTATAGTAGATGGACGATTTTCTGGCAGCGGGAATTTCATAACCTTTAGAAATACCAATACTGTTGGAACTGTTGGATCAGCGATACGATTCATAAATGGTGCAACATATAATAATTTTAAAAATTGTACAATTGAGGCTTATGCGGATGCTACTAACGGCGTCATCTTGTTCAGTACTTCCAACATAGGTGGAGGAAATAGTTATAACAGTTTTGAAAACTGTAATATCATTGCAACTGTAGGAACTGGAACAAGTCCAGTGGCTATTTATTCTGCTGGATCCACTGGTTTTGAAAATAATGGAAATACCTTAAAGAATAATGCTATTTATAATTTCTTGCAAAGAGGAATTGATATTTCGGCGAGCGGATCTACCGCTTGGACAATTAGCGGTAACAGCATCTATAACGCAGCGGTAGTCTCGTCTGTTAATTTTGCTAATGCAACCGATTTTTATGGTATCAGAATTTCAGGAGGCTCGGGTTATACTCTAGACGGAAATTATATTGGTGGGTCTTCTGCCCAAATTGGTGGGACTAATGCTGTATATGGTTCTACTACTGGTAGAGTTGGTTTTTATGGGATTTCAATGACGACTTCCGCCCCTTTCACTAGTTCTGTAATTAAGAGTAATACTATTGCAGGAATAACAGTTAATTCTGTTCCTCTTGCAGCAAATGCCGTTACTTTTTATGGTATCGATTTACCAGCTACAGGAAGTAATATTATAGTTGGTGGCGAAACTAGCTCTGATGGGAATACAATAGGTTCTTCAAGCGGCAATGGTAGTATTTCAATTAATACTTCTACAGCTGCCTTAGCAAATACTTCCTTGGTGAGAGGGATTAATAGTTTGAGTTCAAAAGGTAACGCAGGTGTCATAAAAAACAATAAGATTGGTGGGATTGATATGATCAATTTCGGTATTACAGCAGCAGTTGCAGCACCAACAACTTTTTTAGGTATTTATGTAACGAATGCATCAGCTCCAAACATTCTTAATAATTCTGTTGGTTTAAGTCAAACAGCAAGTATTCGTCTTTTGACTTCTTCTCAGGCAGTTGCCACTAGTTTAACTGGAATAAGCATAGGGTCATTAGTTACCGCCATGATTGTGGATGGGAATACTGTGCAAAATATTTCTAAACTTAATACCACAAATACAGCAGGAACTTTTACAGGAATTAATTCTGTGGCTGCGGCAAATTCTATTCTGACAATCAATAACAATACAATCAAAAATATTTATATCGATAGTGGAACTACAGGGATTGTATCCGGTATCACTAATTCATCGTTGGCAGGAACTTCTACTGAAGCTCACATCACAAATAATACATTAGATACTTTTACTGTCAAAGCTTTTAATGTAGGAACAGGCAGTGCTTCTTATTTTATGGGGATTTTTAATTCTACTGCCATAAAGACCTTGAATATTACTAGAAACACGCTGACTAATTATAATACGCCGCAAACTGGAACCGGAAACATTAATTTTATTCGAAATACTGGAGCTGTAAGTACAACAGTTAACATTAATAATAATGCACTAGGAACTGCGTCTAATCCTTTAGTGACATTTACAGGAGCAAATACAGGAGCACATATTTTTATTTATAACTCTGGTGGTGGTGCTTCGGCCGCTTTATCGATTAGTGAAAATGATTTTAGGGGAATCAATTATACAGGAAATAACGGTACAGGAGCACATACTTATGTATTCAATTCGGCTACTACTTTAACACAAAACATCAGTAAAAACACTTTTACTAATTTGAATGTGGGCACTAGCGGAGCTATAACTTTTATTTCCAATAGTGTGGCCTTGCGCACAAATGGGATTCAAAATGTAAATGATAATAAAATTGTAACGGGATTCTTTAAAACGGTGGCAAATGGAGCGGTGACTTTTATGACAAGTATTGCTCCTACCACTCTTTTAAATGCTACTTCAACTCATTCTGGCAATAATTTTTCTAACGTTACAGTATCGGGTACATCTGCTATAAATGGATTGGTGTTAACTGATGCCGGAGCTGGTCTTGCGACTCGCGTTGTGGAGAACAATGTATTTGATTTTTGGAGTGGAGGAACTGGAGCGATTACTGGGATAAATGTTAATATCATAAGTACAAATAATGCAACGCGATTGAATAAAATTAATAATATTACAAGTACTGGTAGCATTATTGGAATTAACACAGGATTAGCAAGTACGGGTGTTGGAAATGATAATGTTTATAATAACATCATTTCTAACTTAACTTCTTCAACCACTGCAGCAAATGCTGTTACAGGAATTGCCGTGATAGCTGCAGGAAACACTAAATCTATTTATAACAATACGATTTATAATCTAACAACTGGAATAGGTGTGACTACAGGGTCAATTCGTGGTATAGCTGTTACGGGCAGTACTCTTTCAAATATTTATAGTAACACTATTTATAATTTGAACGGTAACAATATAACTACTGGTTCCATCACTGGAATTTTAGTAAGCGGAGGTACCACTCTGAGTGTCAATCAAAACACGATCTATGCTTTAGCTGCCAATGCGCTAACAACAGGTTCAGCCAATGGTATTTGGATTTCTGCAGGTACCACTGTTTCAGCTTACAGAAACAAAATTTATGACCTTTCGTCTAGCAGTTCAGGTGTAGGAACAGGAGGTGTGTATGGTATTCAAGTTTCAGGAGCAGTTGCTAATGCAGTGTATACTTTGAGAAATAATTTAGTTGGTGACCTGAGAGCCAATAACGCAAGTTCTACTACTGACGTCATTAGAGGAATAAATTTAAGGTCTACTGGAGCTTCATCTGATTTGAATGTGTACTTTAATACCATTCATTTGAACGCTTCTTCGTCCGGCGCTAATTTTGGAACTACAGGTATTTATCATACTGTAAATGCGACGCCAACTACCGCAGCTCTTGATTTAAGAAATAACATCATCCATAATTCTTCAACTGTTAATGGTACAGCTTTAACAGTTGCATTTAGAAGGTCTGGTGCATTAACTGATAACTTTAAAACTACGTCAAATAATAATTTATACTTTGGGGGTGCACCTTCTAGTAAAAATTTAATTTTTAATGACGGTACTAATTCAGATCAACTCTTAAATGATTATAAAGCTAGAATGGGCGATAAAGACCATGCCTCAGTAACCGAAGATTTAATAAGCACTGCTAAGTTTTTGAGCTTAGATGGAAGTTCGCCTCAGTTTTTGCATATTGATCCTACAAAAGCCAATCAAATAGAAAGCAAAGGAACTGCTATAAGTGGCATAACTGTCGATTTTGATGGCGACATCCGTTTTGGTAGTTCTGGATACACTGGAAATGGATTTGCTGCAGATATTGGTGCAGATGAATTTAATGGCGTTTTACCAGCTATTGTATGGGATGGTGGAGCTGGAACTTCGCTATGGAATGATGCTATGAACTGGAGTTATGATTTTGTTCCCACTGGGACAGATATCGTAGATTTATCAGGAAATGATATTATAGACATTAATACAGCAGTACAAATAAAAGAACTAACTTTAAATAACCCAGGCTTGCAACTAACGGTATTAAAAGGGTTTTCTTTATCCGTTACTGGAAACCTAAATTTGACTAATGGAACGTTGAATACCGAAACGGTTTTTCCTAGCTACTCGGGTTTATTAACTATAACTGGTGGTACTGTCGGTTACTCCGCTCTTGGTAATCAATTGATTGCTAAAGCCCCGTATTATAACTTGCTTCTTAGTGGCAGTGGTTCTAAAACTATTCCGGCCACCTTAACATCAGTGATTAATAATCTAGAACTTAATGGCGAAACTGTAGCTACCATTCCAAATAATTTTAGCGTAGGTGCTGATTTAAATTTGAATAGTAACGCTGTTTTAACTATCGATGCTGATAAGACCTTGACTATTAATGGTTCAATTAATAATTATGTTGGCACAAAGGGACTTGTGTTACGTTCAAATAGTGTAGGCACGGCATCCCTAATTCATAATTCAAACAATGTACCAGCCACGGTTCAACGCTATATTAATGGTGCCGCGGAGGATTGGCATTTTTTATCTAGCCCAGTTACAAGTCAGGTAATAGCGGGCTCCCCATGGGTTCCGGCAGGAACTTATGGAAATAAAACAGGTTATGATTTATATATTTGGGATGAACCCACTCCCTGTTGGACCTATCAACTAAATACTTCTGTGGCACCAACTTGGCCTACGATTCATCCATCGTCGAGCTTTGTTGTAGGTCGTGGCTACTTGTATTCTACACAAGCTCCTAATCCAACAAAAGAGTTTATTGGATTGTTAAACAATGGCACTGTAGCCATCCCAGTTACTAATACAGGAACGAGTCTCGATGCAGTGGTAAGAGGGTTTAATTTAATAGGAAATCCCTATCCATCTTCTATTGACTGGAAAGCTAATTCAGGTTGGTCACGTTCTAACCTCGTTCCGTCTGATGCGGGATATGATATGTGGATTTGGAATCCTGCTGCCAATAATTATGGAGTATTTAATTCTAGTGGCTCTGTAGGTACAAATGGGGTTACACAATTTATACCTCCTATGCAAGGTTACTTTGTAAGAGCAGCTACAATTGGGAATATTAGTATGAACAATCAAGTACGTGTTAACAATGGCGCTAGTAACTGGCTCAAACTAAAAACGGGTAAAGCAAACAATCTTAAAGTGAGAATTGCATCTAATGATGGGTATGGTTATGATGAGGTCTTACTCCAATTTGGTTATACAAATAATCAGCCTGGAGCTCTCAAATTATATTCTCGAAAAGAGTCGGCTCCTTCGACCTACCTATTTGATTCTAAAAAGGAACTTTCTGTAAGGTATTTAACGGATACTAATGACAATGCAGCTGTTCCATTATACTTTAAAGCCGGAAAAAATGGGACTTATACTGTGAATATCGGAAATGAAAGCACCTCTTTTGCAACCCTTTTGTTAGAAGACAAACAAACAAAGACGGTGACTAACCTGAATGAAAATCCGAATTATAACTTTAAGGCTACGACAAAAGATGCTACCGACCGTTTTATTCTCCATTTTTCGCCAGTAATTGAAGAATCGAAGGAGCTTCCTGCAAGGATTTACTATGATGGTTCTGCAATAAATGTAGATTTGAAAACCATTGAAGGTCAAACTAGCATCCGAATCTTTGATATTATGGGTAAATTAATTGTAAATAAGGAAGTGGATGGAAAAATGATTCATCAATTTACAATGGCAACAAAAAATGAGATTTATATTGTAGTTGCTACTAATAATGGCAAAACTGTAAGTCGTAAAGTTTTAGTTTATTAAAAGGACTGTCTAACATTGGTTTACTTATATGATTTCCTTTACTAAAAAACTTACATGTTAAATTAGTATCCCTGTCCAGAAGACAGGTACAGTATTTTAATAGAATGAATTCATTAAAAAGTTTACAATCTGTCTTAAAAAGAGGGAGCAATTGATCGAAAAATATCTGTTTTTTAAAAGCATACTACATACAAACATTTATTGGCGTAAAGTAATTAGAGGACTAATTGTAATTATCTTTGAGGGAGTAAATGTAAAGCTTAGTTTCACCTTAGATTCTACCTTCTGGGGAAGGCCTACCAAAATGAAAATTATAATAGCAGATACTATCTATATTTTATTTTTAAACGGTTAATTAAGTATTATTAAGGATACTTGATGTAATAACAAACCACTAATGTAAGCTCCATAAGTTCCCGCTGCATAGCCCAAAACAGCCAGCAGGACCCCGACAGGGGCTAAAAATGGACTGAATGCTGCTGCAACGATTGGTGCTGATGCAGCCCCACCAATATTAGCCTGACTACCTACCGCAACATAAAAGAAAGGCGCTTTGATAATTTTGGCTACGATGATCATTACGATTATATGTGTAGTGATCCAAATGATACCTACCAAAAATAATAATGGATTGTCAAATATGGCACCTAAGTTCATGTGTGTTCCAATAGTTGCTACTAAGATGTATAAAAAGACGGTACCTACTTTTGAAGCACCGTAGCTTTCCATTTTTCGCACTTTTGTGAAGGATAATACAACACCTAATGTTGTTGTTATTATTACTAACCAAAAGAATTCGTTTGTAAAAGAGTATTTTTCTAATTCGGGATAATTCGCTTTAAAAAAAGGGGCTAAAATATCAGCTAAAAAGTGCCCGATTCCAGTAATTCCAAACGCGACCATTAAAATAATCATCAAATTATTAGTAGTAAGCGGCTGCCTTTTTCCCGCTTGTTCTTCTTCTAGCTTGTTCTCTAGTTCAGTTATTAGAGTGTTATCTGCCTTTAACCATTTGTCAATTTTATCTGTTTTTTGAGCTCCATACAGTAAGAAGCCCATCCATAGGTTAGCCACTAATACATCAACAGCTATCATTTGAGCAAACATGCTTTTACTGGCCCCAAAGACTTCTAACATAGCCGTTTGATTTGCTCCGCCACCAATCCAACTTCCTGCGATTGTTGATAAACCTTTCCAAACCTCTTCTCCATTTGATAATGCAACTTCAGGGAAAAAACTACCTACGATATATAATGCTAATGGTCCGCCAATAATTATTCCTACCGTTCCTGCTAAAAACATGATTACGGCTTTGCTTCCTAATCTTTTTAAGGCAACAAAATTGATGCTCAATGTGAGCAACACTAAACTTGCTGGTAGTAAATAACGCGAGGCGATGGTGTATAAACTAGAAGTTTCGCCAGATATAATATTAAAAGTATTGAAAAGTGCGGGAATAAAATAGCACAATAATACGGAAGGGACGACACTGTAGAATTTCTTAAAGAAAGCTTTCTCACTAGAAGAAGTGATGAAAATTAAACCTAGTATTGTAATTAGTATTCCTAATACAACAGCATCGTTTGTTATTAAAGCAGTTGGTTGGTTAGTCATGGTTAGTTTTAAATTATAATTAATGGAAAGATAAAAAAGTACTTATAATTATCTAGGAAATCATCTACTGATTTTTAATTAGAGCCTTTTTTATATTTTATCTTTCTTATTTAAAAAGCTCAGTTTGTCATTTGTTCGATTAAAATTCCGCATTAAATCATATACAGAGGGTATTTGCTGTTGGAAACGTGTAAGAATATCATCAGAAATATTTGCTCTGCTAAAGGGCACTATTTTTACATACTCTTGAATTTCTCCTGCGGTTCTTCCGTATTTGTATTCATACGGGAAACGTCCTTCGGAATCCATTTTAGTGTTGACATTGTCTTTATTGGCTACACTGATATAAAACTCACTATCCTTCATATTTCCATTCGGGTTAAATAATAATTTTTGATTTAGGTAGTCATATAGTTCTTTGGCTGTGTTTACTGCTGGATCAACTAATTTAATATTTTCAGCCATGAAATTTCGGTACAAATAAGCTCCGTCTTTTGCTTTGTAATTATACAATTCCTGCAACACCGTATTTATTTCATCAATTAAATAGGGATAATGTGTACAACCAAGTATAATTGATTTTAATTGATTTGTGGTTTTTGATTTTCGGATGTTTTCTAAAAGTGTGACCAGATGAAAGCGAACATAATTTTCAGAATCATTAATTTGTAAAATGGAACAGTCGTCGGCAATTTTAGTATCACAAAGCATTTTACTATTATCAAAATCGAAATTGTAAATATCGAATAGGGTTTTGTCAATTTTCAGGTCACCATTTAAACTTGGTCCTTTATAATCTTCTCTTGGATTTTTTAGATTTTTATTGAAATAATTTGCATCTTCATCTACTGCCTCAGCGATACCAACTCCTCCTTGAGAAAAGACTTCGATATTTCCAGTAAATCCTAATTCATCTTTAAATTTTAAGATGGTGTTTTGATATCCCTTTGAAGATACGGTACCAGCAGTAGCTAAAACACCTATAATAGCGTTTTCATCTTTTTTCATCGTTTCCAGCACGCCTCGAACACCAGCATCAATTACACCAATCACTTTTATACCTGAATTTGCTTTTTTTATGAATTCTTCGATATGCTCTTTGCCATAAGCTGTTGCTGTATTGCAAGCAATCACGATAACTTTTACTGGCTTTTTATCTGTATTTACAGATCTGTCATTAAAATCAGAATAATAATTCTTACTCATCAAAAACTGAGTATCCTTGATAATGTGTTCTTTTAGTAAATCTTCTTTATGTACTGCAGCATAATTCCCATACGGCATGTTAGCCTGATCTGCTAAATAAATAAAACTCTCCTTATTAAAATCTAATACACCATCTGCACCTGATTGATGTGAGTTGTTTTGATATTGGTCGTAATCTACAATCGCTTTTAAAACGGTTAAACCGCCAGTGCCTGAGTCAAAAACACCTATCGGAAGGCTGGTGTCGCTATAAGGATAGTTAGCAAAATCAATATGATAAAAACTTTCTTTGTTATCAATAATAGTATTGACAATGTCAGTTTTATCTGTTTTATGATTTGTAGTTTCCTGTAATTTCGGATTATGTCCACAGCTCGCGACTAGTATAAGCGCAAGTGTAGAAAGAATTATATTTTTCATAATTGCTTATTTTTTTAAAACTTTTCCGTTTAAGAGTTGGGTTACTTCTCCTTTTTCGACTGCTATTTTTCCATTTATGATACTGTATTCTAAACCTTCTGCTAGTTGAAAAGCATCCGAATAATCAGCTTTATCTATAAAAGTGTCTGGATTGAAAATGATGACATCGGCGAAATAGCCTTCTTTTAAGGCACCTCTATTTGGGATTTTTAGAATATCAGCTGTTTTGGAAGTACTTCCATTTATAAATTGAGCAATTCCAATTACCTTTTGATCTTTTACGTAAGTATTGTATTTTTTTGGAAATGTTCCATATTTTCTTGGATGTCCTGATCCTCCATCTGAACCTGTAACCACCCAGTCTTGCTTCATAAAAGTCGCAATGTCTTTAGAATTCATATTAAATGACGCTACTTTTGGCGAAGACTTTTTGAGTATTTCAAAAACAGCTTCTTCTGGAGAGACAGCAAATATTTTAGAAATTTCTAATAGATTTTTTCCAACAATTGTAGTGTCTATAGAAGCGACAATTAATAATTTATCTGGTCCACCTCTACGGCTAATATTCGTTTTTGTTTCGTCTAGAATGCGTTGTTTAAATAAGGGATTAGCATAGCGAATAAACACAGAGTCTATACCGCCGCTTTCAACCCATCGTGGTACTGCTACCGCTTTTAAACTAGTTGCTGATGCGTCGTAAGGATATTGATTTGCTGTAACTTCAATGCCTTGCTTTCGAGCAGTATTAATGATATTGACAATAGAATCGCTTTGATACCAGGCATCAAGTCCTAGGCATTTAATATGTGATATGTGAATAGGTAATTTTGCTTGTCGACCCACTTCTATAGCTTCTTCAACAGATGGGATTAATCCAATTGAATAGGAACTTTCATCTCTTAAATGAGTGTCGTAAATCCCATTATTCGCCGCAGTAGTTTTTGCTAGAGAAATAACTTCCGCTGTGGTTGCGTAACTTCCAGGGGAATAAAAAAGTCCAGTAGATAAACCAAAAGCACCCGAGTCTATTTCTTGTTGAACAAGTGCTTGCATTTTTATAATTTCTTCTGGGGTCGCCTCTCTATCGCTATTGCCAATAACTTGAGAGCGAATCGTACCATGTCCCACTAATAGAACAGCATTTGTACCAATGCCATTTTGCTGATATAATTTGTTGTATTTGGAAACGGGATAAAAACTAGAACCGTCATTACCTACAACCACAGTGGTAACTCCTTGCAGTAAAAATGGTTTGTTTTGGGAGGTTCCGGGATCATTTAAATCTTTATCAGCATGTGTATGCGGATCGATAAAACCAGGGCAAACGATTAGTCCTTTGGCATCAATAATTTTTGAAGCGGTTATCAAAGCTTTATTTTTATCACCTACAAAAACAATTTGAACTCCTTTTATTGCAATAGATACATCAGTAGGAATAGTATCAATTCCGTTATAAACAGTGCCGTTTTGAATAAGAATATCTACATTCATTTCTCTTTTTAGCGGTTGACAACCCATAAAAAGCAAGGTTGAAGCTATAAATATCAGTTTTGTTTTTTTCATGGAATTCAATTTTTATTTATTGAAGAGCTATTGTTTAGTCGAATTTCGTTGCTGTCTAGTTTTGTGTCTTGAGCATAAAAAGCTATTCAGCAGTAGAGATAATGGCTATATGCACTGTGCCATTTCTTTATGCTGGTCTCTTTAAATTAGAAACTTTGGAAAGTAAATTCGAGAACTATATTTGAGGAGCTAACCGCAAATTTTAAAATATGGATTAAGATTTGTTAGCTGTTTGAATGATAGAAATTAGAGAGTTTAGCAGTTCAATTTTATCTGAGGCACCAACCTTTGCATAATCTTTTTGAAGTGCTTTTAAATTGGCAACATCCCAATCAATATCCGTATTGTCTTTATACCATTGGGGAATCATGTTCAAAGTTAGATTACATGCAGAATTTTTAAAGAATTCAGACGCTTTAACTTTTGGTAATACTAGAGGTTCACCATTCAAAAATCCGTTGACTGCAGCTGTGATTTCTTTTAAATAGGCCGAATTGTGGGTGTTGTTCAAAATGATAACCAAATCTTTTGTTACTAATGATCGACGAATGTAAGTCAAGTTTCCAGCCCAACTTCCGGTATGATATACCGTTTTTCCTTTTATACTATCGTTGATAATATGCCATCCGTAACCGTAATCAGAAGAATCTTTTGTAGGTGGATGTACGCTAAATGCCAATTCCTTAGAAGCAGTATTAAAAATAGAGTCGTCATAAAGGAATTCATCCCATTTAATCAAGTCTTCGATACTCGATGAAAGACGTCCTGATCCTAATCGACCACTTAAGAAACGGTAATACCCATTGTTAGCTAAAGTTTCTGGAATTACATTTTTGCATTCGGTTAAACTGAACATATAACCTGGAGCGTAATTTTTTTTGTCCCAAATGCTGTCTCTTCCAAGGAAAAAGCTGCTATTCATTTGCATCGGTTTAAAAACTTTTTTGGCTAAATAGTGTTCTAAAGTAGTTCCGCTAGCAGCATTTACAATTTCGGCTAACATGATGTATCCCGTGTTTGAATAATTGTATTTCTCGCCTGCAACAGTTAAAAGTGCTGGCTTTTGAGTTTTTAAATAATGTAAAATATCTTTGTTGTAGGCAATTGTAGTAGGGTCCCATTTTTCTCTAAAATATGGCTCATAATCTGGTAGTCCAGAAGTATGTGATAGCAATTGGGAAATGGTTATATCCTTATAGGGGAAATCCTGTCCCAAATAGATTGTCGCAAGATCAGTCACTTTTAGCTTGTTTTCTTGTTGTAGCAAAAGTATTGCTGCAGCGGTAAACTGTTTAGAAACGGAAGCAATTTCTTGTGAGCTAGTAGTTAAAAAAGGAGTTTGTTTCTTTAAATTGGCAATACCGTATGCTTTTTTAAAGATTAGTTTGCCTTTTCGTTTTACAGCTACTGCTCCGTTAAACATTTTTGCCGCGTATAATTTTGAAAAATAACTATCCAAAGTATCATTTTGTACCTCAGTCGTCGTTTTTATGCTTGTCTTTTTTTGTGCTGTACAGCTAGTAAGAGAAAGGGATAAAAATAAAATGATCGCCGTTTGATATATTTTATACATAAGTTTCAATTTTGTCCCAGTTGGGATCAATTAATCCAATTCCGTTAGTGTCATTAAGATGAATGCAACCGTTTATTAGTTGATGTCCTTGGTAGGGATCATTAGTTACCCCTAAATTACCATCTAAATCAATCCAATCTGCCATGGCTCCTAAATGCGCAGCCGCAGCAATAGCACAAGAAGTTTCAGACATGCAACCCAGCATTATTTTAAGATTCAGTGATTGGGCTAAATTAGCCATAGCAAAAGCTTCATGCAATCCAGTAGACTTCATCAATTTGATGTTGATTCCGTGGTAAAAATTACTTGCTGTTTTCACATCCTCTAAACGCTGTATTCCTTCATCACCTATCAAAGGTAAAGTACTTCGAGATACTAGCCATTCCATGTCGGCAAAGGATTTCTTAGGCATAGGTTGTTCGATAAAAACAACATTTTCTTCCTTTAACCAGGCAATTTTATCTAGTGCTTCTTCTTTGTTGGTCCAACCTTGATTGGCATCTATAAATAAGGGTTTGTCAGAGACATTTCGAACTGCTTTTATGATTTCAGCATCGTTATCGCCACCAAGTTTAATTTTTAGATAATGAAAATCAGCAGCCTCTTCAACTCTCTTTTCGATAATTTGAGCACTATCTATACCAATAGTTTTACTGGTTTTAAGTTCTTTTTTTTCTAAATTGAAATATTGATACAAAGGCATCTTCATCATTTTTCCTAAAAGATCATGTAGCGCAATATCAATTGCAGCTTTTGCAGCAGTATTTCCTGGAGCATGCTTGTCCAAGTACTTGATTATTGTTGCAAATTCTAAGGGAGAGCTGAATTTAGAAAGATCAAGCGATTTTACAAAAGCTTGAGCCGTTTCCATTGTTTCCCCGTATAAGGGAGGCATTGAAGCCTCCCCATATCCTACAAAACTTTCGTATATTAGTTTTACTAAAAGAACAGGAGTGTTAGTACGTGCTCCCCCTGCAATTCTAAATACATGTTTTTTATTCAATAAATACGGTTTAATTTCTATAGAAATCATTTAGTATCCGGTGTTTTGAGGTTTGATATTCGGATTTGAATTTAATTCCTTCAAAGGTATCGGCAGGATAAATTTATCACTAGGATAGCTTACCGTCATGCTTTTATCAGACTGAATAATTTTCACATCTTTTTTATTTCTGTTTAAATCAAATAAACGATGTCCTTCAAAAGCAAGTTCCTTTCTTCTTTCCTCAAGAATTCGGTTTAATAAAGCAGTACCTGTTTCTGTTGCATTAGCAGCAGCTGGGTTTGCTCTTTTTATAATGACATTCAAATCATTTTGAGCTAAGGTGTTTTGATTGTCTTTGGCGTAAGCTTCAGCTCTAATTAAATACTGCTCTGCTAAACGCAAGATTTTAATATTGTCATCGCTCAATGTTCCTTTTGGGAATTTATTTACAAAAAGTGCCACTTTCTCTGCACTAGGTTTTGCTCCAGTTGTGATAGCAGTTCTTCTTGCATCTTGAGCATCATAAAGACCGTAAAGCTCAGTAGGTACTAAAGCATCTGCGTATCCTGTAACGTTAAAGAAGTGACCTAAACTATTACTTCCTTCATTATCTGCAATTGTATTTACAACTTCAAATAAGGTTTCGTTATTTAGTTCTGTACTCCATAGCGTAGCATAATCTTTATTAGCAATTAAACTATAACCTCCTGTTGCAATAACTTCAGAGCTGTATTTAATAGCATTGATTTTATCATCTTGGTACAATGCCACTCTTGCTAGTAAGCCTTTTGCCGCTCCAATAGAAAAGCTTCCTTTTCCTTTTTGAGTTTGCATTAAGCCTAAAGCAGTCGTTAGATCATTGGTAATTTGAGTATACACTTCTTTTACCGTATTTCTTTTTGGTGAAGTTTGTACAATATTAACTTCTGTGATTACGGGTACACCTAGATGGCTTGCATCTGCTGTGAAATTATAAGGTTGTGCAAACATTCTAACAAGGTCAAAATGTGCCAATGCTCTAAGAGCATAAGCTTCACCAATTAATTGATTGATAGTGTTTTGCTGAGCAGTGCTGCTTCCCTGTAATTTTTTCCCACCTTCGATAGCACGAGTGGCATTAACAATTACCTGATATCCTTTTTCCCATAAACCCTCAGCTTCGCCATTTCTTTCAGAAACTACAAAAGTTTCATATTCTAAATAAGGACCCGTATTTCTGGAACTCAGGTAAAGATTATCAGCCATTAATTCAGGAATGATGTACATGGTTCTACCATAATAATCATTGCTTTGCAGTTTGCTATACGTCCCATTTACTGCAGTTTGTAACGTCACAATATCCACTATGGCGCTTTCGGCAGCGACACTTTGTTCTGGATTAATGTCTAAAAAAGATTCGCTACAGGATACCGTAAGCATCACGATAGCTAAAATTGCTATATGTTTAAATTTTAATATCATTTGTTTTAGTTTTTAGAATGAAAAATCAACTCCCATTAAAAATTGTTTCGAAATAGGGATTCTTAGATTAGCGGTTCCGTTAATTCCAACTTCTGGATCCATTTCTAATCCTTTGTCTTTAACCCATGTCAATACATTTGTTCCTTTTAGGTAAAAACGTATATTACTAACTTTTAATTTATCAGTCAGTGAACTTGGAAACTGGTAAGCTAGCGTGATGTCTCTAAGTCTAATATAAGTTCCATCATATAAGAAACGAGTAGAATGTTGGTTAGCTAATCCAGACTGTGTGTTACCCCAAACAACCTTGGGAACATTTGTAATATCACCTGGTTGTTGCCATCTGTTTTCATAGATTTTGCGAGTAAGGTTTCCTCTATCATTTAATTTAGCACTACCATCACTAGCTACATATCTACCCCAAGTATCATACACTTTATTACCATCATTCATGAATAGCATAAACGAAAAACTTACATTTTTATAACTAAATGTATTGGTGAAACCAGAATAGAACTTAGGCAAAGCACTTCCTTGTTGGTAAGGGTCAGCTTTACTATAATCGCTTGTTGTTGCCGTCTTTTTTCCGTCAGTATACCAAAGCGCATTTCCATTTTGAGGATCAACACCTGCGTATCCTGGCATGTAAAAAGTATAAAAATCGTTTCCTACTTCTCTAATGTAATTGTCCTCAATAATAGGTTCGTTGTTTTGTAACTTTATTATTTCATTAGAGTTTGTAGTAATATTAAAATCTGATTTCCATGAAAAGCCATCCGGATTATCAAATATTGCAGCTGATAAAGCAAATTCGATTCCGCTGTTTTTCATTTCACCTACATTATCTAAGTAACTTGTGATTCCGTTTGTAGCCGATATAGGTACTTTGAATAATAAGTCTGTTGTCGTTCTCGTATAGTATTCAAAGGTTCCAGATAATCTATTGAACAATCCAAAATCCAAACCAATATTAAAAGGTTTGTTTTTCTCCCATGTTAAAGATGGATTAGATTGTTGACTGTAAGAATACCCAGGCTTGTCATTATAATCGTCTCCAGTACTATACAATCCTCTTGAAGCAAAATCCCCAATTTCTTGATTACCATTAATACCGTAACTAGATCTTAGTTTTAATTTATTTACAAAAGTTACATTTTCCATAAACGCTTCCTTTTCTATATTCCAACCTGCTCCTACAGAGCCAAAATTAGCATACCTCACATCAGAACCAAATCTAGATGAACCATCTCGTCTTCCCGTTACATTCAAGAAATATTTATTGTTTAAAGCATAATTTACATTAAAGAATAAAGAGGAAAGTGATGAGGCTGTTTTTGAACTTGAGGCATCTCTATACACTGAAGCATTATCTAGCGAAGTTAATCCTGGCGCACCATAGTTACTCGCATAAGCAAATACAGAGCTACTCGTTATTTTTTGCGCCTCTTGCCCTAATAAGAATTTAAGGTTATTAGACTCATTTAAGTCTAAGTTGTATTTTAATAAGTTGGTAACATTCCAGTTTAGGACAATGTTATCCGAGGCTCTACCGCGTCCACCATCATTTCTACCTTCCCCAAAATACGGATTGTCATATTGAAATTCATCTGCTATATTGAAATCAACATTTCCTTTGGTTTCAAATGATAAATTCTTGGTGAAATCATAGTTTAAACCTAAATTTCCTAAAATCCCATATAATTTAGATTTTCTAATATTGTCTTTGGCTATCCCAATAGGGTTATACGTTAAAAGAATACTAGTATTATAAGATCCATCAGCATTATAAACGGGCTGCCAAGGCACCTCTCTAGCCATTGCTCTAACAGGGTTATTGGCATTTCCTGCCTCATCGATCGTATTAAGAATTTGATTGCTTGCTGCAACCCCAAAATTCATCGATAATTTATCTGTTGCTTTATGGTTGATATTCACCTTAGCATTAAATTTTTTATAGTCAACCCCAATAATTACAGCTTGTTGGTCATAGATTCCAAGTGAAGAATAAAATGTAGTTTTGTCGCTACCACCACTAGCGCTAAAACCATATTGTCTGTACTCTCCTGTTCTCCCTATCACATCTTGCCAGTCTGTGTTGACATTTTCATCAACGTTGTCATAGATATATTTTTGAGCAACTGCAGGGCTTTCGCCAATGTTTATGCGGCTTTCAATTAATAATTCTAAACTCTCAGGAGTAGTTAATAATTTGTTTCTCTTTGGTAGGATCATTTCACTGATTCCATACTGACTACTGAAATCAAATTTTGTTTTCCCAGATTTCCCTTTTTTTGTCGTGATAAGAACAACTCCATTTGCTCCTCTTGAACCATAAATAGAAGTTGCCGATGCATCTTTTAAAACAGTAATGGTTTCAATGTCTTTTGGGTTGATTCCAGCAATTGTATTAGAACTTGTTGCAATAGTAGAGATGTTTCCTGAAACTACAGGAATTCCATCAACAACATACAAAGGGTCAGAATTAGCATTTATAGAACCCACACCTCTAATTCGGATGCTTTGTGCATAACCTGGCTGTCCACTTGTTGAAGATATTTGTACTCCTGCCACATTACCTTGTAAACTCTCCTGGAATGAAGCAGCTGGTGTTTCTTTAACTTTAGAAACATCAACATTTACAGCAGCACCTGTAAAAGAGCTTTTGCTTTGCTTGTCATAAGCTACAACAATTACCTCGTTTAATGCACTAATGTCAGGTAGCATAGTTATTTTAAAAGTGGTGGCTTGTCGGCTTATTTTTCTAGTTTCTGTTTTAAAACCCATGTAGCTAATTTCTACGATATCATCATAGTTAGCTTTTAAAGTGAAATGTCCGTCAAGATCTGTAAGTGTTCCTGTTGTTGTGTTTTTTATACTCACATTAATACCTGCAAGTGGAATACCTGCTTCATCGACAACCGTTCCTTTCACTTCGATTTTTTCTTGTTGAAAAGTATAATTTTCCGTTATACTATTTTCAGATTTACCCTCATTATGGAATGTTTGGGGCAAAGTGTCTTTAAATAGAATGACTTTATTGTTCATTATTTCATAAGATATGCCCGTTCCTTTTAACGCTTTATCAAGTACCTTATTTATTTTGTCTGATGAAGCTTTAATACTGATAACCGTATTTTCATCCACTAATTTATTGTTATAAAAAAAAGTAAAATCAGACTGGTCTTCTATTTTAGAAAGGACATGTTTAAGAGTAACTTTATCATATTCAATAGCTATTTTTTGACCATAAGTAGGCAAACTACTTGCAGAAATTTTAACGATGGTAAGTGCAACTAGTATCGAATATATTTTCATTATTCTAATAATTTTATCTACCGAAGAAGGTCTTCTTCTGGCGGAATTCTTTTTAATTCGGTTTTTTTTCATAATTTTAACTTGGTTTTTTGTTAGTACTTGTTTAGAAACGGTAATCAGCTATAAAGCCTTTTTAAATTAAGAGAGTGTTGGCGCACTCTCTTTTTTTTATTTTGATTTAATCAAAAGCGTATTGGTGTTGTTATTGTAACTGCAATTTAAATTTGAAGAAACTTCTAATATTTTTATGATGTCCTCAATCGAGTTGTTTTTGTCAATTTCTCCTGAGAAAGCATAGTCTTTAAAGGCATCAGAAGCCATAATCACTTTAACCCCGTACCAGCGTTCAATATTTAATGCAAACTCATCTAACGGTGTTTTATTGAAAATGAGTTTTCCGGATTTCCAAGATGTAATGTTCTCTGTGGTGACTTCAGCTACTGAAAGTTCTTTTTCTTTTTTAGAAAAGGTAGCTTTCTGTTTAGGACTTAAAGTTAATAATGGTTTGTTTTCTTTTTGGTCGTACAATTCTACTTTTCCCGTTACAAGGGTTGTTTCGACATTTTTTTCAGAAGCATAGGATTTGACATTAAAGGTGGTTCCCAACACCTTAACTTTTATTCCAGAGGCTGTTTCTACTATAAAAGGTTTGTTTTTGTTTTTAACCACATCAAAAAAAGCTTCGCCATAAAGGCTAATTCTTCTTTCCGTGTTGCCGTACTGATTACTAACAACAATTTTACTTTCGGCATTTAGCCAAACTATGGTTCCATCGCCAAGTGTGATTTGTTTTTGTTCTTTTGCAGATGAAGTGTAAGCTGTAAACGGTTTGGCCGTAGCAGTATTAGAAGTATTGGAATAATAGAAGTAAGTAGTTAATAGCAAAGGAATCATGATAACGGATGCTATTTTTAGAAATAAGTGAAGCGTATTTTTGGATCTGTTTTTTTTCTTTAAAAAAAGACGGAATTGCTTTTCAGGATTTACTTTTTCAATAGTTTCATCAACCGTACCCACAATTTGTTGAGCTTTAATTTTATTATAATAAGCTTGATTGTCGGGGGAAGCATTGATCCAAGAAATTACTTCAAGGTCAAACTTGGTATTTCCTTTTTTAGTTATAAATTGTATTAAATCAGATTCTTTCATATAGGGCATTTTATATTAAAACGATATAAAATGTAAATACCCCTACGTTACTTTTGATTTTTTTTTGGCAATTTTTAAAAGAAGAGCGCTGTGTATTCTTTAAGCTCCATTCTTAAAAACTTTAGCGCTTTTGTAAGTTGGTTTTCTACGGTTTTTGTAGAGATGTTTAATTCTTCGGCAATTTCTTTGTGCTTTAACCCTTGAAACCTGCTTTTTATAAAAATGCGTTTGCAAGCTTCGGGTAGTTTGTCTACGGATTTATTGATTTTTTCAAGAAGTTCATTTTCAATATACAAAGTACTTGCAGTATCTAATAACGCTAACTGATTGATGTTTTTTCTTTCAATGTCACAAAAATCTTTATAATTGGCACGCACTTTTTGATGCTTAAAATAATCGAGACAAGCATTTTTAACCATCTTGAATAGGTAAGAATGGAGGTTCAGGTCTAGTTCTAGCTTGGCTCTTTTCTTCCAAATTTTGAAGTAAATATTTTGTACAATCTCTTTTGCCTCCTCTTCATCTTCGATGTAGCTATTAGCAAAGTGAAATAATTTTTGAAAATATAAATGGTACAGCGTTTCAAAGGCAGCGTTTTCGCCTTCCTTCAATTGGTGAATGAAAAAAGAAGTATTTATAATATCTTTGTCCAACGAGCTGTTTTTTGGTAAGTATTCAGTGGTATTCTTTGCGAATATCTCAAAAATAAGTTAAAAACCAAAATTATTTACTTGTTTTAAATTTGAGTCTCAAATGCAAGTCTGCCTTTTTATACAGCACTCAAACAACTGGTGATGTAATAAATCCCAATAAAGGGATTAAAACAGAGCTTCCTTGTATTGCCATACGACTGTAATGAATACCCCTAAAAAAAGTAAACACACCAGAAACTGTATAAATGTCGAGGCTAAAAATCCTACAAACGATCCAGTAGCGGCTTTAAGTGCACGGCCATGATTGTTGGCATCAAAAAAAAGTTCGCCTACAAATGCTCCCACAAAAGGACCAATTAAAAAGCCAAATGGAATAGGTGAGAAGATCCCAATGACTAAGCCGATATTTGTTCCCCAAATACCATATTTGCTACCACCAAATCGTTTTGTTCCTTGTGCGGGGATGATGTAATCTAAAATTGATAGTACAATAGTGATGCATAAAGTTATTCCTAGGACCCAATAATCAGCGGGAACTACACTCGTAAAATAGAGTAAAGCGATTCCCACCCAGCTAATCCCAGGTCCTGGCAATACTGGTAAAAAGCTCCCAAGAATTCCGGTTAGCATACATATAAAACCAAGAATTAAAAGTAAAATGTCCATAACTTATATTTTTAGTAATTTTGCCATTTCAAAATGTAATTAATTGCGAAATGAAAATGAAGAAAAGTACTTTTACATCGGCTGTCATCTTATTTTTTATGTTAGTTTGCAGTACGCTTTATGCACAAGAAAAACAAACTAAGCTGCAAGATAGCACATTAAAGGATTCTATTTATAATGCTAATAAAAAGAAAGTTTACAATTTTTCGTTAAAGGAATTTGATCAACTTTTTTTTGAATTTTCCGATAAAAAAGCAAATCCTGACCACATATTAACCAAAATGAAGTTCTACACTTACACCATTAAAATTGCCGCTTTTTCAGACCGATTAGCCATTTTGTATCCAGATCAAAAAGAGGTTGCCAACGCAAATAAAATCAAGTGGTTTGCTGAAAACTACGAAGATTATTTACTTTCGAAAGCATCACATAAATAATAATTGTATTTTTATAAAATATTAGTCCAATTCAAAAACAAAACATTGAAGCACTATTACTTTTTTTTAGCATTCTTACTTTTTACTTCCTGCCAATATTTCGATAAGCAAGTGCCTTCGGAAAAGGAATTGTTGCAAAAGGAATTAAAGACGATTAACTGGAAAGAGGTAGATGAATATCCTTCATTCGTAGACTGCAACACAGTCGAAGGAAAAAAAGAGCGTCAGCAATGTTTTTTTCAATATCTAACAGAATTAATTCAGGAAAAACTTAATGTAGATACGCTCTCCATTCTCTACCCTGAATTAGATACGATAGAGGTTAAAGTAACCGTTTTTCCTAATGCAAAAATGAAATTTGAACCGTTATTTCCTAAAGATTCTACAGCTTACGACATCATCAAAATCGACAGTATATTACATGCTAGATTAGTTAATTTTCCAAAAGTGAATCCAGCAATAAAACGCGGAATTCCCGTTAAAACACAATTTATCCTTCCAGTAATCCTTAAAGTCGAGTAGTTTTTTGGAGCATTTTCCTGCTATTCATTGCAATCTTTTATTCTGAACAACAGCATAAAAGGATTTTCATTTCTATCAGGGCTAGAGCATTCAGCTATCACTAGATGATTTTTTAATAGGACCTTAAATAGGGTTTAAAGTCAAGTTTTTAAATAAGTAAAAATGTTTAAGATGTAAATTCTCTTCCTTTCCATTCGTACTTACCCAAGAGGGAATACAAGGCTACACTGACACTAAAAAAAGGGTAAAATATGCTACTCACTAGTAAATAAGAAGTTCTTTTTGAGTTCAAAAATTGATTGGATTTCAGTATCAACACCATATCGATAATGATTTTAAAAAAAAGTAAAAGTAAAGCAGTAAGGTTATTACTATTTTCTAATAAAAAATAAGCAAGGGTGAATAACCAACACAAATTCCCCATGAAAACTACTATAGCAAGTGTTTTTCCAAAACTGCTTTGGTATGAGGCTGTTTTAGAGGCCCAGCGTACACGTTGCTGGAACAAGGATTTCCAGTCCTCTAATGGTTTGGTAGTTACAATACTGCTTTTTGATTTCAAATAGTGTACTTTTTCTGGTGCTCTGGCAATGGCTTTTTGCAATAAAAAAACATCATCACCACTGGCAATTGTGTCATTACCTTCAAAACCATTTAATTTTTGAAAAAGGGATTTGGTATAAGCCAAGTTGGCGCCATTACACATAAAACCATTATTAATCCCAAAACTACCTATGGTAGCTCCTTGTAAACTGGCAATGTCTAATTGTTGAAATTGTTGTAAAAAAGTAGTATCACAACTATAAGTAACGGCTCCTGCAATCATAGCGACCTCATGACCCTGAATATAATTATCCAGCGTCAGTAACCAGTTTTTACGCACCCTACAATCGGCATCTGTAGTGATAACCCAGTCAGTTGTAACCAGATTCATCGCGGTTACAATCGCATCTTTCTTGGGTGATTTTGAAACACGATTATTGTTTATTACTGAAACCTGAAACTCAAAATCGGAAATTTTAAAATCATCATTAGATGCATCATCGACAAGAATAATTCGAAACAAATTTGAAGGATAATTCAGTTTCGAAAAACTATCGAGAAGGTTGGGTAAATTTTCTGCTTCATCCCTGAACGGGACGATGATAGTGAACGCTGTTTTTGGTAATAAGCCACTATTTGTATAATTTTTTATTTTTGTAAAGCCATAAATAAGCGCACTTATTGCAATCAGGTAAATACCACAAACAATGCTCAGAAAAAGTATGACCATAGCTCTTGGAATTAATGAATTGCTGTTGATTTTCCTGCTGTAGCTAGAGGACTTTTAAAATTGAGTACGTAGTAACTTCCAATTACTACGGGTAAAACTACATTTAAAAACCACATCAAGGTCGATACAAAAATGACAATCCATTCGTTCACGCCCAGAATACCAAAGAAAAAGATGGCTACACTTCCTTTTACGGCAAAGTCTAAAAACTGAAAAGTAGGTAAAGAAGAAGCCAAAAAGTAAACGCTGGTCACAGCTGCCATCAACGTAAAATAAGGTAGATCAACATCAAAGGCTAAAAACAAGAAATAATATTGATGCGAAAACACAAGGTATCGGCATATACCTAAAAGGATGTTTTTGTGGTGAATGCGTTTTGGAATTTCATTGATTTTATGAATCAATTTTTCTATTGAATAACCTTTTATAGCTATTTTTTTTATCGAAAATAAAACTGTAAAAACAAGTAGTAATGCCCCAAAAAGGAGTGACACAGTTTTTGTAGTTATTACATTATATTCAGCATTAAAATAGAGTAAACCAAATATCCCAATGATAACGGTCAACACCATTTGGATTCCGTTGCAAATCAGATTCAGAAACACCACTTGCTTGGTTTCTTGTTTTTCGTAATACAGAGCTTTTCCTGCATATTCGCCCACACCATTTGGAGTAAAAATTCCTGCTGTCAATGCTGCCAAAACCTGTTTTGTAGCTTCTAAAACGGAAATGGGTTTGATATAAGAAGCTAAATTCTGCCATTTTAAAATCTCAAAATAGCGATTCATCACACTCAATAGTAAGATAAAAATAATTCCTAATACCGACTGGTTCTTTTTGAATTTGGCAGTAAACTGGACCCAGTCTAGTTTGTCATTATTTGCCAGCTGGTTGTAAATGAAATAAAATGCGCCGGCAACAATCAAAACTTTGATTAGAAGTACAAGGAATTGCTTAGTTTTGTGAGGAATTGAAATCATGAGTACAAAGAAACAAAACTTTAAACTCTGAATTTTAAACTTTAAATAAATCTTTTGGCAAACGAACGCATCATATTAGGAATTGACCCAGGAACCACTATAATGGGCTTTGGCTTGATTAAAGTAGTCGATAAAAAAATGGAATTTATTCAGTTGAACGAATTGCAGTTAAATAAAATGGACGACCATTATATGAAACTAAAACGAATTTTTGAACGTACCATTGAGTTGATTGATACGCATCATCCACATGAAATAGCAATTGAAGCCCCTTTCTTTGGCAAGAATGTACAGTCAATGCTGAAGCTTGGGCGTGCGCAAGGTGTGGCTATGGCAGCGGGTTTGTCAAGAGACATTCCAATTACCGAATATGAACCCAAGAAAATAAAAATGGCAATAACCGGAAATGGAAACGCCAGTAAAGAGCAAGTGGCTAAAATGCTTCAACAGTTATTGGGACTAAAAGAATTACCTAAAAATCTAGATAGCACCGATGGACTGGCTGCAGCCGTTTGTCATTTTTTCAACTCAGGAAAAGTAATTGGGACGAAAAGTTATACCGGTTGGGATGCTTTTGTTAAACAAAATGAAGCACGAGTTAAGAAATGAGCGGAATCTATATACATATCCCTTTTTGTAAGCAAGCCTGTCATTACTGCGACTTTCATTTTTCGACTTCAATGAAAAAAAAAGAGGAGATGGTTGTAGCTTTGGCCAAAGAAATTCGCTTACGCAAAAGTGAATCTGCAAATGAGCTTGTGGAGACCATTTATTTTGGAGGAGGAACGCCAAGTGTATTGACTTCGGACGAAATTAATTTCTTGATTGATGAAGTGTTTAATAATTATTCAGTTTCAGAAAACCCTGAAATTACGCTAGAAGCCAATCCAGATGATTTGTCAAGCGAACGAATTTTAGAACTTTCGAAAAGCAAAATCAATAGATTATCTATTGGGATTCAGTCTTTTTTTGAAGACGATTTGCAACTGATGAATCGGGCTCATAATTCGGCGGAAGCCAAAAAATGTTTGGCAGAAGCAATCCAATATTTTGAAAACATTTCGATTGATTTGATTTATGGAGTTCCGGACCCGAGCCAGAATGGCGAACAGGGGCAGCAAATGAGTAATGAGAAATGGAAGCAAAATATTGAAACCGCCTTATCATTTGGGATTCCGCATATCTCTAGTTATGCTTTGACAGTGGAGCCAAAAACGGCTTTGAAAAAACTAATTCAAACCGGTAAAATAGCGGAACCAAATGACGAAGTGGCTCAAGAGCACTTTATGATTTTGGTAGAAACACTCGAGGAGAATGGTTTTATACATTATGAGTTATCCAATTTTGGTAAGGAGAATTATTTTTCTAAGAATAACTCGGCCTATTGGTTAGGGAAAAAATATATAGGAATAGGACCATCGGCACATAGTTATGATGGTGTGTCTCGTAGTTGGAATATTGCTAATAATCCGTTATATATTAAAGCAATTAATGCGGATGAATTGCCAAATGAAGTTGAAGTTTTGTCTGTTTCTGATCGTTACAACGAATATGTTATGACGGGATTACGAACGATTTGGGGCGTTTCTTTAGATAAAATTCAATCGGAATTTGGACGAACGTATTTTGATTATTTAATGAAACAAGCTCAGAAATTCTTGGGTGATGAGTTACTTTTCATTGAAAATAATATTCTTAAACCCACAAAAAAAGGAAAGTTTCTGACAGATGGAATTGCAAGTGATTTGTTTATCCTGAACTAGTTTCAGGATCTAATGAACTAGTTTCAGGATTAGTTTTTTTATTCTATTTTGTATGAAAAAAGGATTTACATATATCTTGACTAATAAGAATCATACTGTTTTATATGTTGGTGCCACCAAAAATTTAAAAAACAGAATTGATCATCATATAAACGGCACTGCTGCGTCTTTTACAAAAAAGTACAATTCAACTATTTTAATTTATTTTGAAGAGTTTAGCAATTTTTCTGATGCATTTAAAAGAGAAAAACAATTGAAGAATTGGCACAAAGACTGGAAATGGAATTTAGCAAAATTGTATAATCCCGAATTAAAAGATTTATATTTGATGTTATAAAAGTATCTCAAGATGAGATGCTGAAATAAATTCAGCATAAATGAAAGCTACAATTCAACACAACAATACTAAATTCCAAGTCGATTTATCACAGCCATTAGATATCTCTATTCCATTATCTAATACGGAAGCAAATCCACTTGCCTGGTATATTGACAAACCTATAATAGAGCCAGTTAAGTTTGATGAATGGGTAGGGAAAGTATCATCAGGAATGTCATCGACTAATTTTAATAATATTCAATTCAATCCACATGGTCACGGCACACATACCGAATGTTTGGGGCATATTACAAAGGATTTTTATAGCATTAATCAATCTTTAAAACAGTTTTTCTTTTTGGCCGAATTAGTTTCGGTACAGCCAGAAGAACAAGGAGAAGATCTTGTTATTACAAAAGAGCAGATACAAACGGCTCTAAACGGTAAATCTCCAGAGGCAATTGTAATTAGGACTTTACCTAATAACGCAAGCAAACTTTCTAAAAAATATTCGCATACTAATCCGCCTTATTTGGATGAGGAAGCGGCACGTTTTATTCGCGAAAGCGGGATCGAACATTTGCTAATTGATTTACCTAGTGTCGATAAAGAAAAAGATAAAGGGAAACTTTTGGCTCACAAAGCCTTTTGGAATGTCAAGGATGTAAAAAATTTAAATACAGATGCCCGAATGGCGGCTACAATTACTGAGATGATTTATGTTGCTGATGAAGTCAAAGACGGTAGCTATTTATTGAATTTGCAAATAGCGTCTTTTGAGAATGATGCGAGTCCAAGTAAGCCCGTTTTGTACAAGATATGATAAGCGTTTCTACAGATAAAAATAAATTGGATGTTCCGTTTATTCAAGACTTTTTAAAAGATATTTATTGGGCTGCAGGGCGAACTATAGATGAAGTCCAAACCACGATTGATAATTCCTTTTGCTTTGGAATTTATCTTGAGGATCAACAAATAGGCTTTGCAAGAGTAATTACAGACTACGTTGTTTTTGCGTATGTGATGGATGTTTTTATTACTGAGGAACATCGTGGAAAGGGATATTCTTCTATTTTAATCGATGCGATGATGAAGGAACCCGAATTGCAGCAAGTAAAAATTTGGCGATTAGCTACTGCCGATGCTCATTTTTTATACAAGAAATTTGGATTTACTTCATTGGCATACCCAGAAAGAATGATGGAGAAGAAAGCATTTTAAATTTTAAAACTTCATACGATGAACTTAGAAAGTTATTATGAATATTGTTTGTCTAAAAAAGGAGTGACGGAGCATTTTCCTTTTGATGATGATACATTGGTATTTAAAGTAGGTGGAAAAATGTTTGCTTTATCTTCTTTAAAAAAATGGGAGGAAGGAGCTGCTGCCGTAAATTTAAAATGTGAACCAGATCGTGCAGAGGAATTGCGTGCACAGTATGAAGACATCATTCCAGGTTGGCATATGAGCAAGATCCATTGGAACACCGTGGCTATCAATAAAGAGGTTCCTGATACTTTGGTTAAAGAACTAATAGATCATTCTTACAGTTTAATTGTCAACAGCTTGTCTAAGAAGCTGAGGATCGAAATCCAAAATAATTAAAAAATCATTCATCGATTCTATTCTACCACTCATCTATACTAAACAAGTTTTTAATCGAAAAAACAGTATATTTTGATGAATGTAATGGTACATTTATACTTACAAAATATATAGAAATGAATAAGTCTTTAAATATTCTTTTAATAGAAGATGACGCTATCGAGCTCATGAAATTCAATAGAGTTTTGAGTTCATTAAATATGAAGCACAAAATTACTGAAGCTAATAATGGAGAAGAAGCCATAGCTGTCTTAAAGATTAAAGAAATTATACCCGATATTATCATACTAGATTTAAATATGCCTAAAGTTAGCGGTATTGAATTCTTAGAGATTCTTAAAAAGGATCCTTATTTAAAGTACATACCAGCTATTATTTTAACCACATCAAACAATCATAAAGATGTTATGGAATGCTACAGAATAGGTATTGCTGGCTATATATTAAAACCTTTAAAATACGATGACTATGTAGATAGAATTAAAAGGTTAATTGAATACTGGAGTAGTAATGAATTAATTTCTCAATAAATAGAAATATGTACGGAATTGTAAATAAAGCGATTGAAAGTTTGATTATAGCTAATTTTGGTCCTGATAAATGGGAAGCAATTAAGCTAAGAAGCGGTATTGACATCGACTTTTTTATAAGTACAGAACCGTATGATGATGCAATAACTTTTAAACTAGCTACAGCTGCTTCTGAAGAGATGAATATGCCCGTGAGCGACATTCTTGTTGCTTTTGGAGAATGGTGGGTGGTAAAGACAACTAAAGAAAAATATGGCGGTCTTATGGAAGCAGGAGGAAGTAATTTAAAAGAATTTTTAGTTAATCTGCCATTATTTCACAATCGAGTCATGTTAATTTATCCTAAGCTTACCCCTCCTGAATTCAAGGTTACTGAGGTAATGGAAAACAGTATTAATTTACATTACTTTTCTAAACGTGAAGGGCTTCAAGAATTTGTTAGAGGTTTGATTCAAGGTATTGGTATTATGTATAGTACTCCCGTAAAAATTGATTTAATTCAGTCAAGAATGCAAGGTAACAATCATGAAATTTTTAATATAAGCTGGTAAATTATGGAAACGATAGAATTTAAATTTGATTACAATAGTTTTAATAAACTATTTCCATTTTACATTCTAATTGATTCAAATTTTCAGATTACAAGTTTTGGTAGCAGCTTAGGTAAAATATATCCTGTTGTTAAAGAAAATAAGGATTTTCGATCTATTTTTAAAGTAAAAAGGCCAAGGATTGAAGCGCATACTTTTGCAAATTTACAATCCTTATATGGGCAAATGGTAATTTTAAAAAGTGGCTCTAATTCTATCATACTAAGAGGACAATTTCAGGAATTGGGCGATAAAATATTATTTATTGGTTCTCCATGGTTTACTAGTATGGAGGAGGTAGCACAAAATAAATTAACATTTAGCGATTTTGCTAATCACGATCCACTTATAGATATGCTTCATGTTTTGAAGTCACAAGAAATTGTAGCCCAGGAGTTAAACGAATTGTTAATCACTATAAATCAACAAAAAAACAAACTAAAAAAAGATCAAGAAGAGCTTAATAGGCTTTCTCTTGTAGCTCGTGCTAATGAAAATGGAGTAGTGTTCACTAATCCTGATGGTGTCATTTTCTGGTGCAATGAAGCATATACAAGGCTTACAGGATTTTCAAAAGAGGACGTAATTGGAAAAACACCTATCCAATTAGGTAGATGTGATGAAACAACTGTAGAGGAATTGAAGAAAATGACAGTTCCTTTTAAAAATGGAGCACCTTTTAATATTGAACATCTTCATCGCAGAAAGAAAGGGGATGGTTTTTGGGTTAAAACTAAAGGTCAGCCTATTTTTGATTCCGATGGGAAGCTAGTGCAATATTTTGCTATGATTGAAGATATTACTAGTAAAAAGCTTTCCGATTTTAAATTAAAAGAATCAGAAAACAGATTATCTTCTCTCATAATGAATTTACAAACTGGAATTCTTTTAGAAGATGAAAATAGAAAAATCTTAGTAGCCAATAAAAAATTCTGCGCCATGTTTGATTTTGAAGCAAACCCAGAAATATTGATAGGTAAAGACTTTACTAATACAGCCGAAGAATCCAAGCATTTCTTTAAACAGCCTGTAGCTTATGTGAAACAACTCAACAAGATTTTAAAAAGTAGAAAACCTTCATATAGTGAGGAGTTAGAGCTTGTTAATGGTAAGGTTTATGAACGCAATTATATTCCTATTTTTAGAGACGGTATTTATAAAGGAAACCTTAGATCGTATGTTGATATAACCGTTAAGAAAAAGTATGAACAAAGCTTGAAAGCAGAGAAGGATAAATACAGCAGTATTATTGCTAATATGAATTTAGGATTGATAGAAGTAGGGTTAGATGATGTTATTACCATGGCTAATCAGAGTTTTTGTGATATAAGTGGTTATGATTTAAACGAAATTATTGGTCAGAAATCAGAACAATTATTATTGTCTAAAGAGGAAGCAAAAATGATTGAATCTAAAAGGGAAAGTAGGAGAGCCGGCATTTCTGATTCTTATGAAATAAAAATAAATACTAAATGTGGTAAAAAAAGACATTGGTTGATTAGTGGTGCGCCAAACTATAATATAAATGGGGAAGTTATCGGTTCAATAGGAATCAATCTGGATATCACTGCTCAAAAAGAGCAAGAGGAACAGCTGTATTTATTGTCCTTAATTGCAGATAAAAACATCAATTCAGTTATCATATCAGATAAAGAAGGGAAGATGGAGTGGGTTAATACCAGCTTTTTACAAATGACTGGATATGCTATGGAGGAATTAATAGGGAATAAACCAGGTAGCTTACTGCAAGGAGAGGAGACGGATGTAGCGACAATAAATTATTTAAGAAGCAGCATTAAAGCTGGAGAGCCATTCAATTGTGAAATTATAAATTATTCAAAATCAGGAGAAAAATATTGGGTGAGAATTCAAGGTCAGGCACTCAGGAATAGAAATGGTGAAATAATACGATACTTTGCTATTGAAGAGAACATTACCAATAAAAAATTACTCGAAACACAAAAAGAACAGTTGTTGTTTAAACTGGAAAAACAAAATGAACAACTAAATGACTATGCTAAAATTGTTTCTCATGACTTAAAATCTCCATTAAGGAGCATACATTCTTTAATTACATGGATAAAAGAAGATAATTCAGCAGCTTTTACTGATCAAACAGCAGACTATTTTAATTTGATTCAAAATAAAGTAGAAAAAATGGACTATTTAATTGATGGGGTTTTAACCTACTCTAAAATTGATAGTCAAGAAGTTCAGAAAGAAAAAGTTGATATCAATGAAATTGTTTTGAATATTGTCGATATAATTCATATTCCTGATCATATCAGCGTGGTGGTTAAAAATCATTTACCTACCATTAATGCCGATAGGTTTAGAATGCAACAATTGTTTCAAAATATTATTAGCAATGCTGTAAATTATATTGATAAAGAAGTGGGGTTAGTAGAAATTAACTTTTCGGAATCAATGACACATTATGTGTTTAGTATTAAAGATAACGGTGTGGGTATAGATGAGAAACATCATCTAAAGGTGTTTAATACGTTTCAATCGTACACTGATAGTGAGCATTCAACTGGTTTAGGCTTATCTATTGTCAAGAAAATTGTAGAGAATTATAAGGGGAGAATTTGGGTAGAAAGTAAATTAGGAATAGGCTCTACATTTTTTATTAAATTGAAAAAATAGTATGAAAATAGTTCAAGCATATAAGCAAGGGGATAAAAGCTGGCAATATCGTCAAGAAAAGGAAACATTGAATAATCCGTTAGTTCTAATTTTTGGAAATCGCTTCCTTTTCGAAGATAAAAAAGTTTTGGAGGACATTCGTAACGAATTTCCTTATGAACATTTAGTGTTTGGTTCTACATCAGGCGAGATAATTTGTTGCAATGTTTTTGATAACAGTATAACTGTAACAGCAATTGAATTTGAAAAAAGTGGCTTTATTGTAAAAACTGAGAATATTTTTAAACATACCAAAGACGCTAAAAAATTAGGAGAATATCTTTATGATAAAATGCCCAAAGAAAATTTAAAACACTTATTTGTTCTCTCTGAGGGTAGTTTTGTAAACGGTAGTTCACTAATAAGCGGTCTGGAAAATAATATAGCCATTAACACTTCAATTACGGGAGGGATGTGCGGTGATGACGCCCGTTTTGAAAAAACACTAGCGTCATATAAAGAGGATCCTAAAGAAGGGGAAGTTGTCTTAATAGGTTTTTACGGTGACACATTAGAAATTTCATTTGCAAGCTATGGAGGTTGGATACCCTTTGGTCCGGAGCGAATAATTACAAAATCAGAGGCTAACATACTCTATGAAATTGATGGGAAACCTGCATTAGATCTGTATAAAAACTATTTAGGCGACAAAGCGGATCAGTTGCCACAAGCTTCGTTATTTTACCCTTTAAATGTCACACCTGAAGGGAAAGATAAACCAGTCGTTAGAACGATATTAAGCATAGATGATGCTAATCAATCGATGGTCTTAGCTGGGGATGTTCCTATGGATTCTAAAGTTCAATTAATGATGGCTTCCATAGATGGCATTGCATCTGGTGCTAGGAGAGCGGCCAAAGACGCTATGAAAAACAGAAAAAACGATCCACAACTTGCACTACTCGTCAGTTGCGTGGGAAGAAAATTAGTTATGGGACAAAGAGTTGAAGAAGAAATAGAGCAAGTACAGGAGATAATCGGTAAAGAAATAGCGAGCTGTGGTTTCTATTCTTACGGTGAAATGGCTCCATTTCATGGAGAAACTTCATGTGATCTGCATAATCAAACAATGACATTAACCCTAATAAGCGAATAATGAATTCTCTTTTAAAAAGACAATTAAAAAAATATCTTGATCAAGATGGTGAAATCATTACTGAATCATTATTAGCGGCTATAAGCGAATCGTATGATAATTATGAGGATCAGATGGCAATGTTGGGACGTGCTATGAAAATAAGTTCAGATGAATTGTTTCAAGCAAATAAGCAACTAAGGGAAGAAGCAAAAAGTTTGAAGGATATTAATAAAAACTTAGAAACTATTCTCAATTCAATGAATTTAGAAAGTAATAGTGTTTCTGAAAATAACAATTTTATTCCGTCAGAATATATTAAGAAACAATCTTTAGAGATTGTGAAAATCAATAAGCAGCGAGAAGAATTACTTCAAAATTTAGAAAAGCAAAACCAGTCCTTAAATGAATATGCTCACATGGTTTCTCACGACTTAAAAGCACCTTTAAGAAGTATCGACACACTTATAAATTGGTATATAGAGGACAATGTAGAGCAGATTAGCAGAGATAATAAAGAGCCGTTAGATTTAATTCTTCTCAATGTGGAGAAAATGGATTTACTGATTACAGGAATTTTAAACTATTCTTCTATAGATAATGAGCATGCAGAAGATAGGGTAGTAGACTTAAATGTTTTACTGAATGAAACAGCCAATACATTAGTATTTCCAGCTCATGTTAAGATTCAAATTGCCGATAATATGCCTAAGGTTTTTGGTAACAATTTTAGATTTAAACAATTATTCCAAAATTTAATTCAAAATGCGATCAATTTTAGTGATAAGGAAAACAGTCTTATCGAAATTGATTTTACCGAAAATGCAAACGAATACCAATTCACTATTAAAGATAATGGAATAGGAATACCAAAGAAATACCACAATCAGATATTTACCATCTTCAGTAAGCTAGAAAACAATACAAAGTCCACAGGTATAGGGCTTTCAATTGTAAAAAAAATAGTTGAATTATATAATGGTACAATCTGGTTAGAAAGTCAAGAAGGAGTAGGAAGTGTTTTTTATTTTACAATAGCAAAAGAGTATGGAACAACCAAATATTAATTACATCAATAAGTTATCTGGTGACAATGTAGCGTTCAAAAGCAAAATGATTGCAATTCTCAAAAGAGAACTTCCAGAAGAAACTACCATTTATAACCATCAGATGCAAAATAATGATTTCAATCTTGCCGCTCAGTCTGTTCATAAGTTAAAACACAAAATATCTATTCTAGGTTTAGAAAAAAGTTATTATCTTGCTGAAAGGTTTGAAGATAATTTAAAAAATAACGATATTGACCTACAATCTTCTTTTGAAGAGGTATTAGTGTTGATGAATGCATTTGTTGTAAAATTATAAAATTTAAAATATGAATAGTATTATTATTGATGATGAAGAAATGGCAAGAGCAATCATGACACAAATGATTGAATCTCACCCTGACTTAAAACTCATTCAAGAATTTCCTAATGCTATCCAAGCGATTAAATTTTTAAATCACATTGAAGTAGATCTAGTTTTTTTAGATATACACATGCCAGACTTCACAGGTTTTGATTTCATTGATACTTTAAAAAATCCACCTAAAATAATCTTAGTCACTTCTGACAAGGACTTTGCTATCGAAGCGTTTGGTTATTCTTGTATTGTTGATTACTTATTAAAGCCAATAACTGAGGAACGTTTTAATAAAGCCATCAAAAAAGCAAATTCAGCCCAAATAGAATCGGTTAAAGAAATCAAACCACAAATTAAAGAGGAGCTTAAAGAGTTTTATGTAAACATAGATAGGAGATTGATTAAAATTGATTTTGAATCTGTGGACATTATAGAAGCTAAGGGAGATTATATCCACATTAAAACAGATAAAAAGAATTACATTGTACACTCTACTCTTAAAAAGATAGAAGTCAAATTACCCTCTGATGTGTTTCTAAAAGTTCATCGCTCTTACATTATTAACACAAATAAAATTATCGATATTGAAGATAACAGTGTGTTAATAAAAAAAGATGTTATCCCTGTAAGCAGGGCTAATAGACCGGAATTGATGAAAAGATTAAATCTTTTATAGTGAACTTCAACCCTTGTTTGCAATTCAATAAAAAATCAAGTTTTTCAAAAAGTGCTGCTATATGCATATAGTTAATTTGCTAAATTCTCTATACGTAAGGGGCAACTGAGTTATTAAATTTCACTGCAAAAGGCTATTTTCATTGGTCTATTAAAACCATCCACTCATCGTTAGATTGTCTAGTCTAAATCTAAAATCTTAAAATTGGGCGCTATTAGAAGTTATTTTTACACTATATCAATAATGTAAAATAAACCAATTATGAAAATTTTAATAGCCGATGACCAAGAACTTGTCTTACTTTCATTAGAAAAGTATTTGTCTGATTTAGGGTACGAAGTTAGTTGTGCTACTAATATGTCTGAGGCTATTGCTTTGTATGATGAGTTAGAGCCATCTTTAGTGATATCTGATATAAATATGCCAGTATTGCCTAATTCTGATAACAGCTTCAAAACCTTAGATTACATTAAAAAAGTGTCTGGCCTAGAGATTGTTAAGTACATTAAAATCATTAAGAAAGATCCTGTTCCAGTAATGCTATTGTCTGGAAATAATGATGAATCTGTTATACTGAAAGGTTTTGCATTAGGTGCTGATGATTATATGAAAAAACCACTAAGCCTTGATGAAATTGCTACTCGTATTGAAAAACTCATTGGGGTTGTTGACAAAAAGAAAAAACGCAGTGATACTCCTCGATTAATTCAAAGGAAATGCATTGGAGTCGTTATCCCCTTTTATAATTTAGAACAAGAATTTTTTAAAAGGGATTATGCTAAAATAATTCATACTAATTTAGGATATCATTTCTGCTTTGTGAATTTGGGAGACAGTAGTAATTTAGATGCCATAAAAGAATTGATGGAAGGTAATGAGGAAAGAATAAGTATTTATAATTGCGGTGAAGCAGTGCTTATTTCTGAAGCGGTTAGATTGGCAGCTTTACATTTAGTAAAAGACGAGCAATTTGATTTTATTGGCTTTATTAACCCAGATCTGGATGTAAATTTTAGAGACTTCCATGATTTAGCAAAAACAATCTCTAATTCAAATTTTAAGTTTGTTAGTGGTAGGAGGCCTGTCCAAATGGAAGATAGCAGTATTTTTGATTTAGTAATAGCCAATGGTATTAAAACACTAATTAATAAGACAATTAACATGAAGTTACACGATGCTTTATGCGGCGCTAAAATTATGAGTAAAGAGGTTGTTGAGAAAACCTTTTCAGAAAAATTTAAGACTAATCAGACTTTCGACTTAGAGATTTTAATGCGAATGAAAAAAGAGTATGGTAATAGTAAGACAAAAAAAATAGTATGTGAACAACCCTTGCAAAGGTGGATGAGTTGTGATACTTTTAGTACCTCACTTCTCACTTCTTTCAACACTTTTTTTCAGATAGGGCAGATTGCGCTGCATTATAAGTAAGCCTCCGACTTTAAATAGCCTTTGAAGTACATGATTTTTAAAACGTCTTTTTGAAGGATTTAGATAATTGTTAAAAAATACTTTTACTTCCATTTAATACGGAATTTTGGTATTACTTTTGTCAATAAATTGAAAACCAAGACTCCATTAAGTTTTAGATAGTATGAAAGACCAAATAAAGAAATTCTTGAATGAAGATCAAGATCCTAAAGCGATTGAAAAAATCACTGCAAAACTACAGGACTTGTTAATGAAAAATGAAGAAGTAGGTTATATAGGAGTACAAAAGAAACCAGCAATCAATGTTTTTCCAGATAGTATTGTCTTAACTAATAAACGTATCATTTTATGCAAACCTAAGAACTTAGGACTATCAATGGATTTTGTGGATTATGACTGGGAGGATGTAGTCGCTGCTTTTGTTAAAGAAAATATTTTAGGCTCAGAGTTTTCATTTTCTACAAAAACTGAGTTGACTATATCAATAGATTACATCCCTAAAACCCAAGCTAGAAAACTATATACCTATGCTAAGGAACAAATGGATTTATTAAAAGTTCCTGCTCCTCAAAGTACTATTGTTGTAGAGGAAGTTCAGCCAGAAATTGTTCAAGATGCTGAGGTTATTGAGGAAATTGAAGCAGAAGAAGTAACTAATTTTTCTGAAATTATCAGGATTCCTGCAAATTCGTACAATACTGCTATTGTAAGTGAGGAAAATGAAAATAAGGAGAAAGCATTGGGTGAATTAACTCAAGATGAACTATTTAATAAATTGCAGAATTATAAAAAACTCTTGGATAACGGACTCATTTTACAAGGAGAATATGATGCCTATAAAAAAGAAATTCTATCTTTTATGTAATCTATCTAAGGTTTAAAAAATCAAAAAAAGGTCAAATGATGTTAATTTCATTTGACCTTTTTAATTATAAAGTACGCTTTTGTTTTTCTACAAAATTATGAGCTTGTAGTTCTAATAACTCTGTTGCTTTGCTGCGCTGCAAGTCATACAAATTTTTATCCTGAGCTATGTCTTCATATACTTTGTCATGCATCGATGCACTAGTCTTAACTATGAGTTCTCTCTGGTATTTATCTTGTGCTAGGGTTGCTTTTAAGGCTGTTTCTAAATCTTCTAGTTTAAAATCGTATTCTCCTTTAGGCGAAAGCAGTTTTGCAATAATAGGAGAGGTTTCTATAGCCAAAAACAACAACATAATAAAAAAGGATGGCAACCAAGGCAATTTGTTTAATGCATTAATTCGTGCCATTAAACCGTCAAACCCATCTATTATAGGCTGTGTATCGTTTACTTTTTTATCCAAATCTGATTTAAGGGTAATAGCTGTTTTGTCTAATTCGGCAATTTTAGCCATATTATTCTTTTGAAGGCTGTCAAACTCTGTTTTAGCCAAATCATGTTTAGCAATCTTCTCTTTAAAAACAGGACCTTTTCCTAATTTTTTTGTGCCAGCGGTACCTTCAGCTTCAGCAATATAGATTTCGTAGTAGCTGTTGACTTCTTTTTCTTTAGTAGTGATTTCCTGTTTCAATTTGCTGACCTCGGCTTTATTTTTGTCTAAATCAGATTTGAAGTAATTAGTGACTTCCTTTTTATTTTGCAGGGCCATTGCGTTTTTTTCTTTCAATAAAACGGTGTTGATTTCCTTTTCGAAAATTTTAATCTCTAGTGGTTTCGAGATTACAATCGCAATGATAACAGCCAAAATTATTCGGGGCGTAGCTTGTAGCAGTTCGCTTCCTATTTTGTCCCTTTTTCGAATAGTAGAAACGATAAAACGATCTAAATTAAAAATCAGTAAACTCCAAACGAGTCCAAAAAGCAAGGCAGGATAAATAGTATCAAAGACCGTAAATAAGGCATAAGTACTGGCAATAAATGCCATTACAGCTGTAAAGAATACAGTTGCACCTATCCCCACATATTTAGTTTGCTCTCCTTCTGAACATCCTTCTAGAATATCTTTGTCTGCTCCTGAGCAAACGATAAAAAATTGTTTTAACATGATTGATTGTTTTGATTGATGATGACTATGATGATTCTTTTGTCTTTTAAACTCGGGAATGCTTATGCAAATTTAACGCCAAAATATTTGTTTTCTTGTAAATTGCTGATATGTTTTTAGTTAGAGTTTAAATATAAAGCAAAAAGAGCTGTTCGTGTGAACAGCTCTTTTTAAAAAGTGAATTAAAATTAACGTTATGCGTTTGGTGCACCTGCCATTATATCGGCATTGGCAAACTCTTCAAATTTGGCAAAATTAGCTTTGAATTTTTGTCCTAATTCAATGGCTTTTTTATCGTATAATTCTTTGTCTTCCCAAGTATTTCTAGGGTTAAGTATTTCATTAGGTACGTTAGGGCAGTCTTGCGGAATAGCAATTCCAAAGACAGCATGATTTCTATATGCTACGGAGTCTAATTCTCCATTTAAAGCGGCCGTTATCATAGCACGAGTGTACTTTAATTTCATACGGCTTCCTGTTCCATAGGCGCCACCTGTCCACCCGGTGTTGATTAACCATACCTTAACGTCAGCTTCCTGTATTTTTTTACTTAACATTTCGGCATATCTAGTAGGGTGTAATGGCATAAATGGCGCTCCAAAACAGGCTGAGAAGTTGGGTTGCGGTTCTGTTACTCCAGCTTCTGTTCCTGCAACTTTTGCGGTATATCCTGATATGAAATGGTAAGCTGCTTGACCAGGAGTTAATTTTGAAATAGGAGGTAAAATTCCAAAAGAGTCTGCAGTTAAGAAAAAGATGTTTTTTGGGTTTTTCCCAATAGACCCCGGTTGGATATTGTCAATATGATAAATTGGGTAACTTACTCTTGTATTTGGTGTTATAGAAATATCTTCAAAATCTACTTCAGTAGTTCCTGCTTTGAAAACGACATTTTCTAATATAGCCCCTTTTTTAATTGCTCTAAAAATATCTGGCTCATTCTCTTCAGATAAGTTAATTACTTTAGCATAACAGCCGCCTTCAAAATTAAAAACGGTATTTTCATTAGTCCAACCGTGCTCATCATCACCAATTAATTTTCTTTTTGGGTCTGCAGATAATGTTGTTTTACCTGTTCCGGATAAACCAAAGAAAATAGCTGTATCGCCATCGTCTCCAACGTTAGCACTGCAGTGCATCGGTAAAGTGTTTTTATCTACAGGAAGAATAAAGTTTAGAGCAGAGAAGATTCCTTTTTTCATTTCTCCTGTGTAACCAGTCCCTCCAATTAACGCGATTTTTTTTGTAAAATTAAGAATTGCAAAGTTAGATTGACGAGTACCGTCTACAGCGGGATCTGCCATGAAGCTAGGGACACACATTACCGTCCATTCTGGGGTAAAGTTTTCTAATTCTTCTTCAGTAGGTCTTAAAAACATATTATAGCAAAACAAGTTTGCCCAAGGAGTTTCCGTTATTACTCTTACGTTTAAACGATAATTAGGATCGGCACATACATAAGAGTCTCTGACGTAAATTTCTTTATTGTTCAAGTATTTTGTAACTTTTTTATATAAGGCATCAAAAGCGTCGGATTCAAAAGGAATATTTATATTACCCCACCACACCTGATCTTTAGTGATGCTGTCTTTTACAATAAAACGGTCTTGCGGAGATCGTCCAGTAAATTCTCCAGTGTTAATTGCTAGCGCTCCTGTTGACATTTCAATTCCTTGACCTAAGGCTATTGTTTTGTCATGTAATTCGCTGGCTGATAATTGGTAATGAATCTTTGCGTTTTCGATTCCTAAGTCATTTAGCGAAATCGATTTCGTAAACGGTGTGTTATTATTCATAAAATTATGTATTGTGTGGTTTAATTTATTGAGTGCAAAAGTAGAAATTATATTTTAGATACGATTTGATATTCTTGTTTTTATGATTTTTTCTTGAGGTTTTGGAAAAGTAACACCAGCCAAGCCGCTATTAATAAGGCACCACCTATAGGAGTTACAAAACCAATAGTTTTAAAATCGAAAGAAGTAAGGGCATTAGTAGCTAATAAATATATAGTGCCAGAAAACAGAATAACACCTGACAAAACTAAATTATGGATGGTTTTTTTTGCTTTTTCTGACAGATTAGTTAGCAGTCCAACAAACAGTAAAAAAAGGGCATGGTACATTTGATAACGCACTCCAGTTTCAAATGTTATTAATTGCTCTGGTGCTAGTACTTTTTTGAGGGCATGTGCTCCAAAAGCGCCAAAAATTATAGCGATTCCTCCTAAAACTGTTGCTGTTGTAAGTATTTTTTTATTCATCTTTAAGTATATCTGATACAAAAGTATTCCTTATCTAATGATTGTAAAAGATTTCTAGCCATTAGTTTTAATTTTTAAGATGTTAAAAATTATAAAATGTTTTAACACATCAGCGTTGTTATAAATACAACATTTTTGTATGTTTGTGTTATATTTATATAAATTATGAGGCAAATCTTAATTATTGGTGCAGGAAGATCAGCATCTTCATTAATACAATACCTATTGAATAAATCGGAGCAAGAGCAACTGCATCTTGTTATTGCAGATTTGTCCTTGGCTTTAGCCGAAAAAAAAACAAATAATCATCCTAATGCTACAGCGATTGCTTTAGATATTTTTGACGCTAATCAAAGAAAGACTGCTATTGAGAAAGCAGCTATTGTTATCTCGATGTTGCCAGCTCATTTACATATTGAAGTAGCCAGAGACTGTATCGTTTATAAGAAGAGTTTAGTAACTGCCTCTTATGTAAGTGATGCGATGCAGGAATTAGACGCTGCGGCCAAAGAAAATAATTTGGTTTTTATGAATGAAATTGGTCTCGATCCAGGAATTGATCATATGAGCGCAATGAAAGTAATTGATGAAATTAGAGATAAAGGTGGCAAGATGCTTTTATTTGAATCATTTTGTGGTGGATTAGTTGCTCCGGAGTCCGATTCTAATCTTTGGAATTATAAATTTACTTGGGCGCCGCGTAATGTTGTGCTTGCTGGTCAAGGTGGAGCCGCTAAGTTTGTTCAAGAAGGGACTTATAAATACATTCCCTATTGTAATTTATTTAGACGTACAGAGTTTCTTGATGTAGAAGGTTATGGACGTTTTGAAGCCTATTCTAACAGGGATTCTTTAAAATATAGAAGTGTGTATGGTTTGGATAATGTACTTACTTTATATAGAGGTACCATTAGAAGAGTAGGCTTTTCTAAAGCATGGAATATGTTTGTGCAACTGGGGATGACAGATGATAGTTATGTCATGGAGGACTCTGAAAATATGAGTTATCGCCAGTTTGTAAATTCCTTTTTACCTTATCATCCTACGGATTCGGTGGAAATAAAAACCCGTTTAATTCTAAAAATTGACCAAGATGATATCATGTGGGATAAGTTATTAGAGTTGGATTTATTTAATGATACAAAGTTTGTAGGATTAAAGAATGCTACGCCTGCACAAATGCTAGAAAAAATACTGAGTGATAGTTGGACGTTACAAATGGACGACAAAGACATGATTGTGATGTATCACAAGTTTGGATTTGAACTTAATGGTACTAAGCAACAGATAGATTCTAAGATGGTTTGTCTAGGTGATGATCAAACGTATACCGCTATGTCAAAAACGGTAGGTTTGCCTGTCGCTATGGCGACTTTGCAAATATTAAATGGAAAGATAAAGACTCCAGGAGTTCAGCTTCCTATAAATAAAGAGGTGTATTTGCCTATTTTGAAAGAGTTAGAAGAGTATGGTGTTGTTTTTAAAGAACAAACAATGCCTTATTTAGGGTATAAACCCGATGTAGTTTTTAGTTTTTAGTTGTTCTAATTTTGAAATCCGCTTCCCCCTCCAGAAGCGGATTTTCTTTATAATTTTATTACTCTGCCACTATGGTTATAGGTAAGCTATATAGCGTTTTAACGGGGACATTGTTTAGTTTTCCGGGAATCCATTTTGGAGAAAGTTTCAGTACTCTGATGGCTTCTTCAGCTGTTCCGTAGCCAATATCTCTCAGGATGGTTAATTCGGAGAGTGAGCCATCTTTTTCAACCATAAAGGTGACATACACCTTGCCTTTTAGTTTCACATCTGAAGCCTCTTTCGAGATCTTGTAATTTTCTGCAACAAATTTATAAAACGCTTCCATTCCGCCTGGAAATGTTGGTTTTTGTGTCACCTCAGTAGTTTTGTAGGCTTTTCCTATTTTATTACTGTGAATGTTGATGTCAACATATTGCGGACCTTTACTAGCTAATATTTCATTTGGTTGTTCTTTGAATTCTTGCTTGTGTTCAGAAGGAGGAGCGGGCGCAGGTGGAGGAGGAGGCGGAACATGTTCTTTCTCTTCCGCAGTGAGTTCGGGGAATGTTTTGGTTGCAATTGTTGTTCCATTTTTATCTTTTATTCGAAAGGTAGTTTCTTCAAAGTATTTTTCCATTCCGCTGATAGGAGATTCTAATTTCACTGGACGTTGGGCTGATTCTTCTTTCTCTACTTTTTTACCACATGATAAAAAGACGATGCTTGCAATTAGAGGAATTAAAACTATTTTTTTTACTATAGCTCTGGTTCCAGAGGTGGTTTTTGTCATCATAATAAATCTTTTTTTAGTTATTGAATAATTCAAATTACTGGCCAAGTAATAGCTTGTGTCTTTATTAGCTACTGATAGCAATAGATTCTGGTAGAATGGAACATTGTTATATGCTGTTACAACTTGCTCATCAGCTAAGAATTCATGATTAAGTTGGATTGCTTTTTTATAGAATAAAAATATTGGGTTAAACCAAAGGAATACTTTTATAGTTTCGATGAATAAGATATCAAAAGTGTGTTTTTGTTTTACATGAATAAGTTCGTGGGTGAACAATTCCTCTTCAATATTTCTATTGTAATATGCTTTTTTATTGATGTAGATGCAGTTTAAAAAAGTGTGAGGCAGAATGTTGTCGTCTAATAAAACAAGCTTTGCATTTTTGTAGGGAACTGTAGAACTCCTTTTCTGTTTTTGAGTTAATTCTAAAATGTTGTTTATAAATCGGTACGCTAAAACTAATGCGGTGATACTATAAATTGACCAGAGTACAATCTCCCAGTAATTTGTTTGGTCAGCAATTACCATAGTTGCACCCTCCTCTGGAATCACCAGTGGTTTTTTTAAAAGTGCTGTGCTTGCCTCTTGAATAATCTCAATGGTTATAAATGGAATCGCAAAGGAAAATGCTAAGCTAAATAGCAAGTAAAAACGATTGAATTGATGCATTTTTTCTTTCTCTAAAATAAGATGGTACACTGCTAGTAGCACCGCTAAAGAAAGTGTCGATTTGATTGTAAAGTCTATCATTTTTTCTTCTTTAAGATTTCACCGTCAATTATTTTTCTTAAATCTTCTAATTCTTTAGACGAGAGGTTGGTTTCTTTCGTGAAGAATGAAGCAAATTGGGAAGCCGAATTATTGAAAAAACTGCTAATTAGTCCGTTTACATGTTTAGAGAAATAGTCGGTTTTCTTAACTAGTGGATAATACTCTCTAGAATTACCAAATTCATTATAAGCCACAAAATCTTTATCAATCATACGTTTTAATAAAGTGGCTATAGTGGTCGTTTTGGGTTTTGGTTCAGGATAAGCTTCTAGTAAATCTTTCATAAATGCCTTTTCTAGTTGCCACAAATGTTCCATTAGTTGTTCTTCGGCGTTAGTGAGTTGTTGCATTATATTTTTATTTAAAGATTGTTTAGTGATTGGTTTCTGAGATTAAATCTCCGTTTTTATATGTTCGCGTTGCTGTTAAATTTCCTTTGTTATCATAATAGTTCCAGTTGCCACTGTAGAACCAGTGGGCATATTTTGTACTAGTGTCTAAAACCGTTTTTCCTCTGGACTGTATTTTTCCATTTTTGTGATAAAACTGGGTATAACAAGTATTGCCTTTGTGCTTTTCTCTTTTAATTATTTTACCGTCTAGATAATACCGCCACTTTTTTACAGGATCATCATTTTTATATTTCCCCATTGATTTATAATGTGCGCTGTCTAAGTAATAGTGTTCTATCCAAAGACCTTCTTTTTTTTTGTTTATTTTTTGGTTGATTTTACAGGAAAACAAACTCAAAATTAGACAACCTAAAATGACATTTAATTTTTTCATGTATATATGCTCTACAAAAAAGTATATTGTTCTACAAATGTAGAGTAATATTTTGTATAAACAAGTTTTTAGTGTAAAATATTTGGTTGTTAAGTAGTTGCGTTAAGGATTGTAGCGGAAATCCTTATTTGTTTTTTGCAAATAAGATTGAAGTGTAAAGCCTGACCCGCTTTTTCGGCGGGTAACGCCAAAAAAAAAATCCGCTCATTTCTGAACGGATTGTGTATGAAGTGGATTCTTATTTTTTGCTTAATTCAACAAAATATTTGTAGAACAACGGAATGGTTTCGATTCCTTTTAAATAATTAAAAATCCCAAAATGTTCGTTTGGCGAGTGAATAGCATCGCTGTCTAAGCCAAATCCCATCAAAATGGTTTTGCTTTTTAATTCTTTTTCGAACAAAGCAACTATTGGAATACTTCCACCAGAGCGCACTGGTATGGCAGGCACTCCAAAAGTTTCAGTATACGCCATGTTTGCCGCTTGATAACCAATGCTGTCAATAGGCGTCACATAACCCTGACCCCCATGGTGAGGTTTCACTTTTACTGTAACTCCTGCAGGAGCAAGGCTTAAGAAATGTTTTGTAAACAATTCAGTTATTTCTTCCCATTCTTGGTTAGGAACTAAACGCATGGAGATTTTAGCAAACGCCTGACTAGCAATAACCGTTTTAGCCCCTTCGCCTGTATAACCTCCCCAGATTCCATTTACATCAAGTGTAGGTCGGATGGAGTTTCTTTCATTAGTTACATACCCTTTCTCGCCATAAACATCGTTTAGTTTTAAGGCATTTTTATATTTTTCTAAGCTAAATGGCGCTTTGGCCATTTCGGCTCTTTCTTCAAGAGATAATTCTTCTACTTTATCATAGAATCCTGGGATAGTGATGTGATTGTTTTCGTCATGAAGCGATGCAATCATCTTTGCTAATATGTTGATAGGATTGGCAACAGCTCCTCCATAAAGTCCAGAATGTAAATCGCGATTAGGACCAGTGACCTCAACTTCAACATAGCTTAGACCACGTAATCCTGTAGTGATAGATGGTTGCTGGTTAGAAATCATTCCTGTATCAGAGATAAGGATAACATCGTTTTTAAGCTTTTCGGTGTTGTTCTCCACAAAAGTTTTTAGATTGACACTTCCCACTTCTTCTTCTCCCTCAATCATAAACTTGACATTACAAGGAAGGTTGTTGTTCTTGATCATGTACTCAAATGCTTTCACATGCATGTACATTTGGCCTTTGTCATCACAAGCACCACGTGCAAAAATGGCTCCTTCAGGATGAATATCTGTTTTTTTGATTACAGGTTCAAATGGAGGAGAAGTCCATAGTTCAATTGGATCAGCTGGTTGCACATCATAATGTCCGTAAACAAGTACAGTGGGCAATTCAGGATCAATTATTTTTTCACCATAAACGATTGGGTAACCATCTGTTTCACAAATTTCCACCAAATCGCAACCTGCGTTTTCTAGGCTCAGTTTTACTGCTTCTGAAGTATCTATAACATCTTGAGAGTAAGCAGTATCAGCACTTACCGAAGGAATTTTTAATAATTCAATTAATTCGTTGATGAAACGATCTTTGTTTTCTTGAACGTATGACTTGATATTTTCCATTTATTAACTAATTTTTTATAGTTTCAAAAGTACAAAAAATAGAATAAAAATTTTTTTAAAAAAATGCTTTGAAAGTTCAAACTTATGTCTATATTTGCACCCACAATTACGCGGATATGGTGAAATTGGTAGACATGCCAGACTTAGGATCTGGTGCCGCAAGGCGTGTAGGTTCGAGTCCTATTATCCGCACTTTAAAGCCCAAAATATTGAATAGCAATATTTTGGGTTTTTTGTTTCTGATTTTGTCGAAATATTGTCGATACTTTTTTAGATATTAATTTTTGGATATATCTTTTAGTTCACGATATTATTAGTTTGTTTTTTGATACTATTAAGGGCTTCTCCCTTTCTATAGTAATATCTTTTACCTAGGTACATAACTGGCAAGCCTTACTTTTTTAGTCCTTCTCAATATCGTAGGCCTATTAAATTAGAGTAATTCACATGTTTCATCTGTTGATAATATAGTATTACAATTATTTTGTGAAGAAACATTTAGCTTTTCTGCTGCTTTTTCAATACTATTCAGTTTCTCCAAGATAATTTCAAAAGCATTTTCTATTTTTTATATGTAAGTTAAAAACGATTAAGATCAATTGCTAGAATGTAACACTAAAAAAGTTATTAATAGATTTTCATAGTTTATATAATGCTTTTAAAAAAAAACTTAGAAGTACGCATATTTCATATGCATATAGTTTGTTGATGGTGAATGGCAATAAGCAATTATTTTTATTGTTTTTTCTCTATATAACGGAGATCTAATGCTTCTAGAATTTTAATCATCATAATTCCTGCCCCAAGGTCTTCTTGCCAAATAATTATTACAACTATGACATTCCCTGCCTATCTGCCAAGTCAGTGAAAATTCATGAACTCCCTGAGTATTCTCTATTTTTGAAGTACTTACGTCATACGAATAACCAAAAGTGAAGTTATATATTTTAATGGAACCAATCAGATTTACTGAAGTCAGAAGATGGCTGTCAGCACTTTTCATCATAGGATTTGTTGCAGCAATTACGCCTATAATAAATGGATTAAAATGGACTATACTACCAAAATCCAATCGATTGTATTGGCCTTGTTTCATGAAATTTGATGTGAGCACTAATTTGGAATTATCCGGTAAGAACGAAAAACCAGGGCCACTGTCCAGGTTGAATGAATAGCCACTTTGAAGAGTGAAATTCATATCTAATGGCAGTTTTCCTTGGGAGTCAAATGCAATATTGGGTGTGTTAAGATGCTTCATTGAGGCACCGAGCCAAAAATCATCGGTATAAAGTAAAAATCCCGAAGAAATATCAAAGAAATCTATTTTGTTCTGCAGGCGTAAAAGAGTTGGATCTAAACTACCACCGCCAATGCTGCCATCGTTAGTATTGATTTGGTCTTCAAACAAAAGGCTTTTGAAATTAAAATTTTTAGTTCCATAACCTCCTTCTAATCCTAAAATCATTCTTAAACCGGAATAAAAATTATCAAGGTCAAGATTTAGGGAAAATACACCATTGATTTGAGTGTAATTATAATCTGTAAAAACCTCATGCTGGTTTAGGACTGTCAGCCCTATTCCAATATTTTGAAGATTGGAATCATTTGGTCGAGAATCTTCTGATAAATTCCCAATTGAGCCGTTGATAAATGCATAATCAGTATCTAATCTTCTGGCACCATCAGGCCATTGCGTTCTATGCAGAATTCCTGTGTTTAAAGTATTTACGGTACCTGTAAACGCACCATTTTGTGTTTCAGGAACAAAGTAGTACTGCGTAAAAACAGGGTCTTGAGCCTTAACTTCAACAATGGATAGGGAAGCTAACAGTATGTATATAACAAATTTTAATTTCATTCTCTTTGGATGCTTATTTTAGTAAAACAAAAGGGTGATTTTCATTGACAATGGTTCCATAAAAGGTTTCTGCGATCACTTTACAATAATAATTACCATTTTCCGCATTTTGGCCTTTTATTTTACCATCCCAGCCCGTCAATGTATCACCAGTTTCTGAATAGATCATTGAACCCCATGTGTCATAAATATCTAGACGGACATTTTTTAAAGCCTTAGTCACAGGTCGGAATGTATCATTGAAAGTATCGTTATTGGGTGTAAAAGCAGTTGGAACAAATAATACATATCCTTTTTCAACAATAAAACTGATTTTTTGTACATAGATGCATCCAAATGGATAAGTAACTGTTTGTGTAACTGTATACTCTTTTGGATTTATAAAGGTATGTACTGGGTTAAGATCTGTTGAAAAGCTACCGTCACCAAAATCCCAAACGATACTCATATAATCTCCCGTAGCAGTATTCGTAAACTGTATTGGATCCATTATAGAATAATTGCCATATGATACATAAGAATATGATGTTGCATTAAATGATGGCGATCCAAGAGACTGTAATTTGACATTGAAGGAGTAATTAGCTGTACAGCCTATTGCATCAGTTACATATAATATTGCTGTTCCGTTTTGGCTAGTATTCATTATTTCATTATTTGGACCACTGACTGTTCCATTTGACCAAGACAATTGGTAGGGTGGAACCCCACCGGAAACTTTGGCTACAAAGTTTTGTTTAACATATTTGGTTTCACAATTAAATTCTGTTTTGGTTGCCACTCCTATAACGATAGGTGGCGGTCGGTTGATGCTGTATTGCGCCTGTTTTGAACAGCCTCTGCTATCAGTTACTGTAACCAGATAATTTCCTGCAGGAATATTGCTTAAATCTTCAGTTGTTGATCCATTTGACCAAGAATAGGTAAAAGGTGGTGTACCTCCGGCAACGAGAAGGTTTATGGCGCCACTATTAGCATTGTCACAATCAAAGGCGTTGGTAGTATTAGCAGTTAAAATTAAAGGTTGAGGTTCCAAAATAATAAAAGTTCTTTTGATTGTACAAGGCTTACTATCAACAATCGTTACCGTGTAAGACCCTGGTCCTAAATTATTCCTGACATTTCCAGCTACTGCATTATCATCCCAAACTAATTTTACAGGAGCAATTCCCCCAATAATATTTAGATTGATACTACCATCATGAGACCCAAAACAAGAAATATTTTTAACCACAGGATTGATTGTAAATATGGGTGCTTCAGGGATATTTACATTCAATGTTTTTACACAATTATTGGAATCTGTAACGGTAATTAGATAATCCCCAGCCGATAGATTATCCTGAAACGTGCCGCCACCTAGATTACTCCATGCAATATTATAAGGAGTAACACCACCACTTATAGCAAGAGTTATAGAAGCATCATTAGAGTCATAACAGATTATTGGGGTGGTTTTGGCTGCCAAAACAATGGCAGTTGGTTGGGTAAGTGTAACACTTAATGCTTTAGAACAACCCGAATTATCGGTAACCACTACATTATAAGTTCCAGCAGTAATAGCAGTGAGATTTTTATTGGAACTTGTAAATCCGTTTAGTCCAGTCCAAGCAAAGTTATATCCCGAAAGTGCAGGTGTTCCACCAACGACAGCAATGTCTATTGCTCCTGTAGCTTCTCCAAAGCAGAATATGTTAGTTTGACTGGTAAGGCTAACCGCTAACATAGGTGGTTCTGTTATGGTAAATGTCGCAGTTTTTGGGTTGCAATTATTAGTATCTGTTACGGTAAGCACGTATATCCCTGGACTTAAATCAGATAAGTCATCGGTTGTAGCATAAGGAATTCCGTCTTTCGTCCACGTATAATAGTAGTCTAATATTCCACCAGTGACTGTGATTTTAATTTCACCATTGCCATCATTAAAGCATGTAATGTCTTTCTTTAAATCAGTAGTTATAATAATATCGTCGGGTTGCGTAATATTTACTGTTTGAACTTTGCTACAATTATTAGCGTCGGTAACCGTCAAATGATAAGTTCCTGCATTTAATCCTGTTGCATTCAAAGAAGTTTGTACCGGAATTGTATCCCAAGAGTATGTTAACATCCCCGTTCCTCCACTTACTAAAACTGAAACTGCACCTGTATTATTTCCATAACAATTTACATTGGTTTGAGAGGCAATTGAAATTACAATACCATTTGGCTCTGTGATAGTGGCTTGAGTGCTTGTAGTACAACCCTTAGCATCTGTAATTGTGGCTGTATACGTGCCGATTGCCAGATTGACTGCAATAGCCGATGTTTGAACTGGTGTTGTATTCCAAGAATAGCTATAAGGTGCTGTCCCTCCAGTAGCAGTTACAGTAGCAGAACCGGTGCTGTTTCCTGAACAGAAGACATCTGTTTGAGCGGATATAGTTGCGGACATTCCTGCTGGTTCTGTTATTGTTACGGGGCTTGAATCTACACATCCATGAGCATCTGTAACCGTTACATTGTAAGTTCCTGCTGTTAATCCTGTAGCTGTTACCGAGGTTTGAACTGGAATTGTATTCCAAGAAAAAGTGTAAGGTGCAGTCCCTCCAGTAGCTGAAACGGTAGCATTTCCGTTACTTGCTCCAAAACAACTTACGTTAGTTGAATGGGATATTGTGGAAGCCAATTCGGTTAAAGGCTGAGTAATAAGTACTGACTTCACTTTTGAACAACCATTGGCATCTGTTACAGTTACATTATAAGTCCCGGCTATTAATCCCGTTGCTGTTGCATTTGTTTGCATTGGAATAGTGTCCCATGAATAGGTTAAAATCCCTGTGCCTCCCGTGGCGGATACCGTTGCAGAACCCGTATTATTACCAAAACAGAGCACATTGGTTTGTGATGAAATGGAAGCAGTAATCTCGTTGGGTTCCGTTATTATAGCTAGTTTTTGGATCGAGCAATTATTGGCATCTGTAATAGTAACTGTATAATTACCAGCTGTCAAACCTGTTGCTGTTGCTGTGGTTTGAATTGGATTTGTATTCCAGGAATAGGTGAGAGTCCCTATTCCTCCAGTAGCAGTTACTGTTGCTGTACCCGCTGCACTTCCAGCACAACTGATATTTGAAGGATATGATATGGAAGCTGTAATACCGCCGGGTTGTGTGATTTCTATTCCTAGAATTGACTTAGTACTTCCATTTGCATCGGTAACTTTAATGTCATAAATGCCTGCTGCCAAACTTGTGAAAGTATAATTTGTAGCCGTTGCGTTAGTAATGCTGCTGATTGTTCCACCTCCTTGCAAAGTCAATAAATAATCATATGGTCCAATAGATTGTTGCGTAATATCAACTTTAATGGCTCCAGTCAAATAACTAAAACATAATACATCGATTTGTGCAGCAGTATCTTCTTGAATAAGTAAAGGTAGTGGTGATGTCAAGTTAAAATTTAATACCACAGGATTACAAAGTCCGTCGTTAATAGTTAACGAATATGCGCCCGCTGGAACATTTGAAATGTCTTGGCTTGATGCCGAATAACTGCCTGGTCCTGTCCATAAATAAGTATATGAACCCGAGCCTCCAGTTACTGTTACATTAATCGCTCCATCATTGGCACCAACAGTGCTCACATTAAAACCATTAAAATTAGACAGAATACTGGATGTAATTATAGCAGGATTTACCGTTATTTTATACTCTAAAGTTGGTCCCGAACAAGAAACCCCGTTGTTTTCTAAAGTTGCTGTTGCAGTGTAAATTACAGTTAGTGGCGTTGTTGTTACATTTACCAAAGTCTGTGTTGGGATAGTTGCTATTCCCGAAGCTGTTGCTCCAGTAATTCCAGCAGGAATAGTTGCTGTCCAATTAAAAGATACATTTCCAGTAGTAAGACTTGATAAATTTATAGACGAACTATCACTTCCAGAGCAAAGTGTTTGATTTGGTCCAGAAATTTGAACTTTTGGAGAAGGATTAACTGTTACTACTGCCGTAAATGAGGGCCCTGTGCAGGTTCCAGATTTTGGAGTTACGTTGTATGTAGCCGTTTGAACATCATTTGTAGGATTAATTAACGTGCCTTTAATCGTTGTTTGATTTGCCAGTGCTACACCTCCCGTAATTCCTCCCGTAACAACAGGAGCCGACCATGAATAGGTGGTTCCAACTGGGACAGTATTTCCGCTGTCATCTAAAGGGACTATTGAAAAAGTAGAATTGGAACAGATGGTTTGCGCTTGTGTGGTTGTAATACTTGGATTAATACTCACAGTAAATGTTTCTGTTTTCTGACAACTATTAGAATTTGTATATGTAATTGTTGTAGTTCCACTGGTTAATCCAGTAACTAAACCTGTAGCGTTTATTGTAGCAATGGCAGGGTTAGAAGATAACCAAGGTAAAGTTAATGATGCTGTTCCGGAGCCATTTAACTGTGAGGTAAAACCAATACATGTTTTTAAATTTCCTCCTATTGTGGGTTGAGGGTTTATTGTTACTGTAATGGGTTTAATTATAGAACAGCCGTTTGAATTCGTTGCTTTAATATAGTAAGTCCCTGATGTTGTTATCGCAGTTGCTGTTGACATTGAAATTGTTGCTGATGCATTTGTCCAATAATTATAATTTAATCCACCATCGGAACCTGATGTGATGGCTGCTGCAGTAATGTCTACGGTAGCAGGAGAACAAATCGATAACGGATTTGTAACAATTAAAGTAGGGGATTCATTTACAGAAAAAAAGAAATCAACTGTACAACCATTACTGTTTTTATAGGTTATTGTAGTTGTTCCCACTGCTATACTTGACACTTGCCCTGCATTATTAACTGTAGCTATAGCAGGAGTTGACGATGCCCATGGGGAACTAGTGTTAGCAGTTCCTGATCCTGATAATTGTGTCATAGTGCCCAAACATCCTTTGGATGGTCCTGATATTGTAGGAAGGTTATTTACTGTAAATGTTATATTTACTGTACAACCATCCGAGTTTGTATAGCTAATTGTAGCTGTACCAGCCGTAAGTGCGTTTACCAATCCTGTACTATTAACAGATGCGATAGTTGGATTTGAGGACACCCATGGCGAACTTGAAGCCGAAGTTCCAGATCCTATTAATTGCGAAGTGGAATTGGTACAGACAGATATATTACCTGTAATCGTTGGCAAAGCATTAACATTAAAAGTGGAAGTGACCGAACAATTACTAGAGTTCTTATAAGTAATTGTTACTGTGCCTACAGCTTTTGCTGTCACCAGTCCTGTATTACTAACTGTTGCAATAGTTATATTTGACGAAGTCCATGGTAGACTAGATGCAGGTATTCCATTACCCGTTAATTGGGAAGTAGTATTGATACATGCTGACGTATTGCCTAAAATTGAAGGTAAAGCATTAACAGTAAAAGTTTCGGTTTTTGAGCAACCATTAGAATTTGTATAAGTTATAACAGTTGTACCTAATGCTATTGGAGAAATTAAACCTGTACTACTTATTGTTGCTACACTAGGATCAGATGAAATCCACGGATTACCTGAGGCTGGTGTTGTTGTACTTGATAATTGAGAGCTTACACCGATGCATGTAGACAATGTTCCTCCTATAACAGGTAAAGCATTTACAACTACTGTTACTGGTTTAATTATAATACAACCGTTCGAATTCGCTGCTTTTATGTAGTAAATACCTGAAACTGTAACTGCAGCTGGTGTTGACATCGGTGTAGTTGCTGATGCGTCTGTCCAATAACTATAAGTTAGCCCGCTGTCCGATCCTAATGTAATGGTTGGTGCTGTTATGTCTACGGTTACAGGAGTACAAACTGCTGAGGGATTTGCAACATTTAAATTTGGAGATTCATTGAATGCAAAAGTAAAAGTAGCTTGACCTAAGCTTGCGCAATTTCCATTAACAACTACTGTAATATCATATTTTTTAAATGCAGTAAAGTTTATTTTAGGGAACTGACTGTTAGCCGTTGTCCCGCCAGTATAACTGTAATCTCCCGCAGTGACTCCACTACCGGAAATGGACCATAAAAAACTTGTAGGGGCAAAAGGTGCGACACTATAATTTGGCTTTGTGCCAACTTGACTAAAATCAATTGTGTAATTTGGTGGTGCCTGACATATTGATAATGTGTTAGGAGTAAAACTTACCGTAGGACTTCCTGAAACTTCAATAATTTTAGAAATTGACTCAACAGTTCCGCAAGAATTTGTTACAAATAATTTTACAGTATAAGTGCCCGGGTTTGTAAATACTATTTTAGGGTCTTGTGAAGTAGCACTAGATGGATTTACAAATTGATATCCAGTTGAAGGCGAGACAGTCCATAAAAAGGTGGGATCCTGGCAAGGCTGTGTTAGTACATTTGACGTATTTGTAAATTGGATTTGTGTATTTGGACAAATCGGTGTTTCTGGTGTGTTTGTAAAAGTAGCTGTTGATGCAACTTCTATTTTTACGGTTTTAGTAACTTCAGAAATTGTTTTACATAAATCCTTGTTAACAGATGTTAATTTTATTTCCCAACATCCATTTTCTGTAATAAATGAAGCTGGTATTCTTAAACTCGGTAATTTTGGATTCGAATTATCAATCCAACTCAAATCAGTAACTTTTGAAGGAGCAGCCATACTAGGTTTTTTATAATACCATGTAAAAGTTGCTGCATCAAGACAATTTCCAGCAGTCCCATATGACCCCAAAACAGTTGTATTGACAGCATTAATATCTTGATTGAAACACTGCTTAGTAACTAATGTAAAATTAGCTTTAGGAGCTAAACTCACGTTTACTTTTTTTTCGACACCATTACCATTCTTAAAATATGTTGAACAATAATTTGGATTAGCACCACCATTGTAAACGCCTTTATTTAAAAGCGTTTCTTTTATTATAAAATTACTATCTGATTTAGCACAGGATACTGTCGTATATGTATGAGTTATAGTTGGATTTGCCATTAATTCTGCTTGCGTTAGTTCTAATACTGGTGAACTGTCGCCAAAATCAACTCTATATTTTGAACCATTGTAATTCCTACCAATACCCTGACTTGTTATATCAACTGTAAATGACACGCCCGTACCAACACAAACAACCTCACTTGTTGAGTTACCTAAACTAGTTCCATTTCCATGAAACAATAGTACTACACTATATACTGATTTAGTGTTTTTTTCAATTTCGAAAACATACGTCCCAATAGCTAAATTGTCAGGAATAGTTATAATTCCAGAATTATTGTCATAGGAAATCGATGTTTGTGCATTTGTTAATACATCTATTAAGGTTATTTTATAATTATCTGTTTTTAAATAATTACAGAGTTCAATATCATATAGGGTACTCATGTCTCTTGAAATAGCACCAACACTTTGAGTCAATGAACCAAAAAAAGTTTGTGAACTTCCACAGGAGGAGATGCAATTAAAAAAAGTACTATCATTATCTAAAGAAGTTTTAACGGAAGGAATTCCGATAGCACTACCTACACTTACTGTAAAAATTGCCGTTTCTTCTGTGGCATATGTTTCTGGTGTAGTCCCTAAACCAGTTGTAGCTCTTACCCTTAATTTGTATGTTCCTGCAGCAAGTCCAGTAGGCAGTGTACCGTTAATTACAGGAGCATAAAACTCATTTAAAGTGTTTAAAGTTATAGGCGTTGTAAATGCTCCTCCAACATTAGACAATTCCAGAATAAATTGATTATTCAACTGAAATATTCCTGTTGGGTTTATTATAACTGAAACTCCTGAACCAGCAGTGTAATTTGCTGAATTGTTAAATCGAATTAAGTTAATTGTTTGGGAATTTGCACTAAATATTGCAGTAAAAAGGAAGATAGATAAAAATAAAATCTTGTAAATATATTTCATATTTGTGCATTAATTCAACCAACGTCAAGTATGATTTTTATGAGGGAAGAAAGTAGTTTGGCCAAAGATACCGTAATGATTTTTCATTCGTTTACGGTTTACCGTAAAAGCAGTTGTATGCAGAATGAAATAATATGATTATTCTGAAAATGAAGGCTGTAGGAAGATAGCCATGTAAAGAGAAGTCTTGTCAAATTATATAAACCAGTTATAGAATGATGTATCTATTTAGGTCTATAGTATAATTGTAAGTTTTCCTCTATCGAAAATTGAGCAATAGGTAGCCTGCAACTGCTCCAAATAGCACTATGAAAGCGCTATTGATTTTTGGGATTCTAAAAGTTGCTATTGTGCTGCTAATTAGGATTAATGCCGTTCTCCAGTCAACGATCGAATCACTACCCATACGGTAACAAATTGCAACAATAATAGCTATAGAAGCGACATTAACGGCATCTAAGAAAATAGCAATTGCTGGAGAAGTTCGCATTTTTCTAACCAGCGGATTCAGTATAGCAACAAATAGAAATGAGGGGATGAAAATGGCAATTGTCGCTATGATTGCTCCAGATAAACCATTAATTTGATATCCTATAAAGGTAACGGATGAAAATACAGGGCCAGGAGTAAATTGCCCTATTGCTATAGCATCTACTAATGTTGCTCTCGACATAATGCCCGTAGAAACTAACTCTGTGTCTAGAAGGGCAAATAAGACATAACCACTTCCATACAATACAGCGCCTATTTTTAAGAATATTAGAAAGAGATTCCAGTTTGTTGCTGTAACGACTGTAGTTTTTGCTATTTGAAGGATCGACAATGGGACCAGGCTCAAACTTTGTTTTTTAGATATTTTGGAGGATAACAGCGCAATAAGCCCTGCTCCAAAAAGTATGTATATTTCATTGACTTGAAGAACGGTTAAAACCAATGCTAAAAAACCCAGTAATGCTAAATAGGTAGACTTTATCGATTTCTTAGCCAAAGGATATACAGCGGCCAGAATTATGGCAATAATGGCAGGTTTAATTCCGTATAGAAAGGCTTGTGCTTGTAGTTGCTGTCCGTACACCTTATAATAGTACGCCAAAACTCCAGTAATAAGTATTGAAGGCATAATGAAACAGAGTCCAGCAACTAGTAGTCCTTTTAGTCCGCCTTTTTCATGACCAATATGGATAGCTAACTCAGTGCTATTGGGACCAGGGATTAAACTAGTAGCTCCAATGAGGTCTAGGAAATGTTGTTCAGTCAACCAAGCTCTTTTAATCACTACTTCCTGCCGCATCATAGCGATGTGTGCCGCTGGTCCTCCAAAACCGATGATACCTAGTTTTAAAAATAATTTGGCAATTTCTTTTAAAGAGACTTTATTATTCATTGAACTATATTTCCATTTTAAATCAATGGCTAAAATAAATATAAAACAGGATTGTGTTGCTTTTTGTCTATTAAAATTGAACTCATTTAGCTCTTGTGCAAATGTTCGTTATAGATACGAATAAAAACAGCTTCTTACTGAGAAGCTGTTTTCAAATTTATAAATTTGAAATGAATTTTGCAATTTCAATAATACTTCGTTCTTCTTTGAGTGAGTAATCATTCTTCTTGACAAAAGCTGCAATTTCTTCTTTATTTGAAGGGAATAGTGCGAGCAACTCCTTCTTGTTCTTTGGCATTGCAATAGCGATTTCATTATTGACACTTATATAATATTCTGCATCCTTTTTAATATATCTTGAAGCTGTTGGTGAAGCATAAGAATTAACTGCAGCTTTACCTTTTTGTAAAATGGTTTTATCTCTTCTATATAAAGTGACATCATTATTGCTAAATAATTCCACTAAGTATCCATTAACAACAAGGTCACCTGAGCTTTTATAATCTAGTAGTTTTATTTTTTCATTATAATGAAGGATAGTTATGGTATTGTATGGTGTCTTTTTAACTAAAGAAAAAAGTTCCCCTTTTTCATTTTTGACCTCTATCATATCAGTAAAGGCATTGTAACGAATCAACAGTTGCTGTGGTACACCTGAAACTTCAGCTGCTCTAAATTCATTGACAAAATATACAGAGCCTTCTGTTTTTAATAACTCATTATTACTTAAAACATTATTTCTATATAATGCGCCAGTATTGTTTGGATTTAGTTTATCTAAAACTTGTTGAGCATTTGCATTGTATGTCATTGAAGTCAATAACAAAGTATAAATTAGTAATTTTTTCATAATTTTAATTATTTAGGTTCATTAATCCACGTATCGATTTTCTTTTCTAGTAAAGCTAACGGCATTACTCCAGATTCCAAGATTTTTTCATGAAATTTTTTGATGTCAAAGTTACTTCCCATTTTGGATTGTGCTCTTTTGCGAAGTTCCATGATTTTAAGTTGGCCAATTTTATAGGACAAAGCTTGGCCTGGAATAGCCATATAGCGTTCTATTTCAGTAGTGATGCTTGCTTCACTTTCGGCCTCATTTTCTAAAGAATATTTGATGGCCTGTTCTCTAGTCCATCCTTTACTATGTAATCCTGTATCTACCACTAATCTAACCGCTCTATGCATTTCGTTTCCTAACATTCCAAAATACTGATAAGGATCTTGATACAGCCCTAATTCTTTTCCTAGACTCTCCGTGTACAAAGCCCAACCCTCACCATAAGCACCAAACCAATTGAATTTTCTAAAATCTGGCAGACTTTCATTTTCTTGTTGTAGTGAAATTTGGAAGTGGTGTCCGGGAATAGCTTCGTGTAAAAACAAATCTTCATCACCGTACATGTTGTATTCTTTTACATCTGGAATAGGAACATAAAAAATACCGGGACGAGTTCCATCAGCTGTTCCCTGGCTGTATTCCGCGCTGGCGGTTTTTTCTCTAAACGCTTCTGTTCTTCTAATTTCAAATTTTGTTTTAGGTTGTAAGGAGAATAACTTATCTACATTTGGTTTTATAACACTGTAAATTCTATTGAAATTAGCGATCACTTCTTCTGGCTTTTTGAATGGCTTCAGCTCAGGTTTGTTTCTCACATAACCAAAAAATTCTATAAGAGTTCCTTTAAAACCCACTTGATTTTTTACTTTTTCCATTTCGGCATTGATGCGCGCTACTTCTTTAAGTCCTAGTTCGTGAATTTCTTCTGGAGTCATTTCAGTAGTTGTCCATTGCCGTACATAAGCTGCATATAATTCTTTTCCAAATGACAAACTCCCTATTCCACTTGTTGCTCTAGAAGCAGGTAAATATTCGTTTTTTAGGAAATCAGCCATTTTTCTATATTGTGGTATCAGCTTGTCATTGATTGTAGCAGTATATTTTGCTTTTAAATCACTTTTAATAGCATCCGAAAAATCTGCTGGCATTATTTTGATTGCCGAATAAAATAGATTGTCTTCAATATTTGGCGTTGCCATTTCTGCAAACTGCGGAATCACTTTTTCTGTTAAAGATTTTGGTAAAACAGCTCCTTTGCTTATACCTTTTCTCATATAAACCATAGCCGAATCAATCCAAACACTGTATAAGTCTAATCTTTTTAAGAAATTGGTATAATCCTTTTCTGTCTTAAACGGTTGACCACTTGTTCCTCCAGCGTACTGCCCCATGGTTAAGTGTGTTCCCCAAAATTGGTGAATAGGCATCAGGTTAGTTGGTTGATCTAATAGTTTTTTCCCAACACTAACTTCCCATTTTATAATCTCATAACTGTTCTTTTCTTCTGCTGATAAATCTTGCTCATCAACGGAGTCTAATGTTGATTCGTACTTATTAAAAAAAGCCAATTGCGATTTTCTAAAACCATCGGTCATCTCAAACTGCAGTTGGTCATTGTACTGATTTTGTCCACTTTGTGTAGCGCTTAATGGATCGAGGGCATTTTTATCATCAAAATAATTTTTAGTAATCTGAGAGAAATCTATTTTCTTGTCAGCTGATTTGCAGTTCATCAGGAGAACGGCTACTATTATTGTACTAAAAACTACAGTCGATTTTTTCATTTTGCTTTACTTAAGATTACGTAAAGCTAAAATAAAATTTGATACAGAAGTACTATTTTAACCATGATAAACTCTAGAGGCAACAATCTTTTCTTCTCTAATATCTAAAACCTCAGCCACTAGTATATCACTTTGGTTGTCCACAGTTCGTAAGTATTCCATGAATACTCGGTCGCTATTAGCGGTTAGGGATGTCAGTTTGTATTGTAAACTAGGAATTGTTTCAAAAGCAGTTTCCCACCATTGGCGCAAAGCCTCTTTTCCTGTTACATAACCATCAGTATCTGGTTTTGCGGTTTTTAATTTGGGGCTGTAATGTACGGCATCATTATCGTACAGCGCTAGTAATTTTTCTAGTTCTTTGTTGTTAAAGCTTTCGATCCATTTAAAAGCGATTGATTGTAATTTTTCTGGTGTCATGGTTTTGAATTAGGGGTAAAAAAAAATCCTATTCACGAATGAAAAGGATTTTTTACTCTCTTTTATTTTTAAAGTCGTTTTATACGTTCTTTAAATTGATAATTTCCTGCTCTGTAAGTAATCTCCAGTTTCCTCTTGGTAAGTTTTTCTTAGTCAAACCTGCAAAAGATACACGGTCAATTCTCAATACATCATAGCTAAAATGCTCAAATATAGAACGAACAACCTTCACATTAGCTGATCTTAATTTCAACCCTATTTCGCTCTTAGCTTCTCCTTCAATATAACTAATGTCTTCAACATAAACGCGGTGTCCGTCAAGAACAAGTCCTTTGTTGATTTTTTCTAAATCTTCAAATTTCAAGTTTTTATCTAGTGAAACGTGGTATATCTTTGATGATTTGTTTGTAGGTAAAGTAAATTTACGAATCATGTCAGTATCATTAGTAAACAACAATAATCCAGTCGTATTTTTATCCATTCTTCCTACAGCACCAATTTTGGCTGTAGTCGAACCTTTTACTAATTCTAAAACATTACGAAATTCCTGACCTTCGTCAAATGCAGTCGTAAAGTTCTTCGGCTTGTTTAATAAAATGTAGACTTTTTTTTCTGGTGTCAAAGTTGCACCGTCAAAGTTTACAACATCTCCTGGTTTTACCATATAACCCATTTCGGTTACTGGAATACCGTTTACTTTTACGGTCCCTGATTGAATATAGATATCTGCATCACGACGCGAGCAAGCACCAGAATTTGCAATATATTTATTCAAACGAATTTCGTCTTTAACCTTAGGTCTCTTTGGCGCTTGATTAGGTTTCTTCTCTACTTTATCAGTAGCAACATCGGCAACTTTAGTATTTACCTTCACTTTTTTTGGCCCTTGAGCGCGCTTCTGCATGGCAGGTTTTGGCTTATTTGAATGTGGTCGTGAGCTATTTGCTCTCCCGCCACCACTCTTATTATTGCCTTCCTTGTTATTCATAATAATCAATAATTTGCGCAAAGATACTATTTATATAATTGGCAATCAATAACTACTAATTAAAATGCTAAAACGTTAACCTATAGTGATATTATGTATGTGAAGTTGGTTTTTTTAAGGAGCTATTTCCTGCTTTCCACTTTATCTTTTACTTTTTAAAGAAAAAAGTAAAAGGATACCGTTACAATCAGGGCTATCCATGCGATAAAAATAGTAATTTTAAAGAGTGATATTTTAAATCAGTAGCAGTAGTTTTTTACCGTTCCACAATACTGTTGGGTTAATTAAAACAATACAAAAAACACCCGCAACAATCAGGAATTTTAAAACATTGTGCAGTAGTAGATACTGTTCCTTTTTATTTGATTTCCATAAATACAGTAAAAAGAAAATTAGAATAATAAAGCAGCAATAAAAGTAGATGTCCATATAACCTACATCATAGATGTCTACTAAGACATACACTGGAAAAAGGGTAAAAAGGGTTAGTGCTGTTATAATCTTTTTAGAGACATTTTCGCCAAAACGAATTGGGATTGTTTGATAACCATTAGCCAAATCCCCTTTGAGATTTTCTAAATCCTTAATCATTTCCCTGATCAGTAACAATAAGAATAAGAAACAAGCATGTGCAAAAATCACCGCAAAATGCCCTTTATAATTTTCAATTTCTTCAAAACTAATGTTATTGTAGTAATGTAGGAGTATTGCAAAAAACGGCACTACCGCCATGATAGCTGCGGTCAAATTACCTACAACGGGATATTTCTTAATTTTATGAGAGTAGAACCAGATTAAAAATATATAGGCTGAAAAAAACAGAAAAGCTTGCCAAGAAGCAAAAAGTGCTAATAAGGCTGCTAAAAAATTTAAAGTAAAATATACTTTAAGCTTTGTTGATTGACTTACTAATCGATCTAACATGGATTTATTAGGTCGGTTTATTAAATCCTTTTGGCTATCATAAAAATTATTAATGATATAACCAGAGGCAATGGTAATGGCAGAAGCAAAGACAAGCAAGAACAGATTTAAATCGAGTAAAATAGTAATTGCTCTTTTCTCAGGTGCAAGAATAAATATTGCCGAAAGGTATTGTGCTAGTATTATGATAGGAATATTATACCCTCGTACTACTGAGAATAAACTAACTACTTTCATGAATAAAAGCTTATGCTTTCTGCTTAATGCCATACTTTTCTAAAATAAGAAAGCTTAAAATCACAAAGAATCTTAAGCTTTAAATATATGTTTTATGTTCTTTTAAAATTGGTAAACAACTTCTAACTTATAATCTTTTAACGATGCTTTAGCGCGTTCTAAATCTTCAGTAAAACCTAAGATGTAACCACCGCCTCCCGATCCGCATAATTTTAAATAGTAGTCGTTAGTGTCAATTCCTTTTTGCCAAATAGCATGAAATTGTTCTGGAATCATGGGTTTAAAATGACTTAAAACCACTGTGGATAATTTTTTAGTATTGGTAAACAATGATTTCATATCGCCACCTAGGAAATTTTCAACACAAGCATCTGTATATTTTACAAATTGATTTTTTAACATGGTACGGAATCCTTTGTCTTTCAAGTTTTCCATGAATATATTTACCATTGGTGCTGTTTCACCTACAATTCCTGAATCCAATAAGAAAACAGCTCCTTTGCCATCAAAACTTTGATTTGGGATTCCCGTTGCTTCAATATTGTCTTTTGAATTAATAAGAATCGGTATACTCAAATAACTATTTAAAGGATCTAATCCAGAACTTTTTCCGTGGAAAAAACTTTCCATTTGTGAAAAAATAGTCTTTAATTCTAATAACTTCTCTCTCGTTAAATTTTCAAGAACAGTAATTTTGTTCTGAGCGTATTTATCATAAATAGCAGCAACTAATGCGCCACTACTTCCTACTCCATATCCCTGAGGAATACTTGAGTCAAAATACATACCTGTTTCAATATCTTGTTTTAATGTAGCTAAGTCAAATGAAACTAGATCGGGTTGATCTGTTTGTAAAGTATCAAGGTAGCTCGCAAAACGATTCAAACTAGCATTAGAAGCAATGGCTTCTGCTGAAGGGTTCTCGTCTCTTTTTAAAGCGCCGTTATAAAAATTATAAGGGATTGATAAACCTTTAGAGTCACGTATAATTCCGTATTCTCCAAAGAGTAATATTTTTGAGTAAAATAAAGGTCCTTTCATAATCAATTGAGAATTATCAATTTGGGGTTGGTAATTATATCGTGTTCTTTTTATAAATCTACTTGATCTCCGCGATTCTCTTCGAGAATTTTAAGGTCAATTTTTTCCTGCTGCTCTGTTGATAATTTGTTCCAAACAGCATTTTCTTTTATTTCGAAAATGTTTTTTATTGATTCAATTATCGTTTCGTCATTAGTGGCTAACAACAATTTTATAATTTCTAGTTTTTCTGATTGAATATCCATTATTTCAACACTTTAAAAAAATAAAGATAAACAAAAAAACGGACTAATTCAATAAAGCCCCATTTCCAATTTGGTCACAAATGTACTGCCCATTTTGACAATAGCCAACTAATTCGTCCTTAATAAATTGCAAAACTTTTTCGCTAACGTTTTCGGGATATAGAACATGCACATTTGCACCTGCATCAAGGGTGAAGCAAACGGGAATTTTAGTTTCATTTCTAAATTTCCAAATGGCATTAATAATCTGTAATGTGTTCGGTTTCATTAGTATAAAATACGGCATCGAAGTCATCATCATCGCGTGTAAAGTTAAGGCTTCACTTTCTACAACCTTTATAAATTCATTTACATCACCATTTTCAAAAATGGATATTAATTGATCTAAGTTTTCATGAGCTTGTTCAAAACGCCTTTGAGCATACGGATGGTTATGCATCAGGTCATGACCTACCGTGCTGGAGACTTGTTTTTCGCCTTTATCTACTAATAAAATAGTGTCTTGATAATTCTTGAAATTAGCGTGAATAGCATTTGGAAATTCTATTCCAAATAAGTCAGAACTACCTTTTATATTTTTTTGTTTTCCCCAAACAACTACTTGTCCTTTTACACTACGACAAGCACTTCCTGAACCTAATCTTGCCAAGAAAGACGCTTTTTGATAAAAATAGTCGTCTGTCATTGTTGGGTTTAATGCTTTTTCTAAACTCATGAAGTTCATCGCAAGCGCTGCCATTCCAGATGCTGATGAAGCAATTCCTGAACTATGCGGAAAAGTATTTTGTGTATCTATCGTAAAGTGATATCTTTTTAAAAACGGAAGATAGGCTTCAATTCTTTCCAAGAATTTTTGAATTTTCGGTTTGAAGTCTTCTTTTGGTTGGCCTTCAAAAAGCAAATCAAAAGAAAAATCATCTGAATCAGTGTTGAGCGAAGTCGAAAGATTTTTTTTGGCGAAAACCAATTTTGTAATTGTTTTACAATTATTCAACGTAAAACTCACCGATGGATTGGCAGGGATTTGATTCTCTTTTTTTCCCCAGTATTTTACTAGGGCTATATTACTAGGTGCGCTCCACTGGTATTCACCACTTTCTATATCTTGAGAATAAGTTGTAGGGATAAAATCGTTTGCTGTTAACATGAATTGTAAAATTTTGGCAAAGATACTTTTTTTGGCGCACACATCAATTGGTTTATTTATTGAAATACTCTCCGTTTTTGATTAATTTTGAGTCCTCAAACAAAATAAAATATGAATAAGATTACTAAAATATTAGCAGTTGTTGTTACATGTCTTGCTATAGGTTATTTCTCTGGTATCGTAACAAAAGCAGCGATTACCACATGGTATCCTACACTAGAAAAACCTAGTTTTAATCCACCGAATTGGATTTTTGCTCCAGTTTGGAGTATGCTGTATATCATGATGGGGATTGCTGCAGGACTGGTATGGGATCGTATTGAGTTTGAAAAAGAATTAGTAAAGAAGGCATTGATCGTTTTTGCGATTCAGTTAGGATTAAACGCCCTTTGGTCCTACTTATTTTTTGGTTTACATAATCCTATGTTAGCGGGGATCGAGATTGTACTTTTATGGTTGATGATATTTGAAACTTATACCCAGTTTTCTAAAATTAATAAAATCGCAAGTTATTTATTGTTGCCTTATTTGGCTTGGGTGAGTTTTGCGATGGTTTTGAATGGTAGTATTTGGTGGTTGAATAGATAAGCGAGGCTAAAGATAAAATCAATATTTTCAAAAAGCTTTGTATTGAGTATTATAGCTGAGGATTAAAGGATTCCGTTACTATTAAACTTTATTTATAGGGTGTAGAGAAATGTTTTTGTTTTTCTACACCCTATAGTTTTTTAAAGGCATTATTTTTTTCGAATAAAAAATCCATTACACTTAAAATATTTTGTGTTTCAGCAATTTTTTTTGAACGAGGATCAGCATCACAAAATTCCAGAAACAAATCTATTTCGTCTACTTTTAAGTTTAGTGTTTTTAGAAAATACCTTTCATCACAACTTGATTTTACAAAGTCTATAAATGGCATTGTTGATTCTGCTTTTTTTGAAGGTTTCTTATCTTTTATAAATAAACTTCCAATCATTTTTCCGATTCTCATAAAATCCATTCCGTTCTCAATTCCGCCCATATAAACACCACCTACTTTAAGAGCATTGGCCGCATTTTCTATGGCATATGTATCCAGTTTACTTTGCTCGTATTTCGCATCTGAACTTAATTTGATAGAAGGCATATTTGTTATAACCACTTCGCTTAACTCTTCGGCTTTTAATATTAGCTCAACTATTAATTCGTTATTTGTAAATAATTTTGAATTGAGTATCAGTTTTTTTACTTGGTGCTCTTTTGATATAAATACAAGAATATCATTGTTTTTTGCAACAATTTCAAAGTCGCCATTTTCTTTAGAAACTGTAATCATTTTTGTTGTCGCGTTGATGATCTCTACATTTTGGACAGCGTAATTATTGTAGATTGTTTTACCTTTTACGGTTTGGGAGAAACTAAATTGGTAAGCGAAAAAGAGAAATGCACTGAGTAGTTTTACTTTCATACTGGTCTAATTAGTTGAAAGTAAAGTTATTATAATAGTCTTAAGGAAAACTTACAAAAGCGGTAAATTCTTGTTAATTATATCTCTAATGGTGATTATGAAATAGCATTGGCTACTATAAACCCACTTGTCCAAGCGTTCTGAAAATTAAATCCACCAGTGATTGCGTCAATATTTACAATTTCTCCTGCAAAGTATAGATTTTCATGCAGTTTACTTTCCATGGTTTTAAAATTAATTTCTTTCAAATCTATTCCTCCTGCCGTTACAAACTCTTCTTTAAAAGTGCTTTTTCCATTGACTTGGAACGTGCCATTTGTCAATTGATTGGATAAGTTTTGCAACTGTAATTTAGATAAATCAGCCCATTTGGTTTCCGTTTCAATTCCTGAAGCTAGTACTAAACTTTCCCATAAACGGTTAGGAAAATCAAAAGGCGATTTTTTAGAAACTGCTTTTTTAGCATGTTCTTGCTTCAAATCTTTTAGTTTTTTCTCCGCGTCAGTTGTGTCAACATCATTTAGCCAATTCACAAAAATGGTAAATTGATAGTTTTTATCATGTAGTATTCGCGCACCCCAAGCCGATAGTTTTAAAACTGCAGGACCACTCATGCCCCAGTGTGTAATCAATAAAGGTCCTGTAGACTCTAGTTTAGTATCTTTTACTTTTACAGTGGCTAATGTTGCCACACCCGGTAATTCTTTAATTCTTGTGTCTTTGATATTAAAGGTGAATAGGGAAGGGACCGGATTTACAATGGCGTGACCATAGGTTTGTAACATTTCCCAAATCTTGGGATTGCTACCAGTTGCTAATATTAATTTTTCGGCTATGTAGTTCTCGTTTTGTGTTTCTATTTTCCAAGCATTTTCTTTTTTAAAAATAGATTGTACACTTTGTCCTGTCAAGATTTTTATTCCTAATTTTTGTGTTGCTTGCAGGAAACAGTCAATTATAGATTGTGAGGAGTTAGATACTGGAAACATTCTTCCATCGTCTTCAATTTTTAATTCTACTCCGTGTTTTTCAAACCATTCAATAGTATCTCCAGAACAAAATTGATGGAAAGGGCCGCGCAATTCTTTCTCTCCACGAGGATAAAACTTGACTAATTCGTTAGGTTCAAAACACGCATGCGTAACGTTGCATCTTCCGCCACCAGAAATCCGTACTTTTTGAAGTACATCGGCACCACGTTCTAAAATGGCAACTTTTAGTTTTGGGTTTTTTTCTACAACATTAATGGCTGTAAAAAATCCAGCTGCTCCACCGCCTACTATTATAATATCAAAATCTTGATTCATTGCTTGTATTGTTTTGCTTATGCAAAATTATATTCTATCGGGAAAATCAGAGATAATTCCGTTTACGTTATAGGTTTTTATTTTTTTAATGTCTTCAATTTCATTCACCGTCCAAGGAAATACTTGAAATCCTTCTTGCTGCATTTTGCTAACATTTCCTTTGCTAACTAAATGATAATAAGGATGAATAGATTTTGCCTGAATAAATTTGGCGAAAGCCAAAGCCAAGTCAACATCTGTTTCAGTCAGAACACCAATGGGAATTTTTGAATTTGATAAAGCCACTTGTTGCAAAGCATTCCAATCGAAACTTGAAACTACAAACTGATTGTAATTCCATTTTTTTTCTGAAACAAATTTTTCAATTAAATCCACTACTTTATCAGCCGTTTCAAAGCTTTTTAACTCTATATTGATATCACATTTATGATCAATTAAGTTTAAAACTTCGGTCAAAGTTGGTATATGATGTTCTTTGTTAATGAGAAATCGTTTTAGTTCTGGAAGCGAAAATTCACTAACCAATCCCTTGGCGTTGGTAGTTCTATCTACCGTTTCATCATGAATAACCATTATTTCTCCATCAGCACTTAAGTGAACGTCCAACTCAATTCGGTCAACATGTAGATCGATGGCTTTCTTGAATCCTATGAGGGTATTCTCTGGTTCATGACCTCTCGCTCCTCGATGACCAATTTTTAACATGGAATTGATTTTTTACAAAGGTAGTTAAAATAAAAAAGCACAAACCGAATGTGGTTTGTGCTTTTCGTACTTTATTTACAACCTTATTTTTCTAATAATACGATATCAAATGCAGTATCAAGGCTTACTTTGCCATTTACCACTGTAGTTTCTTTTCCAGAATACGCATCTTTTAATTTTGTGCCGTCAGCAAAAATAGGTGCCACTGAAAGTTCTTTTTTCCCTATTGGCAAATCCAGTGCCACAACCACTTGGTCTGTATAATCTCCTTTAGAAAAAATTCGAGAAAAAGTATACGGTTGTGCTGTTATTTCTTGATGGATTCCTGCGCCAATTGACGGGTGGTTTTTTCTAAATTGCCCTAGTTTTTGCCAGTGCAAAAGCGCTTTTTGAGTGTCAGGATTGGATTCAATGTCTTCCCAGTTCATCAGTGAACGTAAAGTTGCGTCCCCTTCAGTTCCTTCTACTACAAGAGAGCGTGCTGATTCATCACCATAATAAACTTGTGCAAGACCAGGTGAAAGTAATAGCTTTGTAGCAGTCTCTTTATTTTTGGTTCTGGCAGCATCAAAAGGGCCACCATCATCATGAGAAGATAAATAGTTTAAAACGCTATGACCTTTTAATTCATTATTTAAAATTTTAGAATACTTAGAGAAGATAAATTCATAGTCCTTTTGAGCATCCCATTTGAATTCAAAATTGATCATATTGCTAAAGCCATTATCGTAATAATTGACTTTTTTATCTCCAAAATCAAAATACTTACCAGCACTAATGTTATAATTGTACACTTCGGCTATGGTATAAAAAGGGTTGTTGTCTAATACCTTTGTTGGATTGTTTTTCTTCCATGTGGCAAAAGCGTAGTCGCATTGTGTTTTAAAATCCGCCCAAACACTTTCATTTGTGTGTTTAACCGTATCTGCTCTATAGCCGTCGATTCCGTAATCTATAATATAGTCGGTCAACCATTTAATGATATAGTTTTTTGGCGTTCTAGCATAACCCGTTCTTTTAAAAAAGGCATCAAGAGAAGCCACTTCTTTTTCGTAGCGCCCTTCAGCTTTCCATTTTTCGATTAAAAAAGCAGGAAGAGTAACTTCTTGATTACTTTCTGTTTTTACGTCTGGAAGGTTTTTTACTAATGTACAAGCCGTTGTTGTCTCATACGTTTGGTAGTCACATTGTGGTTCTGTTCTAACCCAGTCAGAAGGCCAAACAGAGTCTTCAGCAGTAACTGGTCCTGTGTGGTTAATCACACCGTCAAGGATGATTCTTATTCCGTGAGCATGTGCTTTTTGAACTAATTTAGCCAAATCTTCTTTTGTTCCAAAGTTAGGATCTAAAGCCGTCCAATCTCTGGCCCAATACCCGTGAAAACCATAGCTGTAACCAGTTCCTTCATCAACACCATCGTGAATTTGCTCTACAATAGGCGTGAACCATATGGCATTAATTCCTAATTTATCAAAGTATCCTTCATCTATTTTTTTTGAAATTCCTTTGATATCTCCACCTTTAAAACCACGCAGTTTTCCGGTAGTTTTATTTCTATTATAGTTGAAATCATTAGACGTATCACCGTTGTTGAAGCGGTCAGTCATTAAAAAATAAACACTAGCTGCTTCCCATACAAAGGGTGTGTTAGTTGTTTTATTAGTTGCAGTGTTTGATTTGGTACTGGAGCAACTAACAAAAATGCTTAGTGTAGCAAGTAGCAAAAGGAGGGTGTATTTTTTCATATTATTAGAATTGAATTTTTATTTTTTTAGAAGTGCTCTTTTCCCATGTTACAGGCAGCGTAAGCTGATTTTCTTTTTCGTTCCAAGTAAAAGGAACTGATTTTCCGTTGACTTTTATTTTCTTTGGTTGCTTACTGCTGTTGTGAATGTGCAACTGAATCGTTCTATCTATTGCAGTATATTCTGTTCCAATTGTAGCACTAAACCTGATAATTAAACAGTTTTTTTTATTTTTTCCGTCGAAATTTAGGATTTCATATTGGCCTTTCTCAAAAGCATTAGGATTCACACCATCGTCTTGATACATTTTACCGTTGCTATATTTCACAGCGTTATCTAAGTAATAATGCAAGTTTATTTTCTCGCTGCTATAATCTCTTGTAGTTTGTACTAATTCGGCCATAGGGATAAAGACCCCTCCTCGTACAAAAAACGGAATATGATTCTCAACTAATGCAATACTTGCTGTACTACCCGCTTTGTATTCTTTATTGTTGTAAAAGTCAAACCAGTTATTGCTCTTTGGGAAATAGATTGTTTTTTCAGCAAGACCAGCTTTTGTAATTGGTGTAACTAGGAAATCATTTCCCCACAAATAAGTTTCATTTACCTTTTGAATAGCGGTGTCTTGTGGTTCTTCAAAAAGTAATGGACGCATCAAGGGTGTTCCTTTTTGGTTGTTTTCAAAAGCGAGAGTGTAATTGTACGGAAGCATTTGATAACGTAGTTCAATTGCTTTTTTAGCAAGCTCTTTGGTTTTTTCATCTCTAAAGATGGGTTCTGAAGGAACATCTTCTTGAGCATGAGGACGAAATATGGGTTGGAATACCCCGTATTGCAACCAGCGGCTGTATAACTCATTATCTAAGTTGGCTCCGGCAAAACCTCCTAAGTCAGAGTGCATATAAGCCATTCCTTGCATCCCCATTTGCAATGCAATTTCAGTTTGCGCTTGTAAACCGCCCCAAGATCTGCTCACATCTCCTGACCACGGAATCATACCAAAACGTTGCGAGCCAGAGTAACCAGCGCGCATAAGTATGAATGGTCTTTGACTAGGAAAATCTTTTTTGTAACCTTCTTGAACTAATTTAGCCCAATTGTGACCATAAATATTATGAACTTCATCTGCCTTACCTGCAGCGGTAATTGCTTGCGAAGGGAAAACTTCAGGCTCGCCTAGATCTCCCCACAAACCGCCAACACCTTTGTTGATTAAGTCTTTATAAATGTTCCAGAACCACTGTTTGCCTTCTGGTTTAAAGATGTCGATGATTCCCGTATTTCCAAAATAAAAGTCATAAGTAAATGGTTTTCCAGAGGCATCAGTTGCTAAGATTTTTTTAGCAACAGCTTCTTGCGATTTGCTGGAAGTAGTAAGAATAAAAGGTTCTGTAATTAAAATGGTTTTAACTCCTTCTTTATCCAGATTTGAAATCATAGTACCTGGATCTGGAAAATTGTCTTTATCCCACTCAAGGTTACCCATGGTGCCTTGAACGGTTTTCCCAAACCAGTATAAATCTAAAATAATAGCGTCTACAGGAATTTTTTCGGCTCTAAATTTTTGGATTGTAGCCTCGGTTTCTGCCTGCGAATGATAACCAAAACGACTAGCAAAATTTCCAAATGCCCAACGTGGCGGCAAAGGCTGCTTACCAGTAAGATTAGTATAACTATTAATTAAGTCAATCCAAGAATCTGCTGCAATCACTTGATATGTTTTGCGCCCAGAAATGGTTTCATAGGCTAAAGTATTGTCTTTTTTACTGTCTAAGTCTAAATATCCGATAGCTGCATTGTCAAAGTGTACGGCATAAATCTTTGACGACATTACTAGTGGCATGGTGAAATTCATCAATTCAGCATGAGTTTCATAACCATATTGTGCTCTATTGTACAACTGCAAGCGATTCCCGCGACGGTTCATTCCTAAAACGCGTTCGCCCGCGCCATATAATGTTTCTGTTTTATCTAGATTAAAATCTAAAACCTCAGTACTGTCTTTTTTAACATAGCCATTTTTCTCCGATAACAGTTCTTTTGTTTTATAGAAATAACTGATTTTAAAAGGCGATTTATTCACGCTAACCGCAATTCCCTTTGTTGAGAATAGCAGTTGGGTTGAGGTTTCTTTTAATTTCGAAATGCTTTGTTCAGGTGCAAGTACAACCGCATGCGACTTTGCACGAGGTTTGTTGGTTTCTGAATTTGGAATAAAAGTGGTTTCTATGATTTTATCAGAATAGGGTACAATAAAGTATTTTCCGTCTGAAGTCGTAATTTCTAACGAATTAGTATTCACAGCATAGTTCTCAAATTTTCTAGTGGCATTTTGCGCAAAAGAAACATTCGTTATTACTAATAGAAACAGAAATCTAAAAATGGATTTATTCATGGTATTTTTTTTAGCCCCGATAGAACCGATATCCTCGCAACGCAGTGAAGAGATAAAGGTGATAGCGGGAAAAAGCTTCTAATTATTTGGCTAATTCTAAAATCATTACTGATTTTCCTGCAATTGAAATGTCATTAACTAGATCTAAAGTAGTGTTTGATAATACCTCTTTTCCAGTTTTGAAGTCTTTAATGTTCTCTTGAAAACGATTGGTTTTTACAACTTGACTTTTACTATTATCGTTGATGATGACCATCACCGTTTTATTTTCAGTGTATCGAAAATAAACGTATACATTGTTTTCTGGGATGTAATGTGTCATTTTCCCAAAGTGAACGGCTTCATTTGTTTTTCTCCAATTGAATAATTTTGAGGTGAAATTATAGTATTGGTTTTGAGTTTCGGTCCTTCCAGCAGCGGTGAATGCATTTTTCACATCTCCTTTCCAGCCCCCCGGGAAATCTTGACGTATATCGGCATCACCTTTGTCTTTGTCTCCAGCCATTCCTATTTCGCTTCCATAATACAATTGAGGAATTCCTCTAACTGTGGCAATCAGAGCCATAGTCATCTGGTATTTTTTGAAATCGTTTTTATAGACTTGGTTGATGCGATTAGTATCATGATTTTCAGCAAATATCAAAATATTATCTGTGTTTGGATACAAGAAATCATTTGAAAAGTTGTCATAAACCTGAACCATTCCCTTATCCCAGGTACCCTCATTTTCATTAAAGATAGTTCCAATGGCATCATGTAATGTGAAATCCATAACACTAGGTAGCTGCGAGTTAAAGTTTTGAATCGCACCTACTTTACTGTCTTTTTGCCAGTAAGCCATTTGAGCTTGATCGTGCATCCAGATCTCTCCTACAATATTGAAATTAGGATATTCATCAGTAACTGCTTTTGTCCAAGCGGTTACCCCTTTAGGATCAGCATAATTGTAGGTATCAACTCTGAAACCATCTAAATCAGCATATTCGATCCACCAAATTGCATTTTGTTTCAAATAGTTTAAAACTAAAGCATTAGATTGGTTTAAATCAGGCATCGAGGATACAAACCAGCCATCAAGACATATTTCAGTATCCATTTTAGATGCATTCGTATCGCTAATAGTTGATCTCTTATGATTTGTTTGTGTAAAATTTCGAAATTGATGTACCCAATCTTTTGTAGGTAAATCTTTCATCATCCAGTGCTCAATTCCCCAGTGATTTGTGACATAATCCATCACTAGCTTCATGTCTTTTTTATGGAGTTCAGTTGCTAATTTTTTATAATCTTCATTTGTTCCATAGCGAGGATCAATTTTATAAACATCAGATTGTGCGTAGGTATGGTAAGAATAGGCTTTGTCATTATCTTCACATAAAGGCGTGCTCCATACAGTTGTCGCTCCTAATGAGGAGATATAATCTAGATTATTGATAATTCCTTGAATATCGCCTCCATGTCTACCTCCAGGCAAAGTTCTATTGGCTTTTTCCTGTGTATCGTTAGTGCTGTCATTTTTTGGATTACCATTAGCAAAACGATCTGGCATAATAAGGTACATCACATCCGAAGCATCAAAACCTTTGCGTTGTGCTGATTTTTCCCTTCTTTGATTTAGTACATATTTTTGGGTAAAAGCTGTTTTTTTATTTTTCTTAAATGAAAAAGTAAGTTCAGTAGCAGGGCTGTTAATAGTATTAATGGTGACAAAAAGATAATTAGGATTTTCTGTTTTTTGAATATCCTTGATAGCAACACTATTGCTAACTTCTACTTGATACTGTGCTATGTTCTTACCATAAAACATGATTTGTACCTCCGGGTTATGCATTCCCGCATACCAGAAAGGGGGCTCTACTTTATCAATTTGGGCAAATAGGGTGGAGGTGATAAGAAGCAATAAGAATTTTATGTTTTTCATATACGTGTATTAATTAGTTCCTACTATTTTAAACAAATAAGACATTAAGATAATTAAGGAGTTTTTATTTCTTAATGTAACTTAATGCCTTATTATTAATTTATTATTTAAACTGTACTAGCTTGTTGTCAAGTTTGTGGCTTCAACGACAACTGCTTTTCCGTTTAGATAAACAGTCAGATCATTAGAGCCTTCTAGTGTGAATTGAGTTTCGTTTTGACTGACAATTACTCTCAAGATTTGATTTCTAAAGTTAATTTTGAAAGAATATCCGCTCCATTCTTTAGGAATTTTGGGAGAGAAATGCAATGCGTCGTCTTTAACGCGCATGCCTCCAAAACCTTCTACGATACTCATCCAAGTTCCAGCCATAGACGTGATGTGACATCCTTCTTCTACCTCTTTATTATAATCATCAAGGTCTAAACGAGATGTTCTTAAATAAAAAGTATAAGCCATGTCCATTTTATCTAACAATGCTGCCTGGATAGAATGTACACATGGTGAAAGCGAACTTTCATGAACTGTAAATGATTCGTAAAATTCAAAATTGCGTTTTAATTCCTCTTTTGTAAAATGATCTTCGAAGAAATAGAAACACTGCAATACATCGGCTTGTTTGATATAGGGTGAACGCAATACTCTGTCCCAAGACCATTTTTGGTTAATAGGACGTTGTGATTTATCTAAGTCTTTAACAGGAACTAAGTCTTTGTCTAAGAAACTGTCTTGTTGCAGATAGATTCCTAATTCTTCTGATTTAGGGAAATACATATTATCTGCTACTTTTTTCCACTCAAGAAGTTCTGCTTCTCCAAGTGTTACTTTTTCGATAATGCGTTTGTGATCAGATGGGTATTCTAAAGATACTTTTTGAATTTGTTCGTAAGCATAATCGATACACCATTTAGCAATGTAATTCGTGTAAAAATTATTGTTTACGTTGTTTTCATATTCATTAGGTCCTGTAACTCCCAATATTACGTACTGTTTCTTGTTGTTTGAAAAAGAAGCTCTTTGATGCCAGAAACGAGCAATTGCAATCAAAACCTCTAATCCTTTTTCTGGGATATAAGAATAATCTCCTGTAAAACGATAGTAGTTAAAGATGGCAAAAGCAATAGCTCCATTTCTATGAATTTCTTCATGAGTGATTTCCCATTCATTATGGCATTCTTCGCCATTCATGGTCACCATTGGGTACAAAGCAGCGCCATTAGTAAAACCAAGGTTTTTCTCAGCATTTTCAATCGCTTTGTCTAATTGATTGTAACGGTACGTTAATAGATTTCTAGCGACTTGTTGGTCTTTAGTAGCCATGTAAAATGGAATACAGTATGCTTCAGTATCCCAGTAAGTAGATCCACCGTATTTCTCACCTGTAAATCCTTTTGGTCCAATGTTTAATCTACTGTCTTTACCTAAATAAGTTTGATTTAATTGAAAAATATTAAATCGGATTCCTTGCTGTGCTTTAACATCACCATCGATTGTAATGTCTGACATTTCCCAGATTTTTGCCCAAGCCGCAATTTGGTCTTCCAATAATTGGTCGTATCCTTTTGCTAAGGCAGCCTGAATTGCTTTTTCAGCGGCAGCTAGTGTATTGTCATGATTTAAAGAAACTGTATATCCACCAATTTTCTGAATAGATGATTTTTGTCCTTGTGCCACAATCACTGCATAACTACTTTGAATTCTATCAGTAGTAGTGTCGAAATTTGTAGGTGATAGGTTTAAGTTTCTTCCATTTTCTAAAATGCTACTTTGCATGAAAGTAGTCACTTTAAAATGTGTTTTAAAAGTTTGTGCCGTTACAAATGCTTCATTTGTGGTGTGCTTTACCTCAAGTGGTTCCCAGAATTTTTCGTCCCAGTTTGCATCTTCGTTAGTTACCCCAGCGTCAATATATGGCTTGTAAACTATTTTAGCATCTTTATTTAAAGGAGTAATTTCATAATTAATAACTCCTACTTCATCTAAGTCTAAGGCAAGAAAACGAACAACATTAACAGCTATATCTGTCCCGTTTTTTAATTTTGCTTCAAAAGAGCGGCTGTACCAACCTTCTTTCATATTCAATTCACGACGGAAGTCTTTTACCTCTGCACAGTTATTTAAATCAAAACGTTCATCGTTGATCTCGATGTCAATTCCAATCCAGTTAGGTGCATTCAATACTTTTGCAAAATACTCAGGATAGCCGTTTTTCCACCAGCCCACTTTAGTTTTGTCAGGATAGTAGATTCCAGCAATATAACTTCCTTGAAACGTTTCTCCAGTATATGTTTCTTCAAAATTAGCACGTTGTCCCATTGCTCCGTTACCAATACTGAAAAGACTTTCAGATGACTTTACTCTCTCTACATCAAATCCTTCTTCTATGATGGACCAATTGTCTGGCTTTATATAATCTTGGTTCATTTTTTTATTTTTATTTAAAAGTTTAAGTTTAAATACTGTTTAATCAAACAGCACTTCTCTTTACTCTTTTTCTTTATTATCTATTTATCAAATCTGCGATAAAACTTGTTTCTATGTGTGTAAAGTCGTCAAAAATATAGTTAGCTTCGTGTAGTGTTTTTTCTTCACCAATTCCGATACTTAGCATTTTGCCAATATTTGCTGCTTGCACACCTGCTACTGAATCTTCAAATACAATAGCATTTTCTGGGGCTACTTGTAATAATTTAGCAGCAATTAAGAAAACTTCTGGATCTGGTTTTGCGTTACTAACATCATTTCCATCTACAATAGCATCAAAATAATGAATGATTCCTGTTTTTTCTAAAATAGGACGTGCATTTTTACTTGCTGACCCTAAAGCAATAGGTTGCTTATTTTCTTTTAGAAATTCTAGCACAGGCATGACACCAGGCAGAATTTCGCTTTGATCCATATCTACCAAATAGGATAAGTATTCTTCATTTTTTTGAATTAACCATTTGTCTTTGTCTTCTTGGGAAGCTTCAACCTTGCCTAATTCTAAAATGATATCTAGAGAACGCACTCGGCTTACTCCTTTTAGTAATTCATTGTGTTCTAATGTGAAATCAATGTTTAGTGCTTGAGCGATTTTTTGCCAAGCTAAATAATGGTATTTAGCAGTGTCTACTATAACTCCGTCAAGGTCGAATATAAATGCTTTTTTACGCATATTGGGTATTAATTTTATTGGAATATGTAAATTAGAGCGCCTCTATATTTACTTAAAAATCAGTTTAAGTTTGTATTAATTATCGTTTTACGACATCATCAACGTCTTTTACTTTAACAACAAGTACAGCTGCGATAAGAAAACTTACCCCGCTAGTTACTAAAGCAAATATGGCATCATCTTGATACAGGTATTTTACTAATGGACCCCCAATCAAAGCATTGATAATTTGTGGAATAACAATGAAGAAATTAAAAATCCCCATGTATACTCCCATTTTTAATGGCGATATTGATCCTGCTAGAATGGCGTAAGGCATTGATAAGATACTTGCCCATGCAATACCAACACCTACCATAGATAAGATTAACCAATCTTCGTTAGGCATGAAGTACATTGATATCAATCCTAGTCCTCCAATAGTTAAAGAGATAGAGTGTGTTAGTTTTCTTCCTATTTTCTTAGCGATGTAAGGTAATGCAAAGGCATAAAAAGCAGATACAAGATTGTAAATTCCAAATAGTACACCTACCCAGTCTCCTGCATTTTGATACGCCTCACTTTTACTGTCATTTATCGGTAAGCCGTAAATATGATGAGCTATGGCTGGAGTGGTAAAAACCCACATTCCAAAAAGTCCAAACCAAGAGAAAAATTGAACCCAACTCAACTGTCTCATTGTTGTGGGCATTTTTCTAAAGTCCTCAAAAATATCGAATAAGCTTGATTCTTTTTCAACAGCTACAGTCTCGTGATGTGCTTGCTCATCTTCAAACTGTGCTAATTCTTCTGGAGAATATTCTTTGGTAGTAAAAATGGTAACGAGAATAGATCCAATTAAAATAACTGCACCAATTACAAATGATAAGATCAAATGTAAAGGGATTCCGCCATTTTCATCTCTATTGGAAACACCAAACCAATTGGTTAATACATAAGGAAGCCAAGATCCGATAACTGCACCAAAGCCAATTAAGGCAGTTTGTACACTAAAACCAAGTGTTCTTTGATCAGTTCTAAGATTATCACCTACTAATGCACGGAAAGGTTCCATGGCAATATTGAATGAAGCATCCATGATCATTAACATTCCGGCACCAACCCAAAGAGCGGGTAAAAGTGCAATAAAAATTTCGGCTTGTGGCATTAATATTAAACCTATCGAGGCTAATAATGCTCCTACTAAAAAGAAAGGTTTTCTTCGTCCAAATTTCCCCCAAGTCTTGTCACTGTAATGACCGATTATCGGTTGTACTATAAGACCCATTAACGGAGCAATGATCCAAAACCAAGAAAGTTCATGGACATCAGCACCAAAAATTTGAAGAATTCTACTGGCATTCGCATTTTGAAGGGCAAAACCCATCTGTATTCCTAGGAATCCAAAACTCATGTTCCAGATTTCCCAAAAACTTAATTTACGCTTTTCCATTATCGTAATTTATATATTAATACGATAAGCGCTATGCTTATCAAAACTTAACTTATTTTTCGAAGTAAAAGTAAAAGCTTTGAGTGGGGTAAAAGTAAAAATTTATTTTAAACTTTTGTTTTTTATAGTCAAATAAAAGCGAACATTTTTTACTACAAGGTTGTAGTAATGAATATTATAGCGAATTATCTTAATTAGTAGACTCTCTTTGAATCAAGTGGGTTTCAATAACTTCTGTTTTATAGTTTTCTTCCTCCTCATCTTCAAGTTCTAAACGGTCAATTAACATTTTGGCTGCTTTATTTCCCATTTTGATTCCACTTTGACTTACCGTAGTAATCGTTGGAGTAGAAAATTTTGAAATAATTCCATCGGTAAAAGCAATAACGGCCAAATCTTCAGGTACATTTAGCCCAATCCTATTTGCAGCTTTAATACTAGTTACAGCAAAGAGTTCGTTAACTGCAAATACAGCATCAATAGCTTTGTCTTCTAGTAGTTTGCCAATAATTATTTCACAAGTGTCTACATCTTCAATTTTGATAATTAGGTTTTCATTAAAGGGTAGGCCATTGTCAAGAAGAGCTTTAGTATAACCGTCTGTCCTAAGTTTTCCTACGCTTACATAATCCACTGTAGTTACTAAGGCTATTTTTTTCTTGCCTTTGTCAATCAAACTTTGCACCGCTTCATAAGCCGCTGATTTATCATCAATAATAACTTTATCGCATAGAATGTCATTAGTTACTCGATCAAACATAACTACTGGCATTCCTTGATTGATAACCTCAGTGATGTGATGGAAATCCCCTTTTAGCTGCGTTTCTTTAGATAGAGACATAATAAAGCCGTCGATACTACCATTGGCTAACATTTCCATATTTCTAACTTCTTTGTCAAAAGAATCATCTGATAGGCAAATGATAACGCTATAACCGTTTTCGTTAGCTACTTGTTCAATTCCATTTATGACAGTAGAGAAAAAATGGTGAACAATTTCAGGAATTATTATTCCTATAGTTTTGGTTTTACGGTTCTTAAGACTAAGAGCAATATTGTTGGGTTTATAATTATAAAATTTCGCAAAAGCTTGAACTTTTAAACGAGTTTCTTCACCAATTTCTAAACTATTTCTAAGTGATTTTGAAACCGTAGAGATAGAAACATCCAATTCTTTGGCAATTTGTTTAAGCGTCACTTTCCTTTTCATAATTATAAATCTGATAAAAATTATTTTCGTAATAAAGATAGAATTTGTTTTCGTTAATGGCAATTTTCCCATTAAATATTTGGCTATTTGAGAAAGTTTTCAACACTATTACGTTTTCGTAAACTAATATAGAAGTGTCTTTGTCGAGCACGTTAAAATTTACATAAATTTAACATTCGAAGTAAGAGTAAAATTCAAAAAAAACAAATTAATTTAAACAAAAAGTATGAAAACAATTTATAAAAAGTTGTTATTTTTATTACTACTACTGCCTTTAAGTATTCTGGCTCAGAATACTCTTAATGGAACGGTACTTGATAAAACATCAGGACAGCCAATACCAGGAGTAAATGTAAATGTGCAAGGTGCCATAAATGGCGTTTCAACAGATTTTGATGGTAAGTTTCAGCTGTCTAATGTAAAAAAAGGAGACCAAGTTGTCTTTTCTTTTATTGGATACAAAAATACAGTTGTAAGTTATGTTGCTCAAAAATCTTTAACGGTTTCTTTAGAAGAAGATCAAAATCAACTTAAAGAGGTTGTAATCCAAGTGGGTTACGGTACTGTTAAGAAAAAAGATGCAACAGGAGCTGTAACTGTATTAGGGACTAAAGACTTTAACAAAGGACCAGTAACATCTGCAGATCAAATGATTCAAGGTAAAGTAGCTGGTTTACAAATTATTAATGGTGGTGGTTCGCCAGGTGTGGATCCAGTTATTAGAATTAGAAGTGGATCTTCGTTATCAGCAAGTAATGATCCTTTATATGTAATAGATGGTGTACCTGTTGCAAATGGTGGTGTAGAAGGTGGAAGAAATCCATTGGTTACTATTAATCAAAATAATATTGAATCTATTTCGATTTTAAAAGATGCTTCTGCAACGGCTATTTATGGATCACGTGCTTCTAATGGGGTAATCATTATTACTACTAAGAAAGGTAAATCAGGAGACTTACAAGTAACTTATAATGGGAATCTTCAAGTATCTGAAATTACTAAAAAAGTAGATGCGTTATCAAGTGCTCAATTTAAAGAATTTGTTGCCGCAAACGGAAACGCAGCTCAGCAAGCGTTAGTAGGTACTGCAGATACAGATTGGCAAGATGAAATCTATAGAACAGCTATTGGTACAGATCACAATATTTCATTAAGTGGTGGAACTGATAATGTGGTTTATAGAGCCTCAGTTGGATATGCTAATTTAAATGGTGTTTTAAAAAGAGATAATTTACAAAGAACTTCTCTTGGAGCTAACGTAACAGGAAACTTCTTAGATAAACATTTGAAAGTTGAATTAAATAGTAATACATCAGTTATCAAAAGTAACTATAGTAATAATGGAGCAATTGGTGGAGCGGTTAGTTTTGACCCTTCTCAGTCAGTAAGAAATGCTGACGGTACTTATTTTCAATGGAAAACAACTCCAACAGAAAATAACCAATTAGCAGGTGTGAATCCGCTATCATTAATAGAGCAACAAAACAATTACGGTAGCTTTTACAGAAGTATTGGAAACGTTCAAGTAGACTATAAAATGCACTTCTTGCCAGAGCTGAAAGCAGTAGCAAATTTAGGTTACGATCAAATGACTGGAACAGGTTATGGAAATACTGAAGCTGACTTCCGTGACGGTTTAGCGGGTTCTGGATATAACAATACCTATAGAAATTTAGAGTCACGTGACAATAAATTGATGGATTTGTATTTAAACTATAATAAATTAGTTGATGCGATAGATACACAAATTGATGTAACGGGTGGTTATACTTACCAAGATTTTAAAGAGTCTAAAAACAAATCTGCTTACAATTTTCAAAATGATAAAACTACAGAGGAGTTATTTACACCAACACGTATTAATCTACAATCTTTCTTTGCAAGAACTAACTTAACTGTTGCAGATAAGTATTTACTGACGCTTTCTTATAGAAGAGATGGTACGTCTAGATTTACTGAAGACTACCGTTGGTCAAACTTCCCAGCTGTAGCTTTAGGTTGGAAATTAAATGAGGAAAACTTCTTAAAAAATGTAAATAGCATTTCTACATTAAAATTAAGAGGAGGATGGGGTATTACGGGTCAACAAAACATAGGTAATTCTTATCCGTCTATTCCTTTATATTTAGCATCTAATAATGCTGCTCAATATCAAATAGGGGATACTTTTTACACTACTTATAGACCAGAGCCTTATAACAGCAATTTGAAATGGGAGCAAACGACGACTTCAAATGTCGGAATTGATTTCGGATTATTTAACAACAGAATTTCTGGTAGCGTAGATGCTTATCAAAGAATTACTAAGGATTTGTTATTATTCACCTACAACCCTTCTTTCTTTGGTTTCTCTAATCAAGACAATTACAACATTGGTACGATTGATAATAAAGGACTTGAGATTGCTGCTGAGGTTATACCTGTACGAAATGATAATTTCCAATGGGTAATTGGTGGGAATGTTACATTTCAAGATTCAAAAATCACAAAGTTAACAACAACTCAAGACAATACACCAGGTATAGATACTGGAAGTATATCTGGAGGTACAGGAAATACTATTCAAAATCATCAAGTAGGTTATTCTCCTAGTTCATTTTTTGTTTACGAGCAAGCGTATGGTGCAGATGGCAAACCATTAGAAGGTGTTTTTATCGATAGAAATAAAGACGGTTTAGTGAATCAAGATGATAAATACCGTTTCCACAAGCCTGCTTCAGATGTGTTTTATGCTTTCAATACAAGTGTAACGTACAAAAATTGGGATATGGGAATGAACTGGAGAGGTTCATGGGGTAATTATAATTACAACAACGTAGATTCTAATAAAGGAGTTGCTAATAATGTGTTAACAAGAAATACTGATTTAAATAATGGTGTAGCTAATCTACTAGAAACTGGTTTTAAACAATCTAATGATTTTCAATTACACTCAGATTATTATGTTCAAGATGCTTCTTTTATCCGTTTGGATAACGTAAGTGTTGGTTATACATTTGATCAAAAAGAAAATAGTACTTCTTTAGTGAAGTTAACCTTAGCCGCTCAAAACGTTCTGGTTATAACTAAGTATGACGGATTAGATCCAGAAATCTCTGGAGGAATTGATAATAATCTATACCCAAGACCAATTACATTTACGTTAGGGTTAAACGTTAATTTTTAAAAAAAAAATAACTTGAAAATGAAAAATATATATAAACAACTATTGGGAGTTTCTATGTTTATGTTGGTGCTTACATTTCCATCATGTACAAATGAATTGAACCAATCACCAGATAATGGAGATTCTGTTGCTGGCGAAGAATTTTTTAGTACTCCAGCTTCCTATAAACAAAACTTGGCTAAATTATATGCGGGCTTTGCAACCTCGGGACAGCAAGGTCCTGCAGGAAAACCAGATATTTCGGGTATTGATGAGGGGACAAGCCAGTATATAAGAGGGTATTGGATGATGCAAGAACTGACTACTGATGAAGCGGTAATAGGATGGAATGATGGAACTATTAAAGATTTCCATACTCAGTCATGGTCTACATCAGATAGCTTTATCAATGCTACTTTTGCTCGTTTCTCTTTCCAAATTGTAAATTGTAATGAGTTCTTACGTCAGACTACTGATGAAAAATTGACGGCTAGGGGAGTAGATGCAGCTTTAAAAGCAGAAATTGCAGTTTACAGAGCTGAAGCTCGTTTCTTAAGAGCAATTACCTACTGGCATTTAGTAGATACTTTTGGAGGTGGTTCATTAGTAACAGAAGATTCACCTACTACGTTTTATTATCCAGATTATGCCTCAAGAGCTGATTTGTATAAATTCATAGATGAAGAATTAACAGCAGTTGCTCCGCTTTTAAAAGCGCCAAAATCAAATGAAGCATACCGTGTGGATCAAGTGGCTGCTTGGATGTTACAAGCTAAATTGTATATGAATGCTAAAGTATACATTGGAACTGATCATTATGCTGAAGCAGTACCTTTAATTAATAAAGTTATCGCCTCTCCTTACAAATTGCATACGAACTACAATCAATTGTTTTTAGCTGACAATGACAAAAATGGTGCTCAAAACGAATTTATTTTTACAATAGGATTTGATGGTCTTCGTACACAGACTTATGGTGGTACTACATTCTTAACCCATGCACCTGTTGGAGGAAGTATGAAAGTTGCGGAATTTGGAATCAACGGAGGTTGGGGAGGAATTCGTACAACTTCTGCTTTTGTCGATAAATTTTCTGCTAATACTACGGATACCCGTGGTCAATTTTACACAGATGGTCAGACGAAAGAGATTAAAGATATTAGCAATTTTACTGACGGATATGCTATTCAAAAATTTAGAAATGTCACAGTAAATGGAGTGCAAGGTTCTGACAAATCAGGAGATTTTTCTGATTCAGACTTCCCTATTTTCCGTTTAGCAGATGCCTATTTAATGTATGCTGAATGTGCTGTTAGAGGTGCTGCTGGTGCTACTATTGCTAATGCTGCAACTTATGTGAATGCGTTGAGAACAAGAGCTAAAGCGACAACAGTAAACCAAGGAGACATTAATTTAGACTTTGTTTTAGACGAAAGAGCTAGAGAGTTGCACTGGGAAGGACATAGAAGAACTGATTTAGTTCGTTTTGGCAAATTTACAGGCGGTGCTTACTTATGGCCATTTAAAGGTGGTGCTGCTGGTGGATCACCAACTCAAACTTTTAGAAATATATTTCCTATTCCTGCAAATGCATTGGCATCAAATCAAAAATTACAACAAAATCCTGGATACTAATAATTTAATAAATTTATAAAAATGAAAAATATAACTAAATCAATACTTGCTTTATTTGCAGTAGTTGCTTTGTCATGCAGCGTTGAAGATGTTCAAGACAGACCCGTAGTAGAAGGTGTAGATGCACCAGTTTTAACGGCTCCAACGTCAGGTGCAGCTTATGTTTTAACACCAGAAAAAGCGACTTCTCAAGCAGATCGTTTTACTTGGACTTCTGCTAATTTTGGTGGTGATGTACAAGTAAACTATGTTGTACAGATGGATAAAAAAGGGAATGAGTTTAAAACGGCTCAAGTTATAGGAAGTGCTTTGCCATCTTCTAACCAAGTTGCAGTGACTGTAGAGGCTATGAATGGTGCTGCGCTTACTTTAAAAGCAGTTCCTTTCGCTCCTGCTGAAATGGAAGTTAGGATTAAAGCAACTGTGGGTGCTACTGAAATGTTTTCAAATGTTATTGGAATCGTTGTAACTCCTTACACTACTGAAAGTCCAAAATTATGGGTTCCTGGTGGTTATGCAGTCGCGTCTGGTTATCCTAAAGATTGGGATCCAGCTTCTTCTCCAACACTTGCTGCGTCAGGATATGGAAAAGTAGATTTTGAAGGATATATATATTTCAATGATGCAGCTGCGGCGTTTAAATTCACTAGTTTTCCTGAATGGAAAGGTGAATTTGGTGCTGGAGCAACAGCTGGTACTTTAGATCCAAAAGGTGGGGATATAAAAATTCCAACAGCAGGGTATTACAAAATGGAAGTAGATACTGAGAAATTAACCTACAAAGCTACTAAACAAGTTTGGGGAGTAGTTGGTAATGGAACTCCTGGAGGATGGGATACTGATACTCCAATGACTTATGATAAAGTGACTAAAAAATGGAGTGCTATAGTTAAATTGACTACGCAAGCAGCTCCTGATAATGGAATGAAATTTAGAGCTAATAATAATTGGGATTACAACTTTGGAGATACAGGTGCTGATGGAACACTAGAAGCTGGTGGTACAAATATTGGTACAACTGCAGGAACTTACTTAATCACATTAGACTTGAGTAATCCAAGAAAATACACTTATACTATGGTGAAACAATAATATGTTTTTAATCTTTAGAAAAGGCTATCTTTATGGTAGCCTTTTTTATTAAAACCAAAAAACCATGAAGAAATTTTTACTTTTAGTATCACTTTTTTTAATCTCCTCTTTAACTTTTGCTCAATTTACTAGTACTCCTTCACCAGCAATTGCAAATGGAGTTGTAACTCTTAATTTCAATAAAACTGGGACTCCACTAGCTACGTATACGGGTACGATATATGCACATATTGGATTGACAGTAAACGGGACAAGATGGCAAAATGTTAAAGGGACTTGGGGAAACAATACTACACAGCCTGCATTAACGTTCGTTTCTGGAACTTCCTATAAATTAGATTTAACGCCTGATTTATACACTTATTTTGGAGTTCCAACTACAAGCTCTATTACTGAGATATGTGTTGTTTTAAGGAATGATGCTGGAAATATGCAAACTGCTGATACTTTTTTTAATGTGGGAGCTTTTCAAGTAAGCTTAACTTCACCAGTAGAAAATAGTGCTACGATAGTTGCTTCTGGAGCTAATTTTACAATTGCAGCAAACAATACGGGTGGGAATGCAAGTTACAACCTAAAGTCGAATGGGGTAAGTATAAATACTAATTCTGCTACTGCAAATTATAGTTTTAATCATTTAAATTTATCTTCTAATCAAAATTATGAATTAGAGGTAACACAAGCTGCCACTACTATCGTTAAAAAATTCACAGTTATTGTAAATCCTGGTGCAGGTAGTGCTGCGATGCCAGCAGGTTTACTGGACGGTATCAATTATAATAATTCAGATGTTACTAAAGCGACTTTGGTACTCGATGCACCTTTAAAAGATTTTATCTATGTTGCAGGAAGTTTCAATAATTGGCAACCTACCACAGCATATGCAATGAAGAAAGACCCAGCTACGGGAAAATTTTGGCTAGAACTTTCGGGCTTAGTTTCTGGTGTAAATTATAGTTACCAGTATTGGGTGGGGGCAACTTCGCCTATCGCTAATTCCCCAGCTTTAGTAAAGACAGCCGATCCATATTCTACATTAGTGCTATCTCCTTTTGATGATGCTGGAATTCCTAGTACTACATATCCTAATATGCCTGTATATCCTGTAGGACAAGATAGGGAAGTGACTGTATTGCAAACAGGACAAACTCCATATGCTTGGAGTAGTGCAACGACTAATTTTGTGAAACCTGAAAAAGAGAAGTTAGTGGTTTATGAAGTTCTCGTGAGAGATTTTGATTCTCACCGCAATTTTCAAGATTTGATTGATAAAATTGACTATTTCAAAAATTTAAAAATTAACGCTATTGAGTTGTTACCTGTTATGGAGTTTGAAGGAAATGAAAGTTGGGGGTACAATACTTCATTTCATATGGCTTTAGATAAATTCTATGGGCCTTCTAATAAATTGAAGCAATTTATCGACTTGTGTCATCAAAACGGAATCGCAGTAATTCTAGATGTTGCTTTAAATCATGCTTTTGGTCGAAATCCTATGGTACGCATGTGGATGAACGATCCGGATAATGATGGATGGGGTTCTCCTACTACTGAAAACCCTTATTTTAATACTGAGGCAAAACACAGTTACAACGTAGGAGAAGATTTCAATCATCAATTGCCTAGAACTCAGAATTATGTGAAAAGAGTGATTAAGCAATGGGTCGAAGAATTTAAAATAGACGGTTTTCGCTGGGATTTAACCAAAGGATTTACGCAAAATTGTCCTGCAGCTATTTCGGGCGGACAAGACAATTGTACTAATCAATTTCAGGCAGATAGAGTTGCTATTTTAAAAACCTATGCCGATTATTCATGGAGTTTAGACCCAACGCACTATACTATTTTTGAGCATTTAGGTACTAATCAGGAAGAGCAACAGTGGGCAAACTATCGTGTCTCTGGGGATGCAGATGGAATTAGTAAAGGAATTATGATGTGGGGTAAAATGACTGATCCATATAATGAACTGTCTATGGGATATACGTCTAATATTTCAGGTATGACAAGTACTAGTCGTGGTTTTACTGCAAATAGATTGGTGGGCTATGCCGAAAGTCATGATGAAGAGCGCCTAATGTATAAAAACGTGCAATATGGAAATAGCGCTAATTCGACTCATAATGTAAAAAACTTAGATGTTGCCTTATCGCGAATGTCGGCTATAGGTGCTGTCTCTTTACTAGTCCCTGGACCAAAAATGATTTGGCATTTTGGTGAACTAGGATGGGAAACGTCTATATTTAGCTGTAATAATGGAACTGTAAACACATCAGATGATGCGATGTCTGGTGATTGTAAACTAGATACTAAGCCACAGCCTCAATGGGTAAATAACTGGTTAGGAATGACTAACAGGGAGAAGATTTATAAGGACTGGGCAAAAATGATTAGTTTAAAAACTAGCGAAGCCGTGTTTTCAGGTAACGTCACCATGACAAGTTCAAGTTCGTTACAACAAAACATAAAAATCAGCAATCCTAATTTAGCAGCAACACAATTAAAAGATGTTGTGATCTTGGCTAATTTTGATGTAACTGCTCAGAATGTTCCTACTGGTTTTCCTTATACTGGAACTTGGTATAACCTAATGGACAATACGAGTATCAATGTGGTTAATGCCAGTACTCCAATTAATTTACCTCCTGGTGAGTTCAGAATTTATGGTAATAAAGTTGCGAATTTAGCGATTGCGAATTTTGAAAATAACGAGACTATTTTTTTGTATCCAAATCCCGCTTCTAACTATTTTACTTTAAATAGTGAGGCAGTAAAGGTGGATATATATTCTTTTGTTGGACAAGTAGTAAAAAGTTTTACTACTGATTTAACTAAAGACAAACAGTATAATATAAGTGATTTACCACAAGGAATTTATTTGGTGAAAGCCTATGATGCTGAAAATCAAGTTCAATTCATGAAGTTTGTAAAGAACTAATAAGGTCCAATTTATAAAAAAGGCTGTCTGAAAAGACAGCTTTTTTTTGTAAAAAAACTGCTTCAGAATTTGAAGCAGTTTAATTATGGTATAGGATTTAGATTCGTCCTGCTTTAATTTCATCTACAATCTCAGGATTTAATAATGTAGAGGTATCTCCAAAGTTAGAATAATCACCTTCAGCTATTTTACGAAGAATTCTACGCATAATTTTTCCAGAACGAGTTTTGGGTAAACCGGTAACAAATTGTATTTTATCTAATTTGGCTATGGGTCCTATTTGGTTGGAAATCTGTTGATTGATTTCTTTGCTAAGATTATCGCGATCACGATATTCACCTGACTCTTTCAAAATTACAAAGCCATATAAAGCATTTCCCTTAATGTCATGAGGAAAACCTACTATGGCGCTTTCTGCCACAGCGGGATGCTCATTAATCGCATCCTCAATAGGTGCCGTTCCCAAATTATGCCCCGATACAATGACAACATCATCCACACGTCCTGTGATTCTATAATACCCTACTTCATCACGTAAAGCTCCATCCCCAGTGAAATATTTACCTGGAAAGGCGGTAAAATATGTTTCTTTGTATCGTTTGTGATTTCCCCAGATGGTTCTAGCAATTCCCGGCCATGGATATTTGATACACAAACTGCCTACTACTTGGTTTTCTTCAATTTCATTTCGTTTTTCATCCATCAATACAGCTTGTATTCCCGGTAAAGGTAAAGTTGCATAAGTTGGCTTTGTAGGGGTTACAAAAGGAATAGGCGAAATCATAATTCCACCTGTTTCAGTTTGCCACCAGGTATCTACAACAGGACATCTTTTATCACCTACATGGTCATTGTACCAGTGCCATGCCTCTTCATTAATAGGTTCTCCTACAGACCCAATAACTTTTAGCGTTTTTAACGGGAATTTTTGGACGTAATCTAAACTTTCTTTCGCTAAAGCACGAATTGCAGTTGGAGCAGTATAAAATTGTGTGATCTTGTGTTTTTCGATAATTTCCCAAAAACGGCTGTAATCTGGGTAAGAAGGGACTCCTTCGAAGATCACGGTTGTAGCCCCATTTAGCAGCGGACCGTATAGAATATAGGAGTGACCTGTAATCCAACCGATATCAGCAGTACACCAGTAAATATCATTTTCTTCATAATTAAAGACATTTTTAAAAGTATAGGCTGTGTAAACCATATATCCAGCTGTAGTGTGTACCATACCTTTTGGTTTTCCGGTAGAACCAGAAGTGTATAGTATAAATAAAGGGTCTTCGGCATCCATGATTTCAGCAACATTATTATCTAATGCTTCATCTAGGAGCGGTTGCAACCAATGGTCACGTCCGTCTTTCATATTAATGGCAGTATTTGTTCTTTTGGCAACCAAAACTTTTTCGACACAAGGACAGTCGGTTAAAGCTTCATCGATTATTCCTTTCAAATCAATGGTTTTATTGCCACGGTATCCACCGTCAGAAGTGATGACTAGTTTGCAATCGCTATCATTTATTCTAGTAGCTACTGCTGCTGATGAAAACCCAGCAAAGACAACCGAATGAATAGCACCAATTCGTGCACAAGCTAAAACGGCAACCGCTAATTCAGGAATCATTGGCAAGTAAATACATACACGATCTCCTTTCTTTATACCCTGTTCACGCAAAACATTGGCCATTTTACCTACCCGTTGATGTAGTTCATTATAAGAAATATGTAAGGCTTCTTCCTCTGGATTATTTGGTTCAAAAATAATGGCAGTTTTATCTCCTTTTTTGGCTAAGTGCCTGTCAATACAATTTTTTGTAATGTTTACTTTGGCATCAACAAACCATTTTATATCGGCTTCGGCCATATTAAAATCGACTACTTTTTCCCACTGTTGGTACCAAGTAAAGTTTTCTGCGGCAATTTTATCCCAGAATTTTTTAGGCTCTCGAACTGATTTTTTATATTCTTTAAAGTACTCTTCTAAATTGTTAATTTTATAACGGCTCATAATTTTTTAATTTTTATTTAATTTTATAACAACCAATTTTATGTTTCTTTAAGACAATATTAATTTCGTCAATAATTGTTTCATCGTCAATAGTAGATGGGATTTGATAGTCGTCGCCATCTGCTAAACTCCGCAATAATTTCCGGAGCGTTTTGCCAGACCTAGTTTTGGGCAATCGTTTTACAATGACTATATTTTTTAAGGAGGCAACAGCCCCTATTTGCTGCCGTACTAAATTTTCAATTTCTTGTTGTAATTGAAAATGTTCCATTGTCGTATTTAATTTTGTTACCACCAGAGCTAAAGGGATTTGCCCTTTTAAGTCGTCATTTATACCGATCACTGCACATTCGGCAATTAGTTCATGTGAGGCTACAATCTCTTCCATTTCGGCAGTAGAAAAACGATGTCCAGCAACATTGATCACATCATCCACTCGCCCGGTAATAAATATATAATCATCAGCATCCTTATAGCCGCCGTCACCCGATAAGTAATAACCATCAAATTTCCTGAAATAACTTGCTTGAAAACGTTCCTCATTTTCCCAGATTCCTAACATATTCCCTGGTGGAAGCGGTAATTTGATAACCACTAAGCCTTCTTCATTAGCACCCACTTCCTGCCCGTTTTCATTGAAAATTTTAATAGCATATCCACAAACAGCTTTTGTTGCTGATCCTGATTTTACAGGCATTTTCTCTATTCCTAGAGAATTAGCAACCATAGGCCACCCGGATTCTGTTTGCCACCAATGGTCAATTACGGGAATAGGTATGTGTTTTTGAAACCATGCTAAAGTAGCATTGTCACAACGTTCACCCGCAAGAAACTGATTTCTTAAGTGGCTTAAATCATATTTTTTTATAAATTCTCCATCAGGATCTTCTTTCTTGATAGCTCTAATTGCCGTGGGAGCGGTAAACATCGTCGCTACTTGGTGTTCTGAAATAACCCTCCAAAACGTACTTGCATCTGGAGTTTTAATTGGTTTTCCTTCAAAAATAACGGTGGTATTTCTATTTAATAGAGGGCCATAAAGAATGTAACTATGTCCTACAGCCCATCCCATGTCTGATGCTGCCCAGAAAGTTTCTCCCGCTTTTACGTTATAAATGTATGTCATCGAAAACAGCAAAGCCACAGCATAACCTCCAGTATCTCTAACGATTCCCTTTGGTTTTCCAGTTGTTCCTGATGTATATAAAATATATAATGGATGTGTAGCATTCACTGGAACACATGGCGTTTCCTCAGAGCCATATACTAAAGTGTCATAGTCAACATCATATTTTTTAAATGGAACTCTAGCGCCGAGTTTTCTATTGTACACAATCACTTTTTTTGGTTTGTGTTCGGCTAAGTTAATCGCTTCATCAACCAGCGGCTTGTAGGCAATTAAACGATCAACTTCTATTCCTGAAGAGGCCGTAATAATTGCTCTAGGTTTACAGTCATCGATCCTGATTGCTAATTCATGCGGTGCGAATCCTCCAAAAACTACCGAATGGGTAACCCCGATTCTAGCGCAAGCTAACATTGCAAATGCCGTTTGTGGAATCATGGGCATATAGATAATAGCTGTATTGCCCTTTTTGAGACCTAATGCTAACATTCCTCCTGCAAGTTTTGCCACCTCTGTCTTAACTTCAGAGAAAGTGTATTTTTTAATGGTTTGTGTTACTGGGGAATCATAGATTAAAGCCACTTGATCACCAAAACCATCTTGAACGTGTTTGTCTATGGTTAGATAACAAAGGTTGAGCTCGCCATCTTCAAACCATAATGGATATCCGTTTTTATCTTTAGACAAAATAATGGCTGGTTTTTTATACCAGTCAATTTTGTCTGCTTGTGCTGCCCAAAATTTCTCGGGTTCACAAATACTTTCTGTATATAAATCATTGTAATTCATGATGCAGGTGTGCTAAATTATTGAATTAACTCTTGTACTTGTTCTACTAATTTTTTTATCGAAAAAGGCTTGACCACATATAAATTTGCTCCTAATGAAAGTCCTTTTTCAACATCCTTTTCTTTATTTTTTGCCGAAAGGAAAATGACTTTGCAATTTTGTAGTCTTTCATCTTTTTTTATCTGCTGTAATGTGGCAAAACCATCAACCATTGGCATCATTACATCTAAAATAATCACATCTGGAAGTTGATTTTCTAAAATGTCTAATGCTTCTTGACCATCACGCGCGATAAAAACTTCGAAATTATTTTTCTTAAAAGTATATTCCAGCGACATCACAATATTAGGCTCATCATCTACGATTAAAATCTTCTTCATCTCTATTGGTTTTCTGTAGTATTATAATTCGGTAAAGTAAAAATAAATGTTGCTCCATTCCCTTCGGTGCTTTCGGCCCAGATTTTTCCTTTATGATGTTCGATTATCTGCTTGCATATCGCTAGACCTAAGCCGCTGCCAATGGGTTTTTTTACATTTTGATCCCTCGACTGATAAAACTTTTCAAATATGGGTTCAAATTCTTCTACTTTAATTCCTCTACCATTGTTGTGTATGCTTACCTCAATATCTTGATGGTTTTCTTTTATCTTGATTGTGATCTTACCCTCTTTTGGCGAACAAAATTTTATGGCGTTTGAAACTAAATTATGGATCACTTGAATAATCCTTTCTTCATCATAAAAAGCTTTTATTTCTTTTGAAGCCTGTTCAAACTGTACTTCGATATTCTTGTTTGTTAATAATTGTTTTACTGATTGTAAGGTGTTATTTATTGTTTTTGAAATGTTGTTTTTTGACAAGTACAGTTTTTGTTTGCCGGTTTCAAATTTTTCTAAGTCCAAAATTTTATCAATCAAACGGTTGAGACGATCAGATTCTGTAATGATACTTTTTAGAAATTGTTTTCTTAATTCTTGTGGAATATCATCATCATCGTGGAGAATTTCACTTGCTGCCCGAATTGCCGTAATTGGTGTTCGTAATTCATGCGTTACGGTATCAAGAAACTCATCTTTTTGAATGTCTTTATTGATCAATTCCTGATTAGCATTTTTTAATTTTTCAGAAATTGTTTTTAACTCATTGGAAGTGTCAATCAATTTTTTATTAATTATAATATTTTCTTTTGATTCCTCTAAAATTCGTAACACTTCGGGTAAGCTAATTTTATCTTCTTTTATAACACTCGAAATTAAAATTTTGGCGGAAGCCGTACCAATATGGCCAGTCAATAAATTCTCTGCAAATTTTATAAAACGCGCATCAGCCGTATTATTGTTTCTGTCAATATTGTATTTTAAATTAAAGATGTTTAGCGCTCTTTTAGTTCTTGTTTCTCCTAGAAAACGCTGTAGTACTTTTTGAATGTCAGAAACGTAAGCAACTCCCTTCCATACAAAGGCATTTTCATGATTAGTGATGTATTTATCAATATCCACAAACATTTCAGCATAATTGCGCTCTCTATAATTTCCTTTAAAACTAACCGAAACGGCTAAGTAACTCATGGTGTTTACTAGTAAACTCCAAAAAAAAGCATGTTGAATAGGCTCTAAGTAATCCAACCCTAAAATTTCAAATGGTTTTAGCATCTGGATTCCCCATGGGCCTTCTTGAATAAAGGTACTTGAAGATTTTGTCACCCCTACCGCATAAGGAATGAGTATGGTATATAAGCAAACTAAAAATCCAAGGATGATTCCTGTTACAGCACCTTTTTTTGATCCTCTTTTCCAGAACAAGGCACCAAAAAACGATGGAGCTAATTGCGCTATAACAACAAATGACACCAAGCCAACAGATACTAAAGAGTAGTCTAAAATGAAACCCCTATAGATGGCATAGGCCAAAATTATTAGCATAAAAATCCCTATTTTTCGGCTGTTGACAATACGTTTACTGTTTTTTTGTTGTGAAGTATCCGCCAGCGAACCTACAAATCCATACGGGATAAGTAAATTATTACTAAGCATCGTTGCTAAAGAGATAGAAGAAACTATGATCATAGAAATTGCTGCCGAAAATCCACCTAGGAAAACAATAACAGTTAAGAAACTATTATTGAAAAATTGCGGAATTAGTAAGGAGTAGGTATCAGCGTTAAAACCCTTCCCTTCAAAAAGGATGTTTCCTCCCCAAGCAATTGGATAGACAAAAATATTGAAAAGCAGTAAGTACAATGGAAAAAGCCAAATAGCAGTTCGTATGTGGGACTCTTTATTATTTTCAACTATGGCGGTATGAAACTGTCTTGGTAACAGAAAAATAGCAAACATGGATAAAACGCAAAGAAAAAACCAATTGATCCCTTCGCTTAATCCACCTATTGTGTTTTTTTTGTCAAAACTATCTAATAGTGAAGCCTTGCTGTAAATATCATCAAAGCCATCAAAAACAAAGTAAGTTACATAAATACCAATAATCAAAAAGAAGACTAGTTTTAATATAGATTCCATGGCTACTGCAGTAACAATTCCACGCCTTTTTTCGGAGGCGTCTACGTATCTTGTTCCATAATAAGAGGCAAATAAAGCCAGTGCTACGCATACATAAGTTGTAGTATCACTAAAAATATTAGCACTAGATTGTGTTTTTGTTACAATATTGAAAGTGTCTGAAATAGATTTCAATTGTAAGGCTATGTAGGGCAAAACCCCAAAAACACATATTAATGTTACTAATGCTCCTAGGAATCGGCTATTACCATAGCGTAACGAAATAAAATCAGCAATACTTGAGATTTTATTCACTCTGGAAATTCGAATAATTCTTTTAAGAATTATCATCCAAGTAGGAATAATAATAATCGGACCTAAATAGATGGTCAAATAACTTAAGCCTGAATCTGCAGCTACACCAATGCTTCCATAGTATGTCCAAGCCGTGCAATAAACTGCTAAGGATAAAGAATAGATGTAAGGATTGTTTGTCCATTTAGTGTGACTCCTTTTTTCCGCCCAATGTGCTATGTAAAATAAGATTGATACATAGATTGTTAAAATTAGTAAAAGCACAATACTACTCATAATATCTTTTTATGATTAAGTAAGAGATCGCTAAAGAAAATAACCAAGCCGAGAAAATATAGAAGTATACAATGGGAAAGCCCAAAAGAGATTCTGAACTGTCAAACAATAATAACAATGGAATATTCAATACTAATAACATTAGTAGTGATAGGATAACTAATTTTTGTTCGTGTCGTTTTTTCATGGTATTAAATAATACAATCTCTACAGAAAAAATGTAGAGATTGTATAGTTTAAAATAATTTATTAAAGTTATTGGTTTCTAATGTGTTGCTTCACCCGCGCCCGAAGGGATTCTAATGTGTTCTACAATATCTTGAACATCTTGTGGAGGTGCTGGAGTAAAACGTTTCACTGTTAAAGCAACTGTAAAGTTGACAATCATCGCAATCGTTCCAAAACCTTCTGGAGAGATTCCGAACCACCAGCTTTCTTTTAAACCGGCAACAGCCTCTTTACCACCATCAAAAAGTCCGAATTTGAATTTCAGCATATAAAAAAGCATCAAAACTAAACCAGTAACCATTCCGGCGATAGCGCCTTCTTTATTCATTTTTTTGTCGAAAATTCCAAGAATAATCGCAGGAAATAATGAAGCAGCCGCTAAACCAAATGCAAGCGCGACGACGGCGGCGACAAAGCCTGGAGGATTAATCCCAAAATAACCTGCTATCACCACAGCAACAGCAGCAGCTCCACGAGCAGCCCATAGTTCTCCTTTTTCTGAGATGTTTGGGTTGATCATTTTTTTAATAATATCATGAGAAACAGATGCTGAAATTACTAATAACAAACCAGCAGCAGTAGATAGGGCAGCAGCTAATGCTCCAGCAGCAACTAATGCAATAACCCAGTTTGGTAAGTTGGCAATTTCAGGATTAGCTAATACCATGATGTCTTTATCAATAGTCAGCTCACTTCCTTTATTTCCTTTAGCTTCTTCGGCTGCTAAAAATGCAGCGTCTTTAGACTTGTCATTATAATACTGAATTTTACCATCTCCGTTTTTATCTTCAAATGTTAATAAACCTGTAGTTTCCCATTTGGTAAACCAAGCTGGCATTGATGAATATTCTTTTCCATTAACGGTTTCAATTAAATTTGTTTTAGCAAAAACGGCAATTGCGGGAGCAGTTGTATAAAGAATAGCAATTAAAATCAAAGCATATCCAGCTGATTTCCTAGCATCTTTTACTCTTTTAACAGTAAAGAAACGAACAATAACGTGTGGTAATCCTGCCGTACCCACCATTAAAGCAAGGGTTATAGCAAAAACATCGATCATTGATTTTGTTCCATCGGTATAGACGGCAAAACCCAGTTCTGTTGAAAGACCGTTTAATTTATCTATTAAATAAGTATCTGTTCCTGTAACTGTCCCCCCCATTCCTAATTGTGGAATTGGGTTTCCTGTCATTTGTATAGAAATAAAAATGGCTGGTACCATGAAAGCAAATATTAACACACAATATTGTGCTACTTGGGTATAGGTAATCCCTTTCATTCCTCCTAGAGTAGCATAAAATAAAACGATTATCATTCCTATAATAACACCAGTATTAATATCTACTTCAAGAAATTTAGAAAACACTAATCCTACACCACGCATTTGTCCTGCTACGTAGGTAAATGAAACTACGAGTGCACAAATAATAGCAACTGTTCTAGCGCTATTAGAATAGTAACGCTCTCCAATAAAATCTGGAACCGTAAATTTTCCAAATTTCCTAAGATAAGGGGCTAATAAAAGTGCCAGTAGCACATATCCTCCAGTCCAGCCCATTAAGTACACAGCACCGTCATAGCCATCAAAGGAGATGATCCCTGCCATTGATATAAATGATGCGGCACTCATCCAGTCAGCTGCAGTAGCCATACCATTAGCTAACGGAGAAATTTCTCCACCAGCAACATAAAATTCTTTAGTAGATCCGGCACGAGACCAGATGGCAATTCCAATATAAAGGGCAAATGTTACCCCAACAATTATATAGGTCCAAGTTTGTAAATCCATAATATTTTATTTTTTTATTTTTAAAATTATTCGTCGAAGCCGTATTTCTTATCTAATTTGTTCATCAATCGAACATAAACAAATATCAGTATGACAAATACATATATTGAACCTTGTTGTGCAAACCAAAAACCAAGTGGAAATCCACCTAATTTAATAGAATCTAGTGCCTGTTTGAAAAGGATTCCTGCTCCATAGGAAACAGCAAACCAAATGCTTAATAAAATTAAAAGGTATCTTAAGTTTTCCTTCCAATAAGCTGTTGCTTTATCTTGTTTATCGCTCATAATAGTATAGTAAAATGGTTAATGGTTATAGATAGATCATTGCTTGCAGCGTCACGGTATTAACCGCCTTGTTTGCAGCATATTTTAAGGTTTGGTATTCTAAAGTTAGTTTTGAATTATGTCCGCTGAAAAACGCATTTGCACCGATACCCAACTGCGACGCATTATCGTTTAAAGCATCTATCTTTCTGTCGTCATAAGAAATATAAGGCTGGAAACGAGTTTTTGACTTTCCGGGGATAACATAACCTAAGTGACCATGAATCATAGATCCAGTTTCGTAAGTTGTTCGCAGCGTATAATCTTTCCCATAATCAGAATTTTGATATAATGCATAGGCTGTAAATGCTGCACCTTGCGTTCCTAATGGAACATCATAAAACGCATCAAGTCCTAAGATGGTCACGTCTTCTCCGCTTAAATTTCCTGTAGCATTTGCAATTACAGATCCATTGGGATGAGAAAAGAAACCCGCTCCAATATTAAATACTTTTTTAGTTCCTAAGTAAGTACCCACTTTATAAGGCAAGAAATTACTTTCAGAATCTAAAAAGCCATATTCAAAGTAACCAGCATATGTTCTTCCGGCTTCTTTTGAGCCTAACAATCTTTTACCCGTATATGTCGCTGCGCCTCCATTTGTAGGTACTGTAGTTGCTTGCAAATTGTTAGTTGAAGCGCCGTTCATAGCAACACGGTACTGAAATTTTCCCAAAGTTCCTTTCGCATAGACTCCGATATGTCTGGCAAATTGGTCAGATAAGCCTAATGTTGCCCACGCCTGTCTTTGGTTGTCTAAAGTCATGATGTTTAAAGTACTTTGATTGTTTAAACGAGAGATACCATTCCAGTAATGCAGTCCACCACCTACGGCATTGTTTTTCCCAAGGCTGTATTGTGCCCAGACATCATGCATAAATAATTGAGATCCGTCCCCTTTTCCTGTAGGGCTCATTGTATCAGTATTCAGACTATTAAGTCCAAAGTGAGTGACAATCAAAAAGTCTTTATTAATTTGCGCATACATTAATACACGAGCTCTTCTTACGCTGAAATCTAAATCAGCTTGTTCATTTCCATTTCCGTCCAAAGGGCGATCAGAATTGTATTGTCCCCAGATTTGCGCCCATGATAGGACTCTTAAATACTTTGAACCATCTTCATTAAAATTGAATTTCATTCCGGCACCATAGTCAGGAGAGCCTTGTGAAAAACTTTTAAAAGAAAGAAGTAGGACTACCGCAATCAAATACATTTTTTTCATAATAAATTAAAAGTTTGGTTAATAAAACGGTTAGTTTTAATAGTACCAAATTCTAATTTTTTGTTAATAAAAAAAATTAAGATATATATAGTTGTAAAGTAATATAGTTAATCTTTGAAACGCTCCCATTTTATAAGCATAAATTTATCTCCCAGTTCGGTTATAATCATACCCGCTCCAGATAGTAAATCTTTATTTTTGATATACTCTACAAGTTCTAAGTGATTAAAAATCTTGTATGTAGGATGATAGTTAGCATGCGAAGGTTTCTTGATGTTAAATGATTTCACCCAATTGCTTACAGTAACGTGTGAAACCCCGATAATGCGTTCAATTTCACGATAACTGAGTCCTTCTAAGTACAACTGTAGCGCCTTAGTTACGTAGTAATCATCTATCTTTTTTCCTATTTTATTAACTGTGAAAAAATAATTACATTTTTTACATAAAAACCTTTGTTTGTTGCTAATAATGCCACTTTTAATGATGTTGGTTCCTTGGCACTTTGGGCAGGCTAAAATCTCCATATATATAAAATTTGCATAAATATAGTAAATTAGCAATTATACTAATGAGAATAATGTATATAAAACTATTAAATTTTGATAAAGCTCTATTTTAATTAGTGTATAAGTGTGGTATTGTTAGTTATTTTAAAAATATAATTATTTGGTTTAACTCTCTAAAACTAAATGCTTGGTAATAATACGTAACTTTAGCTATTAATAAATTGTCTATGAAAAATTCAATAGCTGAACGAATTGCTGATTTTTTAAAATCGCATCCACCATTTATGAGTCTTACAATCCCTGAACTGATTAGTATTTCTGAAGAATCTCAGGTGGTGTATCTTGAGAAAAGTCAAGTGCTTTTTAATGCTAATGATCAGCCGCACTCTTTTTTTTATATAGTTAAAGACGGAGCAGTGGGTTTAACTATTTCACATGAAAATAAAGATATTCTAATCGATAAGTGTGATGAAGGAGATATCTTAGGATTACGACCATTTTTTGCTAAGGATCATTACTTAATGGATGCAGTGGCTCAAGAAGAAAGTTTGCTGTATGCAATCCCTATTGAAATTTTTAAACTATACGTATTTCAAAATCCAGATGTCTCTACTTTTTTATTACAAAGCTTTGCATCTAATACGCGTAATCCTTACGACAAAGACAATAAAGGAAAATTAATTTCAGAAAATGTAGTTTATAACGAAGAGGATGATGTTATTCAATATTTTAAACCAATTTCACATACGCCCGAACCAATTGTGGCAACCCAGCAGGACACAGTGAAAACTATCGCTAACATGATGGTTAAGAATAAAATAGGTAGTGTTATCATTCAAGAAAATGATTTGCCAATTGGAATTATTACTGATAAAGATTTGCGTTCTAAAATTGCTACTGGACTTTTTTCTACATCAGACACTGCTAAGCAAATAATGTCAGCACCAGTAATTACTGTTCCTGCAAATAGATCCGTCACCGAAATACAATTGCTGATGATTCAGCATAATATAGGTCATTTATGTGTTACTTCTGATGGTACACCAAATTCAAAAATCATTGGCATTATTTCAGAACATGATGTAGTTACTGCTCAAGCTAATAATCCAGGGGTGCTAGTAAAACAAACGAAACGCGCTAATAATCCAGAAGAACTTAGAGTGATTAGAGAAAATCTAAATAAATTAATTAAGAATGCATTGCATGAAAACATTCCTATAGCTCACATTTGTCAGATTACTGGCGAGATCAATACGGCTATCACAAAAAGAGCGATAGAATTATCTATTTTAAAAATGAAGGAACAACCGCCAGCTAAATTTGCATGGCTAAATATAGGAAGTCAGGGACGTAAAGAACAGCTGCTTTTGACAGATCAAGA
>NZ_JBGQOD010000010.1:0-117121 GCF_052113625.1 Flavobacterium sp. W21_SRS_FM3 | reverse complement strand
GCCAGCGTAGCTCAGTTGGCTAGAGCAGCTGATTTGTAATCAGCAGGTCGTGGGTTCGAGTCCCTCCGCCGGCTCATTGTAAAACCACCTAACTTTGTTAGGTGGTTTTTTTATGGAATAAACAGTATTTTACAGTAGGAAACAGCCATTGAAAAATAATTAAATAATATTGTAAAATTTATTTGCAGATTTAAAATTCATCTGTATATTTGCACCCGAAATGAGACGCCAGCGTAGCTCAGTTGGCTAGAGCAGCTGATTTGTAATCAGCAGGTCGTGGGTTCGAGTCCCTCCGCCGGCTCATCGTAAAACCATCTAACTTTGTTAGGTGGTTTTTTTATTTATAGCCAAAAAAAACGTCCCGTTGCTGTAACGGGACGTTTTTGTATTTATTCGAAATGTAGCGCTAAACTTGCTTATTTTTGACTTTTAATGGTATTTACATACTCCGTAAGTTTTTTACCGTATAGGGACTGAGCGACTTTTGGAGTCATTGACTTTTGAATTGTATCCAAGTATTTAATGTTGATGTCATAAATGTCAGATAAGGCAATATAAGGGGCGATTTCTGCATCTTTATGGTTAATGGCAAAGTTAGTAGCATACAAATATTTTCTTTTGATATTTGAATCTTGTTTGGCATTTATGCTGTCAATCGCTTGTGTATTCTTTCTTTTAATGGCATGAAACTTCTTCTCAATTAAATTTAAGTTTTCATCTTTAAATTTAGAATTGATTTTATTGTACTCCTCTAATAAATCTTGGTTTTTAGAGCCCGTTATTTTAGCACTTGAAAGATAAGAGTCAAGCGAAGTTTCAATAGTAATGGTTCCTGGTTCAGCAAAGAATAGAATGTTATTATCTAGTGAATTACTCACTCCTCTATCTAGAAATAAGTATAAAACTTCGGGTGATTTTAAATCAATATCACTTTCAAAAGTGGAATTACCATCAATTTTAATGGTGTCAATGGCTACTAAAGCGGTATCAACAACCCTTTGAATATATAAGGTTCCTGTTTTTAATCCTTTAATGTTTCCTGTGATATGCAGGTTAGCTTTTGATTCGTTTTTGTTACACGATGCTAAAAGAACAAGTGAAACGAATGCAATAATTGATTTTTTCATTGGTTATAATTTTTGCTGCAAAATAAAGAAAATAGTTGGAAAGATAAGGGCCTTATTTCTTGTAATTTTATAAAAAAAATCCCAATCTAGAAATAGATTGGGATTAGTATAATATTATTAAAGATTACCCTTTTAACCACGCTTCCTTAAGTGCGGTCTTAGTTGCATCGGTAGCCTTTAAAACCTCTTTTTCTTCGTATGGAAGCTTCACTTTACCTGTAAGCGTTTGAACTTTATCAGCACGTTTAATTTTAACTGAGATCATATCATTCTCTTTCCAGTTTTGACTTTCGCTAATCATGTCATAAATGTTATCTAAAGTATAGGCTTTCTCATTAATAGCTACAATAATATCTCCTCCTTTAAGTTGTAAACCATTAAAGAAATTATTTAATTCAATTTCTGGAATAACAATTATTTCTTTAGTTTGAGGATTAACAGTAATGTACGGTGTTTTACCTTTAAGGAAAACATTAGCAGGGAATTTTTCTAAAGATCTGGTCAAACCTACTTTGGCAAAATAGGTATCGTAAGGAATTGGTGTAGTTCCCTCAACATACGTATTTAAAAATGCACCTACTTCTGGATACGTTAGAGCAGTTATTTTTGCAAAAAGTTCGTCATCATTAAATGGTTTAGTAACGCCATATTCATCAGCTAATTTTCTCATAAGGTCAATAACACCTCTTTCTCCGTTACTCTTTTCTCTAATAATAATGTCTAAACACATTCCAATTAAAGAACCTTTTTGATATACATTGATGTATTGTGTTTTATAAGGCTCAGTTAAAACATTAGCACTCATTTTTGTGAATGACATGGTATCATTCATCGTATTCGCGCGTTCTATCTGAGTCGTTAGACGAGAGTAAAAATCTTCCTCCGTTATTAAACTCTGATTGATTTGAAATAGGTTCGAAAAGTACTCTGTAATCCCTTCGTACATCCATAAATGTTCGGACATTTTAGGTGTATTGTAATCAAAGTATTGAATTTCTTTAGAGTGAATAGTAAGTGGAGTAACGATATGGAAAAATTCATGTGAAACTACATCCATCATTGATTTTATTAACTCTTCTTTTGGCATTAACTCCGGTAAAACTACAGTAGTCGCAGTAGGGTGTTCTAATGCTCCAAAACCTTTGGCGTCATTATCCTTCATAGTAGAAAGGTAAAGCAATACGCTGTATTTTTTTGTTGCATTGGTCTTTCCTAAAAATGTTTTTTGCGCTGTCATCATCGTTTTCATTTCTGGAGTAATGCTTTCAGCAGTAAATTTTCCAGTAGGAGAGTAAACGCTAATTAATATTTCCATTCCATCTACAGTGAATGACGTATAATCAGGTTTTGAATACATGATTGGGTTTTCTACTAACTCAGCATAACGCGGTGTTTTAAAAACATCAACAGTTGCAGTATTGTCTAAATCTACCATAGAAGTTGCTCCCCATAATGTTTCAGGATGTGTAATTGTAACCTGGTAAGGCAAGTCTTTACTATCTTGAAAATAACCTACAAAACCATGCATGTTTAAAATGAAATTGGTATTAGCATCAATATTTGTTCCTGCCGGTGAAAAAATTTCATGAGTTCCTTCAGTATCAAAAGTATCGTTTACTAAATAGCTCACCTTAGCTAACTTCTTTGCATTTCTTATTAGCCATGTATTGTCATCCGTCTTTGAAACAACTAAAAGAGCTCCTTTGGAATCGTAAGCTTTAAAATCTTCAATATATTTACCGTAATCATCTACCGAGTATGTTCCTGGTACTATTTTAGGAATACTATAGCTAACTTCGTTAGTACTCATTTTTGGAGCAGTAACATTTACTAAAACTTTGTCTTCGTTGATGTCATTTAAATTGATTGCGACTTGAACTTCTTGTTTAACAGTTGCGCTAGTAATTGACGTAGTTGATTTACAACCCCAAAGCGCTGCGGTAATAGAAAATACAAATAATATTTTTTTCATTGGAATTTATTTTTGGTTATTAGACTGATAAAGCTTTTAATTGTTACATACAATGCTACTTTTTTTAAAGTTTAAACAAAAAAAAACACCCAGCGATTGAGTGTTTTTTGTTTAGTAGACTAGTCTAATTTATTTTTTATGTAATATTTACCATCCAAGTCTTCGTCAAAATCATCTATTTTGATTGGTTTGGGTTTGGGTTTATTTGCAGCTGCTTTCTTTTTCCACATCTCAAATTTTTCTGCGGGCATCTTTTTTTTCATGATTTCCAGAACTTCTTTCTCGGCTAGACCAAATTCTTTTTTGATAATTTCAAAAGGATTTTTTTCTTCTAAAGCCAATGTAACAAGTTTCTCTGTTTGTTCCCAGTTCAGTTCTTTGCGGTTACTCTTTTTCATCACGTGAAAATTAATTCAAATAGGTTTTAATGATTAATATAATTGATTCTAAATAAGATACCAATATTAATAAAAATAATAATTACTTCTTACCAAAACGGCATTTTTTTTTATAGCAATTAATTCTTTTCGATTTTTACCGGTTTTTGGAAAGGAATTTTCAATAAATTTTTAAGCTGATTATGCTCTTCTATTTTCATATGTGTGTCTACACCATAGATAATTTCTTCTTTAGGTAGTACCATAAAGGTTCCGAAAATTCGATCCCAAATTGAGAAAATATTTCCATAATTGCTGTCCGTGTACGGGAGTTTATAATGATGGTGTACTTTGTGCATATTAGGTGATACTATAAAGTAACTCAGTAGCGTATCTATTTTATTGGGTAACGAGATATTAGCATGATTAAATTGCGTGGCAATTACCGAGAGCGTTTGATACAAGAAGACCATCCACATAGGGCTTCCTACAATCAAAACTCCTAAAGTGGTAAACACAAATCGGATGATGCTTTCTCCAGGGTGATGTCTATTAGCAGTTGTCGTGTCTATCCAAGTGTCAGTGTGATGGATTAAATGAAAGCGCCATAAAAATTTAGTTTTGTGCTCCACTAGGTGTACCAGATAAGCACCTATTAAATCCAATAAGAGCAAACCAATTAGTGTGTAACTCCATAAAGGAATTTCAGGCAGCCATTGCAGTATTCCGAAATCATTCTCAATAGTCCAGTCGGCCGTTTTTAATAATATAAAAGCCAAAACAAAATTGATCACAATTGTGGTTAACGTAAGAAAAATATTAATACTAGCGTGATGCCATTTTTTATAGGTAAAATTAAAAAGAGGAAAAGCATTTTCGATTAACCAAAAAATGGTTATCCCGCTTACTAAAATCAAGCTTCTGTGCGACGAGGGAATAGTAGAGAAATAAGAAATAATATCATTCATGCTACAACGATTTATTTCAAAAATAGTCATTTTTATAAAGCAAACTATTTGATCAACAAATATTTCTAGAAATAAAGTGTGGTCTTATTTGTTTATTACTAACTAGTTAGCAATAAATATATTAGGAAATGAATCAAAATGTGCTCTTGCTCGCTGTGTGAACTAACTACTTAAAATTAGGTGTACAAATAGGCCCAATAAATCAATACAAGTTGCAGTGGCATTCTTAACAGTAAAGCCCATTTAGGAACGCCCATACGCGCTTTTGGATTTTGGTACATATAAATATGAGTAGGAAATACGGCTATTAATAAAGCTATTATTCCCCAGGCAGCATAGTGTGAAGTTTGCGGTAGTGCCAGAGTGACTCCCAAGAGAATTTCAGCAAAACCACTTAACTGATTAAGCATTTTTGGATTCGAAAAATAATCAGGAATAATCTTTTGATATAAACGCGGACTTCTAAAATGATTTAAACCTGCAATGGTATAGATGAATGCCATAAAATATAGATGCCATGGTAAGTTCATATTATTCTAAATTTGGTGTATGTACAGCGAATTTAAGATTAATTTGATGCAAACAGTCAATTTATGTGTTAATACGTTTATATTTAACATTCATTATAACAATCGCTAAAATAATGAGCACAATCCCTAACCATTGCGTAGTAGTTACATTTTCTCCTAAAAGGAAATAAGCCATCATCACAGATACAGGAAGTTCTAAAGCTGAAACTATACTACCTAAACCAATTCCTGTTAATGGAAAACCAGCATTCATCAACATCGGTGGAATTATAGTACCAAATAAGGCAAGTACAATTCCCCATTTTAAAAATATTTCAAAATTAAATGGCGCTGTTTGTGTAGCTATTGAAAAGCCAAAGACAATCACGGCACCACCTAAAAGCATATACAAACTACGTTGCGCCGACGAGATTTCGGTAGCAACACGGTTAGCCGTAAACATAGTTGTGGTAAATGAAGCCGCTGCAAGCATTCCCCACATGATACCGTGCCAGTCTAATTGTACCTCGTTTTGAATTAAATTAGTCGCTAGAACAGTTCCTGTCAAAACAATAATAACTGAAACTATTTTCTGTGTAGAAGGTACTTTTTTCTCTAAAATCATTTCTAGAATAACACCCATCCAAACCGTTTGCATCAACAATACAATCCCTATTGAAACTGGAATGTATTTAACTGCTAAATAGTAAAAAACACTAGTCATTCCTAGAGAAGTTCCTGCCAGCATTAATTGAAAAATATTTCGGCTTGAGGCCTTAACAGCCGTATTTTTATTTTTTGTTTTTTGGAACAAATTAATCAACAGAATTCCTAAGATTCCTAAAACAAACTGTGATGTAGTCACTTCGGCGGTGGTGTATCCTTCATTATAGGCCATTTTTACAAAAGTAGCAAGCATACCATAACTCGTTGCGCCAAATCCTACTAGAAAAACTCCTTTTAATACTTTATTTTCAATCATTTTTTTCAATTTAAAAAGCCGGCAAAGATAGGACTTAGATATGAATAACAAAGGGGCACTTAATTTTTTATACTAATTCTTTTAATTTAGTGGTAACATCCTTCTGGATAATTGCCTAAAATGGTTCTTAACTGTAAGTAAACGAGTGTTTTATTGTTTGAATCAATTTATTTTGTACCTAAGCTGTAACAACTAAGTAACAAGATTGACTTATTGGCTATCTGATACATAAAAACATGAAAAATTTACATCTGGCGGCATTACTACTATTAGGAAGTATTTATACTATTTCGGCCCAAAATGCGCCCGAAAAAACCGTTGAAAAAACAACCGAATTAAATGAAGTAGCTATCATTAAAACCAAAAAAGCGGTAGAGCAAAAAGCAGATAGAACCATTTTTAATTTTGCTGACCAGCCTAGCTTGAACACCGGCTCTGTATTAGAAGGTATAAAAAAACTACCAGGATTAATTGCTTCAGATATCGCGGGTATGATGTATCAAGGGAAACAACTGGACGTTTTTATGGATGGTCGGCCTTTGAATATATCTACTAATGAACTAAATGCTTTCTTGGAAGGAATGCCTGCCAATGCTATTGAAAGAATTGAAATCATTACACAACCGGGAGCTGAATTTCCTGCTACTTCTGGTGGTGCAATTTTGAATATTATTACCAATAAAAATGCTAAGAATTATCTGAGCGCAACGTACACTAATAGCACTAGTTTTACTAATTATAGTGATCTAAGGTGGCGTTTAAACAATAGTTTGTTATTGAGTGCAAAAAATAAATATTTTGGCTGGCAATTAAATGTTGGACAAAACTATCGAGAAAGTGCGATATGGACTTCGTTAGAAAAAGAAGAAAATAATGCCACAACTTTACTTTCCAAAACTAATGCAGATCGTGTGGGACGTAATAATTACATCAAATCAGCTTTGACTTTTGATATAGGGAAAGATCGTTTGTTGCTGAATTATGATATCACTCAAAATAATAATGACAGTTACACCTTAGGGAATGGTCCTGGATTTTCAACAAATGATGCCTCAGTTAGCACAGGAATACGTCAAGATGCAGTTGTGACTTACCAAAAGAAGTTTGATAATGTAGCTAAAAAACTGGAATTTAAATTCAATTATAACAGCAACAATAACGATTTTGAATTGAGTCCAAGGATGAACAACAATGTGACCTTAGGAAATGCTTCTAATCAGCAGTTGTATAATTTTAAATTTGATTATTCGCAGCCACTTAAATTTTCAGATGAAGGAAAATTAAGTTTTGGTAGTTTGTATGAAGAGTTACTTTTTGATGCGCAAAGTAAAGGGGTGCAAAATCTTGATTATAAAAGAAGAACAGCAGCATCCTATTTAGAATTGCAATCGAAATTTGATAAAATGAACTTTATTGTTGGGGGTCGCGCCGAAGATTATAATATTACGGGTAATACGGATACTGCCGAATTAACGGCTTTTAAGCAATTTCGATTTTTTCCAAATGCAAGCGCGCAGTACAATTTCAATCAGTCCATTTATTTTAATGTGAATTATAATAAAAAGATTACGCTTCCTAGTACTTCAGCATTGAATCCAAATAATACCAATTACCAAAATCCAAATATTGATTATTCAGGTAATCCCAACTTACAACCTACGATTTTTGATAATTATGAAGTGAAGCTAAGTGCTTTTGACTATGCGTTTGTTAGCTACAACATTAGTGCAGCTAAAAACCAGGTCATCACTAGAGTAAGTTTAGAAAATGATGTAGTAATCAATAGCAACGAGAATATTCCCGAAATAAAAATTCATAATTTTAGTGTAGGTATGCCTATACCGTATATGTTGTTTACCAAAGGACTAACAGAAACAATGAAAATGAATGTTAATCCAGATACGATGAATTTTTTATATGTTTATGCAGGTTATCAATACCATCAAATTCCAAACGTAGATACTAAAGGATTCTGGATGTTTAACTTAATGTCGCAAATTGTGCTTCCTGAAAAAATTAAGTTTGTGGCTAATTACAATTATATTATTCCAAAAGGGAATTACTTTTACTTCATTGCTGTTAAGCCGTTTAGAAATGCACTAGATTTAACCTTTTCTCGAAAGTTTTTAAATGATCAACTTACCCTTTCTATCTATGCTGATGATGTACTGAATTCAAATCAAAATGCTTTTAACTCTTATGAAACTCCGTTACTGATAAGTAATAAAATGGATTCGCGAAAATTTGGCTTTAGCCTAAATTACAAGATTCCTACTAAGAACAAACTAGCAAAAGAGAATCCTAATTTATTAAATAAAGATAAGAAAGAAGAGGGCGGTATTTTAAACCCATAATAATAAGATACTTTAAAAAAAAGAGCTGTAGGAATTAATCGTACAGCTCTTTTTTTATGTGTATATCAATAATGTTATGACATTAAATCGCTCAAATGTACTTGTAAGGCTTTCACAGAAATACTGATTTCCCAAAACGAAAGAGCGAGCGAAACAAGTAGACTTAGCAAACTAAAACCAAAGAAATAGAGTCCGCCTAATTGAAAGTCAAAGAAAAGCAACAACATCGCAAAAACGGATAGGAATAAGCTACAAACGCCAAAAAGTTGCATGTAACGTATTAAGGTTAGTCGGAGGTTGAGGTTTTTTATTTCGATTAAAATGCTTTTATTTTCGTTCTCATCATACGTTTTCTTCAAGCTGCGAACAATCGTGGCAATCGTCAAAAATCGATTAGTATACGCTAAAAGGATTAATGAAGTAGCAGAAAATAATAATGCGGGCGTTTCAATGTGTAAAGTCATAGTTAGGCTGTAGTGTAATATCAAAGATAGTTTTTTTTCTCTGAACCAAAATACAGTCTGTAGTTACGGTATTTCCAATACTGTAATTTTATTTAGCATAAGCGCCTGACGAATAAGTTAGCTCGTAACTATGAGTGTACACTTCAAATACGATTCCGAATGGATCTTCTACATAGCACATTTTATAAGGTTTGTCGTTTGGATAATACGATCGAATAGGCATGCGTTGCTTTCCTCCATTAGCCACAATTTTTTCTAAAAGATCTTCAATATTGGGATCTTGAATACAAAAATGGAAGAGTCCGGTTTGAAAAGGGTTGAAGGGAACTGCTTCCTTAATCCCTTGAGGGAAGGAAAATAATTCTACTCCAATGCCATCTGAAGTAGCTAAATGCGCAATTTCAAATGTCTCCCAATCATTACCGAATACATCTATGCACATTTGACCTATGGCTGTTTCCTTTTCTTTTTTAACGATCGAAGGCTCCATAATTATGTACCATCCCATAACTTCTGAATAGAATTGTACTGCTCTCTTGATATCTGGAACGGTAATTCCAATGTGTGAAAAGGCTTTTGGATAATTGTTTTCTGTTGTCATAAGATATTATTTTAGATTACAAAATTAGGTTACATTTGCAACAACTACAATAACTTACCCAAAAGTAGCATAGTTACGCAAAGGTGTATTTTGCTGATTGTTAGTATTCTAATAAAATATTATGGTTGAAATTAATAATTGTCCGCTTCATTATACAATGAATTTAATTGGGACCAAGTGGAAACCTTTAATCTTATTTCATCTTCTTGCAGGCCCTTTACGTTCAGGATTACTACAAAATGAAATTGAAGGGATTTCAAATAAAATGTTTACACAAACAGTAAGGGAGCTAGAAAAGGACGGACTTATTTCTAGAAAAGTTTTTCCAGTGGTTCCGCCAAAAGTAGAGTATAAATTAACGGCAAGAGGCCAATCTTTAGAAGCTATTTTGAGAAGTTTAGATCAATGGGGCGGAGAGGACTCTCAAATGACGAAGTGAATTCTTAAGCTGTATTTTAAAAGTAGAACGCTACAAAATTTAGTAGTAGCGCTCTTAGAAGTTATTTAATATAATTAGGCGATACACAGCTTTCCCAATAGCTTACAATTGTCTTAATGGTTTCTTTTATTCCATCATAACTACTAGGTTTTACAAAAAAACCTTGGATTGATTTAGAATAAGCATCCACGACATGTTGCTGTTCTGCACTAGTGGTAAAGAACAAATACGGAATAGATTTTAATCTTAAATCTTCATTTTCATGAATTTTCTGTCTTAATTCCATACCGCTTAATTTCGGCATATTGATATCAGAGAAAATTATGAACGGCTCAATATCGGTAATTGTTAAGTATTCTAAAGCTTCTTCTCCATCAGAAAAAAAGATGATTTTGTTTTTGCAATCTAGATCGTTAAATACTTCAGTCAGAATTTCTTGATCTTCTATGTCGTCTTCAATGATAATTATTGGTCCGCCTTTGTTCATTTTGTTTTTTTGTAAATGTAAGTCATTCTGCGCCGAAACAATTTTTTATACGATTTGTTTGGAGCAGTTGAAGGGAACCCATTTCAAAGTATAGCGCAAGTAGATGTTAAATAATCAAGTATCTTTTTGTTTCTCATTGTAGCATTAGTAAATAACCTTTACTTGTGTGGCTTTTGAAATAAATTATAATAGCTAATATGCTATAATCAATTAACCACCAGCTAAGTTGTTCTATCATTAACAGTAAATATGATTTTAATGCGTTGTTATTCACTTTTCATCTTTAACATATTCCAGTATGTCACCCGGTTGGCATTCTAAAACTTTACAAATAGCTTCTAAGGTGCTAAATCGAATTGCTCTTGCTTTCCCTGTTTTTAAAATAGAGAGGTTAGACAATGTCAATTCTACTCTTTCAGAAAGTTCATTCAGTGAAATCTTTCGTTTGGCCATCATTACGTCTAAGTTTACAATTATTGCCATAGCTTAAATAGTTAAGTCGTTCTCAGATTTCATATCGATGGCATTTTGTAAGAGTCTTTCAAATATTGCTGCAGTAGTTGCTACAACAATTGTAATAAATGTAGTCACAAAACACAAAGCGAGGAAACCCGCAGGGTCGTCTTCTTTGCTATGAAATATTTTTATGTATAGCCCGGCTCCAACGATTAATACAGCAAGAACAATCGCACAAAATTTGATGTTCTTTAAAGATTTAACAGCCGTTGCTGAGAATATTTTATTTTGTCCGATGTTTCCAAGTAATTTGAACACATTATACAACGCCACAAAAAAAGCAATTGATGCTGCATATACATATAGTATAAGTGGGTCATAGTAAATGCTAAACAAATCTAAGTTTGCAGCTCTTCCTTCCATTAATGGAAACCGAATCAAAATAACAACTGCTATAATCCCAATGAGCACGATAACTGCCTGAAGAAAAACTATTGAAAATCTTTTCATAATTGCTTTTAATAAAATTAAACGATACTGCAAATATATATTAAAAATTTATTGTTTATCAATAAATTTTTATTGAATGTAGAAAATTAATCTGAAAGAAATTCTTTTTTGCTTGTGATCTATACGTGAATTAAGAAAAAGTAGAATTTTGATAGCCCTGATGGCAATGAAAATCCCGCAACTTTTTTTTGTTGCGGATTGTAATGAACAGCAGGAGGGATCTTGCTTATGTAAATCATTCGTTCTGCTCCAAAAAAAAAGCTGCCCGATTGGACAGCTTATTGTTTTGTGTTATTACCCCAAGCAAATTCGGGATTAACGGTTCACATTTTCAAATGATGAAATTGTGTTTTGCTTATTTAATCATCTCGAAACTACGTTTTACAAAAGCAGTTAATGCTTCTCCTTTTAATAAGTTTTGAGATAGCTTAGCTAAGTCTAGCGCTTGTTTTACTAAGTGCTCTTGGCTAGGTTTATCCGTAGTGTTTAGAATAGTAGAAGCTAATGGTGAATTTGTATTTACTACTAAGTTATACATTTCTGGCATGTTACCCATTCCAAACATTCCGCCACCGCCACCTGACTGACTCATTTCTTTCATTCTACGCATGAATTCTGGTTGCGTGATAATGAATGGCGCAGCTTGACTATCTAACGCTTCTAATTGTACGGTATACGTTTGTTTAGGAACGATTGTTTCCAGAACCGTTTTTAAACCTGTTTGCTCTTCTTCAGATAATTTTGAAATCGTGTTTTCATCCTTCTTGATTAAATTATCAATATGGTCAGAATCCACACGTACAAAAGTTAAATCACTATTGTCTCCTTCAATTTTTTGAATCAAGTGTGAGATGATAGGAGAGTCAAGTAGCAATACTTCGTATCCTTTTTCTTGAGCCGTTTCTATGTAAGAGTGCTGTGCTTCGTTATTTCCTGCATAAAGAATAACAAGTTTCCCATCTTTGTTGGTTTGTTTTTCTTTAAGGTTTTCTTTTAATTCATCAAGAGTGAAGTATTTGTTGTCTACGGTTGGGTATAAAACAAAAGCGCCTGCTTTCTCGTAGAATTTATCTTCAGATAACATTCCGTATTCAAGAACGATCTTAATGTCATTCCATTTTGCTTCAAAATCAGCACGATTTTCAGTGAATAAAGATTTCAGTTTATCAGCCACTTTACGGGTGATGTAGTTCGAAATTTTCTTCACAGCACCATCTGCTTGTAATCCTGAACGCGATACGTTTAATGGAATATCTGGAGAATCTACTACTCCGCGTAGCATCATCAAGAATTCAGGTACAATTCCCTCTACGTTATCTGTAACGTAAACTTGGTTTTGGTACAACTGAATTTTATCTTTTTGGATTTGTAAATCACCACCTAATTTAGGGAAATACAAAATACCAGTAAGGTTAAAAGGGTAATCTACATTTAAGTGAATGTGGAATAAAGGCTCCTCAAATTGCATTGGATACAATTCATGGTAGAATGTTTTATAATCTTCATCAGCTAAATCTGTAGGTTGTTTTGTCCAAGCTGGGTTAGGGTTATTAATGATATTGTCCACCTCAACCGTTTCAGCAGTGTAATCTTCAGGAGCATCTTCCGGTTTAGGAAGTGTTTCTGTTTTTGTTCCAAATTTAATTGGAATAGGCATGAACTTGTTGTACTTATTCAGTAACTCTTTTATTTTAGACTCTTCTAAGAATTCTAACGAATCTTCAGCGATATGTAAAATGATTTCAGTACCACGTGAAGTTTTGTCAGCTGGTTCTAAAGAGAATTCTGGGCTACCGTCACAAGTCCAGTGTGCTGCTGGTTCGTCTTTGTATGACTTAGTAATAATCTCCACCTTTGAAGCGACCATAAAAGCCGAGTAGAAACCAAGACCAAAGTGACCAATGATTCCTGAATCTTTAGCCGTGTCTTTATATTTTTCTAAAAATTCTTCGGCACCAGAAAAAGCCAGTTGATTAATGTACTTTTCAACTTCCTGTGCAGTCATACCAATACCTTGGTCTATGATGTGCAGTTTTTTACCTTCTTTGTCTATTTTTACCTCTATAATTGGATTGCCATATTCCACTTTGGCTTCGCCAATATTAGCAAGGTGTTTTAATTTTAAAGTTGCATCTGTCCCGTTTGAAATCAATTCACGTAAAAAAATTTCGTGATCGCTATAAAGGAACTTTTTGATTAATGGGAAGATGTTTTCTACCGAAACATTAATTTTTCCTGTTGTCATATTTAAATTTATTAGGGTTTTACAATCTGTTATCAATTCTTTCAAATAGAATACCAATCGCATGGGAGGTGACAAATTGTCTTAACTGTTAATTTTGCAACAAATTATCTAAATATTGAAACTTATAGAGCGTAAAGCGGTTGTATCTTTGTATCAGTTTAATAATAAAACGATATAAAAATGAAAAAAATTATTTTTTTAACAGCAATAGCACTTGTGCTTTTTTCATGTAAATCTGCATCAGTAGCAAATACGCAATTAGATAAAGCTGCTCAAATTGCAGTAAAAGGAGACTGGGTTATTACTTCAGTAACTTATCCAGGACAACAATATATTAAAGTGAATTCTTTTCAAATTGCGGAGTCTAAATGTTTCATAGGAAGTACATGGAAATTTATCTCTAATAACAATAAAGGTAATATGGCTTTAACTAGAGCTGATTGTGCTGCTTTTAGTTCGCCAATCACTTGGTACATTAATAAAAACGGACAATTTGTTCTTAAGGTTTTAGATGCTGGTGAAAAAGCTAAAAAAGTAAGAGATGGTTATATCTTAAACATCGCTAATATGGGTGAAAATGCGTTTCAATTAGTTGATAAAGGTGATGTTGAAGGAAAAGCTATCGATATCATTTACCAATTTGAAAGAGCAAACTAATAAACATTAAAAAATATAATTATGAAAAAAATATCTATACTTTCATTGGCTGTAGTAATGTCAATAGGAACACTTTTCACAAGTTGTGAATCATTAAAGAATACAAATAAAACACAAAGAGGAGCTGGTATTGGAGCTGCGGGTGGAGCTGTAATAGGTGCCATTTTAGGAAATAACTTAGGTAAAGGAGGTAACGGTGCAACTGGTGCTGTGCTAGGTGGAGTTGTTGGTGGAGTTGTTGGTGGCGTTATTGGTAACAAAATGGACAAACAAGCGAGACAAATTGATGAAGCGCTTCCAGGTGCCGAAGTAGAAAGAGTAGGTGAAGGTATTAAATTAGTATTGAATGAAAATGCAGTACGTTTTGATACTAACAAATCAACTTTGACCGCTGCTGCCAAAGCAAATTTAGACAAAATTATTCCTGTTTTTAAAGAATACCCAGATACTAACATTACCATTTTTGGTTATACTGATAGCACTGGACCAGCTGATTATAACTTAAAACTTTCTGATGAAAGAGCAGCTGCAGTAAGAAATTATTTAGTAGCTAAAGGATTATCTTTAAGTAGATTTACAGTTACTGGATTAGGAATTGCTGATCCAATCGCATCTAATGAAACTGTTGAAGGAAGAGCGCAAAACCGTCGCGTAGAGTTTGCAATCACTGCAAACGAGAAAATGATGGAAGATGCTAAAAAAGAAGCAGGAAACTAAGATTTTAATTGTTTTTTAATACTTGAAAAAGTCGTTTCGTTTTATAGCGAAACGACTTTTTTTTATTTAAAAGTTACCTTCATTAAATTATTTCAGACAAAGAAATCTATCTTTGTACTCCTTAAAATTCATTACTATAAAAATGCTTCAAGTTCAAAATATTTCATTTGGTTATACAGAGCAATCTGTCGTTAAAAATATCGATTTTACTATTGATAAAGGGCAAAATATTGCCGTAATAGGGGAAAGCGGATGTGGAAAAAGTACCTTGTTAAAACTGATTTATGGATTATATGATTTAGATCAAGGACATATTTACTGGAATGATACGGCTGTTCTGGGTCCGAAGCATCATTTAGTTCCAGGAATGCCTTTTATGAAATACCTTTCTCAAGATTTTGACTTGATGCCTTATACCACTGTTGCTGAAAATGTAGGCAAGTTTTTATCAAATGTTTTTCTAGATCAAAAAAAAGATCGAGTTAAAGAGCTATTGGAAATTGTAGAGATGAGTGAATATGCTGATGTAAAGGCCAAATACTTAAGCGGCGGTCAGCAACAAAGGGTTGCCTTAGCAAGAGTGCTGGCTGTAGAGCCTGAAGTGTTGTTGCTAGATGAGCCCTTTAGCCACATTGATAATTTTAGAAAAAATGCTTTAAGGCGCAATTTGTTTGCTTACTTGAAAGCTAAAGGTGTTACTTGTATCGTAGCTACACATGATAGCACTGATGCTTTATCTTTTGCAGATGAAACCATCGTTTTAAGGCATGGACATTTAGTAGAAAAAGCGAATTCCTTTGACTTATACAATCATCCGATTAACAAATATGTTGCCTCTCTTTTTGGTGAAGTTAACGAACTGAAATTATCGCAAATAGTTCCTGTGGATGAAGGTGAAGATGAAATCGTATTATTGTATCCCCATCAATTAAAAGTTGTTGATAATGGGATGTTACAAGCAGTAGTGAAGCAGTCCTACTTTAAAGGCGGCCGCTACTTAATAAAATCAGTGTTTGATAAGAGAGTCATTTTCTTTGAACATGATTCACCTTTAGAAATTAATCAACAAGTTAGCTTGATGATTTCTTAAAAAAAAGCCCCAAAAAATTTTTTTTGGGGCTTTTCTTATTCGTTAGTTTTTTAAATATTTCTCTAGAAATTGGTCTTGTTCCCAAAGTAGATGTAAAATATTTTCTTTGGCTGCATATCCATGAGACTCTTTAGGTAAGATCACCATTCTGGCTGGTGCTCCTAGACCTTTTAACGCTTGGAAATAACGTTCTGTTTGTAAGGTGAACGTTCCGGGGTTATTATCCGCCTCTCCATGAACTAATAATAATGGTGTTTTCATTTTATTGGCATTCATAAAAGGTGACATCGTATTGTAAACATCAGGTACTTCCCAGTAGTTGCGTTGCTCTGATTGAAAACCAAATGGCGTAAGTGTTCTATTATAAGCGCCACTTCTAGCAATACCGCAAGCAAATAAATTAGAATGGGTTAATAAATTAGCTGTCATAAATGCTCCGTAAGAATGACCGCCTACAGCTACTTTCTTTTTATTAATGTATCCTAAAGCATCAACTGCATTAATCGCAGCTTCGGCATTATCCACTAATTGTGTTATGAAATTATCATTTGGTTCTGTTGTCCCTTCACCAATGATAGGAAAAGAAGCGTCATCTAATACAACATAACCTCTAGTTACCCAATACACAAATGAGCCATAGTATGGAAACGTAAATTCATTAGGATTTTGATTGTTTTGTCCTGCTGAATTTTTGTCTTTGTATTCTGTAGGGTAAGCCCAAATTAATAATGGTAACTTTTCTTTTTTAACTTTATCATATCCTGCAGGCAAGTATAAGGTTCCTGAAAGCGCTACACCATCTTTTCTTTTATACTGAATCACCTCTTTGCTTACATTCTTAATGCTTTCAAATGGGTTTTTAAAATTTGTAATAGGAGTAAGCTGATTCTTTTTCTTGATATTTCTAAAATAGTAATTAGGGTACTCATTTTTAGATTGAATTTGTACTAAAACTTCTCCTTTTTTAAAATCTTCAATAGAAAGCAGATCCTCTTTTTTATCCTTGTAAGTTGAGGTGTACAATCTTTTTGTTTGTAAATTCTTAATGTTGAATTCATCAATGAACGGGAATTGACCCTCCTTAGTAAATCCATCACCTAATAAATACAAATTATTATTTTCAATAGCCAGTACGTTTTTACCATAGGCATTTTTAACCGTTTCAAAATTTCCTGGATCAGCATATATATCTTGAGAGTTTCTGTCCGAGATGATCTTTGGCTCCTGACTAGCATCCGCTGGATTAAATAAATAGGTTTTTGTATTTCGAGTGTCGTACCATTGATCAAAAGCGATTGCTGTAGTGTTGTTACCCCAAATAATACCGCCAAAACGTTGTTTAGTTTTTAAAACTAGAGAAGGGATTTTATCGAAAGGAGCCTGCCATAAAAGCACTTGATCTCTATAGTCTACTTTGTTTTCAGGATTTCCTTCATCTAGCGCTTCTACAAAATAAAGTGTTGCAGCCTCATCATTTCTCCAATTCATGTTTCTCTTTCCTGTGCGCGTAGCCATGAAACCTTTTGGCATGATTTCGTTTAAGGGTACTTCGTTCACCACTTTTACCTCATTGCCTTCTTGGTCATAAATAACCGTTTTTGAAGGAAAACGATTCAACGGAACGATGTATGAAAATGGTTTTGTAATAGTGCTTACCATCAAATATTTACCATCAGGAGAAAAGCTCTCACCTGCATACATAGCAGCTCCTTTGAATAATGTTGTAGAACCATTAAGGTTTACCTTATACAATTCAGCTGTTAAGATGTTTTCAAAATTAGCTTCATCTGTTTTATTTTTTAATAAATCCTGATACGTTCTGTTTTGAGAAATAGTACCACTGGCATTAGAAACAATTGGGCCTGTTGGTAAGTTTTTCTTTTCGTCTAGTAAAGCGGGTCTGTTTTTAGGAAGCATTCTTACAAGAATACTTTCATTATCACTGTACCAGCTAAAAGGATTTCCAAGGTTAGCATTAACGTTATCCTCTGTTAGCTGAGTCGCTTTTGCGGAAGCGATGTCCACCACCCATAAAGCAACCCCAGTGGCTGTGGTATTTGAAAATGCTATTTTTTTCTCATTAGGAGACCAAGAGATATTACTAATACGTGGGTTTTCAGGTAATCCACTCACCTGAATTTCATTCTTCTCATTTATCTTACGCAATTTTATATTGTTAATGTAAGTAACCGTACTAGAAATATTAGTAGTAGGATTGATTCTTAATCCGCCTAATCGCATCTCGTCTTGGTTTAAATCATCTAATGTTTTGTAGGTATTTCTATAGGACAAAAGCATGTATTCTTTCTTGGTGTCCATAGTGACAGAAGGTGCTCTCTCATAATCTACTAAATCTAAAATGGATTTAGGTGGCTTTTGATACGTAAGGTTTTCTTGAGCGGTAGCGTATAAGCTACAGGCTAGAAATAAAATCAGACTCATTTTTGATTTCATATACAAGGTGGTTTATGGTTAATTAAACTTAGAAAGATAAGTCTAGTTGACGTAGATATTGTTACAGATGGTCGAATCTTTTTTTAGTTAGATATTCGCACATCACTGCAAAAATCGTTGTGTCAAATGCGTCTAAATTTTATAAATTGTTAATTGCTAAAAAATTAGTAATTTGTAGCCTTATATTTTAAAGTATTTTTAAATTTGCAACCTTATTTTAATAAAACAATAATATGTACCATTCAAAAATTGCGGGATTAGGATATTATGTTCCTTCAAATGTTGTCACAAATGATGATTTGTCAAAAATTATTGACACAAACGACGAGTGGATTCAGGAAAGAACTGGAATTCAAGAGAGAAGACACATTATAAGGGGAGAAGACACCACTACTTCAATGGGTGTTAAAGCAGCTGAGATCGCGATTGAGCGTTCGGGAGTGGCAAAAGAAGATATTGATTTTGTTGTTTTTGCCACATTGAGTCCCGACTATTATTTTCCTGGACCAGGAGTTTTAGTTCAGAGAGATTTAGGTTTAAAAACGGTAGGAGCACTGGATGTTAGAAATCAATGCTCTGGATTTATTTATGGTTTATCTGTTGCTGATCAATACATCAAAACTGGAATGTACAAAAATGTTTTAGTGATAGGATCTGAAGTACATTCTACAGGATTAGACATGACTACACGTGGACGTGGTGTTTCTGTTATTTTTGGTGATGGAGCTGGAGCAGCAGTTTTGAGCAGAGAAGAGGACTTAACTCAAGGTATTCTTTCGACACATCTGCATTCGGAAGGGCAACATGCTGAGGAATTAGCGTTAATTGCACCAGGAATGGGAGCAAGATGGGTAACAGATATTATTGCTGATAATGATCCTGAAGATGAAAGTTATTATCCGCATATGAATGGACAATTTGTATTTAAGAATGCCGTTGTTCGTTTTGCAGAGGTAATCAATGAAGGACTTGAAGCGAATAATTTACAAGTCTCAGATATTGATATGCTGATTCCACACCAGGCAAATTTGAGAATTTCTCAATTTATTCAAAAGAAGTTTGGACTAAGTGATGACCAAGTATTTAATAATATTCAAAAATACGGTAATACTACAGCAGCCTCAATTCCAATTGCTTTGACAGAAGCATGGGAAAAAGGAAAAATTAAAAAAGGAGATACGGTAGTTCTAGCTGCTTTTGGTAGTGGTTTTACTTGGGGTAGTGCTATTATTAAATGGTAGATTACTAGTTTATAAAAAACGTCGTTACTTTATATAAAAAAACCCGGAGTTGGCATACTCCGGGTTTTTCTTTGGGCAACAAAATTTAAAACTACTCTTTATAAAAGTCCACCACCACCTTGGGTTTCATTTTTATCTCTTTGTTTTCTTTGGATAGCTTTGTTTTTACCGCTACCAAATCTATAGTTGAATCCTAAATACACAGATTGACTTTCCCAGTTAAATTGACCATTTGATGTATATGGTCTGTCTCCGTTAAAGGCAAAGTGCATTGTATTAAAAATATCGCTAAATCGAGCACTTATTGTTCCACTTCCTTTTAAGATATTATAACTACTTCCAATATCCATTTTCCACATTGTATCTCTGTCGAATTGTAGTCCCTGATCTTGTCCTCTATACATAGCAAATAATTGGAAACGTAAATCTTTTGTCGCTTTGAAGGTGTTATTAATACGAGCATTGAACGTTGTAGCATCTACTTCTGTAAATTCAAAAATTCCCGTACTCGTTTCGATTGTTCCTTTTACTTTTTTCTGATAAGCATCTAAACTAATATTTGCGCTCCACCATTTTTTGAAATCTAAATTTCCAGATACTTCGATACCGTATGCATTATTGTTGTTGAAATTGTCAAAAGACAATACCTGCTTATTTGGATTTTCTGGATTTGTAAAGATTACTCTTGTAATTTCATCCTCAATTCTTCTGTAAAAGATACCTGAAGTAATAGATCCTATTTTTGTTTTTCGAGTATAATTTAATTCAAAGGAATTAGTGAACTGCGGTACTAAATTAGGATTACCTTCTGAATCGATAGTAGGAGTACTCCATTCTCTAATAGGATTCACTTGACCTATACTCGGTCTATCTACTCTTCTCGAAAAACTTAAGTTGAACGAATTGTTTTCACCTGGATTGTAACTTAAAAAAGTGGATGGATATATACTTAAAATGTCATCTTCAAATTTTCCGTCAGCATTAGAAGCCTGCTGGAATAAAGCTTCTACATTGTATTGCTCTAAACGAGCACCCGCCTGGAAACTCCATTTTTTCCATTGTTTTCCTAAAGTTGCATATGCCGAATAGATTTTTCTATCATATGTAAAAGCAGAGCTGTATGCACTGTTTCTGAACAAATTATTATCAGTGTTTTCATTTCTACTTTCTAAACCTAATTCTAACTTGGTTGTTTCAGTTAACGGATTCACATAATCAAGATTGATAATTGTGTTTTTACCTAAAGTGGACACATCATTGGTAAATGAGTTTATAACCGCCTTAGTATCTCTATTTAAATTAGTATAGATGGCATTTTCAGGATTATCATTTTCATTATAATTAGCTTCTAATTCTAAACTGTGTCCTTCTTTTTTAAATTTTATTTTGTAGTCAAAATTATAAGTTTGAGAGTGGCTGTTGCCATCACTTTTAAATGGCTGCAGTAAATCAACGTTTGTTGTGTTGTTTACATAATCTACATCAGTACTACCAAATCCTTTGCCATTAAAAAAACTTTGATTAGTGTAAAAGGAAACAGTGTTATTGTCATTAATATAATAGTCTACGCCAACTTTGGCCAGATGGGAAGTATTTAAATTGTTAAATTGAAAATTTTGTAAGTTTTCTTTATTGACTTCTTCACTTTTTATAAAACCATAGTTGTTGTTTTTACCGTGATTGAAACCGTAGTTTCCATAAAAATTAAATTTCCCATTTCGATAGTTTAAATCAAAAGCCGAATTTACTTTGGGTGTTTTACCAAAGGTTACACCATTATTGATACTTCCGTTAAGTCCTATTTTACTATTTTTATTCAAAACAATATTGATAATTCCGCTCATTCCTTCTGGATTATATTTAGCAGATGGATTAGTGATTAACTCAATTTGTTTGATAGAAGACGATGGTATTTGTTGTAGTAATTGAGATGGGTCAATATTCGAAGGTTTTCCATCTACTAACACACGCACGTTAGAATTTCCCCTTAAACTAATAGCATTGGTTTGTGGGTCAACACTTACTGAGGGTATATTATTCATTATTTCGCCAGCAGTTGCTCCTGCCGAAATCAAGTCTTTTCCTACGTTGATGATTTTTCGATCAATTTTTTGTTCGATAGTAGATTTTTCACTGATAATATCTACTCCTTTTAGCTCAATAGCATCTTCTTCTATTGCTATTGTATTCAGATTGATATTTTTGTTATCAGAGGAAATTGTAACAGATTTAGTAATTGTTTTATACCCAATAAACTGGATCTCGACACTGTACTTTTTAAAATCCAGATTCTTAATGTAAAATACACCTTTATCAGATGTAATTCCACCAGTTACAAATTTGTCAGCCTCTTTGACGATGACATTTACGTAAGGTAAGGGTTCGTTTGATTTTTTGTCAATTACTTTTCCAGTAATACTTCCAGGATTTTCCGAAAGATTGGCTTTGATAGCATTTTGAGCTTGAATTGAAAACATAGTTCCCAATAAGCAGACTAATAATAGTTTGATTTTCATGATTGATTGATTTTTGATTTATTTGATTGATGATACAAAGGTATTATTTTTATTTTAATAATATGCAATACATAGTACTGTTTTATATAAAATAAATTTACCTATTGTGCTTTGCTACATAATAGACTGTTAAAGCAGGTATTTGTTACAAGCTTTAGATGTTATTTTACATAAAATATTTATAATTAATTTATTCAGTAAGATGTATTCTTACAAGTCTTTTGATATTAGTTGATTTACATGTTAAGTTAGGAGTATCATTATTTTGTATTAATGCAATTGTAATAAAACTATAGATTTAATAATCGGTTAAAGAATTGTTAGGCAGAAGAAAAAAATATTAGAGATCGTTTGAATGATTACTTTTATCATTTATTTAAAGGCTAATATTATTTTTTACTGCCAAATTGGTTAATAAGAATTATCTTTGCAGCCTTAAAACCTTTTAAAATGACATTACCACAAATTCTAACGCCCTCAATTGAAAAAGCCATACAAGCTTTATTTAACGTAGTTATCGACAAAGTCGAATTTCAGACTACTCGGAAAGAATTTGAAGGTGATATTACGATGGTGATTTTTCCATTATTGAAAGTTGTAAAAAGTAATCCAGTAGAATTAGGAAATAAAATAGGAAACTATTTGGTTGAAAATGTAGCCGAAGTGGCTCGCTTTAACGTAGTATCAGGTTTCTTAAATATTGTTATATCTGATACTTACTATTTAAAGTTTTTCAGTGAAATCAAAGACGATGTGAAGTTTGGTTTTGTAACCCCTAATCCTGAAGACAAAGCGGTGATGGTCGAATATTCATCTCCAAATACAAATAAGCCTCTGCATTTAGGTCACGTACGTAATAATTTATTAGGCTATTCTGTTGCTGAAATCATTAAAGCTTCTGGAAAAAAAGTATATAAAACCCAAATTATCAACGATAGAGGGATTCATATTTGTAAATCGATGCTGGCTTGGCAAAAGTTTGGAAATGGTGAAACTCCAGAGTCTACGGGGCAAAAAGGAGATAAATTAGTTGGAAACTATTATGTTGCTTTTGATAAAGCCTATAAAAATGAAATAGCTCAATTAATGAGCGAAGGAAAAACAGAAGACGAAGCGAAGAAACAAGCGCCAATTATTCTAGAAGCGCAAGAAATGCTTTTAAAGTGGGAAGCGGGTGATGAAGATGTGATTGCGCTATGGAAAAAAATGAACCAATGGGTTTATGATGGTTTTGCCATTACTTATAAAAACCTAGGCGTTGATTTTGACTGTTTTTATTATGAAAGTAATACGTATTTACTAGGTAAAGACGTTGTAAATATTGGGTTAGAAAAAGGAATTTTCGAAAAAGACCCTGATGGATCTGTTTGGATTGACTTAACCGATGAAGGTTTAGATCGTAAGATTGTATTGCGTTCAGATGGAACAGCAGTGTATATGACCCAAGATATTGGGACTGCTATCCAACGTGTAAAAGATTATCCAGATGTAGGTGGTATGGTTTATACCGTAGGGAATGAGCAAGATTACCACTTTAAAGTATTGTTCCTAATCTTGAAAAAACTCGGATTTGACTGGGCTTCAAGCTTGTATCATTTGTCATACGGAATGGTTGATTTGCCTTCTGGTAAAATGAAAAGTCGTGAAGGAACAGTGGTAGATGCTGATGATTTGATGCAAGAAATGACAGATACCGCTCAAAAAATTGCTGAGGATTTAGGGAAATTAGAGAGTTATTCTGCTGAAGAAAAAGCCAATCTATACAATACCATTGGTCTTGGAGCTTTGAAATATTATATCTTAAAAGTAGATCCAAAAAAACGAATTCTTTTCAATCCAGAAGAATCAGTTGATTTCGCAGGAAATACTGGACCGTTCATACAATATACATACGCCAGAATCCAATCGATTATTCGTAAAGCAAATTTTGATTTTTCTAATAAAACAGAAGCGATAACCCTTCATGAAAAAGAAAAAGAATTATTGAAACAATTGGAATTATTTCCAGAAGTGATTCAAAATGCGGCTCATAACCATAGTCCGGCCTTATTGGCAAATTATACTTATGATTTGGTACGTGAGTACAATTCATTTTATCAAGCAGTGCCCATTCTTGGTGAAGAGGATTTGAATAAGAAAATATTTAGAGTACAACTTTCTAAAAAAGTAGCCGATACTATCGCTGCTTCTTTTAGCTTACTAGGAATTAATGTTCCAGAGAGAATGTAGTTAATAATCATTTTGATACTAATGAAAGAGCCGATAATTGAGTAATTATCGGCTCTTTTACTTACTATTATAAGTAATTCAAAATTATTTTTTTACGACAAAGCTTTCAATAATAGCATCGGTTTCGGCTTTTGTTGCATCTGGTTTTAAAGCAAATAAATGGGAATAAAGCGGTTTCTTTGCTACTGATTTTTCTAGGGTAAGATCTTTATTTTCTGCAAAAATAGTTTGCCATTTGGTTCTTACATTTTTCCATAAACCACTGTTGTCCTTCCACCATTTTTGTGCAGCAAGGCATTTTGAATCTGCTACCTTAGAGTACGTGTCAATTCCTTTTTCTTGAGCTAAAACAGTGTCTTTTCCATTATCAGCTCGAACAATCTTATCATTATCTTGTTCATGTAACCAACCATATGAAGTGATTTCATGAATGTTTCTGCGTTTTAATATGTTGTAATCGTCCCGCTTTGTATACTCTCTTCTTGGTAAAGGAGCATCAGTAGTATTCATCCAGTAATCTTTGCCATCTACATGAACCCAACTAGCTGTTCCTTCATATCTTGGACTATCATCTACTTGAAATACTTTTTGTGTCCACTGTCCTTTTACTTCCTCTTTGGTCAATTTAATGTATTTCCAATTATTCTCTTTGTTATAAGTGTATAAATCGATGTTCTGGTACAACCAATCCTGTCTCCAGTGTTTTATAATCATATCATCACTTACAATTAATAGATGCTGTAACATTAGCTTGTTTGGTGTTTCCTCCACTAATTCAACCCATTCTAATCCGTAATCATGTTTTGTTTTTGAAGGTTTATAGTTGGCAGTATCTTTTGAATATTGGAAGGTTTCTGCAAAATTAAATTTTACTTCATAGCAGCCACACATTGATTTAATAGCAGCAATGTCTTGTTGTTTTTTAGTATTCTGACTGTGTATGACGAAACAGTTTAAAGAAATTGTGGCAGCAAGGAGTAGATTTTTTGTCTTCATAATTGTGATTTATTTAATTAGAAATTTTTTACAAATATATTATATTTATTTAGAATAAATAAAAATAATATATACATTTGCAATGTTATTAAGATTAAATAAAAATAATGAAATTTAAAATTACGCCTTATATAGCTCTATTTTTTTGCGGAACAAGCTTCGGTCAACTGAAAGACACTATTTCTAAAAGTGAAAAATTATCTGAAGTTGTGGTTACCGCTCAATTTGAACCACAGTCAATTAAAAAATCAGTTTTTAATGTTCGTGTAATTTCAAAGCAAGACATTCAAAATTTAGCAGCAACAAATTTATCTGATGTTTTAAATCAGTATTTAAATATTACCGTAAGGCCTAGTGGAACTAGTGGGCGCTCTACTGTATCTTTATTTGGACTGGATGCCCAGTATTTTAAAATTTTAGTAGATAATGTACCTCTAGTAAACGAAGTGGGCTTGGGTAACAATACGGATTTGTCACAAATTAATTTAAATGATGTTGAGCAAATCGAAATTGTAGAAGGATCAATGGGTGTTAATTATGGTGCTAATGCAGTAAGTGGTGTGCTTAATATTATTACAAAGAAATCTTCGCAATACAAATGGAGTATTTCAGTAGCTGCTCAAGAAGAAACGGTAGGCAAGGAGTACGCTTTTTTTGATAAGGGCAGACATATTCAGACTTTAGGATTTAATCATACTATTGATGACCATTGGTTTGTAAGTCTGAGTACAAGTCGAAATGATTTTCAAGGTTTTTTAGATGATAAAAAAGGGAAAGAATATGCTGAGACCGATTTTACACGTGGCTATAGTTGGCTTCCAAAAGAACAATTAAACGGAACAGCATTAGTAGCTTTTAAAAAAGAAGGCTTTAGGGTTTTTTACAAATTTGAATTTTTAGATGAAGATGTTGATTATTATAATAGTACAGTACAATCAGGATATAACGCTCAATTAGGATCCTATCGGTATGCTAATGACAAAAGATATTTGACCAATAGGTATTTTCATAATTTGAATGCTACTGGAAAAATCCTGTCAAAATTAAATTTTAATGTATCGCTTTCGCATCAAAAGCAAGAAAGAAATGTAAATGATTTTAAGTATTATTTATACACTCATTCCGAGGCGGATAATAGTACTGTTCGTGATCAATCAATGGAAGTGTTGTACTCTACTGGAACACTGAATAATTTTTTTAACAGTAAAATTGCCGACTTACAACTGGGTTATGAGATAGTCAATAACAATGGTTTTTCATTAATTCAAGAAGCGAATAATAGCATTGTTCCCATTCGAAAAAGAATAAATAATTATGACCTTTTTGCCTCTTCAGAAATAAATATTTCGGAGCGTTTTGCTGTTCGACCAGGAATCCGATTTTCTTCACAATCCCAATTTGATAATCAATATGCTTCTTCATTAGGGTTGCGTTATTCTTTTGACAAAGGAATTGATTTTCGAATATCATATGGTAAATCATTTCGAACACCAACTTTTAATGAATTGTATTCCAAACAAATATTTGACGGTCATTTTTTTACTGGAAATGAAAACCTTATTCCAGAACAAAGTACCTCTTATGAAACGAGTATAAAGAAGATTACTTATTTCGATTCGGGTTATCAGCTATCGAATGTATTAACAGGAAGTTTTTTGAATGTTGATGATCGAATCGATATGGCTTTAATAGGTTTTAACGAAGATACAGGAAATCCGATGTATCAATATATCAATATCAGTAAGTACCAAATGTGGAATGTTTCAACTGTGAATCAGTTTCAAAAAGGCAATTTTAAGTTTAATATAGGCGCCTCTTTTGTTGGAGTGTCTCAAAAAATTGACAATCAGATTTTTGCTTCAGATGATCGATTTTTATATTCTTTTAATATGAACAGCAGCTTGTCATATACTTTGCCAAAATGGAAAACAACATTTTCGGCATACTATAAATACAATGGGAAATCACAACAATTTGTTGAAGGAGAATCAGAGTATTTAATTTCTGAAATAGGTGACAGCAATTGGATGGACGCTTCGATCCGTAAAACTTTTTTCAATAATCGAATTGATGTGATTATTGGCGCCAGAAATTTATTTGATGTGACTAATGTACTTCAGTCCGGTTCTAATTCTGCTGTAGCTCATTCCTCTACTTCAGATGTAATGCTCGCTTATGGGCGCTCTTATTTTATCAAACTTACGTATAACCTTAATTTTTAATATATAATAATCAATACTATGAAAAAGACAATTTTTTCTTTAACATTCGCTTTCCTATCTCTCGTATCCTGTTCAAGTGATGATGCTACACCTATAGAAGTGCCTTTAGTGGGCGAAACTTTGCAACCTGCAGTTGGAGGACCAAATGAGCCGAATCAAGTTTATTTGGATTTAAGCACTGCAAAAATGGATGTTGTGAATAGAGCTTCGTGGGATTTTGGATTTTCAAGCGGAACTGATTTTAGAGTAATCCTAAATGGTGCTGTTAAAATGGCAGTTAAAAAACTAGAAACTTCAGATATTAGTTTGCCTCAGGTGATCAATAATGAAGTTACAGTTGGAGCAGGAACTACCGCTTCTTCTAATGGATATGTAGATAACCCAACGGGTGTTTTAGAGGGAAATGGTTCAGGAGTGGGAACTGCGATCGCAGAAATTTCGGCAACAGATAGTGAGAATAAAGTGTATTTAGTAAATCTAGGGTTTGCGATTTCTACTGAGCAGCCAGGTGTTGGGTCTGTGAGTATTGATGGCGAAGCAAGAGGATGGAAAAAAGTCCGAGTTCTAAGAAGCGGAGCCGGATATAAAATTCAATATGCGGATTTAGCTTCTGCTACTTATGAAGAGAAAGTGATTGCAAAAGATGATAACTTCAACTATACCTTTTTTAGCTTAAGTTCAGGGAATACTGTTACTGTTGAGCCGTTAAAAACAAAATGGGATTTGAATTTTACCACTTTTACAAATTATGTAAACTTTGGTACAGAAGTGACTTATGGTTACTCAGATTTTATCGTGTCAAATAGAAAAGGTGGTACTAGGGTCTATCAGGTTTTAGAATCAGAAGGAGGTACTTATGCTGCTTTTACAAAAACAAAGGTGACTGATGCCAACTTCACAGCATCTGCAACAGATCAAAGAATTATTGGTTCTAGTTGGAGAAGTGGTGGTGGTCCAGGTTCGTTGCCAAGTATTAAAACAGATCGTTTTTACATCGTAAAAGATGCTGCTGAAAATTATTATAAAGTAAAGTTCCTTGCAATGACAAATGACGCAGGTGAAAGAGGAAATCCAGTAGTAGAATACGCAATTTTAAAATAAGTATATGAAAAATGCACTAAAGATTATCAAAATTATATTCAGTCTTATTCTAGGAGGAATGTTGGTTTTTGGAGGAATTAAAAAATTTGAAAACCCAACTCCAGATCCAACAACAATTATTGAATCAGTAAAAAAAGGAGACGATGTCGCTCCTTCTATCGAAATTTTAAAAATAAAAAATTATATTTTTGGGATGAAGCAGACGGGTTATTTCTGGGCTTTTTTGGGTGTTGTTGAAATTCTTTCTGGTGTACTGCTGATTAGTCAATTTTTCTCACTAATTGGAGCAATAATAGCTTTACCGGTAACAATTAACATATTTTTATTCCATTTGTTTTTAGAACCTAACGAGGTTTTAGAGTTATTCCAAATGTTAGCACTGCTGCTGATTAACTTGACTTTAATCGGCTTAAGCTATAAATTATGGAAACCTTTGTTAATAAATAGAAATGTATTAAAGTTGAATTAGTTTCGGTGTTTTTGTTTTTTTTGTAAAAGGTTAGATTCGTCTAACCTTTTTTTTGTTGAAACATCATGTTGATATTGCTTTCACAGCTCCATTGTAGATAGTTTTCAGCTGAGTAAAACTTTGTTTCTTTGATACTTTGAGCCTTTGTACCTACAGAACTTTATATTATATTTGCAATTCCTAAAACAACAATGACATGTTCGATAATTTAAGCGATAAACTAGATAAAGCCTTTCATATATTAAAAGGTCACGGAAAAATAACTGAAGTAAATGTAGCTGAGACTTTAAAAGAAGTTCGACGTGCCTTACTAGATGCCGATGTGAATTTTAAAATTGCCAAAGATTTTACTACTAGAGTAAAAGAGAAAGCAATAGGTCAGGACGTTTTAACGACGCTGCAACCAGGTCAGTTATTAGTGAAATTAGTTAAAGATGAACTAACAGAATTAATGGGTGGTGATGTTGCAGGAATTAATCTTTCGGGCGTACCAAGTATTATATTGATGTCAGGATTACAAGGTTCTGGAAAAACAACTTTTTCTGGAAAATTAGCTAATTATTTGCAAACAAAAAAAGGTAAAAAACCACTGTTAGTTGCCTGTGATATTTACCGTCCAGCAGCTATCCAGCAATTGTATGTTGTAGGAGATTCAATAGGTGTTGAGGTGTACTCAGAACCAGAAAACAAGAACCCTGTAGAGATTGCTCAAAACGCAATCAAACATGCAAAAGCAAACGGATTTAATGTTGTTATTGTCGATACAGCAGGGCGTTTAGCTGTTGATCAAGAAATGATGGACGAGATTGCTCGTGTTCATAAAGCAATACAACCACAAGAAACTTTATTTGTTGTGGATTCCATGACAGGTCAAGATGCCGTTAATACAGCCAAAGCTTTTAATGGTATCTTGAATTTTGATGGTGTTATCTTGACAAAATTAGATGGAGATACACGTGGTGGAGCAGCACTTTCAATTAAGACTGTAGTTGATAAACCAATTAAGTTTGTAGGAACAGGAGAAAAAATGGATGCAATTGATGTATTCTATCCTGTTCGTATGGCAGAGCGTATCCTAGGTATGGGAGATGTTGTGTCTTTAGTGGAAAGAGCACAAGAGCAGTTTGACGAAGACGAAGCAAGAAAAATTCAAAAGAAAATTGCTAAAAACGAATTTGGTTTTGATGATTTCTTATCTCAAATTCAACAAGTAAAGAAAATGGGTAACATGAAAGACTTGGTTGGGATGATACCAGGTGCTTCAAAAGCCATGAAAGATGTAGAAATAGAAGATGATGCCTTTAAACATATTGAAGCTATCATTCACTCGATGACTCCAATTGAAAGAAGTAAACCTTCAGTAATAGATGTGAAAAGAAAAGCAAGGATTGCTAAAGGGTCTGGAACTAAAATTGAGCAAGTCAATCAATTGATGAAGCAGTTTGAGCAAATGAGTAAGATGATGAAAATGATGCAAGGACCGGGCGGAAAAAACCTCATGAAAATGATGGGCGGCATGAAAGGTATGCCAGGCGGAATGCAGCGATAATTTATTACAGGGTTTAAAAAGTCATTTTGTTGATTTTTTAAACCCTTGTTTTTTAGATTAAAAACAACACAACTAAATCGTTAGCAAATAAAACTTGAAACTAAAAATAAAATGCAACTACTAGACGGAAAAAAAACAGCAGAAGACATCAAAGGCGAAATCGCTGTTGAAGTTCAAAAAATGATTAAAAACGGAGAGAAAGTGCCTCATCTTGCCGCAGTAATTGTGGGTAATGATGGCGCAAGTTTAACTTATGTAGGAAGTAAAGTAAAAGCATGTGAAAGAGTGGGATTTGAATCTACTTTGGTAAAAATGCCTAGTACTACTTCTGAAACTGAATTGTTAAAGAAAATCAAGGAGCTAAATGAAGATGATAATATCGATGGATTTATCGTTCAACTGCCCCTTCCAGTACAAATAGATGAGCAAAAAGTATTAATGGCTGTAGATCCAAGTAAAGATGTTGATGGATTCCACCCTGAAAACTTTGGTAAAATGGCTTTAGACATGAGTACGTTTATCCCTGCAACTCCTTTTGGAATTTTAGAATTATTAGAGCGTTATGGTGTAGAAACACAAGGAAAGCATACAGTAGTTATAGGTCGTAGTCACATTGTGGGACGTCCTATGAGTATCTTAATGGGAAGAAAAGGATTTCCTGGAAATTCAACAGTAACACTAACACATAGTTATACTAAAAATATTGCCCAGATTACTACACAAGCCGACATCATTATCACTGCTTTAGGTGTACCTAATTATTTAAAAGCAGAAATGGTGAAAGATGGCGCAGTGGTTATTGATGTAGGAATCACACGTGTTGCTGATGATACTAAAGAAAAAGGATATGTGATAACAGGTGATGTAGACTTTGATAATGTTAGTAAAAAAGCGAGCTTTATCACACCCGTTCCTGGAGGTGTAGGTCCAATGACCATCGCAATGCTAATGAAAAACACACTCTTAGCCAGAGAAATGAAAATGGCTAAAAACTAATAGAAAGAAGACCCTACTTAATTGAGTAGGGTTTTTTTTATCTCCTTATTTGTATTAAAATATTCTTAAAACTAAACGGTTTGTGAAGCCACTTGAAAATAAAGAATACTTTTGCAACACTAAAAAAAGATAGCTGTATAATGGACGATTATTATTCGGAAATGTTAAACTAATTGTAGCGCTCATGAAATTTCAAGAGGCTATGCTAAACCTATAGAATATTGAAATGAGAGCTTTTTACAAAAACAATAACGGATTAATTGCGGTACCAGAATGGTTTCCTAATAGCTGGATAAATATTGAATGTCCTTCAGAAGCCGAAAAGGAATACCTACTGCATGAGCTTCAAATTCCAGAAGCTTTTTATAATGATATTGAAGATATTGATGAAAGACCACGAATCGAGGTAGAGAACGGCTGGACCTTAATCATCATGCGCATTCCTGTTAAGAGTAATGATGTCAAACTTCCTTTTCATACCATTCCTGTAGGAGTTGTATTTAAAGATGAGGTATGTGTTACAATTAGCTTTCATGAAACGGAAATGTTAACCGATTTTGTAAAGTATACCCAAAGAAAAAATATTGATTTGAAAGATAATTTTGATCTTGTGCTGAGATTACTGTTATCCTCCAGTGTTTGGTATCTAAAATATTTGAAACAGGTCAATCAAAAAATTAGACTAGCCGAAGATAATTTGGAGAAATCCATAAAAAACCAAGAATTACAGGCTTTACTACAAATCGAAAAATGCTTGGTTTTCTTTATGACCTCATTAAAAGGGAATGATATTTTGTTGCACCGCATTAAGAATATTAAATCGCAAAGAGTACATTATGATTCAGATCTACTAGAAGATGTAGAGATTGAACTACGCCAAGCTCAAGAAACTACAAATATATACAGTGATATCTTAACGGGAACAATGGACGCCTATGCCTCTGTTATTTCGAATAATATGAATAATATAATGAAGCAAATGACATCCATTTCAATCATATTGATGATTCCTACTGTAATTGCCAGTTTCTACGGAATGAATGTTCCTAATGCTTTACAAGACAACCCGATGGGTTTGTGGATTTTAGTTCTAGTTTCTTTCCTACTGTCTACTGTGGGGGTATACTTATTTAAAAAGAGAAGATGGTTTTGATATAAACAAAAGGGAGTAAATTATTTTACTCCCTTTTTTTATTTAATAATTTCCACGTTTCTTAAAACGGGGATCGTCTCTTTTTATGAATTCCGTTCTCCTTTTTGGTGTTTCTGCTTTTGGTAAGCTGGCTTCTTCTGTTTTGCTGGATGGTTCGATAAGTTCGTTTAGCTCTTTGATTTCAGCATCCGTTAAATCACGGTAACGACCTACAGGAACATCTAATGAAATATTTATTATACGAATACGTTTTAAAGCAGTTACTTCGTAGCCTAAATATTCGCACATTCTTCTAATTTGTCGGTTCAAACCTTGCGTTAGAATAATTTTAAAGATGTATTTACTTATTTGTTCTACCTTGCATTTACGCGTTACAGTATCTAAAATGGGTACTCCATTTCCCATTCGTTCAATAAAACGATCTGTAATCGGTTTGTTTACGGTAACAGTATATTCTTTTTCGTGATTGTTTCTGGCACGTAATATCTTATTGACAATATCACCATCATTAGTCATGAAAATTAATCCCTCACTGGCTTTATCTAGACGACCAATAGGAAAGATACGTTTTGGGTAATTAATGTAATCTACAATGTTATTACGAACATCTAGATTTGTCGTACACTCAATACCTACGGGTTTGTAAAAAGCAAGATATACTGATTTTTCAGTTTTTTCTCTAATCAATTTACCATCAATACGCACTTCGTCATGGGGGGAAACTTTTGTTCCTAATTCTGGGACAACTCCGTTAATCGTCACCCTGCCTTCTTCAATAATTTTGTCGGCTTCACGGCGGGAGCAATAACCAGTTTCTCCAATGAATTTGTTGAGGCGTTTTAGATTTTCTTCCATACTGCAAAAGTAAGCATTTTAGATTATCAGTTGGCTATGCTAGTTAGGAAAAGTTAGTTGTACTGTAAAGGTGTTTTTGTCGAAAGGCTAAATTTTCTGATTGAAATAGCTGTCAATACAAGCTCTCAATTATATTGAATTGTATAAAAAAGGAAGAGTTAGCGATGAACTTATTCTTTTTCAAAAAGAAAGCGCGCGATTTTTTTGTATAAATCATCATCATGCATGCTGTGACCAAGACCAGTTGTTGTTATAAATTCGGCATTTTTCCAAGTACTAGCAATTTTTTTACCTTCTTCAAATAGCACCACACTGTCATCTGTATCGTGTGCAATAAATCCTTTGGTTTCAATCGTAGACGCAAAGCGCTTTCCCGAAAAGAGATCTAAGTTCAGTTTGTAATGAGAGAGGTAAAACGCTTCTAAATTTTGAGCTATTTTAAAGTTTAAGCTCAGCATGTTAATGTAATTGTTTAAAATGATTTTAAAATCACTGGGAGATCCTAAAATTACCATTTTTTCAATGCTCTTATTTTGGTATTCTGATTGATAAAACAAACAGGTTTTAGCACCCAGAGAATGTCCTATGAGATACTTGGGATTGTGTTTTTTGACAATAATATCAATAAAAGATGCGTATTGCGGAATTGTAAATTCTTTTCCACTAGATAAGCCGTGAGCGGGTCCGTCGATGGCAATAATAGTGCTTCCAGATTTTTTAAGATAAGGTAATATGTTTTCCCAGCGTGACGCATTACTTTCCCAGCCATGCACTAATAATATTACGGTGTCGTTTCCTTTCCAGGTGTAGGTTTGAAAATGGTGTTCTTTATCGTAAACGGTAGTAGTTTCAGCTTCTAGGAGTATTTTTGGAAGGTTTGATTGAGAAAGTCTTCCGTCTCGAGGCTCGCTAAATAAGGAATAGGCAAGATGAGTAGCTCTATCAGGAAATACAAAACTTAAGATATTAATGTATAATCCGATAGACTTAGTAAAAAAGAAATAAAGCGTTTTTTTCATAATAAAAAAGTCCCGATGTTTATCGGGACTTAAATATAATTAAAATTTAGAAAATAACTTTTCCATTTTTTCTTTTTCTTCATCAGCTAGTGTGCTGTCTACTAAAATTCTTCCTGAATGCTCATCAGTGATAATTTTCTTTCTAGAAGCAATTTCCACTTGCGTTTGTGGTGGAATGGTAAAGAATGATCCTGCTGATGCTCCTCTTTCGATTGATACAACTGCTAGTCCATTACGTACACTTGTTCTAATTCTTGTGTAAGCTGCTAAAAGTCTTTCTTCAATTAAGTTTTGGTACTCAACAGATTTTTCTGTCAAAAACTCTTCTTCCTTAGCTGTCTCAGCCATGATTGCGTCTAATTCCGACTTTTTGTGCTTCAAGTGATTAGATTTTGTCTCTAATCTTTCTTTAGATTGAGCGATTACCTCTTTTTTGTGTTCAATAGAAGCTTTCATTTCTTTAATTTGCTTTTCAGCTAATTGAATTTCAAGCTCTTGGAACTCAACTTCTTTTGTTAAAGAGTTAAATTCTCTATTATTGCGAACAGTTTCTTGTTGCTTTGTGTATTTTTTGATAGTCTCTTTGTGCTCATCAATCGCATTCTTTTTGCTTTTGATAAGGTCTTCGATTACTTCAAGTTCACCTTTCAATTTTTCAGAACGTGTGCTTAAGCCAGCAACTTCATCTTCTAAATCTTCCACTTCAAGAGGAAGTTCTCCTCTTACATTTCTAATTTCGTCAATTCTAGAGTCAATCAATTGTAAATCGTAAATTGCTCTTAACTTGTCCTCAACACTTAATTCTTTCGTATTCGCCATATTCTATAAGTACTTAACTGGATTTGTATTTTCTTCAGATAAAATGATTGCAAAATTAAGGATTTTTTTCCGAAGAAAATCAACAATATAATTTTTTGTATACCGTTCGCTTTCAAAATGTCCAATATCGGCTAATAAAAGTTGATTTTCGGCTTCATAAAACTGGTGGTACTTTAAATCAGCAGTTAAAAAAGCATCTGCTCCAGCCAAAAGTGCATCTTTTATGGCATAACTTCCAGATCCACCAAGTACAGCAACTTTTTTTATCAGTTTTCCTGTAAATGCTGAATGGCGGATGCCATCGGCTTGCATTTTCTCCTTTACTGCTTTTAAAAATTCTTTCTCTTCTAAGGGAGTTTCTAATTCACCAATCATTCCCAAACCAATGTTTTGATGGCTGTTTTGCAATTCATATATTTCATAAGCTACTTCTTCATAGGCATGATGACTAAAAAGTGCTTTTAAAATTTTTGATTCTAAATGCTTTTCAAAAGTAACTTCAATTTTTATTTCTTCTCCTTCAACAAATTCAAAACGTTCTCCTAGTTGCGGATTGCTGTGCTCATTACCCATATAGGTTCCTATTCCTTTAGAGTTAAAACTGCAATCCTCATAATTGCCAATAGTCCCTGCTCCAGCATTAAATAAGGCATTGCGCACTTTTTCTGCATTTTCAGCAATAGTATAAGTGACTAGTTTACGGATGTAATTTTGCTTCGGAATTAATATTTTGGTGTTTTTAAGGCCTAAAGCATCACAAAATATTTTGTTCACTCCGTTAGGGTGATTGTCTAATGCGGTATGTACTGCATATATTGCAATATCATTTTTAATGGCTTTAAGGAGGACTCGCTCTACATAATTTTTACCTGTAATCTTTTTTAAGCCTGAAAATAAAATGGGATGAAAACAGACCACCAAATTGCATTTTTTTTCTAAAGCCTCATCAAGTACATTCTCCAGGGCATCGTGACAAACCAATATTCCAGTAGCTTCCTTTTGCTGATCGCCTACTAATAAACCTACATTGTCAAAATCTTCAGCATAGGCAAGAGGTGCCATTTCTTCTAATACAGCTAGGATTTCTTTTATTTTCATGGTGTTTTAGTTAAGTGTTTGCTGCTTGAAATTTGATGTTTTCCAATTGTAAATTTCAAACAAAAAGTATAAAATATTTAATTCAAAGATAATTTATTATACTTTCGTATTATGGATTTACTTCGAAAAATACTGTTTCCTTTTGCTATTTTGTACGGTTTCATAACAAGTATTCGCAATTTTCTATTTGACAAAGGGCTTTTGAAATCCTATGAATTTGATTTGCCAATTGTTGCTGTTGGAAACCTGAGTGTTGGAGGTACCGGTAAAACACCTCAAATAGAATATTTAATTAGGTTACTTTCTCAGAAATATAAAATTGCAACATTAAGTCGGGGGTATAAAAGGCAGTCAGAAGGTTTCGTTTTGGCTGATGCCAATGCGAATGCTGCTGTTCTGGGCGATGAACCGTATCAATTCTATCATAAATTTAAAGATATTCAAGTAGCAGTTGATGCTAATCGTAAAAACGGAATAGAGCAGTTACTTTCGAAAAAAGAAAAACCCGATGTCATATTGTTAGATGATGCCTATCAACACAGAAAAGTAAAGGCGGGATTTTATATTTTACTTGCCGCTTATGGGGATTTATATGCGGATGACTTTATGTTGCCTACTGGAAACCTGAGAGAAAGCAGATCAGGGGCAAAAAGAGCAGCAGTTATAATAGTAACAAAATGTCCAAGTAATCTTTCTATTGAACATCAAGATGATATAAGAAGAAAACTTACTATAGGAGACAAGCAAGAATTGTATTTTACTTCTATTGAATACGATGATTATGTGTACTCAGAGAATAGCAAAATTAAAGTGGCTGATATTGAATCACAAGATAAATTACTTTTGGCAGGTATTGCAAAACCCGACTCTTTTTTCGCATATTTGCAGGCTGCAAATGATGTAACGATGGATTTTCCTGACCACCATCATTTTACCGAAAAGGATATTTTAGAAATTAAAAATAAATCTTTAAACAAGATCATTGTAACGACGGAGAAAGATTATGTACGATTAAAAGGGAATGTACTAGCTGACCAACTCTTTTATTTACCCATAAAAAGTAAATTTCTCGGAGGAACAGATGCGTTTAATAAAACAATTATGAATTATGTGGGAACAAGTACAAGAGACTGTAAATTACATCAACAAGATAAATAATTTTAATCCAGAATACGGAGTGATACTAGGTTCTGGATTGGGTAGTTTTACAGAAGATATCAAAATAGAATTTACACTACCTTATAACGAAATTCCAAATTTCCCTGTATCGACTGTTCAAGGTCATAAAGGAGCTTTGGTTTTTGGGACTATTGGTGATAAAAAAGTGGTCGCTATGCAGGGACGCTTTCACTTCTATGAAGGCTATTCGATGAAGGAGGTGACTTTTCCAGTACGTGTTTTGAAATTTCTGGGAGTTAAAAAACTGATTGTCTCAAACGCTTCAGGAGGTGTAAATCCTAATTATAAAATTGGTGAAATCGTTATTATTAAAGATCATATCAACTTTACACCAGAACATCCTTTACGCGGAGTTAATGATGAGCGCTTTGGTCCTCGCTTTGTTAATATGAGTGAGCCTTATTCTCGTAAAATGATTGTGAAGGCTAAAGAGCTTGCTTCAGAATTAAATATTGATGTTAAAGATGGTATTTACTTGGGTTTACAAGGACCAAGTTTTGAGACTTTAGCGGAATATAAGATGGTAAAAATTTTAGGTGCTGATTGCGTAGGAATGTCAACGGTACCAGAAGTTATTGTGGCACGTCACATGGATTTAGAAACTTTTGGGATTTCGGTAATTACAGATATCGGGGATGAGGCTAATATAGACACAATTTCGCACGATGAAGTGCTAGAGGCGGCTCAAAATGCCGAGCCCAATGTAAGAAAGTTGATAAAAGAATTAATTCAAAAGTACTAGCTAAGAGAGGTTCTTAGCAATTACATCATAAAAATCTTCAGGAGCAAATGGTTTTGTAACCACGTCGTTCATACCAAAGGATAGCAGCATTTCTCTATTTTCATCTAGAGAAATAGCTGTTATTGCAATTATAGGGGTAGTGGTGTCAAAAGCTCTAATATATTCTGTTGCAATGGTACCATTGATTCCGGGTAGGTGCACGTCCATTAATACCATGTCGTAGAGGTTGTTGCGTACAGCTTCTATCGCGTCCTCGCCGTTATCAATAGTTTCACTATGAATGCCTTTATTTTCTAGCATCTTTTTAGTGATCATTTGGTTGATTTTATTGTCCTCCACAATAAGTATTTTTTTGCCTTTTAAGTCAGCATCATCATAGGTTTTAGGTTTAGCTTCCTTTGGTAGTTGATTTTCATCCACTTTAAAGTTTAAATTAAATGTAAATGTAGATCCTTCTCCTAGAATACTTTGAAGTTTGATTTCTCCACCTAAAATTTCGATCAATTTTTTTACTATCGTCAATCCTAAACCTGTCCCCCCATATTTTCGGTTGATTTCAACGGAACCTTGTGAAAAACTTTCAAATACAGTTTCAAGCTTATCCTCAGAGATGCCTATTCCTGTATCGGTGATTTCAAATGATATCATAACATTGTCGCCATCGACATGACTGGCTCTGGCTATTACTATAACGCTACCATCTTTTGTGAACTTTAATGCGTTATTGATTAAGTTCATGAAAATTTGAGAGAGTTTTGTGGGATCACCAATTAAATTATTGGGTATACTAGGATCTACATCCAGAATGAAATTGTCATTGTTTTTATTCGCAAGTCCTTTCAAAGAGTTTTTAATATCTTCTAGGAGTTCTTTAAGATTGAAGTTAATGTATTCGATTTCAGTCTTATTGGAATCTATTTTATTGATCTCAAGTATTTCATTGATAAATGTAGCTAAGTAATTTCCTGAAAATTTTAGCGAGGATAAGTAGTGAAGTTGGGATTTCTTCGGATTTTCTTCTAATAGTAAATGAGTAATACCATTAATAGCATTTAAAGGTGTTCGAAGTTCGTGACTCACCGTCGATAGAAATTCAGATCGGGCTTTTGAAGCTTTTTCTGTTTTTTCTTTTTCGACTAATAACTCATTATTTTTTTCCTTCAGTAATAAATTTGATTTATTTCTAATGATATTATTTTTGTAAAGCGATAGGCTTAGTAAGGATAAAATGGTGATTAACGCTATTGCTAGAATGTTGATTAGTTTCGAGAATTTGTTGTTCTTCTCTTTTTCTGCATTTTGTTTGTCTATCCTTTGGGCTTTTTTGAGGCGCTGCGCCTCTTTAAAGTTTTCATAATCATCTATGCCTAATTTTTCATTATTCAATATCTCTAAACTTTCATTTAGATTTAAATGTTGTTTTAGGTAAGAATAGGCCTTGCTTTTATCTAGCATTTTTTCATAAACCGTGCTTAAGGCTAGTAGGATTTTAGATTTTTGATTTAAATCTTTTCCTTTAGTATTAAGGTCATATGCTTTGTTAAAATAGCTTAATGCAAGATTATTTCTGTTATTAGTAGTCTCAATAAGTCCCATTTGGTACAAAGCTTCCGCTTTAGTATTGACAGAATTTGGAGACTCAGGTTTTGCAATGATGTTGCTGAGTGATGACTTACTTAAATCTATATTACCTTTAGCTCTGTAAATTATGGCTTTTTGCAAGGCAATTAAATCATCTGTATCGTCGATTTTTAATTCCTCTCTTATTGACTGACTTTTATTTAAGCAAATCTCGGCAGCATTATAATTTGCCTTTGCAATATGTGAAAGTCCTAAGTAGTAATAAGCGTTAGCGTAGGGTGCTGATGGAGGGAGTTTTTCAAATAAGGTGATGCTTTCTGAAAGAAATTCAATAGCGTCATTCTGTTTTTTTAAATCAAAATATATTTTTCCGAGATTGAAAGTTTGAACGGCACGATTTTTTAGATCGCCTTTTGATTCACTAAAATTGATTGCCTTTTGTGTATAATAAATGGCATTTTTATATTTATTCACAAGGATATTGGCAACAGCCAAATCATTGTAATAGGTAACACTATCTCTATCCTCTTTTTGTTGAGCATATAGAAAAGAATTAAAAAAAGCGATAAAAACCAAAAAATACTTCATTTACAGGTTTGACTTTTTAGTTATTTATTTGTTAGCAATATTAAATCAATTATTCTTGATGAATAGCCTATTTCATTATCGTACCAGCCTACTACCTTAACCATCTTATCAATTACAGATGTAAGTTGTGCATCAAATACACAAGAATTTTTATTGCCAATAATATCTACAGATACAATGGGATCCTCTGTATAATCTAAAATTCCTTTTAGATTGTTCTGTGCAGCATTTCTAAAAGCGGCATTAATCTCTTCTATTGTTACAGCGCGTTTTACATTAAAGGTAATATCAGTTAAAGAACCATCCGGAACAGGAACTCGTATACCACATCCACCAATTTTCCCGTCTAATATAGGGAAAATTTTTGTTAATGCTTTTGCCGCTCCAGTTGTTGTAGGTACAATGGATTGACTCGCACCACGAGCTCTACGCAAATCTTTATGGGGCTGATCGTGTAGACTCTGGTCTGTTGTATAGGAATGTATTGTTGTGATGTATGCTTGTTCTATACCACATAGCTCATCAATTACTTTCATCATAGGAGCTGCATTATTTGTGGTGCAACTCGCATTTGATATGATTTTTTCAGTGCCGTCCAGGATATGTTCATTTACTCCTAATACAACTGTTTTAATGCTGTCTACTTCAGATGGAGCCGAGAGTATTACCTTTTTAGCGCCAGCAAGTATATGAGCATTTAATTCTTCAAAGGTTTTATGTTTTCCAGTAGATTCAACTACATAATCAATTTTTAAGCTTTTCCAATCTAAATTCGAAATGCTTTTTTCATGTAAAAACAGAAAATGCTGTTGATCTACTAAGAATCCTTTTTCATCAGCAATCACTGCATTAGGCAAAACCCCGTGAATACTATCATATTTTAACAAATGTGCCATGGTTGTATTGTCAGCAATGTCGTTTATGGCAACTACTTCAATGCTGGGATGATTTAGAAGTAAGCGAAATAAATTTCGACCAATTCTTCCAAAACCATTTATAGCTATTCTTGTTTTCAATTTTTATCGGTTAATCGTTTAATCGATTAAGCAATTAACCGATTAAGCATTTTTATAAAATGTGCTTTTGTGCTTTGTATGAGGAACGTACTAATGGTCCACTTTCAACATGACGGAAACCTAACTCCAAGCCAAAGTCTTCGTAAATTTTAAATTGCTCAGGTGTGATAAATTCCTTAACAGGCAAATGCTTTTTACTAGGTTGAAGGTATTGTCCTATGGTTACAACATCAACGTTTGCTTCGCGTAAATCTCTCATTGTTTGAAACACTTCTTCCTCTTGTTCACCAAGGCCAAGCATAATTCCAGACTTTGTTCTGTTAATTCCTTTTTCTTTTAAGTATCGCAATACCTCTAAACTTCGATCGTATTTTGCCTGAATCCGCACTTCGCGTGTTAATCGACGAACGGTTTCTACATTATGCGATACAACCTCAGGATTAGCTTCAACAATACGGTCTATATTTCTTTCAATTCCTTGAAAATCGGGAATTAAAGTTTCTAGAGTAGTTGTAGGATTCATTCTACGAATGGCTTTTACGGTCTCAATCCAAATGATAGAACCTCCGTCTTTCAAATCATCTCTATCAACACTTGTTATTACTGCATGTTTGATATTCATGATCTTAATGGAGCGGGCTACTTTCTCTGGTTCGTCCCAGTCTACCGTTTCTGGTCTACCGGTTTTCACACCACAAAATCCGCATGAACGGGTACAGGTATTTCCTAATATCATAAAGGTTGCAGTCCCTTCACCCCAGCATTCACCCATGTTTGGGCAGCTACCCGATGCGCAAATTGTATTTAAACTATATTTATCAACTAAGCCTCGAAGCTCTGTGTATTTTTGTCCTATCGGGAGCTTTACCTTAAGCCATTTTGGTTTGCTGGTGGGTAAAGTATTTTCTAAAACAGTTTCCATAATTTATTTTTCAAAGTACAAATATAAGGAATGTGTATTTAAAAATACCGTTTTGACAGCCCAAGCTTCTTGAATGTTTTACACCGCTAAAGGAATTGATTTTTAGGAGCTTCTTCCAGCTATTCGCTATATCTTTTATAAATGAACTGCAGGAAAAATGCAGTTCATTTATAAAAGGATGCCGCTGCTATCTGGGCTAGGGTTTTAGTGATCTAAAAGATGAGTCTATAACTAAAAAAGCAGGATTTTTAAATCCTGCTTTTTTAGTTAATTAATGCATTTGAACTGTTATGGGTAAATTATAAGAAGTGCGTACAGGTTTAGAATCAATCATTCCAGGGGTCCATTTTGTTTTTAACGATTTTAATACGCGAATGGCTTCTTTATCTAGGCCGTAACCAGGATTGTTTTTTACCTGTATGTCAGTCATGCTACCATCTTTTTCGACAACAAAAGAAACAAAAACACGAATGTTTCTTTCTCCATTTATTTCTGGACTTTCAAAATTTTTCCCAATGTAGTTGTAAAACTTGGCAATGCCTCCTGGGAATTCAGGAAGTTTGTCTAAAATAGCGCTATTCACTACTGTGGTTCCATAATCTACAGCCGAACCGTTTTCAATATTATTTCCTTGAGCTGGTGTAGGGTTAAGGCCTATAATTCCGTTGCCATCATTAGTTGTTTGTTTAGTAGTACTACTTTCAATGTTAGTTGCAATGTCGGGCGTAGCTAAAGGAGCTTTTACAATAGTAGGATTAACAAGTTGCTTTTTACCAGAGGCTTCTGTTGGTTTTTGAACAATAGGTTTAACAGCAATTTGTTTTTCTATAGGCTTTAGCACCGGGGGAACTACTGTGGAAATCTGGATAATCCTTTCTACGGGATCTATAATTTCCGTGGTAGGAACGATATTAGTAGAAAATAAAGTGAATACTTTAGGAATAGTCATTAGAGCAGCACACAATAATAATCCCATAAATAATGCAAATAAGGACGTTTTTGAACTGTTTAGGCGTAACTGGTACGCACCATATTCTTTGTTTTTGTTTTCGAAAACTAAATTAATCCAGTTGGCTTCGTAGATGCTTAATTTTGACATAATTAATGGATTTAAAAGGTTAGGTAGATATTAAATCATAAGCAAAAGGGTGTATTAAAAAAGAACGTTTGGGGTGGTGTAGTTATTGTTTAAAATGTTAATTTATTTTTAAATAATCACAAAATAAAGATATGTTAATAAAATTATATAGTGATATTTGTTAATTAACTAAAGATAGTTAATTATTTTTTCTTGTGGATGATTTGTGCTAATAATTTCTTTTATTTAAAATAAAAAACGTTGAAAATCATTTGAGCAATTTGTATTCCTTCGTCTTGAAGAATCTAAATAAGTGGTCATAAATCAATAATTCATACATTCTCTGCTTGGAGCTATATTGCCTATTCACCATCATGTGAATATGACTCATTAGAAAATTTGATAAGGGAATTTCTAGATTATCTTTGATTGAAATAATCGTTTTAGAGTTTTGGTTCCTTTTTTCCTGAATGAGAATACAAAATTCATTATAATTAGCTGTTGCACCTTCGGAAAGAAGTGTTTCCATTTCTGGAAATAAATCTCTGTATTGTTTGTCCATTTCCTTTTTTAGGGTCTTATCTACATTAAATTCATCTTTGAAAGACAATTGTAAGTTATCCATTAAAAGGAGTTTGTCTGTATTGCTTTGGGAAAAGGAATTTAAAAATTGGTCAATTGCTAGAAAACTAAAAAGTAGTTGAGATTCCTCATTTTCAAAATTCGATTTCAAATGTAAATATCTTAAAATCATTTCACTATCCTGCCAAAATAGCGTTTCTGATTCTTCAATGGTTTTTTCACCATACCTTTCTATTTCTCTTTGATATGTATCGGTCTGAATTTTCCAGACGGTATTTTGTTCAAGAAGGATATTAAGAATTGGATAAATTTTAGTGATTACTTCTGTTAAACTATTCGGCTTTGAGAGTAGGAAACGTATTCACAAATGATCATCTGTATCTTTATAGCGTATGAAGAACCATTTTAGGATTAGTTTTTTTTCGTTTAATTCTAAAATTATATGATATCGTTTTTCAAGTAAAATATGGTCTGCTGTTGTAATACCAGTATATATTTTATAGTACAATCATTCACTTCCTATGCAAAAATCTCTTTTCATGTTTTTATAATTCTTCTTTATAAAAGGGTAAAATAAACTGATTTTAAAAAAAGTCTCCATCTTTATTTTTTACAATAGAACCTTTTGCAAAAAGAAATTCTTCTAAAGTAATTTTGGAATATTTACTGACAGATTTCAAAAGTAACCGTACACAAATTTCTTTTTCAAAATCAAGTAAAAGAGTATTGTCAAAATGAACCCAATTTGCAAATCTCGGAATGTTCCTCTCCGATCTCCAGCTTGTAAATACTTCAAATAATTGGCTGTCGTCTGTTTTTAAGAAGGTCTCTATTTCTTTTTTACTCACAATCCATTTAGCTTTCGAAAGGATGACATCTTTATAGTTCACTCTTGGAAAAAAATCATAATGTGACTCCAGTATTCCCCAACTGAAACTATAAATGGGCTTTACATCTTGCAACTGCAAATCGCATAAAAAGTGATAAATAGGTAAGGATTGGCTGGAATAGTTATGGGCATTAGACAAAAAAGGAATAACTTCTTTATCGTGTTTTTTGGATCTTAGAATTATTCTGTTGTTTTTGATAGATACCATTAAATCATTTATATCCAAAGTGTAATGTCGACTCACGCCAGAATTAGAAAGATAGGCGATTTCATAATCACGCAAAACGGGTCTTCTCAATATGTTTCCGGTTCTCGATTCTGGAATATGTACGATTTCTGCCAGAATTTTGTTTGAATGATATTTCTTTTCTTTTTCCACAATTTCTTTTGTCAAATGATGGATGTTTGTATTTCCATTACAAAAACGCCCCAGCAATTTAGCAGCACTCACGTTACCTGATGATTCAATTACTATAATCTCTTTTTCTTGACATTTGGCAAGTTCAATCATTACCGAGAATGTCGCTGGCGCATTATCCCAACTCCCATCAAAATTAGGGAAATCTTTTTCAGAAAGTGAAATTGTTTTTTCCTTTCTCAAAACAGATTCTTGCAATTTTTTATGTAAGATAAAATCGTTTGCTGTCCAGGTTTGACTCTCTTCATTAGGGCTCTTACTTTTAAAAGTAAATTTATCTAATAAGTCATGGGTATCATTCATATCTGAATTTTGAAGATATCCAATGCCTGTTTCCGTGTCTAAAACAGTAGTCAATGGCATTTCACGCGATTCATATCTTTGGCTAAACGCTTTTATAAAGCGAGTATGGTTTTCAGACTTTTTTTGCTTTTGGATTCCGTTCAAAAAACGCAAGGCTTTCGAGACTTTGGCAGGGATTTTATTGCATAAAGTATTTGTTGATGTGGTTAATTCCAGATCCGTTTGAAATAGGTATTTTTCATCATATTCCAAACCGATTTGTTGAATGGCCGTTTTAATATCCTCGTAATTTTTTTCTGAAGGGACAAGATGCGCATCTAAATCTATAAGGCCGTTTCTGATAGTTTGCAAAAGTTTACAATCCTCTTTTAAAGCTAGAATTTTATTAAGAACCATAAAAAGGTCTTCCCAGTCATCGCTCGCGGTTACAGTAGCATCCAATTCACTTACAAGAAACTGAAAATCGATTAATTGGTTAATGTATTCAAGAGCTTCTTCTGTCTCTGAATCATCATCGGCAATCATTGAAACCATTTGATCGACAGTCAGGCCCGATTTTATTTGAGTTACTAAACTTTCTAACAATGTTGATTTTCTTAATGCCGAAATACTGTGTTCCCTTTTTGTTTGTACATATTTATACTCGACATAACGATAAAAATCGCCTAGCTCATATATGGAGTTGTTAGGATAGAATTTAAGATGCTGTCTACCCTCTTTTCGTGTTGCCAACTCTTGTAGTAACGCCACCCAAAACTGCATGTCAAATTGCGTAAAGCGCTTGAGTTTTTCGGTGGGTTCAAGTATAATGTTGGTTTCATTTGACATATCGCCCACAGTACAACCAGCGAACAATCCGAAAGGAGTACAGCGAGATGACATTCTTGCACTATACTTCAACAGTGTAAGCGCTAAATTATCTTTTTTTTTTGCTGAAATACTTGAAGGTTCAAATTTCCATTTGTCCAAGGCGGTTAGCAGTTCTGGTGAAGCGATGCGAATTGCCTCTCTAAAAAAAGGATTTTCAAATCCTTTCAATACCCTTTCCGCAGCATAATTGTTTAATAAATCTAGATAAGTGCTTACTGGAAATGTTGGAGTTCTTAATACATATTGTGAGAAAGGCAACACTTTATAATTGTTCATTATCGTTTCTTTTTACTCGTTTTTTCAGCGAGTTCCATCGCATCATACACATTGAGTACTTTACCTGATTTCGATAACTCAGAGAATGGAACTTTCTTGTCTTTTGTTCCCGGAACGATAACTTCTAGGTCATAAGCAGTACCCGAGTCGAGAATTATTTGTTTTACTTCAGTTGCGCTAAGATTAGGGTAATAGGACCAGATCAAAGCGGCTGTCCCTGAAACCATCGGCCCAGCAAGAGAAGTGCCAGAGTCTGTAGCGTAGGTATTGCCTGCTGCAGTAGTGTAGATTTCTTCACCAGGTGCAAATAGATCCACATTTTGCTTGCCATAATTAGAAAAAGCTGACACAAAAGTGCTATCCAGTTTAGAAGAGATGGAACCGACATTGATGAAATTACCACATACTTCTTTGCTTCCATTATAAGCAATATCACTAGGGAAATAAGGATTCTCATCAACATTAAAACCATTATTTCCTGAGCAATGTACGAGTAAAACATTATGTTCTTCGGCATATTGAAACGCCTCAAACACCCATTTTTTATGCAAGGAGAACTCTTTACCAAAAGACATATTGATTACTTGGGCACCATTATCAACCGCATAACGTATCGCCATAGCGATGTCTTTATCGTGCTCGTCTCCGGATGACGAAATATTCAAGGGCATGATTTTTACATTTTGCGCAATCCCATTTATTCCTTTGTTATTCTTTCTATTAGCAGCTATAATTCCTGAAACTTTTGTGGCATGATCTTGAATAGGCCTATACCCCGCTTTGTTATTTGAAATGTTGTTATTACCATAACCTTTTTCTAATAGTTTAGGATTATCACCTATAGATGTACGTTCATTAAAATTTACGTTCAAATTTTTGCTAATAATAGAATCTAACTGTATCTCACTCTCTTTAATTTTTTCTAACGACTTTTCATTACTCCGAATATTAATCATCATAAAATCAATTAGGGCCCCAAGATCTGTATCATTATCGTCTCGTCTTTGTCTGTACTTTTTATTGTTTATCTTGTATTTCTGATACATACTATCCAATTGTTGATACGTATAATCTTCTTTAGGGAAAAAATGTTTTAAAGTGTCTTTAACCATGGGATAAACGGCCACACTATGAATTAAAGATTTTTGCCATCTTTTATAGTAAACATTTTCTTGTTCTGTTTTTTTTAAAGCTCGTTGGTATTCTTTGTAAGTTGATAATTCCTGAATTGGAATTTGAGATTCCGTTTTATCCTTGAAATAGGGAGCCCAATCTCTTACTAGTCGTACATTCTCAAAATTAGCCCATACTACATAGCCCCCGTTTTTATTGCCTATAAAGCTCCAGCCATGAACATCATCAATATAGCCATTATGATCATCATCAATACCATTGTTGGGTATTTCATTAAGATTTGTCCAAATCTGCCCCTGTAAATCCTCATGATTGGAATCTATTTGGGTGTCTATTACCGCAACGATGATACTTTTGGTCTTTGGTTTCTTTTTGTTTTGACTATACCATTTGTCTAAAGAAATTCCAGGTACTGTATCTTTTAGGTAGTCTTTCTGATACCAAGGTTGTATTGCTATTTGACTAAGTTCATCCTTCGGTTTCAATAAAGCCAAAGAAGTATTTGAGTTTTTAATAGATTTACATCCTATAAAAAATAAGACGATTGATAAAACGTAATAAATAGGTTTCATGAAATAGTATTATAAGAGATTATGAAATATTTTTATTCAGTCCTAACGTTACCTGTGTTTCCTAAATCAGTAATAGTTTTAGGATCGTCCCCTAATCCGTAACCACCGTTAATCAAATGAATATTTTTTAATTTTGCCACATTCAATTTTTGTAAGTCGAATTTTTTGTTTGCTTTTTGTCTTTGTTTGTTTTCATTTTTATTGGTTCAGTTGATTTATAAGAATGCAAATGTATAATGTCATTCTTTTTAATTCATGAACTGTCAATTTTTTGTATATCGGAATTCCTGAATTCCGACTTATTAAAACATATAAATAATTAATAATTAGATATCTAGTGTATTTGTTATCATCCAAGTCCTTTGATAAAATATGTAGGTTTAATCCCCGTTTTTTTATAAAAAGCTGCCGAAAAGGACTCGGCACTATTAAAACCAAATTCTAGCGCAAGAGCTTGAATAGTATAATTTCTTAATTTATTGTTTTGTTGTAATTTAGTGATTGCATAGTCGATTCGCAAGTCATTGATGTATTGAATAAAAGTTTTCTGTTTATAAAAATTCACGATTTTAGACAAATACTTACTGTTTGTTAATAATTTTTCAGCAAGTAGTTGTATTGTAATATTTGATTGTAAATACTCTTTATCAGTCTCGAATTGGTTTAGTTTTTCCAGAATTTGATTGACTAATTCTCCTGCAATACCAAGATCTTCTTTATTGTTGTAAGTTGCAATTTCAATTGGTTTTAGATTTATATCTGCCACGACAAGATTAGGTCCTTTCTCTCTGTTAATGATTTTTTCAAATCGTAATTTATATGTTTTTTTAAGCTTGTGTTGGTAAAACCCAAAACCGCTAACAGAAATAGAAAGTAGAATCAAACTGCCAATGCCCCAATAAGATTTTGTGTTTTCATCCTCAAGTGATTGGATAAGCGATTCTTTTTCTGATATTAAATGTGGTATATCGTATTCATTTTTTAGTTTTTTGGTTAATTCCTTATAGTTTTTTTGCAATGTTTTATTAATATCCATATACTTTGTTATATACTTCAATTGGTTTTCTTTATCTTTTTTTTCTTTGTAATAGGAGATTAAATAAGGATATCCACTCATAAATTCGGGGGTAATTCTTCTGGTTTCATTATACATCGAATCTACTTTAACAAAATTTTTTGCTGCTTCTTTCTCTTTTCCAAGACCATCGTAGGTTTTTCCTAAGTAGTAATAAGATGCTAAAACATTACCTGTGTTTTTATAAAAAACCATTTTTGGCAGGGCTTTATTTATACTATCTAAAGCTGGTTTATAGTTCTTTGTTAATACTAAGTTGGCTCCTTCATTTAATATAAATAGTGCGTTAAGTTCACTATTACCTGTGTTTTTTGATTCACGGTAGCCTAACTTATTAAAATAGGTTGCTGAATCGGATTGGTTTAAAGCCTTATAAGCATCCGCAAGAGCAAAAATAACGAGTTCATAAGAAAAGGAATATTTGGGAGTTCTTATTTTTTTATTCTTGTAATAATTTAAACATTCTCTGTATAAATCTAGGGCCTCAACTACCTCGCCCAATTCTTCAGACCTTAATGCTGCAATCGAAAATTTCACATTATAATAAAAATCGATATTGTTTTTTTGGGCTCGCTTCTCTGCCAATAAGAAATTATCTATCGCATCTATATTTGAACTGCTTTTTCAAGACGTATGCCTTTTCTGAATAGGCATATGCAGGAAGCTTTATGTCATTCTCATTCTTAGAGCAAGCAATTGCACGATCTAAATAACGAATTGCTTTGTCGCCATCATATAATAGTGAAAGCAAATAGTTTCCTCTTGCTTTTTCAATAGAAATATTTGCTGCATTGGCTTTTACCAAATAAGCTCTGGCATATTCAATTTGCTTCGTTTGGTTTTTCTCATTATCAAAATACAGCTTCTTCAATTGATCATAAGGAAGTCGTGCAAGGTCCTTTTTTTCAACTTGTCCTAGTAAAACGATTGGGAATAGGAATAAAAAGAGCTTTCTACTCCAAAAAACATTAATCATTGTGTGTGATTTTTTACAAAAATAAGGCAAACATTTAAAATCAAGCATATACAGCTGCTTTTTCTAGGATTTTATAGTAAAACATAAGTCCTTGATTTTCAGAAAAATACAATTTTAAAGCTTCGGCATTCAGGAATACCGTGTCGGGATTCGGGAATTCCGACAACGACCGTTTGTTTTGAACGTTCTCTTTGCACTAGTTTTGGCATCAGAAAAGTAATCAAGTTTTTTAGTAAGACGTTACTATAAGCAAAATCATTTTTCTAAAAGTATTGGCCAATTACGAGGGATTGCTTCAGCTGTTTTGTAACCCTTTAACAAAAGCAGAGCAATAAGGTTTTAGATAAAGCTAACTTGTTCCTTAAAAACAAAGCAAAAACTAATAGCAAAGTTTCGGAAGAAACAAATTTGTTATAATCAAAAAATGTTAATTTAAAAAAAACAAAAAATGAATTTCGAAAATTTGAATTTAGTAGAGCTTAATGCTCAGGAAGTACAAGAGATAGATGGAGGAGATAGATCTCCTTTAACAATAGGTATTGAGATAGGTGTTGGAATTTGTTTTGGATTAGTAGGAATAGCAGTTTTCGAAGTAGCTTATAACTTAAATAGATAATGATGAATCAAGAAAAATTAAGTATCAAGGAATTAAATTATGAGGAATTACAGGATACAAATGGTGGTTTTGTAATTGAAGCATTGACGTTAGCTTGCGCTGTCATTGGTGGAATTTACTATTTGGGCAAACAATGTGCAGAATATGATCAGAGACATGGTTATTAAATTATTAATAAAAAACAATTAAGATGGACAAGTATTATTTTATTTTTGGTTTGTCTTCTAAATTAATAGATGTAAAGCCAACTAAAGTTATGCCTTTAATTATATTAATAGCTATGATAACCTTTGGTATATATCATTTAGGAAAGGATTGCGTAAATTACGATAAACGGCATTATTCTAATTCTGAAAAAAATTAATTTGGACATTTTAAATTTTATTAACTACCTAATTATACTTTAAATTAGGTAGTTGTTTTTTTAAATAAAACTATATAACTAATATTTTCAGTAAACTTCCTGTAAATATTTAAAACCAGTAAGTTAGGTTGTGATTATGGATGAAATTGATAAAAATAAAAAATGACCTTTAGTCAAAACAAAACCAACAAAATAACTTTATGAACTTCAGTTCAGACCCTATAAACACCCTCGAAAACCTTATCTCCAAAAACAAAACCAAGAGTATTTCTATCTACTTGGTGTTACTTCTGGCTTTACTCGTTTTTCTGGCATTATTGCCTGTGATCAAGGTAGACATCAGCAGCCAGAGTCGCGGGATGGTTCGCTCTACCACAGATAATGTGCCGCTAAGCAGTTTAGTCAATGGTAAAGTGACTTTTGTAAATCTAAAAAATAATCGTGTCGTACAAAAAGGCGATACGCTGCTGGCGATCACACAGGAAAATCTAGATACGGAGAAAGTTACCAATCAGGATCTTTCAGGAGATCTACATGACCAGGTTCGTGATTTATCGTTAGTTATTATAGGTAAAAGCAATAGGCTGAAAACTCCTGCCGTACAACAAGAATGGTATAGTTATGCTAGTAAGCTAAGTGAATTACAAAGCAAAATTGCCCAATCCAAAATAGGCTACGACCGCAACAAGCAATTGTATGACAAAGGCATTATTGCCAAGGCGGAATTTGAAAAATACAGTTTTGATTATACCTATGCGCAACAAGCACTTTCAGGATTGGAAAAAAGCCAACGCAGTCAATGGCAAAACAAGAAAAGAGAACTGGAAGAACAATTGAAAAATCTAAACGGGACACTCCAAAAAATTAAGATAGAATCCAAGAATTATGTCATAACCGCTCCGCTATCAGGAACTATTGAAAATTTCTCAGGAATTCAGGTAGGTTCTTTCTTGAATGCTTCGCAGCCCATCGCTACTATTTCGGCGACAGACAAGCTAATTGTGGAAAGTACCGTTTCTCCAAATGATATTGGGTTAATACAAAAAAATCAAAAAGTAAAATTCCAGATGGATGCTTTCAATTACAATCAATGGGGATTACTGGAAGGGAAGGTAATTGATATAGATCGAAATATAACCGTGCAAGGAGAACAAGCTTTTTTTAAAGTGAGATGCGCATTGAATACTACCGCGATAAAATTGCAATCAGGTTACAAAACCAATGTTTCAAAGGGAATGACACTCACTACTCGCTATATTATAACCAGACGTAGCTTGTATGATTTACTGTTTGATAAAGTAGACAATTGGATAAACCCGAAGCAATTAGCCCCTTAATATCAAAATTTGGTACACAATATATAAAACAATAATTTAATTCAGAGAAAGCCTTTTGTCTTTCATCTCATATCTACTATCCCTTAATGGCTTCTATTAAAATAAAACAACATGATATTAAAGATTGTGGTGCTGCTTGTCTCGCATCTATTGGAAATCATTATAAGGTTAATCTCCCTATAGCAAGAATCCGTCAGTATGCTAATACCGATAAACGAGGAACTAATGTTCTCGGAATTATAGAAGCGGCCGAGAAAATGGGTTTTTCGGCCAAAGGGGTAAAAGGGGGAATGGATGCGATTGATAAGATCCCACTTCCTGCTATTGCACACGTGGTGGTCAAAGAACAATTACATCATTATGTAGTAATCTATAATGTCTCCTCCCCTTCGGGGAGGTCGGGTGGGGCTATTACTGCTATGGATCCCGCTTTTGGCAAAATGGAAACCTACACTTTCGAAGAGTTTCAGAAAATATGGACCGGTGTTTTGGTGCTTTTTGCTCCAAATGATGACTTTAGGTCTTATAACGACAAGGTTTCTCCCATAACCCGCTTTTGGCATTTAGTGCAACCACATAAAACCATTTTAGTACAAGCATTAGTTGGCGCGATACTATTTACTGTTTTAGGACTGGCGATGTCCATTTATATTCAAAAAATTACGGATTATGTTTTGGTCGAAGGTAATAGAAAACTACTGAATTTATTGAGTGTTTCTATGATTGCTATTATCTTACTTCAGGGATACATCGGTTCAAAAAAGAGTGTTTTTGTGATGAAAACGGGACAGTTGATCGATGCCAAATTGATTTTAGGTTATTACAAACACTTGTTGCATTTGCCACAACGGTTTTTTGATACCATGCAAATTGGCGAAATTACCTCGAGAATTAATGATGCTGTAAAGATCAGATCGTTTATCAACGAAGTCGCCATTGATATGATCGTCAATGTGTTTATAGTGATTTTCTCGTTCACACTGTTGTTTACCTACTATTGGAAATTGGCTTTAGTGATTTTATTGGTGATTCCGTTTTATGCCTTGATTTATTTTATTTTGAATAAATTCAATAAAAAAGTGGAGCGAACCATAATGGAAAACGCAGCCGAATTGCAAACGCAATTGGTCGAGAATGTTACCCATATTCGTACGGTAAAAGAATTTGGGATAGAGGAATTTTCGAATCTAAAAACAGAGAATAGGTTTGTAAAGTTGTTGTTTACCACTTACAAATCAGGCTTGAATAGCATTTTTGCAGGTACTTCAACACAGTTTTTGGCTTCGATATTTACCGTTATTTTAATGTGGGTTGGTTCCGGTTACGTTATTGATAGAGCCATCACTCCCGGAGAGTTGTTTTCTTTTTATGCCTTGATAGGTTATTTTACATCACCAGTAGCATCTTTAATTGGGATGAATAAAACAGCTCAAAATGCCTTAATTGCAGCTGACAGGCTTTTTGAAATAATGGATCTAGAAAGAGAAGAAACCGAGAATAAGGTTGAACTGCAGAGGGAGAACATAGGAGACATCAAATTTGAAAATGTAAGTTTTCGTTATGGTTCTAGAACTGAAGTTTTCAAGGATTTCAACGCTATTTTTAAGAAAAACGAAACTACTGCAATTGTTGGAGAAAGTGGTAGCGGTAAAACCACTTTAATTTCATTGTTACAAAATTTATACCCAATCAAAGAAGGGAAAATTTATATAGGAGATTATGATGCTCAATTTATTCATTATCAAAGTTTACGTAATTGTATTGGAGTGATACCACAACAGCTCAATTTATTTTCAGGTAATATTATCGAGAATATCGCTTTGGGAGATTCGTTTCCTAACATGCAGCGCATTTTAGATTTATCAAAAGAGTTAGGTATTACTGAATTTGTAGAAAGACTTCCTACTGGATTTGGGACACAAATAGGTGAAAATGGTGCAATGCTATCAGGTGGACAAAAACAGCGCATTGCAATTGCTAGAGCATTGTATAAGAATCCCGATGTTCTATTAATGGATGAAGCAACTTCCTCGCTTGATACTAATGCCGAAAGTATAGTAAAGAAAGTGATTGATGATTTTAAATTACAAGGTAAAACAATTATCGTTATTGCGCATCGTTTGAGTACCATAGCTAATGCAGACACTATATTGGTGATGGAAAATGGAACTGTAATTGAGCAAGGAAATCATCTGGATTTGTTAGCCAAAAATGGTAAGTATTATGATTTGTGGAGTAAGCAGAGTTTGGTTTAATTCTGTAGTACGGTTAAGCCATATGCTGCCATTATAAAAAACCATTGTTCGTGTGTTTTTTGATTAATCCCGATACTTTGGGATGAAGAAGAAAGGTGTAGAGAACCCTTTTTAATTCAAAATCTTCTTGCCCTCGTAACATTTCAAAAGGGAGAAGCACCTTAGGAGCATAATCCACTTTAAAAACTAATTATTCTCATTGGATTTGCAATCAATAATTGATTACACCTTTGACTGATACTCTATCTACTAAAAGTAATAAGAAACACAAAAGCTTTTTACTCTTGAAACAATCGAAGATTGAAATTTGATTTGACTAAAAAAAAAGAGTTAAATGAGATAATTCAATTATAAATACGTGTTTTACGTGAGTTTATAAAACACTTTAAGTCAATCTATGAATGGTTAGTTGTTGTCGGAATTCCGGTATTTCGATAAGTATAGTTTGCAGGGGACGGCTTCTTGATTTAGTTTTGACACCTGAGAATTAACAAAGTTTTTTATTAAGACGTTACTAAGAAGCATGGTTTTTTTTCTGCAAAGTATTGGCCAATATTAGGGATTGCAGCAGCTGTTTTGCAACCCTATAAAAAACAAAAAATGGATTTTGATTAAGCTAATTTGTAACCCTTCAAAAAAACAAAGCTAACGAAATGTATAGTCGCGGATTAAAGAACATAAAATCAATAAAAAAGTTCTAAAGTAATCCATTTCGTAACAACAAATAATTATAAATTTAAACTATCATTAAAAATGAAATTAAGTAAATTAAAATCAGTAGGTTTATCGGTAACTCTATTAATAACATTGCTAATGGCAGGTTGTTCTAAAGATGCTGAAAATGCATCTGATTTAGAAATGAATCATATGGCAAGATTTGAAGAATCAGTTTTATTAAAAACTTCTTCGTCGGTAAATACAAGTTTAATATCAAACAAGAGTGTAAATAGTAATGAAAGTTATAATACATTTAAGATTGAGAATTTTGATAACCAATTTGTCTTGCGTAATGTATATGTGATAGATGGCATTGATTATGTAGATACCGGAGATTTTAACGACCAGGTAGCAGGAGATGGAATTTATACTTCATTAAAATCAACAGTTGGAGATAGTTCTAAAAAAAATTCTCAAACTAGAATTATTAAGAGTGATAAATTTAAATTTAACAACAAAATTGCAACAAACAAGGTCAAAATTGGATGTAAATTTAAAATGGTATACGGAGGGGCATCTTCATGGTTTGGAAATTCATGTGATGGAGGTTGTATTGAATTATATGACTGTAGCTTTGAAATTGAATTCTAAAGTTTAGTATTAATTGTATGTAAGTAACAATGTGTTTTTTTGGCACATTGTTACTTGTTTTTAAATAGTTGGAAAATGCTATATAAGACTCTGAAAAAAGAGATTGTTATAATTTTGTTTTGTCTCTCGTTCCTTTTTGGTACTCGAAAAATTATAGATTTATATTTCATTGAAACTGAAGTAAACTATTTGCTAATAGCTCTTGTGAAATTAATTCTTTTGTCTGTTTTGATTCAATTCATGAAAAAAGAAAAAAAAGATTTTCACGTAATTTTTAAAAATAGTTCTATTTTTTTGCTTATAATTTTTGTTGGAACATATTTAGCTTTCTCAAATTCAGAAAAAATAATTACTTTGAATGGTGCTGATATAAATCTATATCTACATGTTATCTTTCTTTTTAAATGTTTTGTGACGGGGTTTTTCGAAGAAACATTATTCAGAGTTTTACTTTTTAACTCAATACTAAAATCCCATTTTTTTTTAAATAAAAATAAAATTTTTAGAAGTTATATATTGACTTCAATTATTTTTGGTTTAGTTCATTTAATAAATTTGAGTTCCTTAGACTTTTTCAGTGTCTTAAATCAAATTTTATTAGCTTTTGGTCTTGGTATGATTTTTCAAATGCTCTTAACAAAATATAATAATATTTTATTTATTGCAAGTCTCCATTCGTTGATTAATTATTTTGGTACTCGTAACTCTGTTTTATTTCAATTTAAGAGAACAACAGATCTTGAAATATTTTCAGACTATGAAGTATTTCTAAATTTAGCGATCTTTATTTTTTTCGATTTTTTAATAATTATTTATCTGCGTTATTTTATAAAAGGTCAAATGGACGATGGAGAACAAATTCCATATACCGGATAACTAATTTGTAAACATCACAGGCAATCTTTTAGTTTTGTCAAAGCAATAAATTTGTAAATTTATATCAACAACCCGACCGATGAAGTGATCCTACGCGGTAATAAAAGTTAACGACTTATCTCTTGATTAGGACTTTTAAGAATCTATTATATAATTATCTTCTATCCCTGATGATTTCAGCCAGTAATTTTTTAGCACGAAGTAATTTTACTTTTACATTACTTAAAGGTTCATCTATAGAATTAGCAATTTCTTGATAGCTCATTTCTTGAAAATAGCGTAACTGTATCACCTCTTGGTAATGCGGTTTCAATTCTTTAATGTAACGCAATAGCTGAGATAGATTTTGCTCAGTAATCAATTCGTCTTCGGCAGATGGAGTGGTATCTGCGATATTGTAAGCTTTTTGATCTTCTCGATCAGTGATTTCAATAAAAAGACTGGATTTCTTTTTTCTTAATAAATCAATATGTACATTTTTGGCTATACTAATTAACCAAGTGTTAAATTGGAATTCAGGATTGTAAGAAGCGATTTTGTCAAAAGCTTTAGAGAAAGTTTCTATAGTAATATCCTCAGCATTAGTTTCATTTTCTGTTCGCTTTAGCATAAAGCCATACACTTCATTCCAATAATGATTCAATAGAAAGGTAAAGGCAGCTTGGTCACCTTCTTTTGCTTTTTCTATTTGAGTGTTTATTTCCAATTGACTGGTTTTGAGAAAATATTAGTGATAAAGATATTGATTTGTGTGAAGATAAGCACTAATTCCACAACAGGGAACCAATATTTTAAATCTTTCTCTTTTAATTTCCCTGCAGAGAATCCTACGACAATCCATGCAGCCAAATACCTAACGAACAATAGACTTAAAACTAATATCCACTGAAACTGAAAGGCTAATAACACAACAGCTAATAAAATGAATAATAACTGAGAGAGGTAAAATGTTCCCAGTTGCAGCTGGTCAATTTTTTTATAATGACTCGCTGTGGCAATATGGCGTCTCTTTTGTATGATCCAATCCTTATAGGTTGTTTTAGGCTTTGAATAAGTGAAGCTTTCTGGGGTGAAAGCTATAGTTGTGTTTTTCCCTGTTGCTGCTTCATTAATAAATAAATCATCATCACCTGACCTTATTTGAATGTGGTTGATAAAGCCGTTAACATTGAAAAACTCTTCTTTTTTATACGCTAAATTTCTACCTACACCCATGTAAGGTTTGCCTAATTTTGCCCAAGAGAAATATTGAACTGCTGTTAATAGCGTTTCAAAACGGATCAATTTATTTAAAAATGAATTTGGAATTTTATCATAACCACCGTAGCCTAAAACAATTTTTTTCTGCATCGTAAACTGCGAACTCATTGCTGTAATCCAGTCTTTTGTTGTGGGATAACAGTCAGCATCAGTAAACAGCAAGTAATCTTTTTTTGCTGCTTTGATTCCTAGCGTAAGGGCATACTTTTTATTTCCCCAAAACGCTTCATTGTTCTCCACCTTAACCAGGCGAATGTTAGTATATTTTTTTTCAAATTCTTCAAAAACATCCAATGTAGTATCGCTTGACGCATCGTCAATCAAAACAATCTCAAAGTCTGGGTAGTCTTGTTCTGCTAATAACGGAATGAACTGAGCTACATTTTGCTCCTCATTTTTAGCACAAACTATTACGGAAATTGGTATTCTTTTGGGCGTTATCTTTTGTGCTTTTGCAAAAGCGAACTTTCCAAAAACAACTAAATAATATACAATTTGAACAACAACAATAAAAATAAAAAGGTAAAGGATCAGTATAAGCATCAGAGTTTAATGTGTTTTTAAATCGTCTGCAAAGGTATGAATTGAATTATCAATTGTAAATTATAAATTATGAATTTTTAAAGAATTTATCTATGGCATTTTTTCATCTCATTCGCAATTTCAATTGCTTGATGTTCTTTCGTTTTTTCTAATTCAGTAATGATATTAGTGTAATTTTTATCATCCCTGTTTTGAGATAGTTTTTTTGTAGCCTGAATTTCAGTAATCTCTATTTCGAAAGCAACAATGCCTCGCACTTGCAGCATGGTTTTAGGGGATAAATTTTCTATTCTAATAGGATTGTCAGAGTGTTGCTCGTATTTATCAACAAGAGATTTCAATGATTGAGCTACCCCATCACCTTCAACTATTTTAATTTTTCCGTAAATATGTACAGCTAAGTAATTCCATGTGGGTACATTTTCATGATCATACCATGAAGAAGAAATGTAACTATGGGGTCCAGAAAAAATGGCTAAAACAGTATCATTTTCTAAAAACCCATTTGATTGCGGGTTTTCCTTTGATAAATGTCCTTGCAAAATAGAGTCTCCAGATTCATTAGTGGTTAAAATCATGGGAATATGCGTTGCACATAATCTACCGTCTGTTTGGTTCACAAGAATTCCAAAACTATTTGTATGAAGAAAGGCATTTATTTCTTCCCGGTTTTCATTCTTATAAATTTCTGGAGTGTACATTTTAAATTTATTTATGCTTTCACAAATTAAATGACATTTACTTCTGCTTCTATTTTGATACCAAATGTTTTATAGACCGTGTCTTGAACATGTTTAGAAACATCGAGTATTTCTTGACCCGTTGCATTGCCATAATTAACTAATACTAAGGCTTGGTTTATATGAACTCCAGCATCACCAAAACGTTTTCCTTTCAATCCAGTTTGTTCAATCAACCAGCCTGCAGGAACTTTTACTTCAGTTGCTGAAATTTCATAAAATTTCATTTCAGGAAATTTTTTGTGGATTCTTTCGAATTCTGATTTTTTTATAATAGGATTTTTAAAAAAACTACCACTATTTCCTAAATCTTTTGGATCAGGAAGTTTGCTTTTCCTAATGGCAGTAACAGCATTACTTACCTCTTTTAGAGTTGGGTTGGTGACGTTGTTTTTGGCTAATTCAGAGGTGATGTCTCCGTAGGAAATCCTAATTGTATGATTTTTTTTGGTCAATTTATACACTACAGATGTGATGATGAATTGATCCTTGACTTCATTTTTAAAAATACTTTCACGGTAACCAAAGTGGCATTCCTCGTTGGTAAAACTTTTAATTTCTTGATTCTGAATATTTATGGCTTCACATGAAATAAAAGTGTCTTTGATTTCAGCACCATAAGCACCTATGTTCTGTACGGGTGTAGTTCCTACATTACCTGGAATTAATGACATGTTCTCTAAACCGCCAAAATCGTGCTCAATCGTCCACAGCACAAATTCGTGCCAATTTTCTCCTGCTTGGCTTTCTACCCAAACATATTCTTCATCCTCTTGAATTATTTTTTTTCCTTTTAAATCAATATGAATTACTAATGCGTTGATATCTTTTGTTAAAAGCATATTACTACCACCACCAAGTACAAATTTTGGAGTAGCTTTATGTTCTTCTAAAACCGTTTTTAGTTCGGATAGCGTGTGCACTGCCACAAATTGTTTTGCCTTGGCTTCTATTCTAAATGTATTGTAGTTTTTTAAAGAAAAATCGTTTTGTATTTCCATAAAAGATGGCGCTTTATATTATTTGATTTAAGGAATCAAAAGTAAGAATTAAAATTTAGTTGCATAGGTTTTTGACCAAATATGCAACATAAACAACGGCATTATATAGGATGTTATTCTGGTGTCACCCTTCTGCAAACTTGCAATCAACTGCGCACTATTTATATTTTCTAAATAAAGCATATTAAAGATATCGCTTTTTGCAAATGCGGCCAGTTCCTCTTTAAAAAACGGATTATTGATAAGGTAATCTCCCCAAGGTGCACTTAATCCTACTTTTTTAAATGTTAAAATTTCGTTTGGTAAGCGATCCTGCATTGCTGTTTTAAGTATGAATTTCCCCTTTTTTCCTGTAAACAACCATTTGTCTTCCAGAGAGCCTAGACCAGCAATTAGTCTTGGGTCTAAGAAAGGTTCTCTACATTCAATAGAAGCTCCCATTGTGACTCTATCATTTCGATCTAGTAATGAACACAAGTAAGTGTGTTGATCAAAGTACAGGGCTTGCCTTCTTAAATTGTTAGGATAAAGGGTGGCAGCTTCTTTATATATTTTATTTCTGTATTCGTTCTTCGGTATATTTTTAATGCCAAAACTGCTTGAAATGTCTTGTGGGTAGATATTACAGCCATTAAAGAGCACTAAATGAGAACTCTCTTCTAGTTGGGCGTACCGTGCTAATTTTTCATAACGCGGATTTTTAGCAAAATACCCAAAACTTCCTATTGTAGCTATCGCACGGAGTAGGCTAGGGTATTGTAACGGTTTATACCTTACGTAGCCTCCCATAATTTCATCGGCGCCCTCGCCTGAAAGTAATACTTTAACACTAGGTTTGGCTAATTCAGAGATGGATAATAAATGGGGTTCATTTAAATGCATAATAGGCTCATCCTGGAAATAGGTAGCCCGTATTAAGTTGTTGTATAATTTTTCTCCTTCTAATTCTGTTGTATGAAAACCATAACCGAATTTATCTGACAACAGCTTTGCTAAATGAGATTCATTATGTTCTTTTTCTTTAAAACCAATATTAAAGGATTGTATGTTGCCGTAATTTTGATCATGTAATGATGCTAGAATAGAGGAGGAGTCAAGTCCGCCACTTAGTAAGACCCCTACGGGTACATCGCTGACCATACGTAAGCGAATAGAATCGTCAAAAGTTTCTCTAAACCATTCTACTGGATTGTCAATGTGTGGATGTTCTTGGATTTCTTTTTTTAAGTCCCACCATTTGTCTGTAATAATTTTGCCGTTTTCATGAAAGATCATGTAATGACCCGGTAATAATTTTTGTACATTTTGATACAAAGTGTCCTCACCAGCAACAAAACGGTTAAAAATGTATTCTTCGAGTCCGCTTTGTGCTATTTTTAAAGGAACTCCTGCAGTAAAAAGGGCTTTTTGCTCTGAAGCAAAATACAAACTTTCATTATAGATCGAATAGTATAAAGGTTTTACACCCATTCTATCTCTTACGAGAATTAGTTTTTTTTCTGCTTTATCCCAAATTGAAAAGGCAAACATACCATTAAGACGGTGCAGCATTTTTATACCATATAACTGGTATAATTTCATCAAGACCTCTGTGTCCGAAGCAGTTTTGATATCAAATCCTGCGCTTTTTAATTCAGAGTAGAAATCTTTAAAATTGTAAATTTCGCCATTGAAAACCAGGACATATCTCGCATCTTCTGAATGGAAAGGTTGGTGTCCAGCCGATGAAGTATCTAAAATGGCTAGTCTTCTATGTCCTAAACCTATGTTGTTTTCGATAAAAATACCTTTATCATCAGGGCCACGATGCTCTAATGAATCACGCATTTGTGTCAAAACTCGAGAGTCTATCATTTTTTGCGATTGCAAATGCAGTATTCCATTAATTCCACACATAACTACTGTTGTTTAGTATTGTTAATTAATTCGTGGTATGTAGAGGCAATTAATTTCATGTTTATTTTATAATCGGCTTTATCCTCAACAAGTTTGCGGTTGCTAATAACTGCTTGTTCTCGGTAACTATTGTTTTTAAAGGACCATATTAGCTCTTCTGCTAACATTTTTTCATCATCTACAGCGATTAACTGCCCGTTTTTGCGATGAGTGATCCACCATTCATTTCCAGGTATAGCAGTAACTAAAGGGTAACAATTGGAGGCCATTGCTTCAAACAAAGAAGCTGATACTCCTTCGGTTGTGGGCATACTGATGTAAAAATTAGCTTTCTGTAATAAATCGGGCAATTCTGTGTTGGGTATTCTACCCGTAAAAAAAACTTTTTTATCAATCTTCAATTGTTTAGCTAACTTTTTTAACTGCTGCAGTTGACTTCCATCTCCTACAATAGTTAGGGAGAAATCTAAGCCTTTGTTGTGTAAAATAGAGAAAGATTTTAAAATAATATCATGTCGGTATTCTGGTAATAGAGAACGAGTGACAATGGCCTGAATTTTATCAGGACTAGCGCTGTTTTTATTTTTAAATTTTAGTAAGTCAATTCCCTTTGGTAAAACAAGCACCTTTTTCATTTCCACATTTGCCTCTTTCATGGCAACCGTCATTACAGGTCCCCAAGCATGTATCAGTGTTGCTTTTTTAAAAGCATAATGCTGTATTGCTTTTTTTATTGGAAGTAAAACTGATCCTTGTGGCCATAAATCAGTTTCACCTTGTTGAGCTATTGCAAGCGTTTTGACTCCAGATAGTGCTGCAAGGAATCCATAACTTGTGGTTCTTTCGGCAATAACCATGTCTGGTTGGTGCAGGCTAATAATCTTTTTTATTTTGGAATACGCTAAGCTGAATTCAGCGATGCGCTTAATTCTGTTATATAGCGTATCGCTCGGGGTTTTTAGCTCCCATTTTATAATATCAAAATCACCAAATTCTTCTAATCCTTTAATCCAAGTTAAGGCATCAGCTCTGTAGGATTCACCAAGAAAAAGTATTTTTTTTTTCTTCATCGAAATGATTTAAAACTCTTCAGTCGTTAGGGCGCGATTAATAAAGTCATTTAGCGGTTTTAAAAGAATTAGTTTTTTACTCATTTTAGAAACAAAATCTTTTCTGGTTACTTCTAAAATATCAAATGCACTAGATGCTTCAAAACTCTTAAGCTTTAGCAATTCAATTGCAGGATGTTCTTTTTCGTATCCCCTTGGAGGGTTTTTGAGTAGGTATTTTTCATTACGATCTAAGTCGCCATATACTTTTTTAAAATCTTTTTCATTGAGAATTTCATCTAAATCTTCATGAAAATAGGCTATTTCTTTGCGTACCTTCTTTAAATCATCTGCTAATGGAGCATAAAGCCCGCCAGCAATAAAACTTCCTCCTTTCTCAAGGTGAATGTAATAACCGGATTTACTTTGCAGTTTAGTGCCAGACGATATCCAAATTCCCAAATGTGATTTATAGGGTGTCTTGTCTTTTGAAAAGCGAATATCCCTATTAATTCTAAAAGTGCAGTTTTTTACCTCTAGCATTTCTAATGAAGGGTCTAAGGGTTTCATGGCGTCTAACAAAGCAGCTACCAATTGCTGGTAATCTTTTTTGAAAACATCATACCTTTTTTTATTTTCTAAAAACCAATCACGATTATTGTTGTTTTTTAAATCTTCTAGAAACTGTAGGCTGTCTTTAGTTAGCATTTTTGACGATGATTAAAGCTGTTTTTTTAAATCTTCTTCACTTATGTAACCTGAGTTTTTCCACTTTAACTCTTTATTTTTATAAAGCAATAAAGTAGGAAGAACATCAATCTTCATGTCGTTCATCAAAGTTTTATTTTCGTCAGCATTCAGTCTAATGATCACGACGCTTCCTTTTAACTCATCTTGCATTTTAGTAAGATAAGGACTCATTTTTTTACAAGGTGCGCACCAGTCTGCATAAAAATCGATCAAAACAAGTTGGTCAGTATTTAATAACTCATTGTATTCTTGGCTTGTCATTCCTACAACTTTTTCAGATGGTTTGTTAAGTCCTGCCGAGTTCCATTTTAAAAAACCTCCATCTAATTCATAGATGTTTTTAAATCCTAATTCTTGCAGCTTTTCGGTTGCTCTTTTACTTCTTCCACCGCTTTTGCAATAAACAAATACGGCTTTAGTTTTATCAAATTGTGCGACGTCAGAGACAAAATGATCTCCTAAAATGTTGGCATTTTTTGCATTGTCAATGTGTTCTGCTTGAAACTCCTCTGGAGTACGTACATCAATAATTTGTGGACTTGTTGTCGTTTTTATTTTTTCTGCAAATGCAGTGGCTTCAATTGTATTAACGTTTTTTGAACTTTGTCCATTGCAAGATAGGATGGTCAAAGAAATCATTAAAAAAAATAGATTGCGAAGTTTCATTGTTGTGTTTTTAAAAGAAATATAATGAGGCTAAATTACATAAAATATTAGGATTTGACTGTTATAGCGTTCAAATCATAAGTTAAAAATTTGATAAGATTGGTGTGTCGATTTGACAATTTCTTCCGTCCTTTCTGGATGTGTATCAGATATAAATAGTTGGCCAAAAGAATCACTATTTACCATTTCAATAATTTTAGAGACACGGGTTTCATCTAATTTGTCAAAAACGTCATCAAATAGTAATATAGGTTTTACACCACTTTGTTTCTTTAAAAAATCAAATTGAGCTAGTTTTAACGCAATCAAGAATGATTTTTGTTGACCCTGAGAGCCAAACTTTTTAATTGGATGGCCATCAATTTCAAAGGATAAGTCATCTTTATGAGTTCCTACACTAGTATACTGTAACGCTCTGTCTTTATTGATGTTTTCTTGTAAAAGAGTTATTAGGTCTTTTTCATACAAATGGCTTTCATATACCAGCTGTACTGTTTCTTGCGACTCAGTAATGGCATGATGATGAGACTTAAAAATAGGAATGAACTGTGCGATAAATTCCTTTCTTTTTTCAAAAATATACTTTCCATAAAGATCTAGCTGTTCATTATATATCGACAAAGTGTCTTTTTCGAATACATGATTCAAAGCAAAATATTTTAGCAAGGCATTGCGTTGACTCATCACTTTTTGGTACTGGATAAGTTGTAATAAGTACTGTGAATCCAATTGAGAAATTACACTATCCATAAATTTGCGACGCGTTTCACTTCCTTCCACAATTAGGTCTCTATCTGCGGGAGAAATGATAACTAACGGGATGAAACCAATATGATCAGAGAATTTATCGTAGGCTTTACCATTGCGCTTCAATACTTTTTTTTGTCCTTTCTTTAAACTGCAGACGACTTGTTCTGTTCTGTCATTTTTTACGAATTCAGCATCAATTACAAAAAACTCTTCACCATGTTTGATGTTTTGTACCGCTAGTGGATTAAAATAACTTTTGCCATAAGATAAGTGGTAAATGGCATCGAGTACATTGGTTTTACCAATGCCGTTTTTGCCAACAAAACAAATTATTTTGCCATCAAACTCGAAATTGGCTTCTGAAAAATTTTTATAGTTGAAAAGGGAAATTTTTTTTAAATACATTTTTAAGGCTTGCTGGTATTGAGCTGTTTATTGTTATTGAGTGGCTTTTAAAAAGTGGGTGCAAATTATTGAAAATTATCGATAAAATCAGCTTTTACAGCTATTCTGTTGTTAAAACTTTATCTTTGTAGGGAAACCAGCAACAGTAAAAAACGGCAATTTTTTAATTTGAGTATAAAATCTGATTTTTTTTGCGTCGGTTTGAATAAAAATTTTATTTTTGCGGTTCACTAAATTAAATTTAAATGGCTACTTATAGTAAAAGAGGATATAAAGCACCTAAAGAGAAAGAAGTAAAAGATACTGTTGAAGGAGTAAATATTGATGAAAAAGACAGCGCTACGGCTGAAGTTTTTTCAAAATTAGACGAGACTGCATCAAAAACAGAAGACTGGGTTGCTAAAAATCAAAAAATTATTATTGGTATAGTAGGAGCTGTAGCTATCTTTACTGTAGGATATTTAGTTTATCAAAAATTTATCGCTGAGCCTAAACAATTAGATGCTGCTAATGAAATGTTTGTTGCACAACAAAATTTCCAACAAGCGGCTGATGGAGTTGCTAGCGACTCATTATACAAATTATCACTAAATGGTTCAGAAGGTAAATTTGGTTTTATCAAAATTGCCGATGAGTATTCAGGTACTGATGCTGGGAATTTAGCTAATTACTATGCAGGTATTGCTTATTTAAATACAGGTAAGTATACTGAGGCAATTGACTATTTAAGCAAGTTTAAATCAGAAGATATTGTTTTAGGTGCTTTAGCAAAAGGAGCAATTGGAGACGCATATTCTGAAAAAAACCAACCAAAAGAAGCGTTAGAATTTTATATAAAAGCTGTTGAAGCAAATAAAAATAATTTTACAACACCACGTTTCCTATTAAAGGCAGGTAAAACAGCTTTAGCATTAGGAAATAAAGAAGATGCTCTTAAATATTTTACTGATATTAAAGAAAATTTTGATACTACTCCAGAAGCAGCGTCTGTTGATGCTTTAATTGGATTAGCACAATAGTAGAATTTCAGACTTTTAGAATGTAGGTTTCCGGTTTATAATCAAAAACTAAAATCAAGATCAAATGGCTACTGTAAATAAAAATTTATCTGTTTATGATAAAAGCACGCTTCCAAAAGCGAAAGATTTTCGTTTTGGAGTGGTTGTTGCTGAATGGAATGAGACGATAACTGAAGGCTTGTACAAAGGTGCATATGATGCTTTTTTAGATAATGAAGTTCCAGATAACCATATTATAAGATGGAATGTTCCAGGTAGTTTTGAGCTTATTTACGGATGTAAAAAAATGTTGCAAACTCAAAACGTGGATGCAGTAATCGCTATAGGTTGCGTTATTCAAGGAGAAACGAAACATTTTGACTTTGTTTGTGAAGGAGTTGCTCAAGGAATAAAAGATTTGAATGTACAAACTGATATTCCTGTTATCTTTTGTGTGCTAACGGATAATACCTTACAACAGTCAATCGATAGAAGTGGCGGTATTCATGGCAATAAAGGTACAGAAGCAGCTATAGCAGCTATAAAAATGGCTTTTATTCGTCAGCAGGCATCATTGACACATGACTATAAAAAACAAGCATTACTATCTTCTGGACAATTGCAAATTGAAGATTTGCCTTTGAAATTAGAAGAATAAAAAAGTAAATATTTCATAATGAAGCCTATACTATTGATAAAATAGTATAGGTTTTTTTGTTTTATTTATGAATGGCTAAACCCTAAAAGCCAATAGAAATTCATTAAATTTGTGCTCTTTAGTTTTAAAAATAAAACAAAAATTTTAAATATTTTTTAATGTCAAGTATTATTCAATTACTTCCTGATCATGTCGCTAATCAAATTGCTGCTGGTGAAGTCGTTCAAAGGCCAGCATCTGTTGTTAAAGAATTACTGGAAAATGCTGTAGATGCTAAGGCAACTGATATTAAATTAATTATAAAAGATGCGGGTAAGGCATTGGTGCAGGTTATAGACAATGGTAAAGGAATGAGTGTTACAGATGCTCGTTTGTGTTTTGAACGTCATGCCACTTCTAAAATACGTTTAGCCGAGGATTTATTTTCATTAGATACTAAAGGTTTTCGAGGAGAGGCCTTGGCTTCGATTGCTGCTATTGCGCATGTAGAAATGAAAACGAAACAAGATCAGGACGAGTTGGGGACGCAAATCGTTATTGAGGGAAGTAAATTTATGTCTCAAGAAGTTGCAGTGCTACCCAATGGTACCTCGTTCTCGGTAAAAAATTTGTTTTTCAATATTCCGGCACGTCGTAATTTTCTAAAGTCAGATACTGTTGAATACCGTCACATTATTGATGAATTTCAACGTGTCGCCTTGGCACATCCCGATATTTACTTTACTTTTTACCACAATGGTAGTGAAATGTTCAATTTGCCAGCAACTAGCTTAAGGCAACGAATTGTCAATGTTTTTTCTGGTAAGACTAATGAAAAGCTTGTTCCTGTACAAGAAGAAACGGATATAATAAGTATTCAAGGTTTTGTTGGGAAACCTGAATTTGCTAAAAAAAGTAGGGGCGAACAATTCTTTTTTGTCAATGACCGATTCATTAAAAGTGGTTACTTGCATCATGCAGTTATGGCAGCTTATGACGGCGTTTTAAAAGATGGTGCTCAGCCCAGTTATTTTTTATATTTAAACGTACCTCCCAATACAATTGATATTAATATTCATCCTACTAAGACGGAAATAAAATTTGATGACGAACATGCTTTATATGCTATTTTAAGGGCATCTATTAAACATAGTCTTGGCCAGTTTAACGTTGCTCCCATTTTAGATTTTGATAGGGATGCTAACTTAGACACGCCATACAGCTATAAAAATTTAGAAGGTGCTACGCCAACAATTCAAGTCGATCGTAGTTTTAACCCTTTTTCTGATGATAAGGTTAATAAACATTATTCATCATCATCATCGTCATCGTCATCAGGATATCGAAAGCCAGAACCTACAGCGAGCTGGGAAAGTTTGTACGTAGGTCTAAAACAAGAATCGGATTTTATAAGTAACAGCAATGAAATTTCTTTTGAGAGTGAAGAAGTTACTGGTTCCTTATTTAATGACGAAGAGGTAGAGCAAAATGTCAATAACGCATATCAGATTCATAAAAAGTATATTGTTTCACCCATAAAATCAGGAATGGTTATTGTGGATCAACAACGTGCACATCAACGTGTTTTGTACGAGCAGTTTTTAATTAATATGACTGTACAACAAGCTTCTAGTCAACAGCTTTTGTTTCCTTTGGATTTGTATTTTTCTTCCATAGAAATGGATCTTATTAAAGAACTGAAATTATCTCTAATCAATACAGGCTTTATTTTTGAGGATACAACTGATGAGCATGTTGTCATTTCTGGTATTCCTGTTAATATTACTGAGAGTGAAGTATCTTTAGTTTTAGAACAGTTGTTGAGCGATTTACAGGACGGCATACCAGAAAGCAGTTTTAGTCAAAATGATACGATTGCTAAATCTATGGCTAAAAGTTTGGCTGTTAAAACAGGAACTTCTTTGACTGTTAAAGAACAAGAGAATTTAGTTAATGGACTTTTTGCTTGCAAAGATCCGAATGTATCCCCTTTTCAAAAACCCACTTTCATCACCATGCGTGTGGAAGATATAGATAAAAAATTTGCACTATGAGAAATGTAACCGAAACGGTAAAACAATTAATTATAATTAACATTCTATTTTTTATTGGTACCCAAATTGTTGGAGATGGTGCTTATAGAATACTGGCAATGTTTTTTCCAGAGAATGCCGACTTTCAATTCTGGCAACCCATTACACATATGTTCATGCATGGAGGATTGATGCATATTTTCTTTAATATGTTTGCTTTATATTCATTTGGTTCTGCTCTCGAGAGTATTTGGGGGAGCAAGAAGTTTTTATTCTTTTACATTTCTTGCGGTTTAGGAGCAGCTTTACTGCACACCGGTATTAATTATTATTACTTTAATGATGCTGTAAGTATTTTGAATACGCATGGTTTTTCTAAAAGTGAAATTGTACAAATTTTGAATGAAGGAAAAATTAATACGCAATGGCAACAAATACTAACAGTTTCTGAATTTCAAAATTTTACAAGTGCTTATTTAGGTACAGTAGTAGGTGCGTCTGGAGCTATTTATGGTGTTATCGTGGCTTTTGCTTTTATGTTTCCTAATGCAGAGTTAGCTTTATTGTTTATTCCTGTGCCAATTAAAGCAAAATATTTTGTTCCAGGTTTAGTTTTAGTAGATTTGTATTTAGGTGTTTCAGGGCAATCTATATTTAGCGGAGGAGCTGGAATAGCGCATTTTGCCCACGTAGGTGGTGCCTTGTTTGGATTCTTGATTATGTGGTATTGGAAAAAAAATCAATTCAATAATAATCGCTGGAATTAATTCTTGGCTATGCTTTATTATTTTTAACTAAAACCTAAAAAATGGATATCATAAACGACTTAAAACAGCAGTATAAACTAGGAGGGATAACTTTCAGGTTAATCTATTGGAATGTTGCCTGTTTTTTACTTTCGTTAATTTTCTTTTATCAGTTTAAGATTGGTAACTTTGATTTTCCCAGTTGGTTAGCGTTGAATACGGAACCTACTAATTTTATTATATACCCCTGGACTTTTTTAACCTATGCCTTTTTTCACGATGGTTTTTGGCATTTGGTTTTTAATATGGTTATTTTGAATTTTGCTAGTTCACTTTTTCTTACTTTTTTTACTCAGAAGCAATTACTAGGACTCTATGTTTTAGCAGCTATTTTTGCTGGATTTGCCTTTGTGACTGGTTATTATATATTAAATTTTAGCGCTTCAATTGTAGGTGCTTCAGCTGCTATAATGGCTATATTAGTTGCGGTAACCACTTACCAGCCTTTAATGAATATTCGTTTATTTTTAATAGGGAATGTAAAATTATGGCATATCACAGCAGTGATTTTGATCCTGGATTTAATGCAGTTTAGGCTGGATAATACAGGAGGTCATATCTCTCATTTATCTGGTGCGTTCTTTGGGTTTATTTATATTCAGTTACTTAAAAATGGAACTGATTTAAGTAAAGTGGTCTCAGCGGTTATTGATTTTTTTACTAATTTATTTAGAAAATCGCCTTCTACACCTTTTAAAAAGGTGCATAAAAATTATGTGAAACCAAGAGAAAAACAAGTTTCAAGAATTGTTACCAAAGATAAAACACAGCAGCAGATTGATGAAATTTTAGATAAAATAAGTCAGTCTGGATATGATAGTCTATCCAAGGAAGAAAAAGAATTTTTATTTAAAACTGGAAAATAAGAATTGTAGCACTATTTTGAAATAAAGATATAATTTTAGACGTTATTACTTTATAAGACTAATTTCACTCAAGAAACTAATACCTATGAAAAAACTTTCCTGGTTTAATAAAGGGATGTTTACCTTAAACATTGTTCTTACAGTAGTTACGTTCATAGCGTATGTCTTACCCTTTTTGGCACCAAAAATGTTTCCTATATTGTCAGTTCTGACACTATTTATGCCGTTATTTTTTATACTGAATACTTTGTTTTTTCTTTACTGGGCAATGCAGTTTAAAAAGAGAATGATTGTTTCTGGAATTGTACTTTTGATGGGAATAACTTTTATCAATAAGTTTTATAAATTCTCAACTAAAGAATACCCAGATGATGATAAGAATTTTGTGGTGATGAGCTATAATGTGCGCTTATTTAACCTATTCAAGTGGTTAGATAAAGAAGATGTACCCGGTGAAATTTTGGCGTTCATAAATGACAAAAATCCGGACATTCTCTGTATTCAAGAATATTCGGCATCAGCTAATCTAGATTTAAAAGTGTACCGTCATAAGTACATTTTGATGGAAGGAAATAAAATCAAAACAGGTCAGGCTATTTTTTCTAAGTTTCCAATTATCAAAGAAGGGAATATTGAATTTCCTAGTTCCAATAACAATGTTATTTATGCTGATATTAAAAAAGGGAAAGATATCATTAGAGTATACAATATGCACCTTCAGTCAATAAAAATATCTCCTGATGTCAATGAAATTTCAGAAAATATCGATGTGATTAATCAAGAGAAATCGCAGATGATGCTTTCTAGAATTAGCAAGGCTTTCAAACAACAACAGCAACAAGCGGAAATTTTTAAGGAACATAAGAAAGAATGTAATTATCCCATCATCATTTGTGGCGATATGAATAATAGCGCTTATTCTTATGTTTATAGAAGTATTAAAGGAGATTTAAAAGACAGTTTTGAAGAGGCAGGCGTAGGCTTTGGTCAAACGTATAAATTCAGGTATTATCCTGCTCGTATCGATTATATTTTTGCCGACAGTAAGATGATAGTCAAAAAATTTGAAAGTTTTCCTAATTTTGAAAACTCAGATCACTATCCTATTATGGCAAAGTTATCTCTAGACTAGCTTATTAGTTAAAGCTTTTGGTTTTTTAAGTAATCAATAGTAAACTTCCCTTCGTTAAAGAGTAAGTCTAAAATGCTCAAATTATTTATAAAACCGTGTTTGTCTTCAAATACCTGGATGTATCTTTCAAACTGAGAGTTGTCTTTTTTACCATTTATTAATGTACGGTAATCTGTGATTAAGTTGGTGTCTACTTCGTGAATATAGTCAGTTGTTTTTTCAAAATCAAATTTCAATCGTAAGCATTTTAAAACAACATCTATTGTTTCAAAATTTAAATCTATTAAAAAGCGGTGTTTCTTTTCAAAGATTGTTCGGATATCATCTTCAAAAAATTCGAAAAAAGGAGAGCTTCTATATGCGGTCTCAAGTGATTTAAAATGCTGTTTTTGCCAATCAAAATCGCCGTCTATAAGTATTTCCTTAGTTTTTTGTTGGTTTACTGTAGCATGCTTAACGGGTATGTTTAAAAGCTGAATGCCATTAGGACTATAAATATAAGTTCTATTTCTATTAGTTTGCTTTTGAAAATTATCTTCTACTTCAAATATAGTTTTTTCAGCCTGTACCATTGCCACAAAATGACTTATTGACGGAAAATAGCTGGGATGGAGTAAGGTTTTCATTGGGCGTATTATTTAAAAAATTAAGGATTAAAGTTATGGCTAACTTTAATCCTTAAACTCAAAACTTTTTTAATTAAGCTTTATTCTCTTTTCTTTTTTTCCAAAAGTACTCTCCTACAAAAAATGCAGCTAAAGCGATTAGGAAATATTTAAAATAAGATTGTGGTTGGCCTTCGCCACTTACAGTAGTAAATACTCTGTCCCATCTCACTTTATTAATTCCTTTACCGTTAGTATCCCAGCTCATCCATATGAACACTGGTTTTCCTACGATATGGTTTTCTGGAACATATCCCCAGTAGCGGCTATCTTCAGAGTTGTGGCGGTTATCACCCATCATCCAATAATAATTTTGCTTGAAAGTGTAATTTTTGATCACTGTCCCGTTTAATCTAATTTCATTCCCAACAACTTTTAAATCATTTTTCTCTCCGTTATCATTCAGTTCATAATCACTGATTATTCTTTCGTAAAAAGGTAATGTTTCGGCGTTTAATGCGACTGTTTTTCCTTTTTGTGGAATGTATATGGGTCCAAAATTATCTTGATTCCACTTATTGTTATGAGGGAATATGCCTGACTCAATACCTGAAGCTATTTCTCTATTTACAGCCGTTATTCCAGGTACATTCTTAAGTCTTTCAGCAGATGCAGCTGTTAAAGCCCTGAAAAGCAAAGTGTCTTTTCGATCATTATTTTTGAAATAGACCATTTCTGTGATGTCTAAATCTTTTAATAAATATTCGAAATTAATAGGTGTTTTACCATCAATTGCAACTGAATATGAAAATTGTGGTTTTGCTCTTTCAGGTAATTCTAAAACTTTGCCATCAATATACACAATACCATCTTTAATGGATAGACTATCCCCAGGGACACCGACACATCTTTTTACGTAATTTGATTTTTTGTCTATAGGTTTGATTACTCCCGGACTTCCTTTTGGCTCAAAGAAATAATGAACGGTATCTACAGGCCAGTTGAAAACCACAATGTCAGAACGTTTGATTTCTTCGATACCTGGTAATCTAAAGTAAGGCAATTGCGGCCATTTTAAATAAGATTTACTTTTAGTAAAGGGTAATGAATCATGCACCATAGGTGCCGCAATTGTAGTCATAGGAACTCTTGCACCATAATTTACCTTACTAACAAATAAGAAGTCACCAATAAGTAAAGATTTCTCTAATGAGGAAGTAGGTATGGTATATGGCTGCACAAAATAAGTATGTACAAAGGTAGCTACTATGATAGCAAAAAGTAATGAACTAACAGTATCCGCAGCCTTGTTTTGAGGATTCAAACTTCTATCAGCAGTGTAATGTAACTCTTGAGTATAATTGACATAGTAGATGTATAATCCAAAAGTGATAATTCCTAGAAAGGTATCTAAGGTTGATCTTTTTCCGAAACTTCTTAGTGTTTCTATCCAAATAACGGGAAACATAATCAAGTTGATTATTGGAATAAAAAGCAATAAGGTCCACCAAGTAGGGCGGCCTATTATTTTCATCAAAACGATTGCATTGTAAACAGGGATAGCTGCTTCCCAACGTTTTCTACCAGCAGCCTCATACAGTTTCCATGTTCCTAAAAAATGGACTATTTGTACAAGTAAAAAAAACACAAACCATTGATAAAGTGTCATAATTTTTTATTTAAAGTTGAATGCTTAAGATTGTTTCATTCGAAGAGTAATCTTAAACATTGGAATAATTTATTTTAAATCTAATACATCTTTCATTGAAAACACACCGTGCTTACCAACGATCCATTCAGCCGCAATGACGGCGCCAAGTGCAAAACCTTCACGGCTGTGTGCTGTATGTTTAATTTCAATAGTGTCCACATCTGAAGTATAGGAAACAGTGTGCGTTCCTGGAACAGTGCCTATCCTTTTAGCTTCAATGTGTATTTGATTGGCTTCTGGTTCTTCTAATGTCCAAGCTGTATAATCCGAGTTTTCGATTACGCCTTTGGCTAAAGATATTGCTGTTCCGCTAGGAGCATCTAGTTTTTGCGTATGGTGAATTTCCTCCATTTGAACTTGGTAACTATCTAATTTTGCCATCATTTTGGCTAAATATTCATTTAGTTCAAAGAATATATTAACTCCAAGACTAAAGTTAGAGCTAGAAATAAAAGCTCCATTTTTCTCCTTGCACAGGGATATCATTTCATCATAATGATCTAACCATCCTGTTGTACCTGATATAACGGGAACATTTGCATGAAAACAATTTGAAATATTGCTTACTGCTGCATCTGGCACACTAAAATCTATAGCGACATCAGCCGTTTCAAGTCCATCAAAACTGTTGTGACCATCTTTTTTTAATACGATTTCATGGCCTCTTTCCAGCGCAATTCTTTCGATTACCTGACCCATTTTTCCGTATCCTAAAAGCGCAATTTTCATTTGTAATTTATTTAAAGCATTATAATTTTTAGATAGTAAAAAATAGCTTTACTACTTTTTCTAAAAGTTGTAATTAAAAGTTAGTCCTACATTTGTCTTTAATGTTACATTGTCTGGGTAAATTGTAGGTCGTATAGATAAATTTTCATCGACATTAAATTGTATTAATGCAGCGTCTACGTTAGCATCAATAATGTTTAAAACATAAAACCCTACGGTTACTAATAAAGATAAATCTCTATTGCGTTGGTAGAATTTTTGCCCAGCAATTAGTCGGTTGTTGTCCAGATAACTATAATCGTCATCATTGTAGCCTTCTAATCTACGTTTGTAAGCGTCTCTATATTGATTGTATTTTTTATTGTTATCCAAATAAAAATAAAGACTTGTACCCATTGCGCCATATACAAGGGGGATTTTCCAATATTTTTTATTGTAAGCTTGTCCTAACCCAGGTAGAATGGCAGAATAAAAAGCTGCCTTTGCTGGTGTCAAAGGATCAATATTATTAGATGTAATAGAGTCTTTTGCAACGAGTACAGCATCTGTTTTTTCTTGTGCTAAAACAGTGGTGCTTCCCAAGAAAAAAAGAAATGAGACTATGTAAATTACTTTATTCACTATTTCTTTATTAAATCAATGATTCTTTTAAAATCTTCTTCAGATTGAAACGGAATCGTAATTTTTCCTTTTCCATTGTTAGCCACTTTGATGTCTACTTTATTTCCAAAATAGCTATTGAATAGATTCTTATTAGAATCCTCAATATTAAAAGAGGCGGTTTTAGTTTTTGTAGCGGCTTTAGGTTTTAAACTTTCTTGGTACGCTTTTACTAAAGCTTCTGTATCACGAACAGAAAGATTTTGACTTACGATTTTTTGATAAATCGCCGTCTGTTCGTCTAGATCTTCAATATTGATAATTGCTCTACCGTGGCCCATGCTGATAAAGCCATCACGAATTCCAGTTTGGATGATTGGATCCAATTTTAAAAGACGCAAGTAATTAGCAATAGTAGAACGTTTTTTACCCACTCTATCGCTCATTTGTTCTTGAGTCAGCTGTATTTCGTCCATTAATCTTTGGTAAGAAAGTGCAATTTCAATAGGATCTAAGTCATGACGTTGAATGTTTTCAACCAAGGCCATAACAAGAGATTCGTTGTCATTTGCAATTCTAATATAAGCAGGGACAGTGGTTAGACCTACTAATGTTGAAGCGCGTAAACGGCGTTCTCCTGAGATTAACTGGTATTTGTTAAAATCTAATTTCCGAACAGTTATTGGTTGGATTACGCCTAGTTCTTTAATAGAAATGGCTAATTCCTTTAGTGATTCTTCGTTAAAATTACTTCTAGGTTGAAATGGATTTATTTCAATAGCGTCAATTTCAAGCTCAATTATATTCCCTACAACTTTGTCGGCATTTTTATCGCTAACTGATTTTATGTCGTTTTCTGGATCTTTTAATAATGCCGATAATCCTCTACCTAAGGCTTGTTTTTTTAGTGCTTTTGCCATAAAACTATTTACTGTTTTTCTTGATAACTTCTTGAGCTAGGTGCAAGTAATTTACTGCTCCTTTACTTGTAGCGTCGTAGTTTATGATGCTTTCGCCAAAACTAGGTGCTTCGCTTAGTTTAACATTACGCTGAATAATGGTTTCAAAAACCATATCATTAAAATGTTTTTGAACTTCTTCAACTACTTGATTGGATAAACGTAATCTTGAGTCATACATTGTTAGCAATAATCCTTCAATGTCTAAATCAGGATTATGAATTTTCTGGATGCTCTTGATTGTATTTAATAATTTTCCTAATCCTTCTAGTGCAAAATACTCACACTGAATAGGTATGATAACTGAATCTGATGCTGTTAATGCATTTAAGGTTAACAATCCTAGAGAAGGAGCGCAGTCAATTATTATATAATCATATTGATCCTTTACACTTTCCAGTGCTTTTTTAAGCATGTATTCTCTATTTTCCTTGTCTACCAATTCGATTTCGATAGCAACAAGGTCAATATGTGCAGGAATAACATCAACATTTGGTGCACTACATTTAATGATAGCTTCTGCAGGTGTGTGACTATGTTCTAAAATTTGATAGGTACCTATCTCAATACTTTCGACATCAATTCCTAGTCCTGAACTAGCATTAGCTTGAGGATCAGCATCTATAAGTAGTACTTTTTTTTCTAAAACGCCTAAGGATGCAGCAAGATTAACTGATGTTGTTGTCTTTCCTACTCCTCCTTTTTGATTAGCAATCGCAATGATTTTGCCCATTTATTTTCTGAATTTTGAACCGTAAAAATACAATTTATTATGGTTTCTAAAAATCTATTTTGTTAACATTTGTTAAAGCCTGATTAGGGAACAATTGACTCTTTTTTTGTTTGTTCCTAATTCAATTTATTTTTAAGTAAAAATTTTGATTTAGCTTTTAAGATATTGGCCTTCACTATTTTTAGTGCGTTTTAAAATAGACAAGTGGTTGGTGCCATTTTGAGGGTGAGGGATTGGACAAATGCATTTACTTATATATAGAAAAATAAAAGGTGTGTTTTCTAGAATAGTTTTCTCGCAAGGTAAAGTTTAAATAGTTTAGAAAACAAAAAAGCCAAACATTGCTGTTTGGCTTTTGTCGGGGTGGCAGGATTCGAACCTGCGGCCTCCTGCTCCCAAAGCAGGCGCGATAACCGAGCTACGCTACACCCCGTAACGCGAGTGCAAATATAAAACTTATTTTTAGTTTTGCAAGCGATTGATTAAAATAGAATGTTATTATTTTCAAATAGCTAAAATTGATATTTTTTTGCCCATATTTTTTATTAAAAAACTACATTTGTAACTTCAAATTTGAATAAATAAAGAGACTATGTCAGATACAATCGAAAAAATAAAATGCCTTATTATAGGTTCTGGTCCTGCAGGTTATACTGCTGCTATCTATGCTGCTAGAGCAAACATGAATCCAGTATTATATCAAGGAATGCAGCCTGGCGGACAGTTAACAACTACAAATGAAGTTGAAAACTGGCCTGGTAATCCAATAGGAATTACTGGTCCAGAAATGATGGTACAATTGCAAGCTCAAGCAGAACGTTTTGGTACTGATGTGCGCGATGGCTGGGCTACAAAGGTTGATTTTAGTGGAGATATTCATAAAGTATGGATCAACGATACAATTGAATTGCATTGTGAAACTGTAATTATTTCAACTGGTGCTTCTGCTAAATATTTAGGTTTGCCTTCTGAGCAACATTATTTGAAAATGGGAGGTGGAGTTTCGGCATGTGCTGTTTGTGATGGTTTCTTTTATAGAAACCAAGAAGTGGTAATTGTTGGCGCAGGGGATTCCGCTTGTGAAGAAGCACATTATTTGTCTAAACTTTGTAAAAAAGTTACGATGTTAGTGAGAAGCGATAAATTTAGAGCTTCAAAAATAATGGAAGAGCGTGTGCGTAAAACAGAGAATATTACTATCTTAATGAATCACGATACTGTAGAGGTGATGGGAGATGAGCAAGTTGTTACAGGAGTTAAAGCTTTGAATAAAACAACTGGTGAAACTTTTGAAATTCCTGCTACTGGATTTTTTGTTGCTATTGGTCATAAACCAAATACGGATATCTTCAAAGATTTTATCACATTAGATGAAACAGGTTACATTGTCAATGTATCAGGATCTTCAAAAACAAATGTTGCTGGAGTTTTTGTAGCAGGTGATGCTGCTGATCATGTATACCGTCAGGCAATCACTGCTGCTGGTACAGGTTGTATGGCTGCACTAGATGCTGAAAGATATTTGGCAGCAAAAGAATAAATATTTTAAAAGCTAAAATCAAAAAGCCCCATTTATCAAAAGATAATTGGGGCTTTTTGATGCGTTTTAATGTCTTACTTTATCTTCTTTAATAACTTTGCTTCATCTGTAAGCTTTCTTAAATCGATCTTGGCATTGCCAAAAAGTTGGATTTCTGATTTGTCTGCAGCTTCAATAATAACACTAGTTTCTGCATTAACCATAGCAGTCGAATAACTTTCAGTAGTAATAGCCATATTTTTAACTAGTAGTTTATCAGCAGTTAATTTAGCATTATGATCTAAACGAATGACGGCGTTTACAGCGTCACCCTCTACACGTGCCTCTGCTTTTTGATATAAATCACAAGTTAAATCTGTAGAGGATACTAATGTTTTTAATGATGCATCTTTACTAAGTACTATTTTGGCTTTTTGAGATTTAAGATTTAATTCAATTTTTGATTTGTCATCTGCTTCGAGGGTAAATGCTTCTGTAACCGCATTCATATATACTTTAGAATTGTCTAAAGATTTTACGTTTAGGCTATCCGTAATAATTGCCTGAATAGCATTGATCTCAGCTTCATTTGTAGAAATGATATTTTTTAATGCCGAGGTGTAGGTTATCTTAACCATCAACTTTCTAAATCGCGTAGCTTCTTTTGAAGTAAATAGATGGAGCGTGTTATCTCTTAAATCAACTGTAATAATATCGTGTAGGTTGTCATCAGCCTCTATTTTTATAAATGGTTTTTCTCCTTTTTCCAGATGGACTTCTATATTATCAGCTACTTCTATGGTTTTAAAATCCCTAATTTGTTTTTGCTCCGTAGTTACTTTTCTAGAGCCTTTTATTTTATTCTTTTTTTGGGCTAAAGCTACAGTGGAGAAAAAAGCTATGAGTAATAAAGTAGTGAATTTTTTCATTTGAATATAAATTAGGGTTTTTACAAATATAAAAAAACCATCCACTTTTGATGAATGATTTGATTATTTTATGGTCGGAATTATTTTAATTCAAGCCAATGCTTCCTCCAGAGCTCGAATTTTTTTCTATTGATTTGGGAGTTTTTGTATAGGTAATGCTGCTCCCGCTCGAAGCTCTTGCTTTTAAACTAACTATTGGATTAACTTGTATAGAGGCACCACTCGAAGAACGAGCAGTAGCTTCATTCACTTGTAAATCCTTAGCATCGATAACGCTACCGCTAGAGGCAGTAGTCTCTAGATGTAAAGCGAGACCGTCTACGTTAATCGAACTACCGCTAGATGTTTTGCAAATTACTTTTTCGGCTTCCAGATGTAGGTCTATGTTTGCTGCGCTGGAAGTTCTTAAATCGACACTCTCTCCTTTAATAGTATTGATATTAGTAATTGTAGATGCACTTGAAGCTTGTAATTCTTCGATAATAGGCATTTTTACAGTCACTTTTTTAGAGTTAATATCAATAAAGGAGTTGTAATCACATGCAATTATTAGCACACCATTTTCCACTTTAGTAGTAATATTTTCTTGTAAATTATCATCAGCCTCAACTGTAACTTCAAATTTATCGGCCTGTTCTACAACTACATCAATAGCATTGCTTACTTCTATACTTTTAAAATTTTCATTTATCGGTCTATTTTCGGTTGTTACATTACCGCTTCCTGTTATGGATTTTAAGTTCACTGAATAGTTGCATGAAGTAAAAAACAATGCAAGTAAGCTAACCAAGATCCATTTAGTGATGATTGTGATAATTTTCAACATGATTATTTTGTTTTAATAATTATACCGTCTTTATTGATAGTTAACTCATGTATGTCACTATTTGATTTGATAATGGTGTCATTAACAATAGAAACACCGTTTTGGTTTATTGTTATAGAGTTGTTTTCATCATCTTCAAGATGTACATTAACATCGCTATATTCATCTTCATCAGCAGGGCAGTCTAAGCATTTTACTTTGGTTTCAAATACTTTATAAAGATATTTGTCTGAACTATGGTGCAAGTTAAAGAATTCATTATTAGACCTGTCGTAATTGCGTACACTTGAATCCACCTTAAATAAAGTTCCTTCTGGCAAGAATAATGTTATTTCGATCTCTTGATCTCTAAATTTATTTTTTACATCAGTGGTTAAATAATTGTCTAAAATCAATTGTGCTCCCACAATTTTATAGTGATAATTGATTTGTTCAGCTCGTTGTTTGGCTTCTGATAGTGATTTTCCTTTAGCTTCTTTTTCAATTTGAATGTAAGCTGTTTTTTCATCTGTGCTTTCTATTCTAAAACGAACTTGATTCGAATAAATGATATTGGCATTAGTTGAATCCTGAGTGATCTTGAAATCATTTCTGTCATTGATGTTTTTAGCATAGTAATCATTATGCTTAAATTTTATCTGTAACGTATCTGTAGCTTGTAAAAGAATATTCTCTTTCTTAACTATTCTACCATCATTAGAAAATGCTGAGGCTTGTCTTATTCCAATTGAAATTGCAAGTGCAATAGCAATTAACCAAAGAGCGAGCAAGGTATATTTTGCTATATTTCCTATTGATTTCATGTTAGGAGCCAGTAATTTAAAGCCTAGAAGTGTCAAGAAGAAAAACGGAATTCCTATTGCAAAAAACATTAGTAAGCCGAAAGACCAAATAGGATATTCCGTATAGTTTCCAGCTTCAATAAAACTCTGCCAAGGCAAGTCAATTACAGCATTAGATCCTAAAGTAAATACACCAATAAAAAGAGCAATTAATGTACTAAGACCAATAATGATTAAAATAATTCCTAGAAATTTTGCAAAGACTTTAAATACAGTCATGATGAAATCACCAAAAGTACTTCCTATTTTATTAGCTCCCGTTTTAATCTGGTTGCCATATTTATCATAATCTACATTCTTGAATTTGTCAGAAACGTTTTCAAATTCCTCTCTAACTTTTTTTTCGATGTTCGAAATGTTCACTGGTTCACCGTACATCTCTAATTTTTCAGCAGTAGTTTTTGCCTCAGGCATTACAATCCATAGAATAATGTATGCTAAAACTCCTGATCCAAAAACGAAGACCATAAGTAAAAGAAAGATTCTAAGCCAAACTTTATCAATTCCAAAATAGTGGCCTAATCCTGCAAGTACACCACCTATCATTCCGTTTTCGGTATCACGGTATAATTTTCTTGATTTTCTAGGAGAACTATAATTGTAGCTTTGTTGTGCCGTGTTTTCGTCTTCTATGATATAGTCTTCTGGTTGTCCCATTACGGCAATCACCTCATCTACATCTTTTAAACCCACCACGTGCTTATCGCTTTTTTGTTTCTCATTCAATAATTCTGAGACACGCATTTCTATATCTTTAATAATTTCATCTTGTCCAGATGAGTTAGATAAAGATCGCTTAATTGCATCAAAATATCGGGTTAGTTTTTGGTACGCATCTTCATCAATATGAAAAAACATTCCACCTAAGTTTATATTTACTGTTTTGTTCATGACTATAGTTTTTGGTTGGTGATTAGATTTACAGCGTCAGACAATTCAGTCCATGTGCCATTTAATTCTTTTAAAAATGTTTGTCCTATTTCGGTTAGACCATAATACTTTCTAGGTGGTCCTGATGTAGATTCTTCCCAGCGATAGCTTAGTAATCCGTCGTTTTTTAATCTGGTTAATAACGGGTAAATAGTTCCCTCAACAACCAGTAGTTTTGCGTTTTTTAAAGTGTCTAATATCTCTGATGTATAAGCATCTTTCTCTTTTAATACAGATAAGATACAAAACTCAAGAACACCTTTGCGCATTTGGGCTTTTGTGTTTTCAATGTTCATAATTTCATTTTTGTTTTTTGATTAAACTGCTCATTTTTTGATTGATTTTTGATGATTGATTTTTGACGCTATTCCTGCTGTTTGTTTTGTCTTTCTAGTTTAAGATTTGAAAGAAATCCACTTTTATCAGGAGTAGATATGCTATTTTATAAACGGAATTGTAATTGGATATTTGAATCGCTCTCCATTAGATGTTTTGATAGCTGCATAGATTATTAAAAAGAATTCGGCCACTTTTAAAATTCCGAAAATAAATAAAGCCATTAATCCAATAGTGATTAATCCGATATTACTGTCAAAATCAAAATTATTGATTACAAAACTTTCATCATGGATTACTGTGTGAAATGGAATGTTACTAAAAACAGTAAAAATGAAAATAGGAACTGCAATTGCAATTAATACTAAAGAGTATAATAACAAACTCAATTGAAAGTTCAGAACTTGTTTTCCATTATAATCCACATATTCTGATTGGTCTTTTTTTGAACTCCAGATTAGGATTGGAAATATATAATTCCCAAATGGAATGAAATATTGAGTTAATGAACTCAAGTGAATAAAGGTAGCTGCATTCTTTTCGGTTACTGTTTGCATTTTCTTTTGATTTTTGATTGATTGTTGTTTTGTTGATGATTGAAACCCTAAACTACATTATGAATTAGCTTGCCTAGTAATTTCTTATACAAATATATGTCTAAAAGACAGTATCTTGTATCGCATAGTAGTAAATATTAACATATTTTTAACATTTAAATTTTATTATGTGTGCATAGTATTTTTTTTGTAAATTAGCAGAAAAACCAGCAATAATGAAACTTACCGCCTCTAAACTTAATAAATTCTTACTATTTAAATTGCCCTCTGCATTTTTATGTGGCGTTCGTGTAAAAGAATTAGATGAGAATAAATGTATTGTATCTGTAAAACACCGTTGGATTAATCAAAACCCTTTTAATTCTATGTATTTTGCAGTTCAAGCAATGGCTGCTGAACTATCGACTGGTGCGTTAGTTATGTACCAAATTCAAAAGAGTGGAAGAAAAATCTCTATGTTAGTAGCTAATAATAAAGGAAACTTTACAAAGAAAGCTACAGGTCGTATTACGTTTATTTGTAAAGATGGTCATCTAATAGAACAAGCGATTCAACAAACCATAGCAACGGGAGAAGGGCAGACCTTCTGGATGAAATCAGTGGGGCTTGATGAAAAAGGGGTTCAGGTATCAGAAATGGATTTTGAATGGAGTGTTAGAGTAAAGTAACTACGGTTAGCTTTTAAGTAATAAAAAATAGTTATGCTTTCTTTACACAACATTTTTTTTCATCTTTTCGGGTTACAGCAGCAGTACATTTCTTACCTTCTGCTTTACATTTTGCTTGGCATTTTGAGACTTCAGCAGCCGTCATTGCTTTATGATCTGCTTCATTAGCACAACATTTTTTTTCCTTTTTCGGCTCACTTTTAGTAGTGCTTTTTGCATCTTGTGCATTAGAGCTAATAGTAAAAAGTACAAAAGCAGCAAATAAAATAATTCGTTTCATAATTTTGTTTTTGGGTTTGATATCCAAATATATAAAAAAAGAATACGTGTTAATACTCAAATTAATTTCTTTATTTACTGTTGTCTTAATTTTCTTATCTAATGATTATTTTTTTACTAATATCCCCTTTAGAGGTTTGTATTTTAGCTATATAAATACCAGTGCTCACTTTTTTAATAGGAAGTTGAATGTTGTTTTGATCCTCATTACTAATATCCCAATTGCTTATAGATTGTCCAAGGATATTGAATAAAGTAATTTTACTTATAATAATATCTTCTTGTCTATTGTGTAATGTAAGTGTATTACCATTTTTTTGATAACTGAGCGCTAATTCATTGTCAGCACCTGCAGCTTCTGTATCTTCTTTAATTACTTTGTTCTTATCTAAGAAGCGCAATGAAAAACGGGTCTTATTTTCTCCTTCTGGTAAAATAATTTCAAAGGGAGCTTTACTGATTTCATGATAGATGTCTGTTTCATTATCATATATATACACAGCTTGATTCTTCTCAAAGTTTTCTAGTTCATCAATAACAAATTTTACTTTCCCAATAGAGTCTGTTTTAACTCCAATAGGGTAGGAGGCATTTGTGTCGAAATGCCCAACACCTTGAATAATCAATTTGTTCTTCCCAGCTAAGAAATAAATATCATTTGGTAGCTTATCAAAACTTGTTCCGTCATAGCCATAATCGATACTATCTGTTGCTTTTTCATTCATGAAACCTAATAAGATTTGTTTATGGTAATCGTTACGAGAATTCAGTCCTAGGCGGATTCTCTTAATAGTGTCCTTTGCGATAGGATCGTTATAATTGTTGTCCCACTTAACAGTCTTTCCTGATTTTAATTTGTATAAAGTATTAGATGCTATCGTATCTTCTTTAACAAAAGCTCTTTGGCTATTTTTAAAAATTACTGTGCTTACTGTGGAATTTGCGCGACCTATGATAAAAAAACCTTGACCTACTGGAATATATTGGCTAGGTATTCCTTTAGAAGGAGTACCTGATTTACTGATGAAGTTTACATTAGAAGAAGATGGGACCGTGCCTCCTGTTAAATTTCGAGTGGCATAACCTCCTTGATAATCTTTCAAAATGTGGGTATTGTTCGTGCTGTAATGTTCCCAAAAATACAATGTGCCACTAATAGCATCACTTGTGTCTGTTCCTGCAACTGCTATATTATCGTTAATAAAGGCCGCAGCATTTAAAGCTGAAGGGTATGGGTTTCCAGCTAATAACAATTGATTTGGTCCTACGGAATTGGTTTTTATAACTCCATTATTTGGTTTGCCTATAAAAGTATAATTTTGAAGCGCTGTGCTCGCACCGCTTCCTTTCATAGTATAACCTTGTCCAACTCTTATATTTCCGGTCTCGCCAATGCCAGCCCAGTTTGCATAAGCGTTGCTATAGTTGTCAAATTTATAAACCCAATAACGAGCTAATTTAATAGGGTTGCCGCTGCTACCGTCATATCCACCAACCCACGAAATTGGTTTTGGTGTGGTTGCATCTGTTCCATCCATCATAATGCTGGATAAATTATAATCTTTATTGTTTGCATTATTATTAATAATGCTAACAGGGGAACTCCAGTAATTATAATTATATTTGTTTGATTGTCCTTGCTGATCTCTTTCAATACTTCCTAAACTCAGTACATCTAAGTCACTTTCGGTACTCTGTACTAACTGAGACATTCCTGTTAAATCTATTTTTCCATCTAGTTTTAAATACCAATCGTTTTGTATTTTAGTATCATTGGTCATATTAATTAAAATTTCAGGATCAACGATCATTCCTAAATCGATATTATTTGCTGTTTCTGTAATATTATGACTCACTTTAACGATTGACCAATCTTGTTCCATAATGTCTTCTCCTCTTATTTCTTTGCTAGGGCTATCTACTGCTTCAGCGAATCTCCCGCTCCTTTCTGTTAAGAAAGGCATTGGGGCTTGTTGTAAGTAGATATTTTTATGATTGTAAATTCGAGCTCCTGTTAGATCACTTGCCGAAGTAGTTAAATCGTCGATAACATCATCTTTATAAACATCCATTCTATAATAACGCAATAAATTTGCAAAGGGTAATGAATTGGGAGTAGAAGCGATATTTTTTGGTACAATACTTCCTCTGATTTCTGAGCTAAAATTTTCAACTTCTTGATATACCATTCTTTGCAGGTGAGCCTCGCTTAATGCTACATTAAAAACTCTTACTTCGTCCATTTTACCTTTAAAATAACCTGTATTTGATAATGGGTTTTTACCAATAGTTAATAATGATGTGTCCGCTTCTATATTGCCAGATAAAACTTGATTGGCAACTTCCTTTCCATTAAGATATAGTTTTAAATTGCCCCCCCCGTATACTGCGGCAACATGATACCATCTTTTTGTTGACAACTCAACTCCATAAGTTAATGTAGTTCCATTTACAGTAGCTTCGAGTTTTTTAGCACTATTTATTTTTAAGATAAATTTGTCCTGTCCTAAAATTACACCATCTGAAGTAAATAAGCTGTTCATATCTATCCATGCCATTAAAGTAGCACTAGATAAACCTCCTAAAATAGCTGTACTTTGACCATAATCATTTCTTCCATCAAAGTCTAATAATAACTTTGTATGTAGATCTCTAGGGGAACCAAAATAAGATGTATTAGTATCAAATATATCTAAAATACCATCTTTATCAATATCAGTAGAACCATCGATAATTCCGTCATTATTAGCGTCTAAAACTTTATAATCATAAATTAATTTGTTGTTAGTTATGTCAAAATTTATACCATCGGACTTTGTATCGAGGTAGTCAGGTATCCCATCACCATCCGTATCTTTTAAAAAAGTTGTAGCAGCGTTTGCTGTAGCAACACCTTGGTTCAAATTACCGTACTGATTTATACCGGTACCATAATCAAATATGTCTAATATACCATCTCCAAAAAGTTCAGGTGTACCATCTCCATTTATATCTTTAAATCGAAATGCCTCTGACTCCGGACCGTTACCTACACCATCACCATTAATATCACCATCACCATTTACAAATCCAGATACTGCATTTGTATTACCCGCTCCTGACTCATCAACATCAAAAATACTGTCATTATCACTATCTAAATCTATGTAATTAGGTGTGCCATCGCCATCAGAATCTATAGGTGCTAAAGCAGCATTACTTTCTGCGCTATCGTGTAGACCATTTTTATTATCGTCTACCCAGCTAACATCTATTTTACCTTTACCGTTAGTGAGTGCACCTAATCCAACTTCAATAATATCTTCGATTCCATCATTATCGGCATCTAAGTCAAACAAATCTGCTATTCCGTCGCCATCCCTGTCACATAAAGTTTGTGTAATTGATATATCATCAATTGCTAGATCATTACCAAGACCTCCTGTTTCGTTATTGATAAAAATGACTTTGAAAGCACTAACATTAAAGATTAAGTCTGCTTTAAAATTATACCAATCACCTGATGCATTACTTGCACTTGTAGGCGCTATTTGACCAGTACTTATGGTTGCAAGAATGTTGTCACTTAAATCTCTAAATTCTACTTTAATATTGGGTCTTAATCGTGTAGCAATTCCTCCTGCATCAGATCTGTCAAGATTAATAACCCAAAAGCTATACGTAATTGGAGTTTGAGGGAGTGCTCCAGTAATTAAAGCGGTATAAAATATTCCTGGGGTATAGTCAGCATTAAACATAGCCATACGGCCATTAGCGTCCCCAGTGTGGTCACCACCTCTATACCATATTCCGCTTGGGCCTGTGGCCCAGCTTGCAATCAGTGCGCTAGGTCCCACGGTATATTCACCATCATTTAAATCGCCTCCATTCTCATATAAGTAGGAAGTTGTTGCTGCATAAGTAGTATTAATGGTTGTTCTTTCAGTACCAGATCCAAAAGTCTCATTTAAGAATTTGTAGTTTACATTATAACCATTTGAATCTCTGCAGTTTTTCTCTTCGGTTATATCCAGTATACCGTCATTATCGTCATCAATATCTATGTTGTCAAATATGCCGTCACCATCACTATCGTAAAAAGTTTGAATACCTATACCTTTAATTTTGAAAGTATATGGATTCTCATTACTATCATTGTTGGAAATTGAAACTGTAGCCTCTTTGTTTCCTATTGTGACTGGATCGAAAGAAATGGTAATGCTTATACTGTTCATTCCTGAGATTGAAGCTGGAAATGTTGCTGAATTGGTAATTGTAAAATCACTCGCACCTGTTAATAAGATAGAGTTAACGGTTAAAATATCTGAACCTAAATTTAAAATTTTAAAAGTTTTGCTAATGGCTCCTGAACTAATGTCTAGAGAGTTGAAGTCCGTACCGTCAGTACCGTCTGGCGTAAGGTCACCACTTACAATACTAATATTATTACCTTGTACATCAATTTCCCTAGGGCCCCAGGTAACAACTACTCTTCCATTTGCTCCAAACCCACCATTTCTTGTTCCGCTAGAGACTCTATAAGCCCCGCCACCACCACCTCCTGGCGATGAACCTATGGTTCCATTTCCGTCATTGACTGATCTTGCATTTCCACCATTTCCACCACCTATTGGAGCTATTGCACCAGAAGCATTTAGAGAGTTGACTCCTTTTGTATTATTGCCTGCAGATGATCCTCCGCCTCCACCAGACTTTGAAGCGGAAGCATTAGCACCATTACCGCCAGAAAAAGCAAAATCACCTACACATGATGTTGCATCACCGCCAGCAGCTCCGGATGAATTGTTTTCTGTAACACTTCGCCCACCCTTAGCTAATACTGTCGTTAAATTATTGAACCATGAATCACCACCATCAGCATTGGACGTACTTCCTGCGCCAACAGTAACGGTATAAGCTGTTCCTGGAGTTACTGTCATAGTTTTCCTCGCATAAGCACCACCACCACCACCACCAGAGCCTCCGTTAGTAGTTCTAGTTCCTCCTTTACCACCAGCTCCCCATGTTTCAATTGTTATTGACGTGATACCTGTAGGAACGGTAAAACTTCCTGACGTATTAAATGTTTGCTGTCCTTGGGCATGTCCAAGAATTACGAACAGAAAAAAACTTAAAGTTTGAATCCACGGTAATTTATTAAAAGTAGTTTTTCCCATGCTTGTATAGTTAGATAGCTCTAAAAAGAAAATAAGAGCCTTTTGAAAAAGTTAAAGGTAAGTAGAGAAGATTATAAAATCGATTAAAAGTAAAAATAATCGATAAAGTGCATAATTATTGACTAATAAGTAAGTATAGTATTATGAAAATGGAAACTAATTTACTGGTTAGAAAGAGGTTATAGGAGTAAAATCCTTATGTAAGAAAACTACAAAAATATTATGTTATGGATATTTAATGGGGTGAAAATCTAGTTACTTAAATTTGATTTGATCATTCTATATATTTAGACTCAGTTCTAATATAAGTTCGTCTAAACCTTATTTTAAATACTATTTTTATTTAATGCAATTGATTTTATAAATACTCATGAATATAGCGCCTAATATGAATCTATTATAATGTAAATAATTAAAAAATTTTGATTTAGTTTAATTCAAACAAAAAGCCCTTAAACAATTGCTGTTTAAGGGTTTGTTTTTGTAGCTAGAATGAGATTTGAACCCTTGTCCGCCGTGGCGGATATGAAAACTGAAATCAGTCTTTTGAAATATTTTTACATCTGATTATCAGTTTGTTATTAATATTGTTTAATTGATTTATCTTGATTTTTTTATTTTTTCCTCGCTCGTTTTCCTCACTTTTTTGTCGAAAGATCAATCAGGATTATATTGTAAAATTTCGACAAGATTAAAAAGCAAATAATATCAAATTTTACCATCTATAATTTAAATATTTAAAAAGAAAATCACCAATTTACCTGAAGAAATTTACTTTAAAAAAATTGTTATTATATGTCTCATAGATAATTTTGTTAGTAGATATGAATTGCTGTTTTGTTTTAGGCAAAACTTGAAATGTTTTAGTAAAATAATGGCATCTTATTTTTCGGTTTTGCTTTTGTCTAGCATCATGAATTTTTTAATTTCTTTTTCAGATATTTTAGGATTAGCTCCTTCTTGACCCGCTACTAAAGCCCCAACCGCACATGCATAGTTTAATGCCTTTTGTGGAGACTTCCCACTTAGTAATCTTAATAGGAGTGAGGCTAAAAAAGAATCTCCCGCACCAACAGTATCAACCACTTTTATAAAATAGCCACTATTGTAATAAAATTTACCATTATAATATAGAACAGCTCCAAATTCCCCTTTAGTTACACATAACTGTTCAGTATTTGTTTTATCGGCAATAAATTTGATGTTTTGTTCAAAGGAGTTATAAGGCGAATCCAACTCTCTGCTTATTTCACGTAACTCTTCATCATTCAACTTTATAAAGTCGGCTTTTAGCATTAATGAGTTAATTACTTCTGTTGTATAGTATGGAGCTCTTAAATTTGCATCTAAAACTTTATATTTTGCTTTGTCCAAAAGAGAAAATAAAGTTTTACGAGTGACTTCATCCCTACATGCTAAACTTCCAAAAACAAAAACATCTGCTTCACTAATCAGTTTATCCATTCTTTTTGTTTTTTCAATTTTGTCCCAAGCAGATGGATATAGTATGTCATAGGAAGCATTTCCCTTTTCATTTATCATCACATGAACTGCGCCCGTTTTATATTCATTTGTTACTTGAATAAAATCAGTAGTTACTTCTTGACTGTTTAAAAAAGACAAAATATCTTCACCATTTTCGTCCGCACCTACGCGACTTATCATGTTCGTTTTAACCCCCATAGAATTCATTCGTAAAGCGACATTTAATGGAGCTCCTCCTATTTTTTTATGCGTTGGAAAAATATCCCATAGCACTTCTCCATAGCACACTGCTCTTAAAGTATTCTTTGTCTTCATAGCAAAACTTATTAAAAAATTAAGAATAAGTATAATAACAACCTATTCAGTAAAAAAAAATATAAGTTTAAGGACAAGCCTAAACTTGCCCTTAAACTCGATCAAACATCCCTAACCAAACTTATTTACTAATAACCAGGATTTTGTTTGTATAATCCAGCCGTAAAATTAATTTCTCTTTGTGGAATTGGGTAATACTCATCTCTACCCGCTGTAAACTTGGCATTCGAAAGAAAATCTCTTTTTGTTTTCTCTTTAGTAAGATAAGTATTCAGTACGGGTTCAGCTATTCCCCATCTTACAAGGTCAAAAAATCGTGGACCTTCCATACCAAACTCTAATCTTCTTTCAAACATCAATGCTTTCATTGCATACTCTTTTGACGGAAAAACCAAATATGGAGAAATTTTATAAACATCTGATGCACCTGCTGCTAAAGGCATTGATTTACTAGCTGCTGCTCTTGCTCTTACAAGATTGATAAGAGGTAAGGCTTCATTGTGACGGTTCAATTGGATTAAAGCTTCGGCTTTAAATAATAAAACATCTGCATATCTAATGAAATCAACATTTTTAGACGTTCCAATAAATGGTCCATTTTTTACATAACATGAGCAGTCAGGCGATTGTTGTTCTTTCATATTTCCAAAAAAACCATAAACACCTGGATCTCTAGCCCAACTGAATTTGTAAACCATGTCACCCGCATTTTTCAAGGTGTTTTTGTATTTGAATGGTCTTCCAGGAACACCTACTGTATGATCAATTCTCGGATCCAGCGTTACTCCAGCCGTTAGTGGAGCATTACCATTTGCATCAATTGTTTTAAAAATATCAGAATCATTAAACGTTTCTAATAATGGCAATCCGTTAGCATCTGTTTTAAAAGCATTTACCATATTTTGACTCGCTAAGTGAAAACCACAACATCCATAAAGAGAAGTTCCATGCGGAGAGTTTAATCCAGTTACAAAACTTACTCTTCCAGTATTTGTACCATCATTGATAGAAAATTGAACAGCCCATATAGATTCTTGTCCATTATCATTCCCATCCAAAAAGTTTTTTGCATAATCAGTTTCTAAACCACCTGTAACCGCATCGGCATAATCAATCACTTCTTGTAATCTTGCGGTATTTATGCTTGTTACTTGATGATAATCATTTTGCTGATACGCTTGGTATAATCTAAGTTTTGCTAAATAGGCCGCCGCTGCATTCTTATCAGCTCTACCCACTTGCGCTTGGGCTTGTTCTAAATTATTAAAAGCGAAAACGAAATCCTCCGCTATTTTATTCCATAATTCATCACTTGTCAGGTCATTTGATGTCTTTAATATTTGTTCCTTAGATAAATCTTCTGTTATATATGGAACTTTATTAAATAGCAATTTCAACATAAAATGCGAATGTGCTCTTAAAAAACGTAATTCTGCTTGTCTTGTTTTCTTTTTTGGAAATTCCGCTTCTGTCAATTCATTAATAACAGACAAAGCAAAATTAGCTCTTGAAATGGCCTTATAATGGTTAGTCCAAGTTCTAGGCAACATAAAGTCTCCATAATCAGCAATAGTGGTATTGTATTGTTCGTAACGATCTATTACATCTACATCGCCACGACCTCCACCGCCTTTGTAAGCATCATCAGAACGTACACTTCCATAAACCCATTGATTGGTTATTGGCCCTACCATTTCGTCATTTCCTATTGCAGCATAAGCTGCTGTAACAAGAGCATCAGCATTTTCGGCTGTTGCGACACTTTCTGAAGTCAAGACTCCTGTTGGTTCATAATCTAAAAAATCGGAGCTGCAGGATGCCAAAAACAAAATTGACATGCAGCTAATAACTATTTTATTGTATTTCTTCATGATAATTACTTAAAAATTAATGTTTAGACCTAATGAAAATGTAGTTGGAACAGGTATTCTATTTACATCTGTGCGTTCTGGGTCTTGACCGATATATCCTTTTGGTGTAAACCAAAATAAATTTTCTCCTTGTGCATAGACCCTACAATTTGTTATAAACCCTGCTTTTTCTACTAATTTCTCAGAAAATGTATATCCAAGTTGCATGTTTCTAACTTTGAAATACGAGTTGTTCCTAAAAAAATAATCAGATGCTTGATTGTCATTATTCGCCAAAGAAAGGGAAGGAACATCTGTGTTAGTATTCGTAGGTGTCCAAGCATTCAATGTTCCAGGTCCCGCATTTTCTCTACCTTGAACAAAATTATTCCAGTAGATATAGGGATCTTGCCCAATACGACCTGTAACACCGGATCCAAACACAGAAAAATCAAAATGTTTATAGGCTAAACTAATGTTGATTCCATATTCTAATTTTGGCAATGTGCTTCCAATGAAAGTTCTATCGTCAGAATTTATGACACCATTACCATCAAGGTCAATATATTTAATCCCTCCTAATCTGGCAGCCACTTGTGTAGCATGTGAATCTATGTCAGCTTGACTTTGAAACAAACCATCAGTTTTGTATCCAAAAACTTCAAACTGTGAATGCCCTACGATTGAATTCGTCGCTGTACCAGGGTAGGCAGCTCGTACCTCTTCTGGTAATTGAGTTATTTTATTTTTTGTAGCACCAAAATTAGTAGTCACATTAAAGGTCAAGCCGTTATCCAAGGTTTCACCATATCCTACGCTAAGTTCCCATCCTCTGTTAGCAGTATTAGCACCATTTACAGAACGTTGTTGTCCTTCGCCAACAGCAGACGCTACAGGCGGTACAATCAGGATGCCTTCTGTTTTTCTAGAGAAATAATCAAATGATCCTGATAATTTATTTGATAAGAAACCAAAATCTAAACCAACATTATATTCCTTAGTTGTTTCCCACTTTAATCCTGAATTTACACCTTGTGTAGACACAAAACCAGAAGGTAAATTTCCCGTATTAGCACCATTCAAATCGTACGCTGTACCCACATTATAATAAACATTAAAAAAATCAGGGGAATATACATTTTGATTAGGACCATATCTCGTTTCAAATAAACCAAAGCGAGCATTATCTCCAATGGATTGATTCCCCACCTCTCCGTAACCAGCACGTAATTTCAAGTTTGAAACTGCCGTAACATTTTTAAAGAATTCTTCATTGTTAATTCTCCATCCTGCAGTAATTGCGGGGAAAATACCATATCTATTATCTTTACCAAATCTTGAAGATCCATCCCTACGAATGGTGAAGGAAGCTAAATAACGATCTGAAAAAGCATAATTAAATTTTCCGAATTGAGAGAGTAAACGGCTTCCAGTTGTTATACCATTATTAGTTCTTGCACCAGTTGCCGCTGCAAGGGTAAAATAGGATTCTGATTCTACTGCAAATCCCTCAGCACGAGCAAACAATGCATTGAAATCTGTTTTAGTGGATTCCGTTCCAATAAGAATTCCAATTTTATGATTTGAAATTTTTAAATTATAGTTCAAAGTATTTGAAATGGTTAAACTTGAGTATTTATTAGTGTCTAAGGTTAGGCTATTTACATTTCTAGTAATAAACCCATTGTTTACAGTTGGTTCAATGTCTTTACGTTTAAAATCATTAAAATCCATACCAATACTGTTTCTGAAAACCAATCCTTTTATGATATCAATTTCAGTGAAAACATTACCATATAGAGACATTTTTCTAGAATTATCCCATTTATTTAGATATTGCATCAACAATGGATTGTTTCTATCTGAATATCCAGATCCAATAGGACCTCCAAACTCTCCAGTACTAGTATAAACTGGAATAGTAGGAGCAAGAGATATTGCTAATCCTGGCGTAGGCGCACTACCTACATCATTAGCTGCGTTTGTTTCGTCAGATTGTGTAAATTGAGAGTTAACTCCAAATCTTACCTTATCATTAAACAATTTAAAATTGGCATTAAGTCTAGCAGAATATCTGTCGTAATTCGTATATTTTAGCATACCTGAATTATCCAGATATCCAAGATTTAAAACTGCATTTGCTTTTTCAGATCCTCCAGAAACTGACAAATCATTATTTATAAGTAATCCTGTTTGATATACTGTATCTTGCCAGTCAGTATCACCTGCAGGCACATTCATATCTCCTCCTACAAATGGTTTTACGCTTACGCTATTTAAGACTGGATTAGCAAAATCATTATTCCAATCAAAATTATAAATTTCGCCATACCCACCAGCTGGATCAGCACCATCATTTACAGATGCTTGCCATAATACTTTACCTCTGTCTACAGCATTAAGCATTTTATAGCGTTGTTTCTTTTCAGAAAGCACAGAAACGTTAGTACTAAATGAAACCGCGGTAACATCTCCTTTTGCTCTATTTTTAGTAGTTACAATAATAACTCCATTGGCTGCTCGAGAACCGTAAATAGATGAAGCCGAAGCATCTTTCAAAACTTGAACAGATTCAATTACACTTGGACTCAAACTCGCAAATACCTCGGGTCTAACGGTAGGAACCCCGTCAATCACATACAAAGGATCAGTATTCCCCAAGGTACTTACACCTCTAATCAAAATTTTGCTATTTGCACCACTTGGATCTCCTGATTTTTCAATTGCTAAACCAGCAACTCTCCCTTGGAGTGCTTGCATAGCATTACCAGAGCTCATACTTTGTCCTTCTATCGGCTTCAAATCCACTACCGTTACTGCTCCGGTTAAATCGGCTTTTTTCTCTCTAGAGTAACCAGTTACAACAACATCATCTAATTTAAGAGATTCTGATTTCAAAGAAACTTGTAGAGTAGTTTGTCCATTAAGCTTAATAGTTTGGGAAGCAAAACCGGTATAACTAAAAATTAATGTGGCATTTTTATCTATATTATTAAAAGTAAACTGACCGTCAATATCTGTAGAGGTACCTATATTTGTACCTGATACCAGCACTGATGCTCCTGGTAGAGTCATACCATCATCTGCGGAAGTTACTACTCCTCTGACTCCTATGTTTTGTGCCGATACAGAGAAAAAGGACCCCATCAGGATTAAGTAAAGAATTATTTTGTGTTTCATAATTAGTTGGTTTAATTAAAATTTAATTGGTTAATTATTAAGTTTTCGATGGTATATTCTGCATTAGCATTAGAAACCGTGAAATATTGCATTGGTTTATCTGGAAAAAATAATTCTGTCATAACCGTTTTTCCATTACTGTAAAAAATTTCAATTGACGTTTTATCAACGATTACTCTTACATCTATTTTATCAAAGTCTGCTGTGAATGGAGCTTTTGAAATCTTATTTGCAAAAACATCAGAAAAAGCTAAGTTCCCAGATTTAGATCGATCGATAAAAAAGTAGTTGTCCTCTTTATTGATTCCGAACTGTATTGTATTCTTAGAATCATTTGAAAACGAAAAAGTGTAAACATCCTTTTTTAGATTTTTTAAAGAAAAGCTAATATCCACTTTTGACAAATCGATTAATGCCTTATCAATAATGACCGTTTCTCTGTCTATTTTAAGCGTTTCTTTTTTGATTGTCTTAGCGATATAATTTTGTAATTCTTTTACAGGTTTAGAGGAAACAGTATAATGATCGTTTTCTTGTACAAGTGCTAATTCTCTAGGAATTGTCATGCTGCTTCTCCAAGTTTCTGTTGGAACTTTTTGTGCATATTCCCAGTTTGACATCCATCCTATAAACAATTTTCTGCCATCAATTTCAGATATATTTGACCAAGTAACACCTGCATAGTTGTCTCTTCCGTAATCAATCCAAAGTCCTTTTTGTTGTTTTACATCTTCAGCAAAAGATTTATCTATTGTAAATGTTTTTCCATCAAAATCACCTACAAAATATTGCGTTGCAGAGCCACCATTAGGCCCGCCTGGGTTAATACTCAATAAAATTACCCACTTGTATTCGTCAGTACCCTCAACTTGCATTGGGAAAAAGTCTGGGCATTCCCAAACACCTCCATGAGCTCCAATGTTTTTTCCGAAATCTGAAAGTAGTTTCCATTCTTTCAGGTTTTTAGAGCTATAAAACATAGTCTTATCTCCCGCTGCCAAAACCATTAGCCATTTTTTATGAATGGCATCCCAAGTTATTTTGGGGTCTCTAAAATCTTTAATATTTGGATTTTTAATAATGGGATTAGCTTCATATTTTGTCCAAGTCATTCCTTCATCTAATGAATATGCAATTCCTTGAGACTGATAATTAATTTTACCCGCTTTTTCCATTTTCATGTCGTGGTAAGTAAACATCGCAACCATAGGAGGATTTTTTAAGCTCCCAAAACCTGAAGTATTATTTACATCAACAACTGCACTTCCAGAAAAGATATAACCTTTTTCATCTGGATAAAGGGCGATTGGTTTTTCTGTCCATGAAATAAGATCTGTACTTATTGCATGGCCCCAATGCATAGGTCCCCATACATTTGAATCTGGATAATATTGATAAAAAAGATGGTAATATCCATTGTAATAAAACATTCCGTTGGGATCATTCATCCAGCCTTTTTTAGGGGTAAAATGAAAATTTGGCCTATACAATTCTGCTTCTGTATAATCTTTTTTTTCAGTAAATAATGCTTGCTTACATCCTGTTAAAACTGTCACTCCGAGAATGAAACAAGTAATCTTAGTAAACTGTCTTCTTAATATGGTTATCATAATGTATTATTTAATTAATTTTTTACTCAATTCTTCTAATGAAATTCCTTTTGTTTCGGGCATCATGAAGGCAACAAACAAAAGTTGAAAGACCATCATCACCGCAAAAAATAAAAACACTGCGCCAGCTCCCACTGTAGAAAACAAATACGGAATTAATGATGGAATTATAGCTGCTAGTACCCAATGTGTAGTACTACCAAAGGATTGCCCCGATGCTCTAAGATGGTTTGGGAAAATTTCTGAAATAAACACCCAGATTACGGCACCCTGACCTATTGCATGTGCTGCAATAAATAGAAACAAGAATATGGGAACTGCCATCCCTTCCCAATGAAAAAAGAAGGCCATCGCTACTAAACTAAGAGAGATAATATACCCGACTGAACCTATGTACATTAATACCTTTCGTCCCAGTTTATCTATAAGAAATACACCTAGCAAAGTGAATACTAAATTCACAACACCAATACCTATACTACTTAACAAGGCAGTATTTTCTCCGAGACCAGCTTCCTGAAATATTCTGCTGGAATAATATAAGAAGGCATTAATTCCTGAAAGCTGGTTGAAAAAAGCCATTAAAAAAGCCAAAATAAGTGGAGTTCTGTATTTCTTCAAAAAGATGGTGTCGTTTGCAATTGCTGCATTTTTATTGTCAAGCTCTATTTCCTGCTTCATAGTTTCATAATCAGCTTCCTGTCCCATTAACTGCAAAACTTTCCTTGCTTCATTGTTCTTAAATTTAGACAATAGCCATCTTGGACTTTTAGGAATAAATAGTACAAGTAATACATAAATAATGGCAGGAAATGCTTCAACACCCATCATCCATCTCCATGAGTTTTCTCCAATATCTTTCAATAAATAATTAGAAAGAAAGGCAACGAGGATCCCTAAAACAATATTAAATTGATAAAATGCTACTAATTTTCCTCTGTCCTTTGCTGGAGCAATCTCTGAAATATATGTTGGTGCAGTAATTGTTGAAGCACCAACGCCAATTCCTCCGATAAATCTAAAAACAGCAAAAACAATTGGATCATTTGCGAAAGCAGAACCAATAGCTGAAACCAAAAATAAAATCCCAATCCATAATAAGGTATTCTTTCTTCCTATTTTATTAGTTGGTATTCCTCCAAATATGGCACCTAATACTGTACCCCATAATGCCATTCCCATGACAACTGTTCCGTGAAAAGCATCAGATGAATTCCAAATTGCTTGTAGCTTTTTATCTGCTCCTGAAATTACAACAGTGTCAAAACCAAAGAGGAATCCTGCTAGTGAAGCTATCAATGCCCAAATTGCTATTTTTTTCATTATATATGTTTATTTTATTGAATTGCTAAACTATGTGTAAAAAAAACAGATATAATTTACAGATGTTACAATGTTGTACAGAGTCATAAAGTATTTTATTAATCTTGCCTAAAGCCTTTATTAGTAAGGGTTATAAACCGAAAACTATTTTTTACTATCTCGTTATAGTTACAACTACGTTACATAAATTTTAATTATGATACATTTCTTTTAACCATTTATCTTAAAAATGATACTATAGTTACTAATACATTAGTATTATTTGGTATTAAGTACCACCAGCTTAGGATATTTTAATAGAGGTGGCTGAAATTTAAGAATCAACTTCAGCAGTAGAAATAAAAAAGCCATCAAAAAGTTATTTTGATATATTATATAATTTAACAGGAAAGTCTGTCGTTAATTAGATTCTTAATGAAGAGTAATTTCAATAAATAATTACTACAATAAAGCTCATTGAAATTGATAAACGTAAAAGCTCAATATAAGAAACCTCTACTTTATTAATGAGTGTAATTTTTATTTTTTGAATTCCTTTGGGGAGACCCCATATTTATTTTTGAAAGATGTTGAGAAGTAATTCGGTGAAGAAAATCCAACTGCATATGCGATTTCAGATATAGATTGATTCGATTTAATTAACAATTCTTTCGATTTATCTAATCTTATATTATTGATATGGTCACTGACGCTAATCCCTAGAATCGCTTTTACTTTACGATATAATTGGACACGAGAAATATTTAAATCTTTAGCTAAATCTTCTACAGTGTAAATGGAATTATCTATATTCAGGGATATTAATTCGTTTAATTTTCTAAGAAAATTTTGTTCTGAGCTCCCAAAATTAGCATCTTCATTATTTATAATATTTGCAATGTTATTAGAATAGTAGAAGCGTAATTTTTCTCGGTTAAAAAGTAAGCCTTTTATTGATTGAATCAAGACTTTTAGACTAAATGGTTTGGTTAAGAAAACATCAGCACCACTCTCCAATGCTTTTAAATAAGAATCTTGATCATCAGAAGCAGTTAAAATAATGATTGGGATATGAGAAGTCCTTAAATCCTTCTTGAGTATTTCACATATTTCAAATCCGTTTTTTTCTGGCAAATTCAAATCACATACAATCACATCAGGAACTACATCTAATGCTCGTTCAATAGCATCAGTTCCGTTAGAAGTATATATCGAAAATTCAACAGACAATTTTTGAGCCATAAAATCAAGCAAGTCAACATTGTCTTCGATATATAAAACTGAGTATTTGTCTTCAGAATTTGTTATTACACTATTTTTCACTAGTTCTTCGTCCAGATAATCATTCTGATTAACGAAATCTAAAGCGGGATTGTCTACTATAGATTTAGGATCTAAATGTTCTTTTCCTAATTTTAACGTTATAATAAATTCAGTTCCGTTTTTTGACTGTACTTCTACAGTTCCGTTATGTAGATCAACAAAACTTTTAGACAAATGAAGGCCAATGCCAGAGCTGTTTCTAAAGTTGTTAGAACCTTGATAAAAAGCACTAAACACATCTTTTAATTCATTTTCCGGTATTCCAATACCTGAATCTTTAAAGGAAATCTTAACCTCGTTTTTCAATTTATCCTCATTTATCACAATTGAGATTTTACCTTTTGCTGGAGTAAATTTAAAGGCATTGGAAAGTAAATTAAAGTATACTTTATCCATCAAATTTCTATCGATATAAACTTCAAGAGCGGGGTTGTTTGTTACCAATGAAAAATCGATGTTGAGCTTCTTTGCTTCTCTTTCAAAATCCCTAATTATACTACTTGAAAAATCATACAAATTAACAATTGAAGCTCTTAATTTAAATTTTTTCTCTTCAACTTTCCTATAGTCTAATAATTGATTGATTAATCGAAGTAATCTTCTTGAATTATTATACATCAAATTAATTTCTTTATTAACTGAATTGCCCTTGCTTTTGAGTTCTGTTCCCAAAGACTCTACCGAACTTAAAATTAAAGTCAATGGCGTTTTGAATTCATGTGATAATCCCATAAAGAAGCTCAAACGTGCTTCATTGCTTTGTTTTAATTCTTCAGAATATCGTTTAATCTCATTCCTTTGACTTTTAATTTTTTTATTTGTTATTTCTAATTCCTCTTTTTTACGGCTTATCGCAATGCGTGAATAGATACTGTATGCTGCCAAACAAAATGTTAAAATGAATAATGCTAATAATAGTTTCATTAAGTTATTTTGAGTAGCATATTCCTCCCTATTATTTTTAATGATATTTTGCTGTTCTTCAATATTTGACTGCTGAATAGAAATTCTGTCAAACTGATTACTCATTATATCAGCGTTTAGTGAATCTATTAATGTAGTTGTAAGTTTGTTTTTTTTAGGAACTATTTCGTTGTATACAATTTTCAAAGCTAATTTTATTGCTTCACTACCACCTGTAGGATATAAAACAGTAGCGCTCAAAACTCCTTCTTTAACCAATTGAATCCCTCCAAAAGGACCATTAAGTCCATCAACTCCTATAAATTTTAATTTATTTCCAACATCCTTAGTTTTAGCTATCTTCCACGCATTATATGCGATTACGTCATTATAGCAAAACACATAATCGATATGCTGTAAACTATCTAATAATTTGGCAAACTCTGGTTTTGGATATTCAGAATCCACTGAACTTACTGTATGTACTTTGATTCCAGGATATTTGCTTACAATTTGTTTAAATCCTTGACTTCTTTCGATTCCGGGCGAAGTTGCGTAATTTCCTTTTATTTCAACTACAGTAGCATTACCTTTGGACGAAGAAGCTACATATTTCCCTGCTAATCGGCCAACCTCCATATTATCTGCACCTATATAGGTAGTGTAATTAGTTGTATTTGCTTTTCGATCAATTAAAATTACAGGGATACCTATAGCTTTAGCTTTTTCTATTACCGGTACAATGGAATCTGATTCGAAAGGGGAAATTATTATTACATCGACTTTACTATCTATAAATTTTTCTATGTCTCGAATTTGTTTTTTAGCCTGATGGTGCGCATTATAAATGGTCAAATGTACGTTCGGGTGAAGAGAAGCTTCTACTTCCATCGCATGATTCATTGAAGCTCTCCACAAGTCAGTTCCTACACTTTGTGAAAATCCTATTGAAATTTCACGTTCTTCTGTAGCTTTTGAATTACACGAAGTTTGTAGGAAAACGAAATTCAAAAGCAGGATATAAATAAAAATGCTTCTTGTCATGGTTGGTTTGGCTTATTATAGTAAATCATTAATTCAATACAACTAACGACTTTAAAATACGATATAGAAAGTGAAGTACTGCGTTTTTTTGAACTGGAAGATATATAATTTATAGTAAGGGGAGTTAAAGAGAATTTTTTGAATTTATATTCTAGAAAAGAGTTGAAATTCTGAAAAACAAATATATAAAAAATAATAGTATTGAATATTTATTCGTAAAATAGTATGTGATGTTTTTTGTACCGAGAACGAGATTTGAACTCTTGTCCGCCGTGGCGGATAGGAATGCACTAAAATTTTGATTATATACGTGTTTTTTTCGGGTTGATTTTTTTTTGTTAATTTGTTGAGGTTTTATTAGAGTTTAATGTTATTTTTGACTTTTAGCTTTTGATAATACTATTTTAAGTATTTTTTTAAGCATTTTATCGCTAGGAGATAAGGCTAATAAAAAAGGTTTTTCAATTTTTATAAGGTATGAATTTAAATAAGTGGTTCCAATTTATTAAGCCTAATTTTAAGTACTATCGGGACGGTTTTTTTGAATTCCCATTTGTGGCAAACACGCCTGAATTATTCATAGAGTCTACAATAAAAAGTCCAGGTAGCGAACATATTGCAGAGGATCAATTAGTATTACGGAATAATCTTTTTATAAAGGGGTCAATGCGTTACCGGAAAATTGATGATGGTTTATGGCTAACGATAACCGATGTAGAATTTAAGCACGATAGCGTAATCAAATCAGTTTATGCTCCGGATATTCCAAGTGATCATTATACAATAACATTTTCAGTTTTCAAGAGCGAAGTGCAGTTGAATAATGTCTTTATTGATAAAATGCCTTTCCAAAATAAATTTTGGGCTTTTAAAAAACCAGGTGTTGATGTAGGTGCTTGTTTTTACAAGGAATCTAAATGCCTGTTTTATATCTACTATGTAAGTCCAAGTTGGATTCAACAATATATTCCGCTGGATCAATTAGATAGCGAGCTTCCTTTTAAAAAGTTTTTAGATTCAGACAAAGGTTTTGTTTCTTATCAAGATATTGTGCCTAATGCTGTAGAATTGTCTCAAGAAATTTTAGATACGTTTAAAACGTTTAATTCGAATGTTTTAAATAAAACAATTTTGAAAGCACAGTCCTTGAGTTTATTAACTTCTTTTTTTAATAATGTCTTTGCAGATAATCGAATAGATGATTACCAAGAAATAGGATCTGTTGATTATAATAAAACAGCAAAATGTGAATTGCTAATTAGTACAAATTTATCCAAACCTTTTATTGGTATAGATGCGTTGGCTGAGAAGCTTCGTATCTCGAATTCAAAATTAAAAACAGACTTCAAGTCGGTTTACGGAATTTCGATTCTGCAATATAATATAGATAAAAAAATGGAACTAGCCTTGCAACTACTTGAAAATTCGAGTATGCAAATCAAGCAAATTGCGCTAGAAGTAGGGTATGACAGTCCCAGTAAATTTAGTGCTGCTTTCAAAAAAAAGCATGACAAACTACCTTCTGATTTACGTCGAGAATAATCAACTTTTATCTTTTATTTCAATACCTATTCAAAACAAATGTCCGAATGGGCTACTCGTTTCACTATAGTGTCGTCTAAATTTACTCACCTCTATAAGGTCGTTTAAAGAAAATAAATTTATAGAGCTGTAAAGTTATCTATTTGTTTTAATCCTCTGTAAACAAATATGATGTTGGCTCATCATTCGCATAATTAAATTATCAAATATACTTTGATTGTGTATTGACCTGTTTAATAAATAGCTGTATCGATCTAAGTATCTTACGATATTCTGTTCGTATATCCTTTAAAAGGATAGGATTTCTAGCTTTTCTTCTAAACTTCATTCCTTGTATTTCAGATCTCAAATATTCTATCTTAAATTTAAAATATTACTCCGAAGTTATAAGGGGGCTAAAATAATTTTTACTTTGAAAGTTTTTGGAAATAATGTAGTCAAAATGGAATAATCGTACTTTTTTACCCAAAAATATTGGGTATTCATCATCATAAAAATCTGCAAACTTTAGCGCTTTGGACTTGGAGATTTAAAGTTTTTAATAGCGTTTTTGTTAAAAAATGTCCGAATGGGATATCGACTTGTCCGAATGGGCTAGTCGTATTCAACCAAAAACAATTATTTTCGCAAATTAATTTAATTTTTCGCCTTCAAAAAGGGACAATAAAACGCAATAAAACCAATAAAAATAAACTTAAATTCAATTCATTATGAGAACAAAATTACTTTCATTTTTAATGTTGCTTACAGTAGCTATCAATTACGGTCAAATAACAGCATCTCCAGCAGGTATCGCGATTCAAGGAATTGCAAGAGACAATAACAATACCGCAAGGGCTAACACAAACATTACCTTGACATTTACTATTTATTACAATACTAATGATTTGATTTATACAATTGATAAACCACTTACTACAGATTCGTTTGGTGTTTTTTCTGTGGTTTTAGTGCCTGGAGCAGATAAAAATGTATTGATTGCTAATAAAGAAGCCTATCTAAAAATTTCTGAAGGAACAACAATCATATCCGACGAAAAATTAAAACAAGTACCTTATGCTATTGCTGCTAGTAATGGCGTACCAACAGGTTCTATTATGCCATACATAGGTGCTACAGCGCCAGCCGGATGGGTTTTGTGTGATGGCTCTGCCTTGCCTTCAGATGGTTCAGAAAAGCAATTACAAGAACTTCTAGGAGGTAGTGCTATTAAAAATGCTCCAGATTTACGAGGGATGTTTATAAGAGGAGCAGGTCAAAACGGTAATGGTACGAATGCTGCTGAAATACAGCCTAATACTTTAAAAGCTGTTCAAAGTTCTGATAATAAAAGTCATAATCATACAGGGAATACTAGTAATGCTGGTAATCATTATCATAATATGTTTACTGGCAATACAAGTACTGGTGGAACAGACGTCTCTGGAGGTTTAACAAGTGATACACAGTACAAAATTGCACCAAGAGCGGATATTGGTGGAGAATGGAAAACTCAATTAAATTATTCACCTAATCAAACAACTGATGTTGTAGATAGAGGCCGTACATCATCGAATGGAGATCACAACCACAGTTTTACTACTGCTAACTCAGGAACTACAGAAAGCCGCCCAATCAATTATGGTGTAAACTACATTATTAAATTATAAGTTATAATTATGAAAAAAATAATTATAACTTTATTCCTGGGGCTCATCGCCACAGGACTGAGAGCACAAAATACCGAAGGAGCCAAAATGGTTCCCGTCTCTCAGGCAATCCAAAAAAACGGATTTACCCTTCAGGTAGGACTTCCTTATTTAGGGCAAAATAAAAGTGCAGCTACCCGTCCAACACAACCTGCGGATCTACGTTTTCCTTGGGATGTACTGTACTTGTTTCCTACTTTTACAGAAGATTCTTTTGATGTCTCTAAAGGATATTTTGGAGACAAAATATTAATTAGTTGGGATCTTAGAAGTAATTTTGAAAAAATCAGTAGTATTAAAATCTACAAAAGAGAATACAATCTAGCACAAGACAAAACCTATCAGTTTGTAGGAAGTGTTGCTCCTAGTGTAACCCAGTACGAGGATCGTTATGCTGAGGGTAATGTATTGTTTCAATATAAAATTGTAGCCGAAGGCGTAAGTAAAATAGAAAGTTTATACAATACCTACATCACAGGTTTTGGATATCGAAATCCTACTGCTATTGTAACTGGAAATGTTAGTTACAAAGGAGGTAATCCTGTAAAAGATGTGATTGTAATGGCTAAGTCGGCAGGAACAAGCGTCAATCAAGGAGGTTCCTTGCTAATCCCTGCTGCATCAAGTTTGAAAATCGAAAATACAAACAAAGCAATTACTTCTGCGGTAACCTACCAAGCCTGGATAAAACCCAAAACGGCTTACACGGACGATGCAGGAAGTGCGATTCAGTTGTTTCAACTGAAGAGTGTGGACAACAAAACCATTGAAGCATCGGTAAAATTAAAAGCAAGTACCAAGAAGCTAGAAGTTACCATTGGAGGTAGTGTATATATTCTTGAAAATTATTATCCGTCTGGCGATATTAATGGTAGAGGTGATGATGTACTGATTCCGGTTACGAATTTCAATACTAACTTTGTTCATTTTTCGGTCATAATGAAGGATGGTGTTGTGCCTACTTTGTTGATTAATGGTAGAGCCATAACAACGGCATACAAAGATCTTGTTCACAGCAAACTCAAAGATATTGATGTAGCCTATACTGCACCTTATTTTAATGTAAGCATTCCAACGGCAACCAATACTTTAAAAATTAGTGGTGCTGATACACAATGGAAAAATGTGTATGTCGGAGGAGGAAGAGAGGCTTATCACGATGAAATCAGAGTTTGGAAAGCTGGTTTGGAAACACAACAAATTCGTACCGATTATTCTCGTTACATCAGTGGGAACGATTCTCGTTTGGTAGCTTATTTAAGAGCCAATGAAAAAGTAGGCCAATTTGCCTATGATTTATCTAGAGATGGATTTAACTACAATAAAAACCACGGAAAATTAGGCAATTCTGGTACAGAAGTTACATGGGCAAATGGTTCAGGAGATTTTCCAACAACGAGTCAACTGGGTGTTCTTGGGGTTACGGATATAAATGGAAACTATGAGATAAGTTCTATTCCTTACTCAGGTACTGGTGAATCGTATACGATAACGCCTTTATACGGACAGCATAAATTTGAACCAGGACAACAATTGGTGTTTTTGGGGCAAGGTTCTGAGGTGGTTAATAAAATTAGTTTTATTGATAATTCTTCTTTTAGTTTCAAAGGAACAATAGTCTATGACACAAAAGGCGTATTCCCAGAGCTTACAAAAAATAATGTAACAGGCCCTGGCATTTTAGACGAAGGATACAATTATTATACAATAGGAAGCGAAAAATTCTCAAAAGGAGAGTATTGGCTAAATGACAGTGGTTCTCTAGATAAGTATGCCAGGATTTATACCGCAGGTGCCAATGTATATATCGATGGAAACATTGTTTTGGATGAAAATAGCATGCCAGTAGTTTCTGATGATGCCGGCTATTTTGATGTCAGTGTACCTATTGGTAATCATTACATTACCGTAAAAAAAGACGGTCATGAGTTTACCTACAACGGACGGTTTCCTGCCGCGAATACCAAAGAATTTTTTGAAGATTCAAACGAAGCAGTTGTATTTGTTGATAATACCCGCGTTACCGTAATAGGGAAAGTGGTTGGTGGATCAGTTGAGGCAGCTAAAGATGCTGGTTTTGGAGAGGATGGCCTTAAAACGCTATCGGTAAAAGATAAAAGTGGTAATACTAAAACGATTGACGTTAGTACTCGAAACAATATTGGAGTAGCCAAATTTACTTTAGGATATGCAGCTCCGGGTGCTACTGTGACAGATTATACAAAGAAAACGTTCGAAACCAATCCAACTTCGGGAGAATATCGCGTGTCTCTTTTGCCGTTACAGTATGAATTGAAAGCAGCAGATTTAACAATACCTGCAAATTCTGATATTGCATTGATAAAAGGTGGTACAACTGAAACGCTTAATTTCTCCAAAGTAGAAGCAACTACTAAACCTGTTTTTACCTACACAGACAACTCAGTCGAAAAAACTTTGGAGGGGAAACCATACCATTACGAAAAAAGTTTTGTGTACAGGTCTACTCCGGTACTAAAAGTAATAGAGCAAACTTCGGATAAAAAAATAGAATTCGATGGTACTAGTATGGAGACTACAAATTTTAAAATTGAAGACCCTAATAATTCAGCGGCTAAAATCGAAGTAAAAGTTTATACGCAATTTAGTCCTTATTCTATTGTATTAAGTCGTTTTGAGCGCTATACGAATAAAGATATTAAGCCTCACGTAGAAGTACAAGTACCCGTTAGTGATGGGGAATTGATTAAAAATAATAATTTGGCTTTAATCAACTCTGAAACGGTGGTTGTAGATCCAAATGACGCAAGTAAATTGACCTATAGTTTTAAAGCAGGGCTGCCATCAGTTGCAGTGCCTTTTACTATCAGCAGTAGTCTAAAATACCGAATTAATGAGAAGGATTATGATGTTGAAGACTATAAACCGCTTGGGATTATCTTAGGAGGTAAGTCAGATGGTAGCCGGACCTTTGTAACAGCGGCACCAGATATTCCAGAGATCATTTTAAGAGACCCACCAGGTTCGAATAGTTTTGCTTCCATTGAAAAAGGAGAGAGTATTTCGTTTACATCCGAAAGTTCTTTTGCAAGTTCTCAGGGGGTAAATACTAATCTTAAATTAATGTTGGGAGTGAAATTTGGAGCAGGAGGTGGATTAGCTGGCCCTGTAATTGAATCCGAGTCTACTAATAATATTACCGCGGGTATTGGACTTACTCACTCTTCAACTGATGGAAAGAGCTTAACGAAAACCTATACTTTTAATCAAACCATTTCCACTAGTGATGACCCTGATTACGTAGGTTCAATGGGGGATCTATACATAGGGAACTCTAAAAATCAATTTTATGGTTCTTTTGATGATGTAACACCAACTAAAAAGGAACCCTCTTCGGATTTTATTAACTTGGGAACTACTGAAGCACCAGTATACATCAGCAAGCAAAAAGCAGTTTATTTTGTTGATGAACCATCAGAAACCTTTTTCATCTATTCGCAAAAACATATTTTGGAGACTCTAATTCCAGAATACGAATTGTTTATAACCAATATAGATAATAAGACTTTGACAGAGGGAAAAGATGGTACTTTAACCAAAGCGCAATATCTGGAAAGAATTCGTTTGTGGAAAAAGTTAATTTTGAACAATGAGTTAAATAAATATTTAGCCAAAAATAATCGCACAGCGTATAAAGCTAGAGTAACTAACGTATTGACTGAATTTAACAATTCCGTTAAATCAGAAATTGATGAAGGTAAAGTAGGGCCTGCAGGTATTAATATCTTAAAAAACAAACTAGATGAGTCTAAAAAGGCAAGTGAACTATTGAATAAATATTTCCAAAAAAACGTCTCCTTTGATTCTGGAGTAGGCGAATATACTCAAAGTGTTGAAACGAGTATTGTAAACACAACAACTACGGAATACAATTTAACAGTAGATGAAAGTTTTAGTTTTGATATAGGTTTTGAGTTCAATGGTTTTGGTTTATTAAGCAGTACTTCTGGAGCATTTCAACAAGATATTAATGCCGCACTAACAGAAGAATCTACCAAAACAACCACCATTAGTTATACTTTAAAAGACAATGATCAAGCTAACTTTTTGAGTGTCGATGTTGTTAATGCCTTTGATGGAAATGGACCGATATTTATCACGCAAGGAGGTAGAACATCTTGTCCGCATGAAGGTGCAGAGAAATCTCTTTTTTACAATCACGATGACTATAATCCAAATGATACAGTAATTAATGAATTGACGGAAGATAAGCAGGAAGATCTGAGCTATGCTACTCAAAAAGTAGAAGTACCTGTTTTAAAAGTGACTGTTGCTGATGTTAGTAATGTAACCGAAGGTAGAAATGCAGAGTATGAATTGATATTAGAAAATCAAAGTGCTGCTGGGATTGATGCTGATTACAAGTTAGTGGTTGATAATACAACTAACCCGGATAATGCGATCATCAACATTGCGCAAAATGGAACAATCGTTCGTGTGCCTTACGGAAAAACAATTACCTATAAATTGACCTTAGGGAAATCTATTTCGGATGTGTACGATTATAATGATATAAAAATCAGATTAGAGTCGCTTTGCGACGGTGAAGACGTAAGTTCATCAGTTAATATTTCTGCGCACTTCCTTCCTTCTTGTTCAATTGTACTTGTAAACGCACCTTTGAGCAATTGGGTTTATAACAGAGAAGTAGCCTATAATACGGATGGATCCACTAAGCCGTTGCAAATAAAATTGAACGGATACAGTACTAAATTCAAGAGTTTTAAAAAGATCGATCTAGAATATCGATTGGCAACTGCTTCTAACTGGACACGCCTGCAAACCTATTATGGAACACAAGCGTTTTATGATGCAGCAGTTTTAGCTGGTGAAACGGGTATTAAATTAATCGGTTCTGATGTGGTTTTAAACTATGCATTTGATATTGCTGCCCTGAAATTAATAGACGGAAAATATGAAATTCGCGCTAGAAGTACCTGTACTAATGATACCGAATTCATTTCTGATATTACCACAGGTAGAGTTGATTTGAATGCGCCATTGCGTTTTGGAACACCATTGCCTATCAATGGAATTTTAGGAGCTGGAGAAGATTTAAAAGTGTTTTTTAATGAACCAATTTTCTATAATTCGGCAGTTTCTACCATTGAAATTAAAGGGCAAACTAATCAATTAGAGATTGATCACAATGTGTCGTTACGTTTTGATGGTGCTACGAACGAAGCCGTAATCAACAGTCCAAGAATTACAACGGGAGATTTAGCTTTTGAATTCTGGATGAAGAATAGTACGACTGCAACAGCTGCAACTATTATTGCTCAAAAAGAAGGGGTAAATATTAAGTTAGCAAATGGTTCAGTGTATTTTGAATTGGGCGGTTTAACTGCTAATGGTGGTATTGCCAATGATGGATTGTTTCATCATTATACCTTTACCCATAAAAACAATAGCGGTACGCTTCGTATCTATCAAGATGATAAAGAAATTGGAGCTAGTACAGGGGTAAGCAATGTACAGTTTTCAAATAATAATGCGTTAACTATTGGTGGAAACACCTTTATAGGAAACATGCATGACCTACGTTTATGGACCAAAGACATTAATCTAGATGAGGCTTACGCCAAAATGTATTTGAAGCTTATAGGAAATGAAGCCAATCTAGTTGGATATTGGCCAATGGACGAAGGTAGAGGAACTATAGCTAATGACAAAGCACGATACAAACATGCTATTGTTAAAGAAGCATGGGATATTAAGCCTAAGGGAACTTCGTATGAGTTTGCAAACGGCCAACATTTAAAGTTAGACAAGGTTGGCTCTGTGCAGTTGACTAAAGAGATGGATGCTACGGTTTCATTCTGGATGAAAACGGGTGTTTCGCAAGAAGCCACTTTGTTCTCTAACGGAAAAGGAGACGGTACTGATCTAAAACAATCCAATGGGTTTAGTAATAAATGGGCAATTAACATGAAAGCTACAGGTAAATTGACCTTGGAGACAGAAGGTAATTCTTATGAATTAGCAAGTCAAAACATGGCCGATAATAATTGGCACCATGTGACCTTGTTGTTCAATAGATTAGGTTCGTTACGTACGTATGTGGATGCTGTTGCTGTTTCGTCTAATCCAATGGTTAATATTGGTGGTTTCTCTGGAAACAAGGTTTGGCTAGGAGCACGTGGTGCAACTGATCTTGCAGGTATCGAGACAGTAGATCGCACTTATGCAGGTAAGCTAGATGAATTCCAGTTATGGAATACCTTGCGTAACGTAGAGCAAATCAGTCGTGACCGATTTAATGAAATTAACGCAGAGAGTATTGGATTGATGCTGTATGCAAAAATGAACGAACCAGATCCAAAAACGGCAAATGGCCCTCGTTATTATCATGTAGAAAAAGGGCAAGCTGGTTTCCCAGATAATGCTGTTTTAAGTACTGGTATCGTTAAATATTCTGATGATGTGCCGCCAGTTAAGCCAGAGCGAACATTGATCAAATTTCAAGTGAACAATGTGGTTAATCAAGATCAAATGATTTTAGAACCAGTAGTAACAGATTGGGCCTCTCTAGAAGGTCAGATTATTGATATTACAGTGGACAAAATGTTTGATAGTGCTAATAACATGCAACAGTCGCCTATTACGTGGACTGCTTATGTAAAACGCAATGAAGTAAGTTGGTATGCCGAAGGCTACAACGAGATTGTGGATATAGTTAAAAAATCAGGAGAAGAAAAAACTTTTGAAATTACATTGTTGAACAAAGGAGGAAAAGGACAGCCTTTTGCTATTAGTAACCTACCTAAATGGTTGACTTTAAGCAAAACATCTGGTACGATTTCACCGGCTAGTAAAGTAATCATTACTGCTACGATTGACAAAGAACTTACTCCTGGAGAATATCTAGAAAACCTGTATTTGAAAACAGATTTTGGATATGACGAAAAAATGCAAATTAAGCTAAGAGTACTGGGACAAGAACCAAGTTGGACCGTAAACCCAACTGATTACAAGTACAGTATGAATATTGTAGGTCGAATTAAAGTAGACGGCAAGTTCTCTGAAGATACTTATGATCGAATAGCTGCATTTTCAAATGGAGTCGTGCGAGGAAGTACTAAGTTAGTCTACAATGCGGCTTACAAGGAATACTTTGTGTTTTTAACAGTGTATAGTAATTTCATTAGTGGTGAAAGTATCGACTTTAAGATATGGGATGCTTCACAAGGAGCAATTCTAATAGCAAACATGAATGCTAAAGCATCAATAGCGTTTGAAGAAAATGGAATTTTTGGTAAACTTAGTTCGCCTGTTATTTTTGAAAACTCTGCCGTAGTAGAGCAAAAAATCAATCTTAATACAGGTTGGACTTGGGTATCGATGAATGTGAACGATCCTAATTTTGCCAATCTTAACACATTGACTAGTGGTATGAAATTAGAAACTTCTGATCGTATGTTGACCAATTCACCAGCGCGTTTGGAAACCTACTTTAAAAATGAAGCGATACCAGCTAATAGTGGTTGGTCTGGAACTATTTCGGCTAATGGTGGTTTAACTAATTCTAAAATGGTTAAAGTGTACTTAACGCATGAGCAACCATTAACTATTAAAGGAACTGCTATTGATGTAGTTAATTGGACTTTTCCATTGCAAGAAAAATGGAACTGGCTGCCGTATACTTTAGGAGGAAACCAGCAAACAAATGAAGCTTTAGCGTATTTTGATGCTACAGATGGTGACGTGATTAAATCACAAAACTTGTTTGCTATTTATGATCCGCTTATTGGATGGAACGGTACCCTTAATTACTTAGAAGCAGGAAAAGGATACATGGTGAAATCTACGAAAGCACAAACGTTTAAATATCCGTCTTATTTAGCAAGTACAAGTAAAATCAAAACGGCTAACAAGGTAGACAATACAAATGAAGTTAGTCAAGAACCTATTAAAGCTGAGTTTAAGCAGTACCCAGACAACATGAATGCTGTGGTTTTATTACCTACAGGATACAATGAATTGTTTGTGTATGATGCTCGAGGGGTTTTGAAAGGATCAGCGGCTACTCAATCTGTAAATGATAGTAAACTGAGTTTTATTACGGTTTACGGAGATACGGAGGAAGAGCTAGCTTTTCATATTGGAAACGGAATGAGTACTAAGGAAACATCTAAGAAATTTACTTTCAAAGGAAACGATGTATTAGGTACAATTTCGAAACCTATCATATTAGAAGAAATGACGGAGGGTGTGAGTATTTATCCTAATCCATTTGATAATGAAATAACGATTAAAGCTAATGCAGTTAAAGACCAAAATATTACTATCCGACTGTATTCATTATTAGGTAAATTAGTTTTAGATAAAAAACAAAATGTGCTGAAGGGGGAAAATGTATTAAAAATCCAACCAACAGTTGTATCTGGTGTTTATGTAATTCAAATTACAATCAATGGAGAAATCATCACTCATAAAGTAATGAAAAACTAGCATTAAATCAGTTTAGATTCCAGAACACCTTTTTAGGTGTTTTGGTAATTTAAATCAATTTAAAATTTTAACTATGAAAAATTTTATATACAGTACCATCGTACTGTTTCTAATAAGTTTTAGCACTTTTGGTCAGGCTCCTTCTTGGACTGTGAATGAAAATAATTTTCAGTACACCATGACTTTTGTTGGATCTTTAAATATTGATGGAGTTCGATTAGCCAATGGGAATGATAAAGTAGCTGCATTTGTAAATGGAGAATGTCGCGGTGTAACTAATTTGATCTATGTGGCTACTGAAAATAAGTACTATGCTTATCTGACGGTTTTTGCGAATACAAATAATGAAACCATAAGTTTTAAAATATATGATTCGGGAAATAATGTCGTTAAGGATGTTTTTAGAACAGCAAGTTTTACATCCAATGCCAATCTTGGAAACCTGTCTCAAACCTATATTTTTTCAAACAATGCTTTGCGTCAAGGTGCAGATCTTTTAGATGTTAGTTTTGTTGGCGTGACTCGCAATGACATAACCATTGTAGGTAATAAAGTAACGGTGTATCTTAATCCTGGCCAAACGGTAACGGCATTAAATACTATTTTTACCAGCAGTCCTGGGGCTACTGTGTATGTTGGAAATGTGCAACAGACTTCGGGTTCTAATAGTTTGAATTTTAGCAATCCGATTGTTTTTAAAGTCTATTCTGAAGATCTAAGTGTTGTGAAAGAATGGACTGTTGCGGTGCAATTGCCCGCCTATCCAGTTACCTTACCTACTGTTTTTACTTTGTCAAAATTAACGATAAACGAAAATCAAGCTATTGGAACTGTAGTTGGCGACTTTAATGTACTGATCGAAGACAGAGTGGTTTCGGATCTTTCACTTGTGGCCGGAGATGGAGGTTTTGATAATGCTTCATTTGAAATTATCGGGAATAAACTTAAGGTGAAAAGTATCTTCGACTTTGAAACGAAGAGCATTTATAAAATACGTGTTCAAGGGGTAAGTAATCGTAAAGAAGTAGTAGAAAAGACTTTTGAAATAACTGTTCTAGACGATCTCTTACCTACGGTTTTCACTTTGTCTAAGTCAACTATCGAGGAGAACAAACCCGTTGGAACTGTTGTGGGTGACTTTACAGTCGTTAAAGAAGACCGGACAGCATTTGCCTTGACATTAGTTGACGGTGCAGGTGGTGAGGATAATTCTTTATTTGAAATCATAGGAAATAGTTTGAAGGCGAAGAACATTTTTGACTTCGAAGCAAAAAGTAGTTATAAAATTCGCGTGCAAGCAGTCAGTAGCCGTGGAGATATTTTAGAACAAAATTTTACAATATCAGTTCTAGACGATCTGTTACCTACGGTGTTTACTTTGTCTAAGTCAACTATAGAGGAGAACAAACCCGTTGGAACTGTTGTGGGCGACTTTACAGTCGTTAAAGAAGACCGTACAGCATTTGCCTTGAAATTAGTTGACGGTGCAGGCGGTGAGGATAATATTTCATTTGAAATCATAGGAAATAGTTTGAAGGCGAAGAACATTTTTGACTTCGAAGTAAAAAGTAGTTACAAAATTCGCGTTCAAGCAGTCAGTAGCCGTGGAGATGTTTTAGAACAAAATTTTACAATAACAGTTCTAGACGATCTGTTACCTACTGTTTTTACTTTGTCTAAATCAACTATTGACGAGAACAAACCCGCAGGAACTATTGTAGGTGACTTTACAGTCCTTAAGGAAGACCGAACCGTATTTGCCTTGACATTAGTTGACGGCGTAGGCGGTGAGGATAATCCTTCATTCGAAATCATAGGAAATAGTTTGAAGGTGAAGAGCATTTTTGAC
>NZ_JBGQOD010000009.1:0-122556 GCF_052113625.1 Flavobacterium sp. W21_SRS_FM3 | reverse complement strand
ATTTGTCAGATTACTGGCGAGATCAATACGGCTATCACAAAAAGAGCGATAGAATTATCTATTTTAAAAATGAAGGAGCAACCGCCAGCTAAATTTGCATGGCTAAATATAGGAAGTCAGGGACGTAAAGAACAGCTGCTTTTGACAGATCAAGATAATGCGTTGGTTTTTGAAGAAGTATCTAAAGAAAAATATGATGAAGTTAAAGATTATTTTGTGCGATTAGCGGAAAATGTTACCCATGTGCTTAATATTGTGGGATATGAATACTGCCCAGCTGAAATGATGGCTAGTAATCCTTTATGGTGTAAGTCTCTAACAGAATGGAAGGCACAGTATTATTCATGGATACATAATCCAGGAGAAAAAGGGATTCTTATGTGCTCCATATTTTTTGATTATGATTTTGTTTATGGAGATAAAGCGTTGGTCGATGCTATAACAGATGCTATTTTTAAAAACATCAGTGACAACCAAATTTTCTTTGCGTATCTAGGAGGAGATGCTTTAAAAAACCCACCTCCATTAGGTTTTTTTAGGCAATTTTTAATAGAAAAAGATGGTGAACATAAAGATAGTTTTGACCTGAAAGGGCGGGGGTTAATGCCTCTTATAGATGCTGCTCGGTTGTTATGTCTAGATCAAAAAATTGTAGAGGTAAATAATACGCTCTTAAGATTTAAAGAACTGGCTAATGTAGAGCCGCAAAATGCCTCCATATATGAAGCTTGCTCTGAAGCATTTTCTGTTTTACAAAAATTTAGGACTCTTGAAGGATTTGCAAGTAATTCGGGTGGGAGGTATTTGGATTTAAATAAATTATCAAAATTAGATAAGGTAAAGCTTAAAAATGCATTTCATCCCATTCGTGAGGTTCAAGAAATTCTTAAAACTCGTTTTCAACTTACTTACTTTACATAAATGAAGCTACTCGATTGGTTTATAAAAGATAGAAAACAATATCCAGTATTTTGGCAAAACTACTTGGCTTGCTTTGACACTAAAGCAGATAAAAATAACGAACAAAGATTTGTCGTTTTTGATACAGAAACCACTGGCTTAGATTTTAAGAACGATGTAATTTTGTCAATAGGCGCTATTGCAATTCATAGAAATGTAATAGTAGTTAATGATTATTTAGAATTGTTTTTATTGCAAGATATTTTTAAAAAAGAATCTGTACCTATACATGGTATATTAAAGGACGGTAGAGAGGAAAAGCTAAAGGAAAGTCAGGCTATGATTCAATTTATTGAATTTATAAAGGACGCTATTATTGTGGGTCACCACGTGCGTTTTGATGTTCAGATGATTAATCAGGCGTTAAAACGAATGGGTTGTGGGAAATTGAAAAATAAAATAATCGATACAGATAAATTATATCAAAAATTTAAAGGTTTGCAGGAAGACCAGCACACTGGATTAGACGAATTATGCAGTATTTTTAAAATTCAGAAAAGTGATAGGCATACAGCATTTGGAGATGCTTACATTACTGCATTAATTTTTTTAAAACTGAAAGCCAAATTGAAAAATCAATAATATGCTTGTTTGGAGAGCAGGGAATTAAAATACGTTTTTTTTTAATAAAAACAAAAAACCCAAACATTGCTGTTTGGGTTTTGTGGTACCTCCAGGGATCGAACCAGGGACACATGGATTTTCAGTCCATTGCTCTACCATCTGAGCTAAGGTACCGCGCTTATTGCGGTTGCAAATATAGAATGTTTTTTTGTTTGTGCAATACATTTTTTAAAAAAAATCTATTCGTACCTTCGTCAAATCAAAAAGGAATAGGATGATTTTAACTATAGATGTTGGAAATACAAGAATAAAAGGTGCTGTATTTGAAGGGAATAACCTAATAAAACACCTTGTTTTTGACAAAAAAGAGCTTTTCGAAGTGCTATATAAAACAGTAAAAAATTTTAAAAAAATTACTCATTTAATTGTTGCCTCTGTTGGAGATATTGAAAAAGATGCTTTTTTAGAATTCGAAAATGATCTCGAAGTTTATTTTATATCTCATCATGATCCCTTACCTTTTAATAATCGATACAAAACTCCGGCAACCTTGGGTATCGATAGGATGGTGCTTGCTGCTGGTGCAACCTTACAATTTCCTAATAAAAATAGATTAGTCATAGATGCAGGTACTTGTGTTACCTATGACTTCATTGATGCTGATGATAATTATATGGGAGGCGCTATCTCTCCGGGCTTGCGTTTGCGTTATGAATCGCTGCATAATTTTACATCTAAACTTCCTTTACTGAAATTAGAAGATGCGGAGGATTTTGTGGGTAAATCTACAACTGAGTCAATTCACTCCGGAGTGGTAAATGGTTTGGTCTATGAAATTGATGGTTTTATAGATGAATATAAAGCACTAAGCGCAAATTTTATAATAATTTTAACGGGTGGAGATACAGAATTTTTGGCTAAACGATTAAAAAATACCATATTTGCCAATTCAAATTTTCTATTAGAGAGTTTGAACCAAACTTTTCAATATAAAATCAACAATGATTAAAAAAATTATAGTAAGCGCTTGTTTGCTTTTATCGCTAGTTTCCTTTGCACAAGAAGGAACTTCTTCTCCATATTCTTTTTACGGTATCGGTGATGTAAGGTTTAAAGGAACTGTCGAAAGTCGTTCTATGGCTGGTGTTGCGGTAGAGCAAGACAGTATACATATCAATTTAGAGAATCCATCTAGTTTTGCTAATTTAAAATTGACCACATTTACTGTGGGAGGTACTTATTATACTACTAAATTAAAATCTGATTCTAAAACTGAAAATGCAAGAAGAACTACTTTAGACTATCTAGCAGTAGGTTTGCCATTGGGGAAATTAGGAGTAGGTTTTGGTCTGATTCCTTACTCTTCAGTAGGTTATAAAATTGAATCGTTATCTGACGGAAGTACTGGAACTAATAGTCGCTATAGTGGTACGGGAGGTTTGAATAAAGCATTCCTAGGCGCGGGTTATAAAATCACTCCAAATTTTAGTCTTGGAGCCGATGTGAATTATAATTTTGGTACTATCCAAACAAACAGCTTAGAGTTTATTACAGATGTTCCGGTAGGAACCAGCGAGTCAAATTCTTCTGTGTTATCTGGTTTTAATTTTAATATTGGTGCAATGTTCCAAGCTAAAATTAGTGACAAATTAATGGCTTACAGTAGTGTTAATTATGCATTAGAAAGTACGTTAAAGTCGGAGAACACTAGAAATATTTCTACTGTATTGTATAATTCAGGTTTTGATGTGGCTGTAGTGGATGTTCTTGATGAACAAAACGTAAATAGAGATTTGACTTTTCCGAGTAAAATATCTTTAAGTGCTGGTATTGGTGAATCTAAAAAATGGTTAATTGGAGGAAAGATTTCTTACCAAAAATCTCCTGGTGAAGCAAACACTTATAATGAAGCTGATAATGTTGGTTATGGTAGATATGGAAGTGTTAGTTTAGGAGGTTATTATATTCCAAACTATAATTCATTTAATAATTATGCTAAAAGAATTGTTTATAGAGGAGGTTTGAAATATGAGAAAACTGGATTGATGATCAACTCTGAATCTATAAATAATATGGGTGTTATGCTAGGGGTTGGTATGCCTGTTTCTGGAACATTTTCTAATGTGAATATTGGTTTAGAATTAGGAAAAAGAGGAACAACTTCTGCAGGATTAGTGCAGGAAAATTATGCTAATGTTAGTGTAGGTTTTTCTTTTAATGACAAGTGGTTTCAAAAAAGAAAATTTGATTAATAATAAAACCTTATATTTATATACCTCTTAGTCAATATTGATAGATGACTTTATTAAAAAAATATAAAATATTACACTTAGTCACAGCTCTTGCTGTGACTCTGTTTTTTGGGTGTGAGAGTAATTTTAAAGAAATTCAAAAAATTAATTACACTGAATTTACTCCTAGTGGTGATGCTGATAATGTCGATTTAAAGTACACCGATTCAGGTCTTATAAAAGTTGTTTTAGTTAGTCCTAAAATGTTGGATTTTTCAAGTGTGAACTTCCCTTTTACTGAATTTCCAAAAGGAATCGATGTTACTTTTTATGATGAAAAGGGTAAAAAAACAAGAGTTACTTCTAAATATGCGGTTTCTTATAAGCTTACTGGAATCATAGATTTGCAAGGAAAAGTGAAGATTGCTACAGAGCAAGGACAAGTTCTTGAAACAGAACAATTGTATTACGACCAGAAGAACGAATGGTTTTTTACTGAAAAAAAGTTTAAATTTACTGACGTAAAAGGGTCTTCCAATGGTCAAGGAATTGACTTTAGTAGAGATTTTAAAGTAGTAAATTCACAAAGAATAACGGGCGAATTCGATTCTGCCGAATAAATATCAAAATTGCATCTTATGGGTTACATGAAATATACACCTTACATTTACCTTATCTTTGGATTGTACTTTATTTACGATGGAATCGCAAAATGGAATGAGCCAGATGCTACTCCTATCTTGAGTCTTCTGATAGCTAGTGTAGCAATCTTTATGTTCTTTTTCAGGAGGAACTTTGCTAAAAGGATGGAAGACCGTAAAAACAAATCTTAGTATATGGAAGTTAGCATTATAATATTATGCTTAATACTAAGTGCTTTCTTTTCTGGGATGGAAATTGCATTTATATCTTCGAATAAAATATATCTTGAGATAGAAAAAAAGCAAGATAATTTTCTTTCAAAAATACTTACTAAGCTTACTGAAAAACCTTCTAAATTCATTGCTGCCATGCTTATTGGTAATAATATAGCACTGGTGGTTTATGGTTTTTTTATGGGAGAGTTGTTAATGCAATGGATTGGTACTTTGCCTTATCATTTTTCAGATTTATCTAATTTGTTTATTCAAACGGTATTATCAACGATGTTGGTTTTAATCACTGCGGAGTTTTTTCCGAAAGTGTTTTTTCAAATTTATGCCAATACGCTCATTAAGGTTTTTGCTATTCCGGCTTATTTGTTTTATCAGCTGTTTTACTTTGTCTCTACATTTTTTATTTGGGTATCTGATTTTGTGCTAAAGAAATTTTTTAGAACTGATGGGGATCAAATTCAGCTTTATTTTAGTAAAGTAGAATTAGGAGACTACATCAATGAGCAAATGAGTACGGTGGAAGATGATGAAGAAGTAGATTCAGAAATTCAAATGTTTCAAAATGCCTTAGATTTTTCTAGTGTGAAAGCGAGAGACGTGATGAGTCCAAGGACAGAGATAGTGGCTATTGAATTATTTGATCACATTGATGATTTAAAAGCCTTGTTTATTGAGACTGGCTATTCTAAAATTGTAGTTTACCAAAATTCACTCGACGATATTCTGGGCTACGTGCATTCTTTTGATTTATTTAAAAAACCAAAGACCATAAAGTCTGTTATCATTCCGGTAGAATTTGTTCCTGAAACTATTTTTATTAAAGACGTGATGAGTCTGCTTACTAAAAAACGTAAAAGCGTTGCTGTGGTTCTAGACGAGTACGGAGGAACATCTGGAATTATAACTATTGAAGATATTGTAGAAGAACTGTTTGGTGAGATAGAAGATGAGCACGATTCAGATGAAGAATTAATTGAAAAACAGCTGGAAGAGGATGTTTACGTTTTTTCAGCACGTTTTGATGTAGAGTATTTAAATCAAACATATAAATTAGCGATTCCTGAGAGTGATTCTTATGGTACTTTGGGGGGATTTATTGTAGATTTTACCAAAGAAATTCCACAGGTAGGAGAGGAGATAGCTATTGGTAACTATCATTTTGAAATTGAAGAGGCTACAAATAAGAAGATTGAATTGGTTAAATTAACCATAAAAGAGTGATTTATTTTATAAAATTATTTTTTTTGTAAAATAAAACGCTACTAGTATAATTATTAATTAGATAATTGTATTTTCGCAAACTGAATATAAAATTAACAACAATAAAAATGGCAGTTTTATCAAAAATTAGACAACGTTCCGCTTTAATGATTGCAGTAATCGCAATAGGTTTATTTGCATTTATCATAGGTGATTTGTTCAAAAGTGGTTCTTTCAACAGTACATCTAAAGATGTAGGAAGTATCAATGGAAATGGAATAGCATTTGAAGATTTCAGAATCAAAGTGAGTAATGTTGAAAAAAGCGGTGAAGGAATTACTTCTACTGCTGCAGCAAATAGAGTTTGGGATCAAGAGGTTTCTGTAGCTTTATTAACTTCTGAATTTGAAAAACTGGGACTTAGAGTTGGAGAAAAACACATTTTAGAAGTTTTAAAAGCAGATCAAAATATTGGTAAAAACCCAATGTTTATGAATGCAGCTGGTATCTTTGATATTGCAAAATTCAAGGAATATTTTAAATCTAATCCTGCTCAAGCCCAATACTTGAAAGACAGAGAAAAAGATGCTGAGTTAAATGCAAAATTTCAAATCTATAATACATTAATAAAATCGGCTGTATTTGCTACTGCAAGTGAGGCTAAGTTGAAATATGAAATGGAAGCTAATAAAGTGAACTTTGCTTATGTGGCTGGATTGTACTCAACAGTTAAAGACAGTGAAGTAAAAGTTACTGATGCTGAAATTGTAGATTATATGAAGAAAAACGAGAAAAAGTTCAAAGCTGATGAATCTCGTGAAGTAGAATATGTTTTAATCGAAGACAAAGCTTCGAAAGAAGATGAAGCTGAAGTTAAATCTAAAATAAACGGATTATTATCTGGAAGTGTGGTATACAACCAAGCTACAGGTAAAAATGATACTTTAGCAGGATTCAAATCTGCTAAAAATACAATTGAGTTTGTAAACTCAAACTCCGATGTTCCTTATGACTCTACGTACATTGCTAAGAAAGACTTACCAGCGGTTGATGCTGATAAATTATTTAATCTTGCGCCAGGTGAAGTTTATGGTCCTTATATGTTTGGAAAATACTACTGTATTTCTAAATCGATGGGTAAGAAGTTAGGAGTAAATGCTAAAGCAAGTCATATCTTAATTAGCTATGAAGGAACTCAGGTTCCAAATCAAAAAGAAATCAGAACTAAAGAAGATGCTAAAGCAAAAGCAGAAGCTATTTTAGCACAAGTTAATGCAAATCCTGATAGTTTCTTAATGTTAGCTTATACTAACTCTGACGATTCATCAGCACAACAAGGTGGTGATTTAGGATACTTTGGTCCAAACCAAATGGTGAAGCCTTTTAATGACTTTGTATTTAATAACGGTATTGGTAAAGTAGGTTTAGTAGAGACTCCTTTTGGTTTTCATATTATTAAAATTACTGATAAACAAGACGGAATACGTTTAGCAACTGTTGCTCAAAAAGTGGAAGCTTCAGAAGCAACTTCAGATAAAATATTTACACAGGCAACTAAATTTGAAATGGATGCTACTGATAAAGATTTTAATAAAGTTGCAAAAGAAATGGGACTTACAGTTTCAGCTCCAGTTACTGTATCTGCAATGCAAGAAAACTTTGGTTCATTAGGAAATCAAAGATCTATTGTAAGATGGGCATTTGAAGATGATTCTAAAGTAGGTGCTGTAAAACGTTTTGAGGTGGCTAATGTGGGTCACGTTATTGCAAAAGTAAAAAGCATTGATAATTCAGGATTAGTTTCAGTAACACAAGCAAGACCTTATGTTGAATCTATTCTTAAAAACAAGAAAAAAGCAGCAATCATAAAAGCTAAAATGACAGGAAGCTCTTTAGAGGCAATTGCTAAAACGGTAGGTTCTACAGTTCAGCAAGCTACTGATGTAGTTCTTGAAAATCCAACACTTGCGGGTGTAGGTCAAGAGGCTAAAGTAGTAGGAAATGCATTTGCATTAGCTGCTAATAAAATGTCAGCTCCTATTGAAGGGAACACTGGAGTTTATGTTGTTAAAAACATCAGCACCGTAAAAGCGCCAGCTCTAAAAGATTTTTCTCCTTATGTGGCAAAATTAAAAGCACAGTCTGCTGGGGATGTAAACAGAGTATTACCTGCTCTTAAAGACAATGCAGATATTAAAGACAATAGAAAACAATTTAATTACTAATATATAAGTAGTTATTATTAATTCCATAAAAAAAACTCGATAATTAGTATCGAGTTTTTTTATGCGTTTTTGTATCGCTTTTTAAATAGTAAGTTGAGATAGTATCAACGGTTATAAAATCATTTCCTCGTAAGATAATAAGGTGTCAAATCCTTTTGAGTGAAAATAAGCTTTAGGATTAACTTGTGAAGTGACCATTACAAAATCACCACCCCAAGCACCCAAGCTTTTAATTTGTCCGTTGAAATCAGGAAACAGTGTTTCTTTAATTGTACTAGTTTCTAAAACGTGACTCATCTCTACCTCGTGTTTCTCTATTGCGTGTTCAAAAGTTTCGATTTTCGTTGAAAGAATTATTTCTGCTGTTAATCGGTTAATTTTAGCTATGCTTTTTTCTAAATGACTAGATTTATTATCCTGATAGTTGGCAATGGCTGTTTTGCTACTTTGTTTTTTATTGAGATAAACAAAATAGATGTTTTCAGAGAAGTCAGGATCGAAAGTTATGTTTTGGACAATAGGTTTTCCTTCTTTTAGGGAGTATACTATAGGGGTGTCATTTTGAGCGCAAGCAATATCATAACCACTTCCTCCAAAACTTGAATTAAGTAGCTTAAATGCATCTATACAAGCCCACTCAGCAATGTTATTAATCAAAGTAGAAGAGGTGCCTAGTCCCCATTTTTTTGGAAAGCTAAGCTGCGTTCTAATTGTATACCCTGAACTACTGTTCAAAAATTGAGGGTTCATTAAGTAAGCTTCGTGCAAAATCTTAATTAATGTGCTTTTTACAGATTCAGAATGTACTTTTGGCTCAATAATATCAGTAAACAATATGGTGTCTTGGAACCAGATGCTGTCATCGGCATCATAGCTTTTCCATACAATTTCATTATTCGATCCCTCCTCCACAATCAAGTTTTGGCCAAACTTAGTTGGCAATGCAAGTGCTTTGGCACCATCTAATACGAGGTATTCTCCCGTTATCAATAGTTTTCCGTTGCTATAAAAAGTTTTCTTCATTCATTATAAGTTTTTCCGAGCGGTAGTATGACAGCTTTCTAAAAATTATTTTCGCATTGCTTCGATAAAGTCAACCACTGCGCTATGTGTAACTGCATGATGTTTAAAATGTTTGCTAATACTGCTTCTTTCGTCGTCATTAGTGTCAAACTGGTTCAGAATATTGTTCAGGTGCATTTTCATATGCCCTTCTTGGATACCCGTAGTGGTGAGTGAGCGAAGGGCAGCAAAATTTTGTGCTAAACCAGCGACTGCAACCACTTCCATTAGCTCTTGAGCTGAAGGGTTTTCGAGCATTTCTAAAGAAAGTTTAACCAAAGGATGTAAAGAAGTTAAGCCTCCTACAGTTCCAAGTGCTAAGGGCACTTCTAACCAAAAGCTAAAGATGCCGTCTTCGATCTTGGCGTGAGAAAGACTAGAGTATTGACCGCTTCTTGCTGCATAAGCGTGAATTCCTGCTTCCACTGCTCTAAAGTCATTTCCTGTGGCGAGTACTACTGCATCAATCCCGTTCATAATTCCTTTATTGTGCGTAACTGCTCTAAAAGGTTCTACCTCGGCAATTTGAACTGCTTGGACAAATCGTTGGGCAAAATCTAAGGGGTTTTCTATATGCTTTTCTTTTAAGTCCTCAACTGGGCATGAAACTTCGGCACGAACAATACAATTCGGTACGTAGTTCGACAAAATGCTCATTATGACTTGTATTTCTTTTTCTTCGGCCGTAAATAATTCGAATGCTAATGCTTCCTCTTTTAATGTTTTTGCAAATTGTTCTAAACAAGAATTGATAAAGTTAGCGCCCATACTGTCTTTGGTTTCAAAAGTCGCATGCAGCTGAAAATAATTGGGAAGTAAATTTGTTTTCTCTTGTAAGATGATGTCTAAAATACCGCCACCACGTTTTTGCATGTTTTTTGTAATGCTTTCCGTATTCGCGAAAAATTTAGATTTCACTTGTGCGAAAAATAAAACTAGTTTTGACTCGTCACCTTTGTAGATAAAATGAACTTGACCTATTTTTTCGGTATTGATAACAGTAGCTTTAAAACCACCACGTGTAGACCAGAATTTAGCTGATTTGGATGCTGCTGCAACCACAGAACTCTCCTCAATCGCCATAGGTATGGTGCTGAATTTGTTATTTATCAAAAAATTTGGAGCAACTCCAAGAGGAATATAAAAATTGGTGAGTGTATTTTCTATGAATTCATCGTGTAGCTTTTGCAGTTTTGCATCTGAATTCCAGTAACTTTTTAACAATGCAATTGCAGTTGTAGGAGTTGTGAAATATTCCTTAGCAATCCAATTTATTTTTTCTTCTTTGGATAATTTTGAAAATCCAGCAATGGGGTTATTCATTTTCAATTGATTATAATGTAATTTACCGCAAATATACAGATTTAGGGCTTTTGTATCGTATTAAATTGTTGCCATTAGTAGCTGCTGAATAATATTGTTTTTAATATTTAACACATGAAATGTAAATTAATTGTAAAATTTTCACTAAAATTGGACTCTTTTTTACATATAAATCAATAGTATGAAATCTAAACAATTTTCGGTCTTATTTTTATTTTTGTGTTTCACCGTTTTTGGACAACAAAAAATTACAGTTGAAAAAATTTATATGGGTGGTTTTCGTGCCCAAGGAATGGACGAACTACAGTCTTTGAAAAACACCAATCAATATACGGTATTGAACCAAGACCAAAAGGGAGAACAGCAAATTGATTTGTTTGATTTTGCTACCTTAAAAAAGACCAATACCTTATTTGATACAAGTAATTATTCAAAGGATTTTCCTAACATTTCTAGCTACACTTTTGACGCTACCGAAAAGATGATTTTAATAGCTTGCAATTCCAAGCAAATCTTCCGACATTCCTTCACCGCGGACTATTATTTATACAACACAATCAATAAAGAATTAACCAAGCTGTTTGACTTTCAAGTACAAGAGCCCACTTTTTCTCCAGACGGGAGAATGATTGCTTATGCCAAAGACAATAACTTATTTGTTTATACTATAGCCACAAAGAATACAATTCAAATAACTACTGATGGGAAGAAAAATGCCATTATAAATGGTATAACTGATTGGGTTTATGAAGAGGAATTTGCCTTCGTAAAGGCATTTGACTGGAGTAAAGACAGTAAGAAAATAGCTTTCATTCGTTTTGACGAAAGTGCAGTTCCTGAGTTTTCTATGTCAATGTTTCATAAGGATTTGTATCCTACAGTGGAAACATTCAAATATCCAAAAGCTGGTGAGAAAAATGCGATCCCTTCATTGCATATTTATGATGTTGCAGCTGCAGCTACTAAACAGGTTGATTTAGGAAAATATAATGATTTTTACATTGCTCGCATGCAGTGGACTAATGACGCAAATGTATTATCTGCTCAAATTTTAAATCGTCATCAGGACAATCTTGACTTAGTATTTATTGATGGAACTACAGCAGCAGCTAAAGTGGTTTTAAACGAAAAAGATAAAGCTTATGTTGATGTTACGGATAACTTAACTTTTTTGAAAGACAATAGTTTTATCTGGACTAGTGAAAAAGGTGGTTTCAATCATATTTATGTTTATGATAAAAACGGAAAATTAAAAAACCAAGTAACTAAAGGGAACTGGGAAGTAACTTCTTATTATGGTTTTGATGAAAAAACAAGTACGGTTTTTTATCAGTCTACCGAGAACGGTTCAATCAACAGAGCAGTTTACAGTATTGCTTTAAATGGTAAAAATAAGAAAGCATTGTCTAATGAAATAGGAACAAATGGCGCAACCTTTAATCCTAACTTTCAATATTATATCAATACGTTTTCTAGCGCCTCTCAACCTACGCGCTATACATTAAATGAAGCTAAAACGGGTAAGCAGTTAAAGGTTATTGAAGATAATGCGGCTTTAGCAGCTACAAATAAAGATTATAATTTACCAACTAAAGAGTTTTTTGTACTAAAAACAGCTAAAGGGCATGAGTTAAATGCTTGGATATTAAAGCCTAAAGATTTTGATGCTACTAAAAAATATCCTGTTTTTATGTATCAGTATTCAGGTCCTGGTTCACAACAAGTAGCGAACCAATGGAATAGTTCTAATGATTATTGGTTTATGATGTTAACTCAGCAAGGATATATCGTTGCTTGTGTCGATGGAAGAGGAACTGGTTTCAAAGGTGCCGATTTTAAAAAAGTAACACAGTTGCAATTAGGAAAATATGAAGTTGAAGATCAAATTGATGCTGCAAAAGTAATTGGGGATTATCCATATGTTGATCAAGATAGAATTGGAATATTCGGATGGTCCTATGGTGGATTTATGGCTTCTAATTGTCTTTTTAAAGGAAATGATACTTTCAAAATGGCAATAGCTGTTGCTCCTGTTACTAACTGGAGATTCTATGACAGTATTTATACAGAGAGATACATGCAAACCCCACAAGAAAATGCAAGTGGTTATGATGACAACTCTCCTATAAATTATGTAAATGGTTTAAAAGGGAAATTTCTTTTAATTCATGGAAGTGGAGATGATAACGTGCATGTGCAAAATTCGATGCAAATGATGGAAGCTTTAATTCAGGCGAATAAACAATTTGACTCGCAAATTTACCCAGATAAAAATCACGGAATTTACGGTGGAATGACTAGAATACAGTTGTATAATAAGATGACTAATTTTATCAAAGCAAACCTATAATCCGGTAATGAGCACTACCAATTTGACTTTAGCAGAAATTCAAAATTTCAAAGGCAAGTATCCAAAACAATTGTGGTACTTGTTTTTTAGCGAAATGTGGGAGCGTTTTTGTTTTTACGGAATGCGAGGCATGCTTGTTATTTTTATGGTGAATCAGTTGGCGATGAACGACCAAGTGGCTAACTTACAGTACGGAGCTACACAAGCATTTGTCTATGCGTTTACTTTTATTGGAGGTTTATTTGCAGATAAAATTCTAGGCTACCGGAAATCACTTTTTTGGGGCGGTTTGTTAATGATAGTAGGAAGCATGATTTTAGCTTTCGATCCTAAACAATTCTTCTTTTTTGGTATCAGTTTTACCATCATCGGGACTGGATTTTTTAAGCCTAACATTTCTACGATGGTCGGTAAATTATATAAAGAGGATGATCACCGCAGAGATGCAGGCTTTTCTTTATTCTATGCTGGAGTAAATCTAGGAGCATTAATAGGTGGGTATTTGTGTATTGCTGTTGCAAATGGATCGATGCTAAGTTCACTAGTGCCAGTTGCATTGCGTTGGAATGTAGCCTTTGGTTTTGCTGCCTTTGTAATGCTTATTAGTTTGTTAACCTTTACACAAACCCAAAAAAGTTTAGGCGAAATTGGCCTTTCTCCTCTTGCCAATTTAGAAAAATCAAAAAGGAAAACCCTTGAAATCGCAACTTACCTTGGATCACTAATTATTATTCCTGTGATTATGACCATGGTGTCTAATACAGGATATACTGATATATTTATGTACATTATTGGACCTTGTTCGTTACTGTATCTTTTTTACGAAATGAGAAATTTCTCATTGGCCGAAAATAAAAAATTATTTGCAGCCCTAGTCTTTATCATCTTTTCTATCTTCTTCTGGGCATTTTTTGAACAAAGCGGCGGTTCGTTAAGTTTGTTTGCTGCTCATAACCTCAATAATACTGTTTTAGGAATAACGCTAGATCCTAATGGGGTGAATAACTCAGCTAACTCTTTATTTGTTATTATTTTTGCGGCTCTGCTGGGATTGGTATGGATTTGGATGCACAAAAAAAAAATTGAACCTAACACTGTTGTGAAATTTGGATTAGGCTTCCTGTTTTTAGCAGGCGGTTTTTATGTGTTTTATTACACTAAGTTCTTCGCTGATGCTTCTGGAAAAACTTCATTAGATTTATTTACTTTTGGATGGTTTATAATTACATTTGGAGAATTATGTCTTTCACCAATAGGAATGTCAGTAATGACAAAGCTTTCGCCTCATAAAACACAAGCAGTAATGATGGGAATGTGGTTCTTGGCGAGTGCTTATGGTCAATATTTTGCGGGAATATTAGGTGCTAATATTGCCGAAGCTTCTGAAAATGCTTCTAACCTAGAAAAATTAACGGTTTATGCCGATGGATATAAAGACCTTGCAATTTATGCATTAATTGCTGGAGTAGTTCTGATAGCTATTTCCCCATTGGTAAAAAAATTAATGCAAGAAGTAAAATAAAGAATAATTAAACTAATAAAATCAAAATAAGAATTATGTTAAAAACCACTACTGATGCACATTTAGAACCAACTTTGTTTGGTCACCCAATTGGGTTATTTATATTGTTTTTTACAGAAATGTGGGAACGTTTTTCTTATTATGGAATGAGAGCACTGCTTGTACTTTACATGACTACAGAAACCATGGGAGATACGAGAGGGCCAGGATTGGGTTGGACTAGTCAAGAAGCATTAGCTTTATATGGTTGGTATACCATGTTAGTATATGTAATGTCAATTCCGGGAGGAATGATAGCCGATAAATTATTAGGTCAAAAGAAAGCTGTTTTGCTTGGAGCTGTTGTTCTTTGTATTGGTCACGGTGTACTGGTGTTTACAGATACATGGGCTTTTTATACTGGATTAGGTTTAGTAATTCTAGGTGTAGGTTTGTTGAAACCAAATATTTCTACCATGGTAGGAGGCTTATATGCACAAGGAGATATTCGTAGGGACAAAGGATTTAGTATTTTTTATATTGGTATCAACACGGGATCATTATTAGCAACAATGGTAATTGGATTTGTTGTTGCACAATGGGGATGGCATGCTGGTTTTGGATTAGCAGGTATCGCTATGGTTTTTGGTCTTGTTGTTTATTTATGGGGACAAAAATACCTGACGCATGTAGGTAACTTAGAGGTTCAAGAAGCAAATGTTGTTGACGAAAGTTCTTACGGACTGCTTTTTAAAAATTTATTGACTTCACAAAAGCAATTGCTTTTCACGGTTATATTAACTGTGGTTTCAATATTTGGATGGTATAGTTTAGGATGGGGATTTGGTTTATTATTTTTATTTTTAACAGTGATTGCTGCTTTAATGATGATGATTTACAAAGAATTGGGTTCACAACAAGATAAAGACCGTTTCTTAGTTTTATTATTGTCTTTCATCATGGTAATCATCTTTTGGGGTGCTTACGAGCAAGCAGGGGGATTAATGAATTTATATGCCGACTCTAAAACAGATAGAATGCTACTTGGAATGCAGGTTCCTACTGTAATGTTCCAAAGTTTAAATGCTGGTTTTATTATTATATTTGCTGCTATTGTTGCCTCTTATTGGGCTAAGCGCAAATTGAATGGGAAGGAAGCTTCATCCATTTTTAAGATGGCAATAGGTATTGTAATTATGGGATTTGGATTTTTATTCATGGTTTTTGCAACCATGGAATTTGAAAAGTCAGGTTCGTCAAGCATGTTATGGTTAGTTATGGCTTATCTATTTCATACTATTGGAGAGTTATGTATTTCACCTGTAGCGTTATCTTTTATAACTAAATTGTCTCCTGTTAAGTATGCCTCATTAATGATGGGTGTTTACTTTGCAGCTACAGGGTTAGGGAATAAAGTGGCTGGAATAATCGGTGAGTCTGCTAGTGAATTAGGAGAGTATGCTGTATTTATGGGAATATTAATATTCACAATTATTATTGGAACATTATTTATCCTATTGTTAAAACCATTGAAACGTTTAACTCACGGTGCTGAGGACAACGAAAAATAGTAAGTAATTTAAAATAATCAATAATTAAATATTTTTTATATGAGTCAAGATACTTCTGATCAATTTTTTAAAGATTCTGTTTTAGGACATCCAGCAGGTTTGTTTGTACTATTTTTTACAGAAATGTGGGAGCGTTTTTCTTATTATGGAATGCGTGCTTTATTAGTATTGTTTTTAACTTCTTCAATTGCCAAAGGCGGTTGGGCATGGAGTGTAGAAGATGCTTTAGGTTTATACGGTACCTACACTATGTCAGTTTATTTTACCCCAGTAATTGGAGGTTTTCTTGCTGATAAGTATTTAGGATATCGATGGGCGGTAATTTTAGGAGCACTTGCAATGACACTGGGGCATGCCTCTATGGCTGTAGAAACTCCTTTGTTCCTATATATCGGTATTGGTTGTTTAATAATAGGAAACGGACTGTTTAAACCTAATATGACTTCTATCATATCAAATGCTTATGAAAGCCATCCTGAGAAAAAAGACGGAGCATACTCTTTGTATTATATGGGAGTTAATGCTGGTGCATTTTTAGGAATTATGCTTTGTGGATACATTGGTGAGAAAATATCTTGGAGTTGGGGATTTGGTTTAGCTGGAATCTTCATGTTTTTTGGAATGTTACAGTTTTATTTTACACAAAATATTTTTGGTAACATTGGTCTGAAACCTACAGCGGCTTCAAAACAAGAGTCCATAGATAAAGCAGCATTAGAGAAAGTACCTGCAAATGTAGTACGCGACAGGATTATTGCCGTATTAATATTTTCAGTGTTTACCGTTTTCTTTTGGGCAGCATTTGAACAAGCAGGTGGGTCTATGACTATTTTTGCTGAGAAATTTACACAAAGAGAATTGTTTGGAAGTAGTGCTTCACTTTTTAAAATTGCAGATACTTTATTGACAATTGTCCCTTTATTAATTATCACGTACGTTTTAATTAAATTGTTCTCTAAAACATTTAAAAAATATTCAATAGGAAATATTATTTTATCAATAAGTTTTGTAATTATATGGGCTATCGTGCTTTGGAAAGTAGGAAGAGAGTTCTCTTCTACGAATACTGAAGTTCCGGCAACTTGGTTTGGTATTTTAAACTCCTTATTTATTGTAGTGTTTGCCCCAGTTTTTTCTAAATGGTGGGAAAGTCAGTACAATTTATCTGGGCCACTTAAATTTGGTTTAGGGCTTACATTATTAGGATTAGGATTTGGTTTTTTAGCATACGGAAGTATGGGAATTGATACGGACTCAGTAATCAGAGTTAGTATGTTCTGGTTGATCGCTGCTTACTTGTTTCATACTCTGGGAGAATTATGTATCTCGCCAGTTGGATTGTCGTATGTGAGTAAATTAGTGCCTGCAAAGTGGATTGGAATTATGTTTGGAGTGTATTACTTATTCATAGGTACAGGAAACAAAATTGCGGGATCTATGGGAGGAATGATTGAAACTATTACGGCTCAATACAGTTTGTCCACTTTCTTTCTTATCTTTACTATTGTTCCAATTGGGGCAGGACTTTTGATGGTAGTACTTTCTCCATTAATGAAAAAATTAATGCACGGTGTAAAATAAAAAGGTATTGTTTTTGTTACAATGACATTAAAATTGATCAAATGAAAAAAATAATTATTGTATTGTTACTGCTTTTAGGTACACAGTTTGTGCATTCTCAAGATTTGGTATGGCATACTGATGTAAAGGAAGCGATAACAATTAGTGAAAAGGAAAACAAACCTTTGCTGTTATTCTTTACGGGAAGTGACTGGTGTGGATGGTGCATCCGATTGCAAAAAGAGGTTTTAAAAACACCTGAGTTTGCTAAATGGGCTGATAAAAATGTAATTTTGGTTGAATTAGATTATCCAAGAAGAACACCTCAAACTCCTGAAATCAAAAATCAAAATAATGACTTGCAACAAGTTTTTGGTATACAAGGTTTTCCAACCATCCATTTTGCCAAAGGTGTGAAGTTAGATGGTAAAGTGAATTTTGAAGGTTTAGGGAGTACTGGCTATGTAGCTGGTGGACCAGAAGCATGGCTTGCAGTAGCTAACCAAATATTGAAAATATAAAGTTTTTTAATTCAATTTATAGAATCCCTTTTCGGCAGTAGCATGAAAAGGGATTTTTTCTTTTAAACAACTTTTCTTCCAGTCTTGAACGAAGCTTTTGTAATTAGAAGCGTCAGCAATCACTTGCTTGGGTTTAATAGACTGTAAAAGCCGATCTAAATTTAGCCTAGGAGATTGGGTAATAACGATGATATCAGCTCTCAGATTCGGAGGGTATATACCTGTACTATCAAGAATGATAATTTTATTTCCTTTAAAATAACTTAGGTTTTTTAGTGATTCATGATGGTTGATAGTACTAGCATTAGCAACCAAATAGGATTTTAAGGTTTGATTATTAGTAGGATTTTTTAATATACTATCATTAGCAAATAATGAAATTGTTTTGCCATTTCGTTCCGTTATCAAACTATTTCTTTTGGCATTAAAAACAATCCACTCCCTTTCTGTCTCTGTTTTATAACTCGAATATAGTTTGCTGCTCTGGAGCATTATAATTGCTAGAAGTGCAAATACGAGTTTATGATAGCTGGGTTTCTTTAACCATAGAATAGTGCTGACGATTACTAGATATAAGGTGAGTAATACGTAGAAATTAAGTGGTATGTCTTTTATGATAAATTGTTCAAATGATGCAATAGTATTGACAATGCTGTTTAATAAGAAAATGCTCCACTCTAACGGCTTCGAAAGTAAAAGAGGTACAAAACCAAACCCAGCTAGCAATAGCACAATAATTCCTAGAAACATAATTACACTCAGTAACGGAATGATGGCTAGATTAGTAATGAAGAATAAGCCGGGAAATTGGTGAAAATAATAAATAGTCAGCGGTAATGTGCCTATTTGTGCTGCGATAGAAACGGTCAAGATGTTCCACACAGATGCTGTGAATTTATATCGTGGAGTCCAGATTGATTTTAGTAAAGGCTGTAGCCAAATAATCGAAAAAAGGGCTATATAACTTAACTGGAAACCTACGTCAAATAAGAAATAAGGTTGGAACAGTAAAATTACAAATACCGAAACCAGCAATGTATGGTAAATATTTACTGTTCGTCTCAAATTGTACCCTACGGCAACAAAAGAAAACATAGTTACAGATCGCAGTACAGAAGGAGATAGTCCTGCAATCACACCAAAAAGCCACAATACAATTAGGGTAATGATTAATTTAGTAAAGGAACCTTTCTTAGTGTTAGGAATAGGTTTGAGGACAAAGTTTAGAAATAGGATTATAAATCCCACATGCAGGCCTGAAACAGATAATATATGGATGGCGCCTGCATACTGATAACTTTGTATTAGTTCAGGAGCGATGTCTTGTCTCTGTCCCATCAATAATGCTACAGCTACATTTAATTCTTTGTCGTTAAAATGATTTTGTTTTAAATTACGAATGATAGTTGCTTTTATTTTAGCGCTGTAATACCAAATGTCTTTTTTTATTAAAGTACTAACTGCAATTCCAACTTCGTCAGTATACAACTGTGCATATAATTGTTTTTTATTTAAGTAGTTGCCGTAGTCAAATTGATTAGGATTAGTAGGAGGTTTGTTTTTTTGTAATTGTGCAGTAATTTTCAAATAATTGCCCGTTTCTAAAATGCGGTTTGTTGCCTTCTTTGAAATGTTTAAAATAATTTTTCCGCTACTCTTTTTGTCGTTTATTTTAGATACTAGTGCAATGTATCGTTCGTGGTATTTAGAGCTTTTTATTTTTTCTCTAATAATAATTTCTATATCGTGAGGGTCACTAAAAATAGAGCTGATGTTTACATAATTTGACTTTTGATAAGATTCAGTATGTGCAATTAACGTGTTGGCTCCAACAAAAAAAGCGATACAGTAAATTAAAACTGCACTCATTACGTTTTCCTTGCCACTCTTCTTTTCAGAAACGTTAACAAGAAATAGCGCTAGTAAGCTTGTTAAAAGTATGCTACCAAGTACTATGCTATTTGGCGTTAGCAGAAAAGCAAAAAGCACTCCTGAAACAAAGGATAACGTAATTCTCGCTAAAGGGAATTTAAGTACTTTCATCATTCTAAAGTACAGAATTTTAGCAATATAAAAATATTTTTTTTAGAGGATAACGCGATTTAATTGCACGAAGGTTTTTTGATAATAAGGTTCTTTGGTCGAGGATATAATGACCCCCTTAGAAGTTGATGTATGGATAAACAAAAGCTCATCATCATGCACTTCTGTAACTATGCCTACATGGTTAATTTGCGAACGATGGTTGGTTTTGAAAAAGATTAAATCTCCTTTTTGTGCTTTTGAAATATTTCGACCTAAGTCAATACCCACTTTTGCCTGTTGAAAAGAGGATCTTGGAAGTGGTATATTAAAAGATTCAAAAGTCGAATAAACTAATCCTGAACAGTCAAATCCAGCACTTGTAGTGCCAGCAGTTTTGTATTTTACGCCTAAGTTTTCTGAAGCACTATCGATAATATTATCAGCTAGTTTACTGATTGTTTTTTCTTTTTTTTTAGAGCTAGATGTGCTAATTGGTGAAGCAGACTTACATGAGGTAAAAAGTACGATGGCTAATGTAAAATAGACGAAGGTTTTCAAATGACGGTTTTCTAAAGATTATTTTGTTATATCCTTAACGATTAAATGAGCCGTTTTATTACTTGCACCAATTCCTCCTAGCTTCTTTTCTAACAAATCATATTGTTGCAATAACTTTTCACGATGGCTAGGCTGCAGTATTTTGTTCAATTCTGTTTTTATGTTTTTTGAATTGAAGTCTTCTTGGATTAATTCCGTTACAACTTCTTCATCCATTATTAAGTTTACTAATGAGATGTACTTCAGTGTGATAATGCGTTTTGCAATTTGGTAAGAAGCCCAGCTTCCTTTATAACAAACTACTTCGGGAACTTTAAATAAAGCCGTTTCCAGAGTGGCTGTTCCAGAGGTAACTAAAGCAGCCGTTGCAATTTTTAATAAGTCGTACGTTTTATTAGATATAAATTTAATGTTTTTGTTAGTAATAAACCTTTCATAGAATTCATAATCTTGGCTAGGAGCACCAGCTATTACAAATTGGTAATCAGGAAAATCGTCAACAACACTTAGCATGACAGCAAGCATCTTAGTGATTTCTTGTTTTCTGCTTCCAGGTAGCAATGCTATGATTGGTTTTTCATTCAAATCATTTTCTGTTTTAAAAACTGTAGGGTCGATTGCCGGTTGATTGTGAATAGCATCAATCAGCGGATGGCCTACAAATTCTACTGGAAAATGATGTTTGTCTTCATAGAAGCTCTTTTCAAAGGGTAGGATGACATACATTTTATCTACGTCGCGTTTAATAGCTTTAATTCTATTTTCTTTCCATGCCCATATTTGAGGGGAAATATAATAATGAGTTTTGATACCCATCTCTTTTGCCCATTTTGCAATACGCATATTAAAGCCAGGGTAATCAATAAAAATAATCACATCAGGTTGAAATTCTAAGATGTCTTTTTTACAAACTTTAATGTTTCCTAAAATTGTTTTTAAATTAAATAGGACTTCAACAAATCCCATAAAAGCTAATTCACGATAATGTTTTACAAGAGTTCCTCCTGCTTGTTCCATCAAATCGCCGCCCCAAAACCTAATATTTGCGTTAGTGTCTTCTTTATATAAAGCCTTCATTAAATTAGCTCCATGTAAATCTCCTGATGCTTCTCCCGCTATAATGTAGTATTTCATTTTTATGAGTATGAATTAGTTTTAAAGCTTCTGCTTTTCAAAATTAATTATTGCACTGTAATCGTCAAACAAATCAAATGTTATTTTTAAACGAACATGGTTACAAATGCCATAATGATAATGGATAATATCACTCCACGAGCCATCATTTCTTTATTCAATTTTAGTAGAACAGCAAAAATAAGTAAATTAGGGATAGAACCCAATGTAATTAGTTTGCCTAAAGTGCCCTGTAACTTCATGGTTTGTATTCCATTATTAAAATCAAAAGAGGTAAAGAGCTTTATGAAAAGAAAACTACCAAATAGTGTTCCTACAAAGCCTAAAATTACGCCTAGTATAATGGCACTTTTATTCATTCCATTGCCATGAGTTAAGTTCTTGTGAAGCATGATGCGCTGTTAAATCAAATTGTACAGGAACAACGGAGATGTATCCATTGTGTAAAGCCCATTCATCAGTATCTTCTCCTTTGTCTAAATTGACAAATTCGCCAGCCAGCCAATAGTAATCTTTCCCTTGAGGCGTAATTCTTTTGTCAAATTTTTCGGCCCACATTGCTTTTGCTTGACGGCATATTTTTATTCCTTTAATTTCCTCTTTTTTTAACTTCGGGAAATTCACATTCAGTACAACATCTTTAGGAAGTCCGTTGTTTAAAACTTCTAATGTGATTTTACGTAAGAATGATTTTATAGTTTCAAAATCAGCATTCCAGTCATAATCTGACAGTGAAAATCCTATTGCAGGAATACCTTCAATACCTGCTTCAACTGCGGCGCTCATCGTGCCAGAGTAAATAACGTTTATTGAGGAGTTTGATCCGTGATTAACACCAGAAACGCATAGGTCTGGTTTCTTTTTCAAAATTTCATTAACCGCAAGTTTCACGCAGTCTACTGGTGTGCCTGAGCAGCTGTACTCTGTGATAAGGTCATTTTCTTTTGAGAGTTTGTTCAAATACAACGTGCTATTTATAGTAATGGCATGCCCCATGGCGCTTTGTGGTTTATCAGGTGCTACTACAAGAACTTCTCCTATTTGTGACATAACATCAATTAATGCTCTTAGTCCTGGAGCCGAAACACCATCGTCATTGGTTACTAAAATTAATGGTTTAGTCTTTGTCATAGTATATTTTGTTGTATATTACGCGCTTTGAACAAGCGGTTTTTAATGTTGTTGTCTATTTAAAACAAAGGAAACAAAATTTATTAACTTGGACCATTAAAGCCAAAACAAAAAAACTATTTTATATCTTTAACAAAAAATTATGTAGTGCTCACGGCTCTTGGCATAGTTTTTACCGTAACTTAGTTTAAAAATTTGGATGAATACAATTATTATCTTTATGAAAAGAAATTATAAAATACTCCTGACTATATTGTTGCTTTCAGTAACGTTGTTTGCATTTAAAATTAAGTCCGGAAATGAACCAGACCCCGATAAGGATAAATTGCTTTTAGAGTTGTTGACTTTTGTGATTGAAAAAGGGCATTACAACCCAGCTACTATAGATGATAATTTTTCAAAAGGGATTTATAAGGATTATATTCAAGCCTTGGACCCTTCTAAACGATTTTTTCTACAGTCAGATATCGATGAGTTTTCTAAATTCGAAACAGATTTAGATGATGAATTAATGAATAAAGACTTAACTTTTTTCAACCTTACATACGATCGTTTGATGCAAAGAATGAAAGAAAGTAAAGGGATTTATAAAACGGTACTAAGTAAACCTTTTGACTACTCTATTGACGAAAGTTTTAATACTGATTATGAAAAAGCAGCTTACGCTAAAAACGCCACTGAACTTAAAGACAGATGGCGCAAACAAATTAAGTTATCAACGCTTTCTTCCTTGACAGATCGCTTGAAAATTCAAGAAAATAGAAGTAAAGGTATAGCAGAGCCTACTGAAAATGATAGTGTAGCGAAACTGCAAACTGGAGATAAATTAGTTGAAAGTACAGCGAAAAATGCTGATTCAGATAAAAACAAGTCTTTTGCAGAATTAGAAAAAGAAACACGCGAAAGTGCTCAAAAATCACTTGATGAGTATTTTGGATTCATGAATGATTTGGACAGACAAGATTGGTTTTCGGTTTATATTAATTCGATAACGGCACGTTTTGATCCACATACTAATTATTTTGCTCCCGAAGAAAAAGAGCGTTTCGATGTAAGTATTAGTGGTAAGTTAGAAGGTATTGGTGCGCGTCTTCAAAAGAAAAATGATTTTACTGAGATTTCTGAACTTATTTCTGGTGGCCCAGCTTGGAGAGGTAAACAACTTGAAGCAGGAGATTTAGTTATGAAAGTAGCTCAAGGAAATGGTGAGGCAGTTGATGTAGTAGGAATGCGTCTTGATGATGTTGTTAAAAAAATTAAAGGACCTAAGGGTTCTGAGGTACGTTTAACAGTTAAAAAAGTAGATGGAACTATAAAAATTATTTCGATAATTAGAGATATTGTAGAAATTGAGGAGACGTATGCTAAGTCGAGTATCGTTAATAAAAACGGACTAAAATATGGAGTTATTTATTTACCAAAATTCTATATTGATTTTGAAAATAGAGATGGTAGAGACGCTGGTAAAGATATCGCTATTGAAGTAGAGCGATTAAAGAAAGCACAAGTAGATGGAATTGTATTAGACGTTCGTGATGATGGTGGTGGATCTTTATCTACTGTTGTTGATATTGCGGGATTGTTCATCCAAGAAGGTCCTATTGTTCAAATAAAATCAGCGGGAAGAAAAAAAGAAGTTTTATACGATAGAGATAAAAAAATTGAATGGGACGGTCCATTAGTGGTAATGGTAAATAGTTTTTCAGCATCTGCATCTGAAATTTTGGCTGCAGCCATTCAAGACTATAAACGAGGAATTATCATAGGTAGTAAACAAACGTATGGTAAAGGAACTGTTCAAAATGTTATCGATTTGAACCAGTTTGTTCGTAGCAGTACCGTAGGAGATCTAGGAGCTTTGAAAACTACTACTCAAAAATTTTATAGAATTAATGGTGGTTCTACGCAATTAGAAGGAGTGAGTAGTGATGTGGTAATGCCGGATAGATATGCTTATTTAAAAATGGGAGAGCGTGATGTTGATAATGCAATGCCATGGGATAAAATAGATGCAGCACCTTATACTGTATGGGACAAGACTGAAAATTTTAATAAAGCAATTAACAATAGCAAAGAAAGAATTGCTAAGAATGAACAATTTAAATTAATCGAAGATAATGCTAAATGGATTGATAGCCGTAGCAATGAAAATACGTATAGCTTAAATTTAGAAAAGTTTAAAATTGCTCAAAATGCAATTGAAGAAAAAGCTAAAATGTACAGACCTTTATCAAAATACAAAAATAATCTTCAGTTTACCTCATTGCCTTATGAGATTACACAAATGCAAGAAGACGGTACTTTGAAAGAAAAAAGGGATAGATGGCATGAAAGTTTATCAAAAGATGTTTATGTTGAAGAAGCTTTAAATGTTTTAGATGATTTACAAACTAAAATAGTTGTAAAAAAGAACGTAACAACTAAACTAAAAAAAGATAAATTAGTAAAATCATAAGCAGTAGTTTTTTTTAAATGAACAATACAACACAATCCTTAACGGCTATTGCGCTCCAAAAATTCAAAAAGAATTTTTGGGGCGTTTTTAGTTTTGGCTTTATCCTAATCTTAATTTTTATTTCAGTATTTGCTTATGTTTTAGCTCCGGATAATTCGGAAAATGCAAATCAGATGCACCTGTCGGTTCATTCAAAGCCACCAGGTTTTAAAGTAAAAATGCTTTTAATACCTGTAGGTCAAAAACCCAACGCCACTTTGTATAATTATTTTTTTGGTTTTCCAAATTCGGTTACAGAGGTGCCTATTGAAAGTTATACTATAAAAAACGATACTATTCACTACGTAGAGTACTCTGAAGAGCCCTCTTTAAATATCATCAAAGAAGCTAATTTATCTGCTTTTGGCGAGAATGTTTCAAGTACTTCATTAGTAAAGGATAACATTAAAGAAAAGACTTTTTATTTAGGTACAGACAAGTACGGCAGGGACCTGTTAAGCAGGATGCTTATTGGTTCTAGGGTTTCTATATCCATCGGTATTGTAGCAGTAGTTATTTCATTAATTGTAGGAATATTTTTTGGAGCAATTGGTGGTTATTTTGGAGGTAAGATAGATGCACTAATTATGTGGATTGTAAATATCATCTGGTCCATTCCCACCTTACTATTGGTAATAGCGATTACACTTGCACTTGGAAAAGGATTTTGGCAAGTATTTGTTGCAGTAGGTTTAACGATGTGGGTAGAAGTGGCGCGTGTAGTGCGTGGTCAAGTAATTAGTGTAAAAGAGATGCAATATGTTACTGCAGCGAAGGCATTAGGCTTTGGCAATTTCCGAATCATATTTAACCATATCCTACCCAATATTATGGCGCCAGTTATTGTGATTTCTGCTGCAAATTTCGCTTCGGCTATCTTAGTTGAGAGTGGTTTGAGCTTTTTAGGACTTGGTGCACAACCGCCAATTCCTAGCTGGGGTAGTATAATAAAAGACCATTACAGTTACATCATTCTTGGGAAACCTTATTTAGCGATGGTGCCAGGTTTGGCTATTATGTCATTAACTTTAGCTTTCATGATGATGGGTAATGCATTGCGAGATGCATTAGATGTAAAAGAATAATAAATTAAAAATTTCCACATGAGATTTTCACAGCTTCTATTGCTATTATTTTGTACATTTTCAATTGTAACTTCTTGTAAAAAAGAAAGCGGAATTGATACAGTGCCTATAGAAGAAACAGCTATAGTGGGAACAAATAAGCAATCCTTAAAGCTTTCAGATGAATTAGATTCCTATTTACCAGTTTCTTCGTCAAATCAAGTAATAAAGCATTCTTTTTATACGTTGTCTTACAATGAAAAAGCTGAACAAGCAGAGTGGTTGGCTTATGAACTGAAGAAAGAGTATGTGGTAAATAACAATTTTAAAAGACCGTATTTTATTGAAGACCCGAAGGTGAAAAGCGCTTCCGCTGATTGGAGAAACTATAAGAATTCTGGTTACGATAAAGGACATCTTTGTCCCGCTGGAGATATGGGGTTTGATAAAAATGCCTATAATGATACTTTTTACACTTCAAATATTTCTCCTCAAGATCATGACTTTAACGCAGGAATTTGGAATAGGTTAGAGCAAAAAGTGCGCTACTGGGCCGTTAAATATGATGGTCTTTATGTTGTAACTGCGGGTGTACTTGGAAATTCATCTCAATCTATTGGTAAGGAAAAAGTTAGTATTCCTAAATTCTTCTATAAAATCCTATTGAATAGATCTAATGGTAATTACAAAATGATAGGATTCCTTATTCCAAATGCAAAGAGTGAAAAACCCTTATATAGTTATGTAGTAGCTGTGGATAAGATTGAGCAATTAACAGGAATTGATTTTTTCCCACAACTTGATGATACTGTTGAAAATAAATTAGAGAGAAACACTGACTATAGTGGCTGGATCTTTAATTAAACTACCATTCATTTACTTTGTTGGCATCCATTTTTAGGAAAATAAAAAGTAAAATAGTAAATCCCCAAAGACCAGAACCTCCATATGAAAAGAAGGGTAGTGGTACTCCAATAGTTGGGAATACACCTACAACCATGGCGATATTTACAAAAAAGTGTGTAAATAGTATTCCGGCTACACAATAGCCATAGACTCTACTAAATTTTGTTTTTTGTCTTTCAGCTAAATAGATTACTCTTAAAAGCAAAGCTACAAAAAGGCCAATAACAACTAAAGATCCTGCAAAACCCCACTCTTCACCTACAGTGGTAAAGATGTAATCGGTGTGTTGTTCAGGTACAAAACCACCTTTAGTTTGTGTTCCTTCCAGAAATCCTTTTCCAATCCATCCTCCAGATCCAATAGCAATTTCAGACTGATTGGTATTGTATCCAATCCCTTTTAAATCGACTGTTTTACCCAATAAAATATTGAAACGATCGCGGTGGTGCTGTTTGAATACATTTTCGAAAACGTAATTAACTGATAACACAAAGCCTGAAATAATGACAAAAAGGATGCTACTCAGTACAATATTTCGATCTCCTAATCGTGATTTAAAATGAACAATTAATATAACGAGTAAGGCAATTAAAATAACGTAGTAAGGTTCTAATACTAAAGTAAGCACAAATAGTAAGATGGTTACAAAGCCAGTCCACACGTACCAAGATGGCAGACCTTCACGGTACAGAACTATAATAAAAATGCTATAAATAAGGGCACTCCCTGGGTCAGGTTGTGGTAAAATTAGCAATACAGGTAGAAAAACAATGGCTAAGGCTTGTATCTGTCTATTGACTTCTTTTAAGTTTATTTGAGAATCACTGAGATACTTGGCTAAAGCTAGTGATGTTGCTGCTTTGGCAAACTCAGAGGGTTGTAATGTAAATCCACCAATAGCATACCAGCATCTTTGTCCGGCAATTGTCTTTCCAAAAAGGAACAAGCCCGCTAGAGATAATAAGGAGATTCCAAAAATGATACTCGCATATTTTTCATAAAACTTACCGTCGATGGCTAGAATGATGAAAATTAATGGAATCGTTAATAGAATAAATATAAGCTGTTTTTGATAGGTATCTTCAATTGATGATAAGGACGAGGAGTATATGTTCAACCATCCCATCACTACTAAAGCAGAGTAGATTATGATACAAGACCAGTCAAGATTTTTTTTAACGCTTTGATTTTTCATTCGGAATGAATCTCTATTTAATTTTGATTAGTTGTGTCAATTTTTACTTTTGGAACAGCTTTTATATTTGAAACAGCTTTGATTGGCTTACGAATAGTGTCCTTAGGTGTTGTTTCAATGGCACTCGCTTCTTTCATTCCACCTAAGATAGCATATCTGTCTCTTAAACTAGTATTTAAAATTCGTGTTTCTAAATCAGTTCTTGTGATAGTTTTTCTTAAATAACGTTCTATCATTAAACTAGCAATCGGTCCTGCAATTGTTGCTCCAAACCCTCCATTTTCAACAAGAATAGCGATTGCAATCTTAGGATTGTCTTTTGGTGCAAAGGCAACAAATATAGAGTGATCTTGAAGTTGGACTCTTTTACCTCCAATTTTCGCAAAATTTTCAGCTGTACCAGTTTTACCGCAAATATCAATTCCTTCTACACGTAAACCTCTTGCCGTTCCCATATTGTAAACATCAAACAGCCCTTGAATCATCGGTTTGTAAAATCTTTTATCAATTGTAGTAACGTGCTTCTCAGTAAACTTAGGATCAATATTTCCTCCTTTAATCTTTTTGATGATATGAGGAGTGTAATAGTAACCTTCATTAGCAACAGTAGCCATCATGTTAGCTAATTGGATTGGAGTCATTAAAACCTCTCCCTGTCCTATAGAATTGGAAATTATAGTTGTACTTCTCCAGCCACCATTAGGATAAATGCGTTTGTATGTTTTTGAATCGGGTACATTTCCTCTTTTCCCTGTTGGCAAATCATATCCCATAAAATCACCTAAACCAAAACTTTTAACATGTTTGCTCCAGACATCCACAGCATAGGCAGGTTTTACGTATTTGTTAATCGTACGCATATAGACATTGGCAAAATAGGTATTACAAGAATTGTAAATTCCGTTATTAAGATTGTGGGGGCCAAAGCCGTGGCATTTCATAAAACGTCCTCTAGCGTAGCTAAAACCATGATGACACATGAAGGAAGTTTGTTCATCGACAACACCTTCTTGCAGTCCAATTAATCCTGTTAAGATTTTAAAAGGGGATCCAGGAGGGTATTCCGCTAGTAATCCTCTGTCATAAAGTGGTTTTGCGATAGAATCATGATACAATAAAGTGTAATTTTTAGAACGCTGTCTTCCTACTAGAATCGAAGGGTCGTAAGAAGGTGCGGTAACTAAAGCTAAGATTTCTCCTGTTTTTGGTTCAATAGCTACAATTCCACCTCTTTTGTTAATCATTAGTTGCTCTCCGTACTTTTGAAGTTCGGCATCGAGACTAAGATTAATGTCTTCACCCTGCACAGCAATAGTGTCATATTTCCCATTTTTATAGGAGCCAATTTCTCTATTATATTTGTCTTTTTGGAAATACTTAACTCCTTTTATACCGCGTAATATTTCTTCATAACTTTCCTCAACACCTTGGCGACCAATTAAATCACCACTGTTGTAGTAAGGATTTTTTGCGATGAGCTTTTCGTTAACCTGTGTAATAAAACCAAAAACATTGGCTCCAAAATCAACTTCGTAATCTCTCAAAGATCTTTTTTGGAAATAAAAACCTTCAAATTTTCTTATCTTTTCTTGAAATGCTGCAAACTCACTCTTATTTAATTGAGGTAAAAATACAGAAGGTAAGCGCGGACTATATATTTTAGCTTTCGCGATTTTTTTAATATAATCTTCTTTGGTAATGTTCAGTAATTTGCAAAATTCTAAAGTGTCAATATTTTTTAACTCTCTAGGTATTACCATGATGTCATAAGAAGCCTGATTCGCTACTAATAACTTACCATTTCTATCGTATATATATCCTCGTTCGGGATAGTCATACTTAATTTTAATGGCATTGTTTTCTGATTTTAATTTGAAAGTATCATTGATAACTTGCAAATAAAAAATCCGAATTAGTAGCAAGGATGCTGCAACAATAATTAAAGAAGGCAGCAGTAGTTTTCTCATCGTTTATTAGGCTTAATAAGGTATATTATAATTATGCAACTGATTACTGTAAATACGGTGCTTAATAAAGCGCGTATTAAAATGTCTAGAAAGAAACTTACCTGAAAAGCTTCTAGTATAAACAAGGTAAAATGGTGAATAATAACAGAAAGTAGTATAAATGAAAAACGTTCTGGTGTTAAAACATCATTTAATTTAATGGTTTGGTATTCATAACTCACACCAAATGAAAATTTAAAAATTGATGGTCTTGTGTACGCAAGTACGAGACAGGCCGTAGCATGAATTCCTCCCGAATTAGAGAAAAAATCCATCGTAAGTCCCAGTAAGAAACTAGCTAGTAAAAGACCAGACTTGTTTCCATTTACAGGATATAAAATAATAAACAATATGTAGGGCAAGGGTAATATAAAACCCAGGAAATTCATATTGTTAAAAATTATTATTTGGACGGCTAATAATAAAATAAACCGAGAAATATTGCCTAACAAAGTGCTATTCATTTTTTTTCGTAGTTTTTTCTAAATTATTAAGTTCGTCTCTGTTTTCGCTTTTGATAATATAAACATGGCCTAAATTAGTCATGTCATTGAAAAGCTTAACATTTATGGTGTAATAATGAGTTTTATTATCAATTTCAATTTTATCAATAGTACCAATGTTGATATTTTCAGGAAAAATAACCGACTGTCCACCAGTCACTATGGTGTCCCCTTTTCTTATGGCAGCTAATCTTGGTACATCAATTAATTGAACAAATCCTGTACTCCTTCCGTTCCAAATTAGAGAACCAAAGTGATTTGATTTTTTAATTTTTGCATTAATTTGTGATTTCACATTCAAAATGCTGACAACAGTTGCATAATGCGCAGATGTCTTATCAACAATACCTACAATCCCCAAGTTATTGACAACACCCATATCTGGTTTAATTCCTTGTAGAGATCCAGAATTTAGAGTTAAAAAGTTCTCATGAACGTTGTAGGAGTTGTGAATTACTTTTGAAACAACAATGTCACCTGGAAGTGAACCTTTAAGGTTTTCAAAATTCTTAATTTTTAAAGTGTCCTTAGTATTAAATAGAAGACTTTTCAGTCTTGCATTTTCAATAGCTAAAGCATCGTTTTGAGTTTTTAAGTTTAAGTACTCACTTATATTATTCACTTTTTCATAAACACCACCACTAACAAAATTAGCCGAACTAATTACACGGCTTTTGTGATAGGAATGGGATTGTATAGTGAGTAATAACGAAATGCATAATAACAGCAAAAACAGTATTCTATTACTGTTTTTAAATATAAAATTAAATATTTGCTGCATTTCTTGTTGTTATTATATTATTTGAAAAAGATACCTTGGCTGCTATTTCATTAGACTTTAAAGTAATAAATTAAAAAGTGTAATGAAATAGTAGCCAATGGGAATCTTATTTTATCAAGATACTTTTGAATTTTCCAATATTTTTAAGCGCCATACCTGTCCCTCTAACAACAGCTCTTAATGGATCCTCAGCAATGTATACAGGTAAATCTGTTTTTTGAGAGATTCTTTTATCAAGTCCTCTAAGCATAGATCCTCCACCTGCAAGGTAGATTCCTGTATTGTAAATATCTGCTGCTAATTCAGGAGGTGTTTGAGATAAGGTTTCCATTACTGCATCTTCAATTCTTTGAATAGATTTGTCTAATGCTTTAGCTATCTCTCTGTAAGAAACATCAACTTGCTTTGGTTTTCCTGTTAATAAATCTCTACCTTGAACTGACATGTCTTCTGGTGGAGTTTCAAGATCCTCTATAGCGGCTCCAATTTGGATTTTAATTTTTTCAGCAGTACTCTCACCTACAAAAAGGTTGTGCTGTGTGCGCATGTAATATACGATGTCGTTTGTGAAAACATCACCAGCAATTTTTACTGATTTATCACAAACAATTCCGCCTAATGCAATAACTGCAATTTCAGTGGTACCACCACCTATATCAACAATCATGTTTCCTTTTGGTTGCATGATATCAATTCCAATACCTATAGCTGCTGCCATTGGTTCGTGAATCAAATAAACTTCTTTACCGTTTACACGCTCACAAGACTCTTTTACAGCTCTCATTTCCACTTCTGTAATTCCAGAAGGAATACATACCACCATGCGCAGTGCTGGAGTAAACATTCTTTTTTTCAATGCAGGTATGCTTTTGATAAACATACTAATCATTTTTTCTGAAGCATCAAAATCAGCAATTACACCGTCTTTCAAAGGTCTTATTGTCTTAATGTTTTCATGTGTCTTACCCTGCATCAAGTTGGCTTCTTTACCAACTGCGATTATTTTACCAGAAATTCTATCTCTAGCAACAATTGATGGGCTGTCAATTACAACTTTATCATTATGTATGATTAAAGTGTTAGCGGTACCAAGGTCTATCGCGATATCCTCAGTCATGAAATCAAAAAATCCCATAAGTTTTTTAGGGGTTTAAAAGTTAAAAATTAAGAGCCTACAAAGTTAAACAAATTAATGTTTAAAATGACGTGTTCCTGTAAATACCATTGCAAGTTTATTTTCATTACAATAATCGATGCTCAACTGGTCTTTAATTGATCCTCCTGGCTGAATTACAGCTGTAATTCCTGCTTCTTTTGCAAGTGCTACACAATCCGGAAAAGGGAAAAATGCGTCACTAGCCATGGAAGCGCCATGTAAATCAAAACCAAATGTTTTCGCTTTTTCAATTGCTTGTAACAAAGCATCTACTCTTGAAGTTTGTCCTGTTCCTGATGAAATAAGTGTTCCGTTTTTTGCAAAAACAATTGTGTTAGACTTAGTGTTTTTACACACTTTAGAAGCAAAAATCAAATCTTGAATTTCTTGTTCAGTTGGACTTGTTAGGGTAACGGTTTTTAGATCGTCTTTATTGTCTGTGATATTATTTCTTTCCTGAATAAGCAATCCGTTCAAACATGTTCTCACTTGTTTTGCCGGCAAAGCCATATCATTTTGGATTAAAATAATTCTGTTTTTCTTTTCTTGAAGTATCGCAGTCGCATCTGCGTCATATTCTGGAGCGATAACTACCTCACAAAATAACTTGTTAATTTCTGTTGCCGTTGCTACGTCAATTTTAGTATTCGAAATTAATACACCTCCAAAAGCAGATGTCGGGTCGCAAGCTAATGCAGCGTTATATGCTTCACTAATTGTATCTCTTGAAGCTAAACCACAAGCATTGTTGTGTTTTAAAATGGCAAATGTAGGTCCGTCATTCTTAAATTCATTAATCAAATTTACGGCAGCATCTACATCAAGTAAGTTGTTATATGATAATTCTTTTCCGTGCACTTTGTTAAACATCGCATCAAAATCGCCAAAGAAAAACCCTTTTTGATGTGGATTCTCTCCATAACGTAATACCTGACCATCAGCTATACTTTCTTTATAAACAGTTTCGTCTGTGTTAAAATAATTAAAGATCGCTGTGTCATAATGTGAGGAAACATGAAATGCTTTAGTTGCTAATAATTTACGATCAGCTAGCGTTGTTGCCCCGTTTTGATTCGTAATCATGTCTAATAAAACACTGTATTCATCAACAGAAGCTACAATTGCTGTGTCTTTGAAGTTTTTTGCAGCAGCTCTGATTAAAGAAATACCACCAATATCTATTTTTTCAATTATATCTGATTCACTAGCGCCAGAAGCCACTGTTTTTTCAAACGGATACAAGTCAACAATTACTAAGTCAATTTGAGGGATATCAAACTCCTTCATTTGTTGTGCATCACTTTCGTTGTCTTGACGGTTTAATATTCCGCCAAAAACTTTTGGATGCAAAGTTTTTACTCTACCACCTAAAATTGAGGGATAAGAAGTGACGTCTTCAACGGCTACAACTGGAATTCCAAGATTTTTTATAAAATCTTCAGTTCCCCCTGTAGAATAAAGTGTAACATTTTGACTGTTTAGTAGTCTTACAATAGGTTCGAGGCCTTCTTTTGAAAAGACTGAAATTAATGCAGATTGAATTGTTTTAGTTGTGCTCATGTGTAGTTATAATTATAAAATGCAAAAATAGTTTTTTAAAGTGAAAATTGGGCTATTTCAAAAAGAGATAATTTGTATTACTATACATATTTTACTTGAGAATCAGAATCATGCTCTAGAATCATAACGAATGTTTTTTTCATTAGGTTTTAGAGATTAAATTATAGAATTTTACTTTAACAGAAATTACAATATTATGCTAGTCTATTTTCGATTATTGAAAGAGAGTTTTGGTTTTGCTATAAATGCATTAAGGAACAATAAGTTACGTACACTGCTCTCGCTACTCGGGGTAACTATTGGGATCTTATCCATAATTGCGGTACTGGCTGCTGTGGATTCTTTAGATCGAAAAATCACAAAAGACTTGAGTAGTTTAGATAAGAACACCATTTATTTGATGCGTTTTTCTTTTGGTCCATCAGAAATTCCACAATGGAAAAGACAACAATTTCCTGATGTAAAATATGATGAATATACCTATTTACAAAGTTCATTAAATAATACTGAAGAGGTGGCTTTTCAGCTTTTTGTAAAAAGGGAAAGTATCCGTTTTGAATCTAAATTAGTCAGTGATGTAAATGTTGTTCCTGTTTCTAATGAATTTATCGATATACAAGGATTAGAATTTGAAAAAGGTCGATTTTATAATGCATCAGAATCTAATTCAGGAACAGCGGTTATCGTTTTAGGATATGAAATTGCACAGGGGCTTTTTGAAGATAGTGATCCTATAGGTCAAAATATTCGTTTGTATGGTCAGCGTTTTACTGTAATTGGGGTGTTAAAAAAGCAAGGTGAAGGAATGTTTGGTGACAGTGATGATACTTCAGTTTATATCCCAGTTAATTTCTTGCGACGACTTTATGGAGACAATAATGATTCCATGACACCAGTCATATTATTAAAGCCTGAAAAAGGTGTCGATATGGACGCTTATAAAGCCGAAGTGTCACAGAAGTTAAGAGCGGTTAGAGGGATTAAAGCCGGTGAAATTGATAATTTCTTTATTAATGTGTTGTCTGGTTTTACAGATTTAATTGATGGAATTATTGGTCAAATGAATTTTGTTGGGTGGATTATAAGTGGATTTTCATTGCTTGTTGGTGGTTTCGGAATCGCTAACATCATGTTTGTTTCTGTGAAAGAACGTACAAACTTGATAGGAATTCAAAAGTCTTTAGGTGCAAAAAATAGATTCATATTATTTCAATTCTTATTCGAAGCGGTAATTCTATCTGTAATTGGTGGTGTAATTGGTTTAATTTTAGTCTGGATAATAGCCTTGATTTTAACAAACGTTCTTGATTTTGAATTTGTATTGAGTATGGGGAATGTATTATTAGGAACGGGATTAGCGGCACTTATAGGATTGATATCTGGAATTCTTCCTGCAATTACGGCTTCAAAACTAGATCCTGTTGAGGCGATTAGAACGGGGATGTAATAGCTTAATTCTACGTAGGTTGTATTTATAAAGTGTTGAGGGGATTCATTTATTATATTCTTAACAGTTGAGGGAACTCTTTTTTGTAATTTTAGCTAAACTAAAAATATAAAAATATGACCGCAATAAAAGCTTATGCTGCATACGATGCTGAAACGCCTTTAAAACCCTATTCTTTTGAGAGAAAGGATATTGGAGAGAAACAAGTACAAATTGAAATACTGTATAGTGGTGTGTGTCATTCTGATATACATACAGCAAAAGGAGATTGGGGACCAGCAATCTATCCATTAGTACCCGGACACGAGATTGTTGGAAGGATTACAGCAGTAGGAAGTGGAGTAACCAAATTTAAAGTTGGAGAATTAGCAGGTGTTGGCTGCTTTGTTGATTCTTGTAGAACTTGTCCAAGTTGTAAATCAGGAGAGGAGCAATTTTGTGAAGAAGGAATGACTGGAACTTATAACAGTTATGAAAGAGGCACAAATACACCTACATATGGTGGGTATTCTACTAGTATTACTGTCGATGAAAATTACACTTTACACATTTCAGACAAACTAGAACTTTCTGGAGTTGCACCCTTGTTGTGTGCAGGAATTACAACCTATTCGCCATTACGTTATTTAAAAGTAGGAAAAGGTCATAAAGTTGGAGTTTTAGGATTAGGCGGTTTAGGTCACATGGCGGTTAAATTTGCCGTTTCCTTTGGTGCCGAAGTGACGATGTTGAGTCATTCTCCTTCTAAAGAAGCCGACGCCAAGAAATTAGGAGCTCATCATTTTGCTTTGACTTCAAATGAAGAAACGATGGATTCATTAGCGAATAGTTTTGACTTTATTTTAAATACCGTTTCAGCAAAACATGATTACAATGCGTATTTGAACCTTTTAAAGACTAACGGAACTATGATTATTGTAGGTGTTCCTACTGCGCCAGCAGAAGTTCCTGCTATCACCTTGATTATGAAGCGTAGAAGTATAATGGGAAGCTTAATAGGTGGAATCGCCGAAACACAAGAGATGTTAGATTATTGTGCTGCACATAATATCACATCCGATGTTGAGGTTATTGATATGGATTATATTAATGAAGCTTACGATCGTATGAATAAAAGTGATGTTAAATACCGCTTTGTAATTGATATGGCTTCTTTAAAAGAGAAATAAAGGAGAAATAAAAGGAGATTCAATTAGAATTTAGAGGTTTTAACCCTTTTTGAATTCCCTATAGGGTAAAAAAAAATCCCAAGAAATTAATTTTCTTGGGATTTTTTACTTTCAGTAGTAGTTAACGAACTATCTAACTGTATTGTTTTGAATCAAATCAATGTATAAATTGATCTTATCTTTTAATTCTTTTCTTGGAGTAATAAAGTCTAAGAAACCATGCTCTAACAAAAACTCAGCTGTTTGAAATCCTTCAGGTAAATCTTTACCGGTCGTATCTCTCACTACTCTTGGTCCTGCAAATCCTATCAATGCACCTGGCTCAGAAATATTAATATCTCCTAACATCGCGTAAGAAGCTGTTGTTCCTCCCGTAGTTGGGTCCGTGCATAATGAAATGTAAGGAAGTTTTGCTTCTGCAAGTTGGGCTAGTTTAACAGATGTTTTAGCTAATTGCATTAAAGAGTAAGCAGCTTCCATCATACGAGCACCACCTGATTTAGAAATCATGATAAAAGGAAGTTTGTTAGTAATCGCATGATCAATTCCTCTCGCGATTTTTTCACCTACTACAGCACCCATAGATCCACCAATAAAGGCAAAATCCATACAGCATATAACAACGTCTCTCCCTTTAGATTTTCCTACTCCAGTGCGCACTGCGTCCTTAAGTTTGGTTTTTTCCATAACATCCTTTAATCTGTCTGCATATTTTTTTGTATCCACAAATTGCAAAGGATCTTTAGAAGTTAGGTTTTTGTCTAATTCGATAAATTCATGGTTATCAAATAAAATTTCAAAATAGGTTGCACTACCAATTCTAACATGAAAACCATCTTCTGGACTTACAAATAAATTGCGTTCCAGCTCGTCAGCATCAATAACTTTACCAGTAGGGGATTTGTACCAAAGTCCTTTCGGTACATCCATTTTATCTTCCGTAGCGGTAGTAATTCCTTTTTCTTTTCTTTTAAACCAAGCCATATTTTAAAATTATGAGTTATGAGTTAAAAGTTATGAGTTATAAATTACAAGATAAACTCGCAATCCATAACTCATAATTCTTAATCTATAGAGTATTCACATTGTTTAAGTCAGCAAATGCTTGTTCCAATCTAGTGTTGAAAGTCATTTCGCTTTCACGTAACCATTTTCTAGGGTCGTAATATTTTTTATTAGGAACGTCAGCTCCATCAGGATTACCAATTTGTGTTTTTAGGAAATCGATATTTTTAACCATGTAATCACGAATACCTTCAGTGAATGCAAATTGCAAGTCAGTATCAATATTCATTTTAATTACACCGTAGCTAATTCCTTCTCTGATTTCTTCTAATGTAGAACCTGATCCTCCGTGGAAAACAAAATCAACTGGATTGTTACCCGTGTTGAATTTCTTTTGAACGAAATCTTGAGAATTCTTTAAGATTTTTGGAGTTAACTTCACGTTACCTGGTTTGTATACACCATGCACGTTTCCAAAAGCTGCCGCGATTGTAAAGCGTGGGCTTACTTTTGATAATTCTTCGTATGCGTAAGCAACCTCTTCTGGTTGAGTGTATAATTTAGAGCTGTCTACATCAGAATTGTCTACACCATCTTCTTCACCACCTGTGATTCCTAGTTCGATTTCAAGAGTCATTCCCATTTTGCTCATTCTCTCAAGGTATCCTTTGCAAATTTCGATGTTCTCTTCGATAGGCTCTTCAGACAAGTCAATCATATGAGAGCTGTATAATGGTTTTCCAGTTGCAGCAAAATGTTTTTCTGATGCGTCTAATAAACCGTCGATCCAAGGTAAAAGTTTTTTAGCACAATGGTCAGTATGTAAAATTACTGTTGCTCCATAGGCTTCAGCCAAGGTGTGAATATGTAATGCTCCTGCAATACCTCCAGCAATAGCTGCTTTTTCATTTGCATTTGAAAGTCCTTTTCCAGCATTAAACTGAGCACCTCCATTAGAAAATTGAATAATAACTGGTGCATTTAGTTTTGCGGCAGTCTCTAGAACGCTATTTATAGTGTTTGAACCTGTAACGTTTACTGCAGGTAAAGCAAAGCCTTTTTCTTTAGCATAGTTGAAAATTTCTTGTACTTGATCTCCTGTAGCTACGCCCGGTTTGATGTTGTGTGCCATTGTAATTTTTTTTAGTTGGTTCTTTTTGTTTTTAGTTCAAGACTGCAAAAATAAGAATTAATTAGCATTAGAACGGGTAATTTATTCCAAAATTTAAAACACTGTTCCCGAAATTGTAATCCCTAAACCATTTTTTGCCTGTTTCATTCGCTGGATTATAAGTTTTAAAACCAAAGTCAAAACGGATGACAAGGAAGTTTAAATCGTATCGCAATCCAAAACCAGTTCCTAAAGCAATGTCTTCTAAACTCTTAAACCCTGTAAAGGTTGATTTTTCATCGGTGACATTATCACTAACGTTCCAAATGTTTCCTGCATCAGCAAATAAAGCGCCTTTAAAATCTCCAAGAATTTTAAAACGAAACTCCGTACTCAAGGCGATTTTCATATTGGCTTCGTTGAAATCATTCTTTGCGCCACTGCTTCCTGGTCCTAAACTATAAGGTTGCCATGCTCTATTATCATTTGATCCACCAGAAAAGTAACTTCTTGAAAACGGAATATTGTCTGAATTACCAAATGGAATGGCAATACCAAAAAAGCTTCTTACAGCCAGTACTTTTTCTTTGGTTAGATCCCAGTGTTTGATATAGTCAAATTCAGTTTTGATATATTCTGAGTATTCTAAGTTGAATACTTCGTGGTTGCCATTAGCGTTTACGGTCTGGTTAGTTGCTTTGGATATCAAAGACAATAAGGAACCTGCTGATTCAATTTTTGTTTTAAATAAATAGAAAGTATTGTCTTGAAGGTCTTTCTTAGTTGTTTTTGTAAATGTAAAACTAGTAGCTAATATGAAGTCATTTTCGGTTAGTCTCACCCGTCTTTCTTCAATGCTTTTTACTGTTTGGTATTCATCATCTTGTGGCGTTAAGCTTGTTTGTGAACTTGTAACCAGATTGGTAAAACCCTTAGTTCCTTCTTCGATTTTTAAATCTCTATCAGTAGGGTTGTTGAAATAAGAATCTTCAGTATTGTATATTTTTGCTATGTCATTTAATGCATTATACGAAGAACGATACACATTAAAATAGTTCTCAGGATTAAGATTTCTAACAAACTGCACATTAAACAAGTCAAAACGAGCAGTGTTATTCTTCTTTGGGGTCCAATTGTAAGATACGGCACCCGTGAAGTTTTCTTTATCAAGTCCAATATTAGTTTGTCTAGCAAAACCCACAGCCATTAGCGTAGATGGAATCATGCTCTTTGGGATAATCTTGTCAGTAGAGAAAGGAAGAAAAATTCTAGGGATACTCAGTTTTAGGTCGGCTCCATACTCAGAGACATTAAAAAACTGATTATTGGGATTGGCTAAATCTTTTGATGAACCAATGTTGGCACGCCCTGAAATTTCAAGAGTTTCTGCTCCTCTGAAAATATTTCGAATAGTCAATGCCGGACTAAATGAAATACCGATATCCTGAATATTAGAATGGGTTACATCAAAGGATGCTCCAAAGCTGTATTTTTTTCTTGGTGTAAGATAAATTTTTGCAATGAGTGAACTATAGGTAGTATCCCTTTTATCTACTTCATATTGAATACTTGGGTAATTGAATATTTTCAGATTATTAAGGTATCGCGTCGTGAGTACCGTTTTATTATCGGCAAATAAACCTCCTTTTGTAATAAAAATAGCGTCAGTAATAGCATAAGGTTTGTACCTTAATTTATCATGGCTATAGAGATTAAAGTTTTTATAATTTGCGCTATCCGTAATTTTTAAATTCGTTTTATTAGCCGCATAATCAGTATAAATATTTACATCACTAATTTTGTAAATTTTAAAAGGTTCTGTCCTTGTAGAATCTTTGTCTTGGTACGAGTAATTGTTAATGATTAAATTAACATTGGCTTTGTTGACTTTGTTAATGGTGTCAATATCAAAATTAACATATGTAGGCTGAAAATAATAAACACCGTTGTTTCTAAACTGCGTGGTAATGCGGTTTTTTTCATCTTCAAAATTAATAGTCTTGTATTGCTGTCCAGACTTAATTACGGAATTGTCTTTGTTTAATTGATATAAAGAATCGAGTGCAACTGTTGCTATAGATGTTTTGAGTGTGTCTATAAAATAGGGATTACCAGAAGCAATTTCATACTTTATCTTGCCTCTTTTTTGTTTGCTACTGTCTAAGGTATAATTTGATTTTACATCAAAATAGCCTTTGTTGAAATAGTAATACTTTAAACGTAAAACAGATTTGGCTGTTTTTGAGCTATCAATTATTACGGGTGGTTCACCTACTTTTTTTAAGAAGTCGTGTATGCCATGATACCAAAACGATTTTCCAAGACGATCCACTTGTTTAGCCGAAAGCCATTTCGCTTTACGTTCATATTTACCAGGATTATTAGTAAATTTAGCGTGATAGGTAGAATCGGGTTCAAGATTTGCAATATTATAGAGATTCAGACGCAGTGGATAACCTAAGAGCAGGGTGCTGTTTGGTTTTTGGTATAATTGATTATACGCATTTTCTTCATTGGTGACTTTACCATTTACTACAATTTGGTTTTTGGTAAGAAGTCGTTTTCCGTCAGGAACTCTTTTTTCAGCGTTACAAGCAGATATAATTATTCCAATTAGAATAAATAATGATATTTTTGTTGAAATTTTCTTCAAGTGTTCTAAAATATTTAATTCAAAAGTACATATTTTTATGGTTAGTAAAAACCAAATAAAACTTATAACGAGTTTACAGCAAAAAAAGTTTAGGAACGCCCATCAATTATTTTTTGCCGAAGGTGTAAAAGTGATTCAAGAACTACTTCAGTCAGATTTAGAATTGGATCATTTGTACACAACTCAAAATGATTTTGACGAGGTCACTAGTAGTAAAAAGAGCTTGGTACACGAGAGTGATTTGAAAAAAATCAGTGCGCTATCTTCTCCTAATACTTGTTTAGCGGTTTTTAAAATTCCTGCTGAGAAAACAATCATTGACTCAGGGTTAATTGTTGCTCTTGATGCCATACGCGATCCTGGAAATTTAGGTACCATTTTAAGATTGTGTGACTGGTTTGGAATTAAACAATTACTTTGTTCTAATGAAACAGTAGACATTTACAATCCTAAAGTGGTGCAGGCAACAATGGGTTCAATAACTAGGGTTAATGTTAATTATATTGACCTGAGCACCCATTTTTCTACTACTAAACTTCCTTTATTCGGAACTTTCATGGATGGAGATTCTATTTATAAGTCGACGTTGCCTAAAGAAGGGATTATCATCATGGGTAACGAAGCTAATGGAATTTCAGAAGAATTAGAGAAAATAATCAAAAACAAGTTGTCTATTCCACGTTTTGGAGAAATTCAAAAAACAGAAAGTTTAAATGTAGCCACAGCTACAGCAATTATCCTAAGTGAGTTTAGAAGAAACGATAAATAGGTAGCGTGTCTTAATGAAAAGTAAAGTTGATTAAGACAGCTCTAGTTTTTAAAGATTCAATATTTCCAGTCCATGGACTATTAGGATCTTTGTCCCTAATTAGTTCGTCGCCTATTCCAAAAACCCCTCGTATCGATGGTGAAAAGATAAAATATTCAGAGAAAAGATCAATTCCAAAACCTAACTCATAATTAGTAGTCCAGGTTTTAACTCTGAATTTTTGTTCTGCGTTGTCATCCTGTGCTTTCTCATTACTAGATAAGTTTAAGGTGGCAGATAATCCGCCGAGAAGATAGGGGCGAACATTTCCTGTTCTCAAGGAAGAAAGTTTTACTAATAAGGGGAAATGGATATAAGTACTATTAACCTCCCTAATGGCGTCTATTTCATTCGTAAAGCCAGGATAGTATAAATCTCGCTTGGTGTAGTAAAGTCCGGGTTCAAAACGCAGATTGATGTATTCCTGAAGTTTTAAATCCCCAACGATTCCCACATTAAATCCTGTAGTTTTTTTTGTTTGGATATCAGGTCCTACCGTTCGATAATCGATTTTAAAATCAAAATTATTGAAACCAAGATAATAGCCAAAATAGACTCGCTGCTGCTGGAAGTTCTCCAAATTGATAATGGGATCTTTGCCAAACATGCTGTTTCTAAACTGTGCATTTCCTGTTATTGATAAAGCCAGTAAAACTAATACAACTATTTTTTTCATATGTACAGAGGGTGTCCTTCAGTATTATTTTTTTGAAGCCGAATAAATGGTGGCTACACCAAATGTTTGAGGCATCGCTACTACATCTATAAACCCTACTTTTCGTAAAATATTGTTTAAGGCTTCTCCATAAGGGAAAGCAGCAGCCGATTCTGATAAATAGCCGTAAGCAACATTGTCTTTAGAAAACAATTTACCTATTAATGGCAGAATATTTTTACTGTAAAAATTATACCCTTGTTTATATGGTGTCTTATCTGGAACAGAAGTTTCTAAAATAACAAAAACACCATTAGGTTTAAGTACTCTTAAAATTTCAGCTAATCCTTTTTCTAAAGTTTCAAAATTACGCACTCCAAAAGCCACAGTGATAGCGTCAAAATAGTTGTCTTCAAAAGGCATATTTTCAGAGTCAGCCAAAACCATCTCTATAGTATTAGAAAGCTTTTTCTCGGCTATTTTTTTCTTACCTACTTCAAGCATTCCTGCAGAAATGTCTAATCCTATAATTTTTGTAGCTTTAGTTTGCGCCATTAAAATTGCCAAATCACCTGTGCCAGTAGCAATATCTAAAATGGTTTTTGGGTTTGATTTGGCTACTATTGCTACTACTTTTTTTCTCCATTTCACGTCTATTCCAAAAGAAATAACGCGATTTAAATTATCGTAATTTCCAGATATTGTGTCAAACATCTTAGCGACCTGCTCTTTCTTACCTAGTTCTGAATTTTTATATGGTGTAATGTTTTTTGACATTTTTTTTAAATTTTCACAAATATAATACATCTGTTTTTAATGCAATCTAGTTTTAGTGGCTCTAGCTAAAATATATACGTTCAAAAGATGTATATGGATGAGATAGACTTTTGCACTGTTTACGATTTATTTTCAAATAAATGCAAATATCACTAAAAGTGGGTATTGTGAGACACGTTATTAATGGCGAATTTTACGGTATAAAAATATAAGGTATTTTTTCAATGATTAAAAAGGGAATAATGGCTCAAATCAAGTGGTTGCTTCTTGCGCTAGTTATATCGCTTGTTCTTGTAAGTTGCTTTGATGGTGCTGCTTTAAAAAGCAGTAATGTAGTTATAGCGCAACATACGTTCTTAGGATTAAATTTGTTTTTGGAAATTTTAATTTTCTTTGTCTTTAGTACCTTCGTGGTATTTGGTATTAAAGGCTTTTTTGAGATGTTTTCTCAAGAAACTTCAAATGTTATAATCTTCATTTCTGGAGCATTATTAACATGTGTAATTTTTTTGTTATCATATCAAATTCTCTTTCAAGAGTAAGCCATTTTCCCAATCATTGTTTTAAACAAAAAAAACACCCTAGTTTGCCGGGGTGTTTTTTTTTTGCTTTTTATTTTCGAACAAAGGTTTGATAGGTAAAATCAATGAGATGTTTTTCATCTTTCGCTTGGAACTCTGACTGTATGAGTTCCCATTCATCTTGGTTAATGTCTGGAAAAAAAGCATCCGCTTCAAAATTATCATGCACTCGGGTAAGTTCTATTTTATCTGAGTAAGGCATTCCTAACGTATATATCTCTCCACCACCTATAATGTAACTGTCTTCCTCTTTAGGGCATAGCGCGATTGCTTTTTCTAAGCTATTCACAACAATGCAACCGTCTGGTTGGTAATTTTTTTGTCTGGTAATGACAATATGTGTACGGTTAGGTAACGGTTTTGGGAAGCTTTCAAACGTTTTTCTCCCCATTATAATATGGTGACCAGAGGTAAGTGCCTTGAATCTCTTAAAATCATTAGGTAAATGCCAGACTAATTCATTGTCTTTTCCCAATGCGTTATTTTCTGCAGCTGCAGCTATCATGATAATCATTAGCTATAAATCTTGTTTTTGATTGTCTTCAATTTGTTTTTCTAATTCGGCTAATTTCTTTTGCTGTAGCCCAACAAGTCTATCGATTTGTTCTCGTTCCCAGTTCTTGTTCATAAAACGATCAGTAATGTACACTTTAATAAAATGCAACAAAAAAATAAAAAACCAGATAGTAATTAGCCAAATGTATAAGTTGGAGTCGGGATTAAAATCAAAAATTTTAGTAGAAATAAATAAGAATAAGCTGGCCAAAAACAAAAATACAAAATGATAATAAAGCCCTTTTTTTTGTTTAATTCTTTTTCGGGCATATTCATACAGTTCATGCTGCTCTCTTTCCATAAGTCTTATTTTTGATGTTAAAGATAAAATTTAATTCTGAATGTCTTCCTTGCTCAAGGGTAATATTTAGTGTGCAATCGTTTTCTTTTTTTTATTCGAAAAATTAAAGCATACTAAATTATTAAATTTATTAAAATTTAACAAAGAATTGTCCTTTGTAGTAAATCGTATTAGTGTGTTTGAAAGTTCGGGATAAATGGTTTTCTTTGTGTTATAACATTAAAAATGAAATGATTATGGCTATTAAGAAACAATTTATTAAGACGAAACCTGTTTGTAAAGTTACTTTTTCTATTGTTGCAAAAGACGCAGATCATGCTGCAGTTGTTGGTGATTTCAACAATTGGAATGTTGCCGAAGGAACTTTAAATAAATTAAAAAACGGAACTTTTAAAGGTGTCTTTGATGTGAATAAAGACGCTTCCTATGAGTTTAAATATGTAGTAGATGGTGCATTTGTCAATGAGCCAGAAGCCGATTCTTTTAAATGGAATGATTTTGCTGGTTCTGAGAATAGTGTCATACTGGTTTAAACAGCAACACTACCTTTAATTCCAGCATGTGGCTCATAACCTTCTAAGGTAAAGTCATCAAATGTAAAGTCAAATATATTTTTTATCTCAGGATTTAAAATCATTTTTGGCAATTGCTTAGGCTCTCTTGCAAGCTGTGTTTCTAATTGTTCAAAATGATTATTGTAAATGTGTGCGTCTCCAAAAGTGTGGATAAATTCTCCTGCTTCTAAGTCACACACTTGCGCTATCATCATAGTAAGTAATGCATACGATGCGATGTTGAAAGGAACACCTAAGAAGATATCAGCGCTCCGCTGGTACAACTGGCAAGAAAGCTTTCCGTCAGCGACGTAAAACTGAAAAAAGGCATGACAAGGAGGGAGAGCCGCTTTGTTATTAGCCACATTTTCCTCAAAAGATTTCTTTGTGTCTGGCAGTACCGATGGGTTCCAGGCAGAGACCAACATTCTTCGACTGTTAGGATTTGTTTTTAGTTCGGTAATTAAATCAGCGATCTGATCAATTTCTTCGCTATTCCAATTGCGCCATTGATGACCATATACCGGTCCTAGATCTCCATTTTGATCTGCCCAAGCGTCCCAAATTTTAACTCCGTTTTCTTTTAGGTAATTGATATTAGTGTCCCCTTTTAAAAACCAAAGCAATTCGTAAATAATAGATTTTAGGTGCAATTTTTTAGTAGTAACCATTGGGAAACCTTCACTTAAGTCAAAACGCATTTGATAGCCAAATACACTTTTAGTTCCAGTTCCAGTTCGATCACCTTTTTGGCAACCGTTTTCCATTACATGTTGCACTAAATCTAAATATTGCTTCATTATCGAGGTTTTTGAATTTGGGAAATAGTTTTGGGACTTTTAAAAATTACCATACAGCTTAAACGCTTTGGTATGCTTAAATAAATTACGATTCTCTTTTTGAGATTTCGTCTCTAATTTTAGCTGCTTTTTCATAGTCTTCATGGGCTACCGCTTGTGCAAGTAATTCATTTAATTCTTCTAGACTATGTTTAATATACGCTCTGCCCGATTGATTGGTTTCTTCTTCAGTACCAAAGGTTTCTGGATTCGAAAGGATGTCATCAATTTCTTGTGAATCCTTATCGGTTTCTTGAGGGTTTGCTTTAAGATAGATACCCGCTTTATCTAAGATATTTTTGTAAGTAAAAATTGGCGCGTTAAAACGAAGCGCTAGAGCGATAGCATCAGATGTTCTTGCATCGATTATTTCTTCGATTTTATCTCTTTCACAAATAATGCTAGAGTAAAAAACACCATCAACTAATTTGTGTATGATGACCTGTTTTACAACAATGTCAAAACGCTCAGCAAAATTTTTAAACAAATCATGGGTCAATGGACGCGGCGGTTTGATTTCTTTTTCAAGTGCTATAGCAATTGATTGTGCTTCAAATGCACCTATGACGATAGGTAATTTTCGTTCACCGTCAACTTCATTTAAAATTAAAGCATACGCTCCATTTTGGGTTTGACTATAAGAGATTCCTTTTATTGACAATTTAACTAAGCTCATAATTGCTGTACTGTAAGGCACTTTGTGCCTAATTTAGAGATTTTGAATTCTGTTATTAAATTTGGGTGCAATTTTAATAAAAAAATAGGAGACAAAAAAAGCTGCCTAAAACAAAGATACGATTATCTATATTTAGGCAGCTAAAATATTTAAATAATAATTAAATTATGCTTGTTGAGATTTGAATGCTTTTAATTTTTCAATTAATTGCGGTACGATTTCGAAAGCATCACCTACGACACCGTAATCAGCTACTTTAAAGAAAGGAGCTTCAGGGTCAGTATTAATTACCACTTTGACTTTTGAAGAGTTGATTCCTGCAATATGCTGAATAGCTCCTGAGATTCCAATAGCGATATAAAGGTTAGTTGCAACAGGTTTTCCTGTTTGTCCCACGTGCTCACTATGAGGTCTCCATCCTAAATCAGATACTGGTTTTGAACATGCTGTCGCTGCACCAAGTACAGAAGCTAATTCTTCAACCATGCCCCAATTTTCTGGTCCTTTTAATCCACGACCTGCAGATACCACAATATCAGCATCAGCAATAGAAACTTTTCCTGATACTTTTTCTACTGAATCAACTTTTACACCAAAATCATTGTCTCCAATTGTTGGGTTAAAGTCTTCTTCTGTAAGTGTAGATGCATTTTCAAAAACACCGTAAGAGTTTTTAGCAAGACCTAAAACTTTTACATCAGTAGTGATTTCTGTAATGTTAAAGGCTTTATTTGAAAACGCATTTCTTTTCACTTGAAATGGCGCTGTGCTAACTGGAAGTCCCACAACGTTTGAAGCATAACCTGCATTTAATGCTACAGCAACAAGTGATGATAAGTAAATACTATCTGTGGTAGAAGATAGCACAACTACTTTAGTGTTTTCTTTTTCAGCAGCCTGTTTGATTACATCAGCATATGCTTTTGCTGTAAAGCCACTTAATTTGTCATTGGTTACTTTTAATACTTTGTCTACTCCGTATTTTGCTAATTCTGAAACATCTCCAGCGTTAACTGTTACTGCTGTTACTGTTGTCCCCAAAGTTTCAGCTACTTTTTTTGCATAAGAAGCTAATTCAAAAGCTACTTTTTTGAATTTTCCTTCTGCTGATTCTGCATATATTAATATTGACATGATTTTTTTGTTTAAAAGTTTAAAGTGTGCGGTTTAAAGTATTTGAAACTGAAACTAAAAACTGAATTAAATTGATTTTTTAAACTGAATACTAAAAACTAAATTACCTTAGCTTCGTTGTGTAATAGGTTAATTAACTCATCTAAGTTATCTGCTGATACTAATTTCACCGCTGATTTTGGAGCTGGTTTCTCAAACTTCACCGCTCTAGTAGCCGCTGTTGCGTCAACTGGTTCAACTACGGCTAATGCCTTAGTTCTTGCAGTCATAATTCCTCTCATATTAGGAATACGCAAATCTTTTTCTTCAACCAAGCCTTTTTGACCCCCAATAATTAAAGGTAAAGTTGTAGAAACGGTTTCTTTTCCACCATCAATTTCACGAACCGCCTTTACATTTGTTCCATCAACCGTTAGGCTAGTACAAGAATTTAAGAAATTATATCCTAATATTCCTGCCATCATTCCAGGTACCATTCCACCATTGTAGTCTAATGATTCTTTACCTGCAATTACAATATCGTAACCTCCAGTTTTAATAACTTCAGCTAATTGTTTTGCTACAAAAAATCCATCAGTAGGATTTGCGTTAACACGAATGGCTTCATTCGCACCAATTGCTAATGCTTTTCTAAGTGTAGGCTCTGTTTCAGGACCTCCAACATTTACTACAGTAACTGTAGCGCCTTGTTGTTCTTGAAACCAGATTGCTCTAGTAAGTCCAAATTCATCATTTGGATTGATTACATATTGAACTCCGTTAGTATCAAATTCTGAGTCGCCATTAACGAAGTTTATCTTCGAAGTAGTATCAGGAACGTGGCTGATGCAAACTAATATTTTCATGGTTATATTTTTTTATTTTCTTAATTTCTTTTACAAATTTAAAATAATAAATTGAATAATATACTATGCGCGCATAATATTTTTACGAAGCTATTACGATTTCGTAGCCCAGATAGCAGCCCCATCCTTCCTGTGGCTGCTTTAGCCACAGGAAGATATAGCATATAGCTGGAAAGAGCTCCTGATTATTTTAAAGTAATTTATGCATAAAAGTGATTTAAAATATTTATTTTTGCTTTTCGAAAATTAGACATATACAATACAAATATGAGAACGATACAATTTAGAGAGGCCATTTGCGAAGCGATGAGTGAAGAAATGCGTCATGATGAGTCCATTTATTTAATGGGTGAAGAAGTTGCTGAATACAATGGTGCTTATAAAGCATCAAAAGGAATGCTTGATGAATTTGGAGCAAAAAGAGTTATTGATACTCCTATTGCAGAGTTAGGTTTTACTGGAATTGCAGTGGGTTCAGCAATGAATGGTTGTCGTCCTATTGTAGAATACATGACATTCAATTTTTGTTTAGTGGGTATTGATCAAATTATCAATAACGCTGCTAAAATGCGTCAAATGTCAGGTGGTCAATTTAATGTACCTATTGTTTTTCGTGGCCCAACAGCTTCGGCAGGACAATTAGGAGCAACACACTCTCAAGCATTAGAAAACTGGTTTGCTAATACTCCAGGTTTAAAAGTGGTAGTTCCATCTACAGTTTATGATGCTAAAGGTTTATTAAAAGCAGCTATTCGAGATAATGATCCTGTAATTTTTATGGAGTCTGAGCAAATGTATGGTGATAAAGGTGAGGTTCCTGAAGGAGAATATACTATTCCTCTAGGTGTAGCTGATATCAAACGTGAAGGTACAGACGTAACTATCGTATCTTTTGGTAAAATTATTAAAGAAGCTCATATTGCTGCTGAAGAATTAGCAAAAGAAGGAATTTCTTGTGAAATTGTAGATTTAAGAACAGTACGTCCTTTAGATTATGATACAATCTTGAAATCAGTTAAGAAAACAAATCGTTTAGTGGTTCTTGAAGAGGCTTGGCCTTTTGCAAGTGTTGCCTCTGAAATTACTTATATTGTTCAAGAACGCGCTTTTGATTTTCTTGATGCGCCTATTCAAAGAATTACTACTGCTGATACACCAGCGCCATATTCTCCAGTACTATTGAAGGAGTGGTTGCCAAATGCTGATGATGTGATTAAAGCGGTTAAAAAAGTAATGTATAAATAATACATATTCCAATACTATTAAAGCTTCATCATACGTTAGTGTGATGAAGTTTTTTTTTTAAAGTAGAATTATGAAAAAGAGTGTTTTTTTTATTGTGTTTTTATTATTGCTTGTGACAAACGGGCTAATGGCACAAACAAAAGTCAGCGGAATTATCGTTGATAAACAAAGGCAGGCTGTTCCTTATGCTAATGTTGCTTTTAAAGGTTCAAATCAGGGTACGGTAGCTAATGAAGATGGGAAATTTTACTTAGAGTCAGACAATTCATATACTGTTTTGGTTGCGACATCAGTCGGTTTTTCTGATAGTGAAATTACATTGGAGAAAGCCGTTAACTATAATATGGTTGTCGTATTAAAAGATATGGAAAGTTTAAATGAAGTAGTCATTTTTACTGGGAAAACATCTAAGAAAAATAATCCCGCTCTTGATATTCTTAGAAAGATATGGGAGAGAAAACGTAAAAACGGACTCTATCAATTTGATCAGTATCAAATGGAGAAGTACGAGAAAGTAGAATTTGACATGAACACGATAGACAGTGCTTTTATGCAAAACAAACTTTTCAAGGGCATGGAGTTTATTTTCAAACATGTAGATACTTCTAAAGTTACTGGAAAGACATATTTGCCTATTTTTATCAACGAGACGCTATCAGATGTTTATGGGAATAACAAATTGAAAAAAGTAAAAGAAAAATTAAAAGCCAATAAAAATTCAGGTTTTAGTAATAATCAACAGATTTTGTCTTTTGTAAAAGACTTGTACTCTGATTATGATATTTACAATAATCATTTAACATTTTTTGATAAAAGTTTTACCAGTCCGTTGTCTAAAACGGGTATTGATGTCTACAACTATGTGCTAAGAGACAGTTCTTATATCAATAATAAGTGGTGTTATAATATCGTTTTTTATCCAAGACGAAAAAACGAACTGACCTTTAAGGGGGATTTTTGGGTAAACGACACTACGTATGCCATTAAAAAAATTAATATGGCAGTGACTAAAAGTGCTAATATTAACTGGGTAAAAGACATTTACATCGAGCAGGAATTTGAAGTAGAGAATGATTCGGTTTTCTTACTGACACGAGATTATATGATGTCTGATTTTGCTTTGAATAAAAAAGATGAATCAAAAGGTGTTTATGGAAAAAGAACAACGCTCTATCAAAATCATAAATTTAATATAGAGAAACCGGTCGCGTTTTATAAAGATGAGGTGAACTATATTGATAATGAGGTCTACAATAAATCAGATGAATACTGGGATGACAACCGCTTTGAAAATCTTAACAAAGATGAAAAAGGCGTGTATAAAATGCTGGACACCTTACAAACAGTCAAGAAATTTCAGAATTTGTATAATCTTGTATCTATTTTAGGAAGTGGCTACATACAGTCGGGGAACTTTGACTACGGACCAATATTTTCTACATTTGGTTATAATGAGGTCGAAGGAATACGACTAAGAGTAGGAGGGAGAACCTATTTTGGACCTAATGACACTTGGCGATTACAAGGATATACTGCATATGGATTTGACGATGATAAATTTAAGTTTGGACTGTCTGGAAAGTGGATGGTCGATAAGAAAAAACGAATCATAATCTCTGGAGGAAATAGACGAGATATAGAACAAATTGGTGCGAGTCTAACTACTACTAATGATGTTTTAGGAAGAAGTTTTGCTTCGTCCTCATTATTTTCTTCTGGAAGTAATGGTAAATTGACAAACATCAATTTAACAAATGTTGGTGTAGAAATTGAACCTATTAAGAACTTAACTTTTCAAACTGGTTTTTCTTACCGTACTTTAGAGTCGGCATCAGATTCTTTTAGTTTGGATTACTACACAAACGCATCACAAACCGCTATAGAAAGCAAGGTCAATCAATCTGAGGTGAATTTCCAAGTTGAATATACGCCCAATAGGAAAACAATTGGCTACGGAGTAGAACGCAGTGATGTTGATAGTCCTTTTAGTCGTTTTTACGTGAATTACAGTCATGGTTTTAAAGGCTTGCTAAATAGCGATTTTAAATATGAAAAGATCCAGTTGTACTACAAGCAACCTATTATTATTGGACCTCTCGGACGCTCTAATGTAATTGTCGAAGTGGGGAAGACTTTTGGAACAATTCCGTTAGGTTTAATGAGTGTCATTCCAGGAAATCAGACTTATTTCACCATCGAAAATACCTTTACTAATTTAAATTTCTATGAGTTTGTTACTGATCAGTACGCAACCTTACAATGGAGTCACAACTTTAGCGGAAGACTTTTTGCTAGAATTCCATTTATGAGAAAATTGAATTGGAGAGAAATCATTGGTGCTAAAGCCGTTTATGGAACCATATCAGATGCTAACAGAGCCATTAATGCTTCTGGATTAACGTATACCGCGCCCGAAGAGGTGTACTGGGAGTACAGTGCAGGTATAGGTAACATCTTCAAGGTGTTTAGAATTGATTTCACCTGGAGAGCGAATTATTTAAACACACCAGATACACAACGTTTTTCTGTAAAAGGCTCGTTTGGTTTTTATTTTTAGTAGCTATATCCAGCTATACGTTGCAATCTTTTCTTTTTTAAAGAAAAAAAGAAAAGGATTTTCACTGCTATCTGGGCTAAAAAGAATGCTGTGCAAACCCTTTAATAATATGGTTTATGGATAATAAGTTATTGTTGATTGAAAGTGCTTTAGTACTTTCTTGTTACTAAATAGTGAAGCTTTTGTATTCTTGCGTTTTAAGATAGATTATTCTTGTAATAAATAGCTTTTTAAACTACTTTTGCAACCGCATAAAATGAATTTAAGATAATAAAAAATAAAAATGACTGCAGATAAAATAAACACTTTCGATGTGTTAATCGAAATTCCAAGAGGAAGTAGAAACAAATACGAGTACGATTTTGAAATCAAAAGAATGCGTTTTGATAGAATGTTATTTTCTTCAATGATGTACCCAGCTGATTATGGATTTATTCCAGAAACATTAGCTTTAGATGGAGATCCATTAGATGTATTGGTTTTAGTAAATGAACCTACTTTTCCTGGATGTGTAATGGAAGTGAAGCCTATTGGAGTTTTCCATATGGCAGATGATAAAGGACCAGATGAGAAAGTAATTTGTGTACCTGTATCTGATCCAATTTGGAATTCATTAAATGACTTGTCAGATATGAATCCGCATTTATTAAAAGAGATTGAGCACTTTTTTCAAGTGTATAAAGATTTAGAAAATAAAACAGTTGATGTTGGTGGATGGGGAGATGTAAATGAAGCGTATGACATTATTAAAAAATGTACAGAGCGTTTTGATGCAATCGAAAACAAACCAGAAGGATTATTTAGTATTAGATAATTTAAACATCTCATTTTTGTAAAAAAAGCAATATTCTACTAAGAGTATTGCTTTTTTTGTTAAATTCGTTTGGTATACTATTGATTATTAACCAAAACCAAAACAAATTTATGAATGCAATTATGATTTATTTGCCAATTGCTATGGCAATTGTTGGTCTTCTTTTTATGTCGATTAAAAGAGCTTGGGTATTAAAACAGGATGCCGGAGACGGTAAAATGAAAGAGATTTCAGATTATATCTACGAAGGTGCTTTGGCCTTTCTCCAAGCAGAATATAGATTACTTACCTTTTTTGTGGTGGGAGCAAGTATCGCATTAACTGCGGTTTCTTATTTTGTACCTACCACGCATATTTTAATTGTGGTTGCCTTCGTTTTTGGTGCCTTTTTCTCAGCACTTGCGGGGAACATGGGAATGAAGATTGCCACTAAAACCAATGTGAGAACCACACAAGCAGCCCGTACAAGTTTGCCACAAGCCTTAAAGGTTTCTTTTGGTGGTGGTACTGTGATGGGACTAGGAGTAGCTGGCTTAGCTGTATTGGGATTAACCTCCTTTTTTATATTCTTTTTTCATTTTTTTATGAATGGTACATGGACTTCAACTGAAGACATGACTATCGTTTTGGAAACTTTAGCGGGATTCTCTCTTGGAGCAGAGTCCATTGCCTTGTTTGCACGTGTGGGAGGTGGTATTTATACTAAAGCCGCTGATGTAGGTGCTGATTTAGTAGGAAAAGTTGAAGCGGGTATTCCAGAGGATGATCCTCGTAATCCAGCAACGATAGCGGACAATGTAGGAGACAATGTAGGTGATGTTGCCGGTATGGGTGCTGATTTATTTGGTTCGTATATCGCTACCGTTTTAGCAGCAATGGTGTTAGGGAATTATGTGATTAAAGATATGGGTGGCAGTATTCAAGATGCTTTTGGCGGAATTGGTCCTATATTATTGCCAATGGCAATTGCTGGTTTCGGAATTTTATTTTCCATACTGGGAACCATGTTAGTAAAGATATCAGATAATAATGCTAAAGAGGCACAAGTGCAAAAAGCACTGAATATTGGAAACTGGGTTTCTATTGGTTTAACAGCAATTGCTTGTTATTTCTTAGTGCAGTACATGTTGCCTGTAACCATGAAAATGGAGTTCTTTGGTGAAGGAATACAAGATATTTCGTCAATGCGTGTTTTTTATGCTACTATAGTCGGTTTAGTGGTAGGTGCTGTCATTTCATCGGTAACTGAGTATTACACAGGATTAGGAACAAAACCAGTTATGGCAATTGTTCAAAAATCGAGTACAGGAGCAGGAACAAACGTAATTGCAGGATTAGCAACGGGTATGATTTCCACATTCCCAACTGTGTTGTTGTTTGCTGCTGCAATCTGGACATCCTATGCTTTTGCAGGATTCTATGGTGTCGCTTTAGCAGCTTCAGCAATGATGGCGACAACGGCAATGCAACTTGCCATTGATGCTTTCGGACCTATTTCCGATAATGCAGGAGGTATTGCTGAAATGAGTGAATTACCAAAAGAAGTACGTACACGTACTGATATATTAGATTCTGTAGGAAATACAACGGCTGCAACTGGGAAAGGTTTTGCAATTGCGTCAGCAGCATTAACGTCATTAGCTTTATTTGCAGCTTATGTAACCTTTACAGGAATAGATGGTATAAATATATTTAAAGCACCTGTTTTAGCCATGTTGTTTGTTGGTGGAATGATACCGGTGGTTTTCTCTGCTTTAGCAATGAACTCTGTTGGAAAAGCAGCCATGGATATGGTTTATGAAGTTCGCCGCCAGTTCAAGGAAATTCCTGGAATTATGGAAGGTACAGGCAAACCAGAATATGCTAAATGTGTGGATATTTCGACAAAAGCAGCGCTGCGTGAAATGATGCTACCGGGAATATTAACTATAGGTTTTCCTATCGCGATTGTTTTGTTAGGAAAGTTAGTTTATGCAGATAATAACCAGCTTATTGCAGAGATGTTAGGAGGGTACATGGCTGGAGTAACCGTTTCGGGTGTACTTTGGGCGGTATTTCAAAACAACGCTGGAGGCGCTTGGGATAACGCTAAAAAATCTTTTGAAGCAGGAGTATTGATTAACGGAGAATTGACCTACAAAGGTTCTGATGCCCATAAGGCAGCTGTAACCGGCGATACCGTTGGCGATCCTTTTAAAGATACTTCAGGCCCATCGATGAATATTTTGATTAAATTGACTTGTCTAATAGGTTTAGTAATGGCTCCTATATTAGGCAGCGGAAGTCATACGCTGACTAATACTAAAGCTAGCTGCTGTATGACTACAGGAGCGTGTACATCAATGTCAAAAGAAGAATGTCTAGCGAAAGGCTGTACTAATGCTGCTTGTGAACACATGATGCACAATCAAAATAGAATGCATGGTCAAAACAGCATGCATAACGAAACTTCTAAAGAAGTAACCATTGAAAAAACGAATGTCAATGGAACTGTGGTGGGAACCATAACGACAACTGTAAACGGAAAGGTAGAAACTCAAGTATTTGAAGGTACGGATGCTGAAGTTCAAGCCAAAATTGATGCAGCGAAGTAGCGCTCTCAATTACATTAGAATTATGTATAAAAAAAGTCCCGCATTTGCGGGGCTTTTTATTTGTATCTTATAAAAGGATGCAGTTTATAGTATTGGTGTATAACTGTAAATAAATTAAAACAAGCCGTTTAGTTCGGCATCAATTCGATTAAAAATAGTTCCTAGATCTTCTGGATTATCTACAAAATTGATATTGTCTACGTCAATAATTAACAATTTTCCTCGATCGTAAGTATGAATCCAAGCTTCATAACGTTCGTTCAAACGACTCAGATAATCAATTGAGATGGAGTTTTCATACTCACGTCCTCGTTTGTGAATTTGCCCTACAAGATTGGGTATTGAACTTCTTAAATAGATCAACAAGTCTGGTGCCTTTACCGTAGATTCCATTAATTCAAAAAGGGAAGAGTAATTTTGAAAATCTCTATTAGTCATTAACCCCATTGAATATAGGTTAGGAGCAAAGATATGTGCGTCTTCATAAATAGTTCTATCCTGTATGATTTTCTTTCCGCTTTCGCGAATTTGCATCACTTGTCGAAAACGACTATTTAAGAAATATATTTGTAAATTGAAGGACCAACGTTCCATTTGGTGGTAAAAATCATCGAGGTAAGGATTGTCAACTACGTCTTCAAAATGGGGTTCCCATTTGAATTGTTTAGCTAGTAAACGAGTTAAAGTTGTTTTTCCAGATCCTATATTTCCTGCTACTGCTATGTGCATTACGGTATTGTGATTTTATAATTGATAATTCCTTCCGATGTAAAAATAGCTAAAATTTGGTCTTTGTAATAGAAATTTTCAAAGGTTTTTTCTAAAATTTCAATTTGATATTTTTCGTTTTTAATCATGTTAACTAAATATAAATTTCCGTTTTTAGTGTAGATAATTTCCTCTTCATTTATAATTTTAACTAAGTCATAATCAGGTATTTTTCCTAGAGTCCTTATTTTGCCAAAGATGTCACAACTATAGTAGTTGTTTTTATTGTCTATCCAAAAGAAATAATTGAAGCTAGAATGAGTCTCTTTGATTGTTTCTATAAGAGGATTGGAGATAGGTTTATAAGTATTTTTTAAATAATCATAAAGCCCTAATTTTTGATCAAGACTATTATAGATCCACAATTGATTGTTGAGAGACAAACCAACAGCTGTTGCCGTAATTGGATTACTGTTCTCTAACAGATTAATGTTTTGCACTTCATTTAGCTGATTGTCTAATAAGATTATACTGTTAAAATTTTCGTAGAAAAGTACAATCTTGAGGGGGTTTTCGATAGTAACATCCGTTAAATTACCAAGGGAGATATTTTTATATTCAAAGGTTTGCTTATCGTTTGTTTTAAAAAGTACATTGTCCTTAATGAAATAGAAGAATCCAAATACGTCAAATCCTATATTATTTTCAAATCGCGAAGGGATAGAATTTATTTTTGAAGCTACAATAGGTTCATTTTGAGCTTTCGCAAAAATGAAAGTTAATAATAAAAATAAAACATATGGCTTTTTCATAAGGATTGCAAAGTACAAAAATAATGATTAGGTCTTATTTTATGTTTTATTGCAATTATTTTAATTTCTGTTATGGTAAAATGTTGCAAACAAAAACCCCGAATGTTGCATTAGCAAAATTCGGGGTTCAGTAAGTAGGGTTAAGAATCTAATTTAGGTTCTTAATATTGGAATTACAATCCAAAAGCTGTTTTTACTTGGTCAACAAAATCTAATTTTTCCCAAGTAAACAATTCAACGGTAACTGTTTTTTCATTTCCACCAGGAGCAGAGAATGTTTTAGTTACAGTTTCTGGAGTACGTCCCATATGACCGTAAGCTGCTGTCTCACTATAAATAGGGTTTCTTAATTTTAAACGTTGCTCAATAAAGTATGGACGCATGTCAAAAATAGCTTCTACCTTTTTAGCGATTTCGCCATTCGTTAAGTTCACTTTTGATGTTCCATAAGTGTCAATGAAGATTCCCATAGGTTTGGCTACACCAATAGCATAGGAAACTTGTACTAAAATTTCATCAGCAACACCAGCTGCTACTAAGTTTTTAGCAATATGACGTGTTGCATAGGCAGCACTTCTATCTACTTTACTTGGATCTTTACCAGAGAATGCACCACCACCGTGAGCACCTTTACCACCATAAGTGTCTACAATGATTTTTCTTCCCGTTAAACCAGTATCTCCATGCGGTCCACCAATAACAAATTTACCTGTAGGATTAATGTGGTATTGAATTTTATCATTGAATAAATGTGCACTTGCTGGATTTTTAGCAATGATTCTAGGAATCAAAATGTCAACAATGTCTTTTTTAATTTTAGCAAGCATAGCTGGCTCTTCATCAAAATCGTCATGTTGAGTAGAAATAACAATCGCATCAATACGAGTTGGTTTGTTATCGTCACTGTATTCAAGTGTTACTTGAGACTTAGCGTCTGGACGTAAATAAGTTATTTCTTTATTTTCGCGTCTTAATAGGGCTAATTCTTGTAGTAATTTATGAGATAAATCAAGTGCCAATGGCATGTAATTTTCCGTTTCATTTGTAGCGTAACCAAACATCATTCCTTGGTCACCTGCTCCTTGCTCCTCTGGGCTAGAACGGTCGACACCTTGATTGATATCTGCTGATTGCTCGTGAATAGCCGAAAGAATTCCGCATGACTCTGCTTCAAACATATAGGCGCTTTTTGTGTAACCAATTTTCTTGATTACATCGCGAGCAATTTGCTGCACATCTAAGTAGGTGTTTGACTTTACCTCCCCAGCCAAAATAACTTGACCTGTAGTTACTAAAGTTTCACATGCAACTTTTGAATTAGCATCAAATGCTAAAAAATTATCAATTAATGCGTCTGATATTTGATCTGCAATTTTGTCTGGATGTCCCTCACTCACAGATTCTGACGTAAATAAATAGGCCATAATAAATAGTATTTTTAATTAATTTGAGAAAAAGGGATTGCAACAATATAGCGCTAAAGAAGAGTTTCTGCTTTAGCATTTTTTTCTACTGAAAAATTTTCAGCATCCATAATGAATTCGTTTCATTATGAAGAGGTTGCAATCAGTTCAAATTTTTCCTCTTATATTCGGGTGCAAAGGTATGAAACCATTTTGAATTGCAAATTAAACTTCGCTATTTTTTGGAATTAAAAAAATATGGAGTAAAATTTCAGTTAGTGTGGTGCTTTTATCAACAATATATCTTTAGGATTTAATCATCTACGCATAACAATAAAAATGGCTAAACTAGAGTAAATAAAAACTATTTGAAGTCGCATTTTTCATAATTGTAGGTTAATAGTTATAGTATTATAATCTCGATTTATAAGATTTTAATAAATGGTAAAAAATTGCGTTAAAATATTGATTATCATTAGGAAAGTAACTCTAAAATCCTCAAATTTGCCATATGAAAATACCAAGAATAAATTTAAATATTTATAAAAATGCCAAAACTGGTTCAGAGAGATCTGTCGGGTCGTGATCACTTTATATATACCATATAATAGTAAAAGCCTCCCATTAAAATGGAAGGCTTTTTTATTTAATATAAAATGATTTAACAAGACAGAACAATTATAAAATTTAACTCACTGGTTTTTTTCAAGTAGCAATTTACAAAAGGATATCAAGAAAAAATACAATACAAAGTACAACAATTAAAAAGTGAATATTATGGGGGCAACAAACAGAATTACCAGGGCAGTTAGTTTTTTGAGGAATTTAAAAACTAAAAAAAATATGATTAATATATCAGTAGATGATTTGATTAATCCACGATTCGGAATCAATACAACAAATGCGAATGACTTAAACAAAGTCCCTAATTCATTGCAGTTTTTGATGTATTCAAAAGAGAATGATACACTTTTTATCTAATTGATAACGTACGGTCTCTATACTGATTTTCACGCGAGTAATTTCTGAATTGTTTAGTTCAGCGATGCCTTGCGTTTTTTTGTTGTCTATTTTTTTTTAGAAGAAATCTTGATAAATAATATTTGCTTGTTAATTAAATTAATAGTTAATTTGTACCATTAAGTTCACAAACGTATTGAAATGTTATAAAGAAAGGACGAGGGAATAGACCCGATGAAGCCTTAGCAACCCTTCGATTTATCGAAGAAGGTGCTGCATTCTACCACTCCCAAAAGTGGAAAGATAACAACAAGAATTTTTCTAGTTTACAACTAGTTTTTTCTTTCTAATATTTCCAAATACAAATCAAAATCAATAAAAGATTTGACATTGGAAAATAAACCAACACATATTACATTACACAATTTCACCACACACAATGGTGCTGTCTATGCTAGCCTTAACTTAAGTTATCAAGTTTTTGGTGCTCCTTTGCATACTGCTCCCATTATTTTAATAAATCATGCCTTGACGGGAAATTCTCAAGTGATAGGAGAATCCGGTTGGTGGAATGATATTGTGGGAGTTGACAAAACAATCGATACTAGAAAATATACCATTGTAGCTTTTGATGTTCCAGGTAATGGCTTCAACTCAATTACTATCGAAAATTACCGAGATTTTATCGCAAGAGATATTGCTAGAATATTTATCGAAGGGCTTCGGTTTTTAAAGATTGATCAATTATTTGCACTCATCGGCGGATCTGTAGGTGGCGGAATTGCTTGGGAAATTTTGGCCTTAGAGCCTAAACTAGCGCAAAACTTTATTCCTATAGCTACAGATTGGAAATCGACAGACTGGTTAATTGCTAATTGCTACCTACAAGAGCAAATTCTCAATAATTCTAAAAAACCCATTGAAGATGCGCGTATTCACGCCATGTTATGCTACCGCACGCCTGAATCTTTCAAAGAAAAATTCAATAGAGACATCAACGTACAGCTAGAAACTTTTCAAGTAGAGAGTTGGTTAAACTACCACGGAGAAAAGTTAGAAAAAAGATTTCAGCTGGCGGCCTACAAGATGATGAATCAACTATTGAAAACAATTGATATTACGCGCAATCAGGAATCGCTAGAAACGATTATTTCTAGGGTAGATGCTAACATATACATTGTAGGAATCAATTCAGATTTGTTTTTTACCGCAAAGGAGAATAGAGAAACCTATAACGAAATCAAAAAATTTAAAAATAATGTATTCTATAGTGAGATTGACTCTCAACATGGCCATGACGCCTTTTTGATGGAATACGAACAATTAGACAATTTATTAGAAGTTGTTTTTAAAAATAAAAAGCAGATGAAAATAGTAAAATTTGGTGGGAAATCTTTAGCTAATGGCGGTGGTATCGCTACCGTTTTAGACATTATAGAAGATAAGGTAAAAAAAGAAGAACAATTTGCTGTCGTGGTTTCGGCAAGAGGAAAAGCTACAGATGAACTTGATGATATTTTGACCATAGCTGCTAAAAACGGTAATTACAAACCATTATTAGAAAGTTTTAAAACCTATCAAAAGGATGGTTTTGAGAATGTTGATTTTGCGGCAGAATTTGATAAATTAGATAAGCTTTTTGAAGGTGTTAGGTTGATTGGTGATTATAGTGCTAAAATCAAAGACCAGGTGCTTGCACAAGGAGAACTACTCTCGGCTAAGTTATTAGTGTTTTTGTTGAACGAAAAAAACATTCCTGCGAAATTAGCAGACACTAGAGAATTGATTATTACCGACTCCAATTTTGGTGATGCGCAACCTTTTGATGCTATTTCGAAGAAAAACGTCATCCAAGTTTTTAAAGATAATAAAAACGTTATTCTTGTACTTACCGGCTTTATTGGTTCGAATGGGAAACAAGAAACCACAACCTTGGGAAGAAACGGCAGCAATTATACAGCTTCATTGATTGCTAATTATATCAATGCCGAAGAACTACAAAATTTCACACATGTGGACGGAATCTATACTGCTAACCCGGAGTTGGTACTTGATGCTAAAAAAATAGAATCCTTGTCTTATAATGAGGCGAATGAGATGGCTAATTTTGGTGCGAATATTTTGCACGCCAAAACAATCATTCCTCTTTTAGAAAAAAACATCCCACTTCGAATCCTGAATACGTTCAATCATGAAAATAATGGGACCCTAATCACTTCTAATTCAAATGCCGCTGGAATTAAAACCTTGTCCGTCCTAGAAAATGTATCTCTAGTAAACTTAGAAGGCAGAGGATTGTTAGGGAAAACGGGTGTTGATGCGCGAATTTTTAGAGTTATGGGAGATAACGATATTAGTGTAAGCATCATTTCGCAAGGTTCTTCAGAAAGGGGAATTGGACTTGTAGTAGCTGCTGATAAAGCGACAAAAGCAATGATTCAACTCGAAAAAGAATTCGAAAATGATTTCTACTCTAAGGATGTCAATAAAATCACGGTGACTGATAATGTATCTGTAATTTCAATTATTGGTCAGGATTTAAGCACTTTTCATAAGCCATATACGGCTTTAATAAAAAATAAAATTGTTCCCATCCTTTTCAATAATACGGTGACAGGTAAAAATGTGAGTTTAGTGGTTAAGAAATCAGAACTTAACAAAGCACTGAATGTAATTCACGGGGAAATTTTTGGAGTAGCTAAGAAAATCAATATTGCCATTTTTGGTCATGGATTAGTGGGTGGAACCTTAATTAATCAGATTTTAGAATCGGCGAAGGCCATTGAGAAAAGGAAAGACATCAAATTGAATGTGTTTGCTATTGCCAATTCTAAACGAGTGCTTCTAAATAAAAATGGAGTTTCGGCTAACTGGAAAAACGAAATTCAAGCTAACGAAGCGCCTTATACAATTGCTGATGTTATTGCTTATGCAAATGAGCATCATCTAGAGAATTTAATTGCCATTGACAATACGGCTAGTGCCACTTTTGTAGAAAACTACATTCCGCTTGCCGAAAATAGTTTTGATTTGATCTCGTCCAATAAAGTGGCGAATACTTTAAGTTATGGTTTCTATAAAGAATTGCGAAAAGTACTGGCTGATAATCAAAAGAATTACTTGTATGAAACTAATGTAGGTGCAGGATTGCCACTCATTGATACCATAAAATTGTTGCATCTTTCAGGAGAAAATATCACTAAAATCAAAGGTGTTTTCTCTGGTACTTTGAGCTACTTATTCAATAATTTTTCTGCCAAGGATGTTCCTTTTAGTGAAATTTTGAAAGAAGCAATTGACAGCGGATTCACGGAGCCTGACCCAAGAGAAGATTTAGGTGGAAATGATGTAGGAAGAAAATTATTGATCCTGGCTAGAGAATTAGACTTACAAAATGAATTTGAAGAAATTGACATTCAAAATTTAATTCCAGAACATTTACGTGAAGGAAGCGCCGCTGATTTCTTGACTAAATTAAAAGAATTTGATCCTATTTATGATAAAATCAAAACAGATCAAAAACCAAATCATGTGCTGCGTTATATTGGGGAACTGTCTGGTGATTTACAAAATGATAAAGGAATTTTGGAAGTGAAATTAGTTTCCGTACCTTCGGATACCGCTTTGGGAGGATTGAAAGGATCTGATTCTTTCTTCGAAATCTATACCGAATCATACGGAGATCGACCAATTGTTATTCAAGGAGCTGGAGCTGGATCAGCAGTTACTGCCAGAGGTGTTTTTGGAGATATATTAAGATTGTCCGATAAAGGTTAGAAGCCCCCTAGCCCCCGAAGGGGGGAATTTACAAGATGGTGAAATTTAATAAAATCCGCGTTTAAAATCCGTATTTTGCGATAGCAACACCGTTTTATCCACGTTCAAATAATAAAACAAACATGAAAATCACATTAAATAGAGTAAACGACAATTTCCATTTCGAATTAAAAAACGAACGTGGACATATTGTGAATGTAGATAGCCGTCCAGAATTTGGTGGCGATGATCAAGGACCAAGTCCGATGGAATTAGTATTAATGGGAGTTGCAGGATGTAGCGCTATTGACATTATTTCAATCTTGAAAAAACAACGCCAGGAAATCACTTCTTTCAGAGCTGAGGTTGAAGGTGAAAGAGTGCAAGTAGGAGAAGCAAAGCCATTTAAAGATATCCACTTGGTTTTTTATTTAGAAGGAAACATAAAAGAAGACAAAGCCGCAAAAGCAGCGCAGTTGTCTTTTGATAAATACTGTTCGGTTTCTAAAACATTAGAACCTACAGCAACAATACATTACAAAGTGGTTCTCAATGATGTTGAATTAGCTACAATTTAAAAATAAAAATTATTGGTTTAAGGGAATGAGCTTAGGATTTATAAATTGCAACAACTTGAAACCTTAAACTTTAAACAAAATAAGATGAACGAACAAGAATACGGTTTCGAAACCCAAGCCATACGCAACCAATTAGAAAGAACACAATTCTTAGAACATTCGGTTCCTTTGTACTTAACGTCAAGTTTTGTATTTGAAGATGCCGAAGATATGCGGGCTTCCTTTGCAGAAGAGAAAGATAGAAATATTTATAGCCGATATAGCAATCCAAATACCAACGAATTTATAAACAAAGTTTGTAAAATGGAAGGTGCTGAAGCTGGTTTTGCCTTCGCATCTGGTATGGCAGCAGTATACTCTACTTTTGCTGCTTTGTTGCAATCAGGAGATCATATTGTTTCTTCTAGCAGTGTTTTTGGTGCAACTCACTCTTTGTTTGTTAAATATTTTCCAAAATGGAATATTGAAACAACTTATTTTGATATTAATAAGCCAGAGACAATTGAAAGCTTCATAAAGCCAAATACCAAAATTCTATTTGCTGAATCACCTACGAATCCAGCGGTTGATATTATCGATTTGGAATTACTAGGGGATATTGCCAAAAAGCATAATTTGATTTTAATTATAGACAATTGTTTTGCTACTCCTTACATTCAACAACCTATAAAATGGGGAGCACACTTGGTAGTACATTCGGCGACAAAATTAATTGACGGACAAGGAAGAGTTTTAGGAGGAGTTACCGTAGGTAACGAAGATTTGATCAAAGAAATTTATCTTTTCTCCCGACTTACAGGTCCTTCTTTATCACCATTTAATGCTTGGGTACTATCGAAAAGTTTAGAAACTTTGGCTATTCGTGTTGATAGACACTGCGAAAATGCAATGAAAGTTGCTGAGTTTTTGGAAAGTCACCCTCAAGTTAATACTGTCAAATATCCTTTCTTGAAATCACATCCACAACATGACATCGCCAAAAAACAAATGAAGTTAGGTGGTAACATTGTGGCTTTTGAAATAAAAGGAGGAATTGAAGCAGGTAGAGCATTTTTAGACAAGATACGATTGTGTTCGTTGTCACCAAATCTAGGAGATACCAGAACTATCGTTACACATCCTGCATCTACAACGCATAGTAAATTATCGGTTGAAGAGAGGTTAGCAGTTAGTATTACAGATGGTTTAGTTCGCGTTTCAGTAGGATTAGAAACCGTAAATGATGTTATTGGCGATTTAGAGCAAGCTTTATCTTAAAAAATTACGATATTTGATGTTGGATTTTAAGTATTCATTTATCTGACTCAACTATTCAATTTAAAATATGCTTTCAAAGAAAACAAAATACGGAATAAAGGCCTTGACATTTTTGGCTCGCCAAGAAGATCAAACTCCAGTTGCTATTGCTGATATTGCAAAAAGCGAAAATATTTCGATTAAGTTTTTAGAAAGTATTTTATTGCTTTTGCGTAATTCTGGTTTTTTAGGTGCAAAAAAAGGAAAAGGCGGCGGTTATTATTTGATCAAAGACCCGAAGGAAATCAATATGGCTAAGGTATACCGAATTCTAGAAGGGCCTATTGCTCTTCTGCCTTGTGCTAGTCATAACTTTTATGAAAAATGTGACGACTGTCAAGATGAGGTTTCTTGTGCTGTACGTAAACTTATGACTGAAGTGCGTGATAATACTTTAATTATATTGGAAAACAATACACTGGCAGATATCGCTTTTTAAGTATTAATATTTCATAAAAAATACCCTTTCAATGTACAAATCAGTGAAAGGGTATTTTTTATGGAATTAATGAGAGACTAAACTATATCATAAAAACGAGTTTATATCCTACGAAAAACAACATTCCTGCGATAGCATTTCGAAGGAACAGGTCCGGAACTTTTCCGCTAAGCATACTTCCTATAAAAATACCAGGTAGAGAGCCAATAAGTAATTGGCTCAGTAAGCCTAAATCTAAATTTCCCATAGTAGCATGTCCTAGCCCAGCAACAAGTGTTAATGGAACCGCATGAGCAATTTCTGTACCTACTAATCTAGGTGTCGCTAATAATGGATATAAAAAGAATAAGGTTACCGTACCCAAAGCGCCAGCACCAATTGATGTTAAAGTGACTGTTGCGCCCAGAAGAACACCTATAGCAACCGTTAGTAAGTTTTGCGTTTTGCTCTCGCTGTGAAATTTATCCCCAGAATGTTTTTGTGACAAAATTAAAAGCTTCTTTTTGAATAGTACGGCAATTGAAGTTAACAGTAATGCCCAGCCTAAACTGTATTTAATAACGGCATTGAGTGCAGTGATGTCCGTTTTTATACTGTGTAAAATCCATAGAGTTAATAATGCTGCAGGAACACTTCCTAGAGAAAGCCATCCAGTTATAGACCAGTCAATATTCTTTTTTTTGTGATGCACATAAACGCCACCCATCTTGGTAAATGCAGCATATAATAAGTCTGTACCTACCGCAGTTGTAGGCGGGATTCCAAACCATAACAAAATAGGTGTCATTAAAGATCCACCTCCTACGCCAGTCAAGCCTACTATAAAACCTACGGTTAAACCTGCAACTATTAGTCCTATTTGAAAATCCATACAAGAAATATTTTGAGCAAAAATAACAACTATTTATTTATTAACCTATAGGATAAGTAGACTAATATAAAATATAATTTAAAATTAAAGTTTTGACAAAACGAAGGGTCATATTTTAAGAATATGAAGATAGGGGCTGAGATTTTAAGTGGATTTAATAACATTGTGCTAAAATAGCGGTATAACATGCTTTTTGTGAGCGTATAAGCAATTCATTTTTTTCAATAAAAAGTATTTTTTTATTTTGTGGTTTGTAAATTAATACTACTTTTGCGTAGTAATCTACTAAATCTATAGGGTAATAGATTTTTAACAAAGAAAAATAAGAAATGAGCATAGCGACAGTTCACACTTTAATAGAAAAAACAAAAGAATTTTCAATTGAGGAGACTTTTGCTTTTTTGGCAGATCAATACGAAGATAAAGTGGTTTTTTCAACTTCTTTCGGACAAGAAGATCAGGTGATAACGGCATTGATAGCAACTAGTAATGCTACTATCAATATTTTTACTTTAGATACTGGGCGCCTGTTTCAAGAAACATACGAAGTTTTTCATAAAACATTGAAAAAGTATAATAAACATATTGAAGTATATTTTCCTGAAGCTACGGATGTTCAAAATCTTCTAAATGCAAAAGGGCCAAATAGCTTTTACCAATCTGTGGAGAATAGAAAAGAGTGTTGTTTTATCAGGAAAGTAGTACCACTGACTAAAGCTTTAAAAGGAAATGCGGTCTGGATTACTGGTTTAAGAGCGGAACAATCCGAAAATAGAAATGATTTAGACCTTTTCGAGTACGATGCAAAATTCGAAATAATCAAATTCAATCCATTATTAAAATGGACTTTGAATGAAGTTGAAGAGTATTTGGAACTAAACAATGTCCCTCAAAATACTTTACATAAAAAAGGATTTATAAGCATCGGCTGTGCGCCTTGTACCAGAGCAATCGCCGAGGGAGAAGACATCAGAGCCGGAAGATGGTGGTGGGAATCAAGTCACAAAGAATGTGGTTTACACCAGAAATAATTTCAATTAAAAGAATACATCAATCTTTCAATATTTGAATCTTTCAATTTTTGAATTAAAATAAAAACAATGAGTACGATATTAAAAACAAACGCATTAGAAAGCGAAGCGATATACATTTTCAGAGAAGTTATTTCTCAATTTGACAAACCAGTATTGCTTTTTTCTGGTGGAAAAGATTCTATTACATTAGTGAGATTAGCGCAAAAAGCATTTTTCCCAGCTAAAATTCCTTTTCCGTTATTGCATGTAGATACAGGACATAATTTTCCTGAAACAATTGAATTTAGAGATAGATTAGTTAAAGAATTAGGTCTAGAATTAATAGTTCGTAATGTACAAGATGCTATCGACGAAGGTAAAGTAGTGGAAGAAACTGGAAAATATTCTAGTAGAAACAGCTTGCAAACTACAACACTTCTAGATGCGATTGATGAATTTAAATTTGATGCTTGTATAGGTGGTGCGCGTAGAGATGAAGAAAAAGCGAGAGCTAAAGAACGTATTTTTTCGGTTCGTGATGATTTTGGTCAGTGGGATGAAAAAAACCAACGTCCGGAATTGTTTGATTTATTAAACGGTAAAATTGAAAACGGACAAAACGTACGTGTTTTTCCTATTTCAAACTGGACAGAATTAGATGTTTGGAGTTATATCGAACAAGAACAAATCGAGATCCCTTCAATTTACTTCTCTCACAAACGTAAAGTGTTCTTGAGGGATGGAATGATTTGGTCACACTCTCCTTTTGTTTACCAAGAAGAAAACGAAGAAATCCAGGAGCGAATTGTCCGTTTTAGAACTGTTGGAGATATGAGCTGTACAGCAGCTGTTGATTCTTATGCAGCAACAATTTCTGAGGTCGTAGGCGAAATTAGGGCTTCTACAATTTCTGAACGTGGCGCTAGAATAGATGATAAACGTTCGGAGGCAGCAATGGAGAAAAGAAAACAACAAGGATACTTTTAGAATACCAATTGAAAGATTCAAGGATTTAAAAATTAAAAGATTTAAGGTAAGGAGTTTTATAACTTGAAACTTTAAACCTGAAATAAAATATATAAAATGGAAGTTTTAAAAATAGCAACAGCAGGAAGTGTAGATGACGGAAAGAGTACTTTAATCGGGAGATTATTATACGATACGCAATCTTTGACTACAGACAAACTGGAAGCAATAGAGAAAAGTAGCAGGCAAAAAGGATATGATTATTTGGATTTTTCTTTGGCTACTGACGGTTTAGTTGCCGAGAGAGAACAAGGAATTACGATTGATGTAGCTCACATTTATTTTTCTACAGCAAAGAAAAGTTACATTATTGCTGATACTCCAGGTCACGTAGAATATACACGAAACATGGTTACTGGAGCTTCAACTTCACAAGTATCGATTATTTTGATTGATGCTCGTAAAGGAGTTATAGAGCAAACGTACCGTCACTTTTTTATCAATAATTTATTGAGAGTAAAAGAGGTAATTGTTGCGGTAAACAAAATGGATTTGGTTGATTATTCTGAAGAAGTTTACAATAAAATTAAAGCCGACTTTGAAGCATTGAATGCTAAAAGTACTTTCAAAGAACAAAACGTAAGTTATATTCCTTTGAGTGCTTTGACTGGTGATAATGTGGTGGAATCTTTAGGTGGAATGCCGTGGTACGAAGGACAAACAATTTTAGAACACCTTGAAGCTTTAGAGCCTGCAGATGTATATGAAAAAGGAAAAGCTCGTTTTCCAGTGCAAACAGTTATCAGACCAAAAACAGAAGAGTATCACGATTTTAGAGGATATGCTGGAAAATTATACGGAAATAATATAAAAGTTGGAGATGCTGTAACGGTTTTGCCTTCTTTAACAGAATCGAAAGTGTCAAACATTCACTTTTTTGATAAGCAATATGATGAAGCTTCAGTAGGTTCTTCGATTACAATCGAATTAGAAAATGATATCAATGTGACTAGAGGAGATATGATTGTAAAATCATCTGAATTGCCTAAAGTGGAGAAGGATATCAATACAACAGTTTGTTGGATGGACAGTAAAAAATTAGTTCCTGGAGCAAAATATTTTGTACAACACAACACGAACCGAGTTTTGGCTAAAATTGACAGCGTCAAAAACGTAATTGCAACTGATTTTTCAGGAACTACAGAAGCGTCTCATTTAGCAATTAACGAAATTGGAGAAGTAAATATTAAGTTGAGCAAAGCCTTATATTTTGATGCTTACAATGATAACAAATCAAATGGTGCTTTTATCTTAATCGATGCAGCAAGTAATACAACTGCGGGAGTAGGATTTATTCGATAGGAATCCCCACCCCAGCCCTCCCCAAAGGGGAGGGAGAGATTGTAGAAAATGTTTGTAGATAAACTTTGTGGTTAAGTATTTTACAACCAGAATATAACACAATAAAGCTCCTCAATGGCTCCCCCTCCTTCGGAGGGGGCTGGGGGGAGGATAATAGTAAAGATGTATGGAAAGTTTTAGAACCGAAATAGAAAATCCGATTGTTCAAAAAGAGATCATCGATTTAGAAAGAAAAATTGCACTATTCAAAGACGGTAAGATTGATGATGAACGTTTTCGTAGTCTGCGTTTAGCACGTGGTGTTTACGGGCAACGTCAAGAAGGCGTGCAAATGATTCGTATCAAATTGCCATATGGTAAAGTGACTAGCGAACAATTAGTGCGTATTACTAAAGTTTCTGATGAGTATTCAACAGGACGTTTGCATATCACTACGCGTCAGGATATTCAGATTCACTACGTGAGTTTAGATAGAACACCAGAACTTTGGGCAAACCTTGCAAAAGATGATATTACATTGCGTGAAGCATGTGGTAACACGGTTAGAAATATTACAGCAAGTGAATTAGCAGGAGTTGATGTTGACGAACCTTTTGATGTGTCGCCTTATGCACACGCTATGTTTCAGTTTTTCTTGAGAAATCCTATTTGTCAAGAAATGGGACGTAAATTCAAAATGTCGTTTTCATCTTCTGATAAAGATACGGCCTTGAGTTATTTGCATGATTTAGGATTTATTCCAAAAATTGTTAATGGCGAACGCGGTTTCAAAGTAATGCTAGGTGGAGGATTAGGTTCGCAACCACATCACGCTGAATTACTATCAGAATTTATTCCAGTAAACCAAATCATTCCAACAACAGAAGGGGTTTTAAGAGTTTTTGATCGTCATGGTGAAAGAGCCAAACGTTTAAAAGCACGTATGAAATTCTTAATCAAAGATATTGGTAGAGACGAATTTTTACGTTTAGTTGACGAAGAGAAAAAAGCATTGTCTTACCAAACAGTTGAAATTGATACTACTGCTTTTGACCGTGAAATTCCAGCAACTTTGTTAGATGTACCAACAGTAACTATCGAGGATATTGCTGCTTTTGAAGCGTGGAAAAAATCAAATGTAATCGCTCAAAAACAAGCCGGTTATGTAGCTATTGGTATCAAAGTGCTTTTAGGAGATTTTTATACGGACAAAGCAAGAGCTTTGGCCGAATTAATTAAAAATTACGGAGCCAATGAATTGCGTTTTTCATTAAAGCAAAACATTGTTCTAAGAAATATAAAAGAAGAAAATTTACCTTTCTTCTACCAAGAATTAGCCAAATTAGACTTTGTAACTTTAGGGTACGATACAATTGGCGATATTACAGCTTGCCCGGGTACAGATACTTGTAATTTGGGTATTGCAAGCAGCACTGGAATTGCCGAAGAATTAGAAAGAGTATTGAAATTAGAATTCCCGCAATACAAAGAGAATCGCGAAATCACCATTAAAATAAGTGGTTGTATGAATGCTTGTGGGCAACACAACATGTCTTCAATTGGTTTTCAAGGAATGTCTATCAACTCAGGTAAATTAGTAGCTCCTGCTTTACAAGTATTACTTGGTGGTGGAATTCTAGGAGATGGAAAAGGACGTTTTTCTGATAAAGTAATTAAGATTCCAAGCCGTAGAGGACCAGATGCCTTGCGTTTTATTTTAAATGATTTTGAAGCTAATGCTAATGGATTAGCATTCTTAGATTATTATGATGCGAAAGGACAAAAGTATTTTTACGAATTCTTGAAACCGTTAGCGGATGTAACCAATCTTACAGACGAAGATTTTATCGACTGGGGAAATGCTGATAATTATGTAAAAGCAGTTGGAGTAGGGGAATGTGCTGGTGTTGTAATTGACTTGGTTGCGACTTTACTTTTAGAAGCCAAAGACAAGCTGACTTTCGCTCAAGAAGCATTCGAGGATAAAAAATGGGCTGATGCGATTTACTTGGCGTATGCAGGATTTGTAAACGGGGCAAAAGCGTTGTTATTGGCTGAAAACCAAAAAACAAATCACCATGCAGGCATCATTAATTTATTTGATACTGTTTTTGTTGAGACAAATAAAATCGGGCTGAATGGCACTTTTAAAGATTTGGTATACCAAATCAATCAAAATGAACCTTCTGAAGCTTTCGCCAAAAAATACATACAAGAAGCAATTGATTTCTTTCAAAATATAGAAACATATAGAACTAAAGATTTAGCAAATGCATAGTTTAATAGAACCAAAAGTAACTTTAGTAGGAGCAGGTCCGGGTGATCCAGATTTGTTGACGATCAAAGGTGCGAAAGCATTGGCAGAAGCTAATGTGGTTTTATATGATGCTTTAGCAAATGACGAATTACTAAGTTACGCTCCTAAAAAAGCGCTAAAACTATTTGTTGGAAAAAGAAAAGGATGTCATGCCTACACGCAGGACCAAATCAACCAACTAATTGTAGATAACGCCTTGACTTATGGTCACGTTGTACGTCTTAAGGGTGGAGATCCTTTTATTTTTGGTCGAGGAAGTGAAGAAATAGACTATGTAGAAAGCTTTGGAATTCCTACATTTGTTGTTCCTGGAATTTCATCGGCTATAGCGGTTCCAGCTTATCAAGGAATTCCGTTGACAAAAAGAGGTGTTTCGGAAAGTTTTTGGGTAATAACAGGAACAACTTCGTCTCGTCAATTATCAACAGATATTGCCTTGGCAGCTCAATCTTCAGCTACTGTAGTAGTGTTAATGGGGATGAGTAAGTTGGATCAAATTGTAGCCATTTTCCAAAAAGAATCTAAGGGAGAGACAGCCGTTGCGATCATACAAAACGGAACCACTCCTGAAGAAAAAGTTGGGATTGGAACAATAAATACCATCCAAAAGGTTGTTGCGGAGCAGCAGTTAAGTTCGCCTGCCATAATTATAATTGGAGCTGTAGTAGGCGATAGTAAGAAGAGGAAAGGGTTTTACAAAGAGTTAAAATCCAATCATAACAAACTATTAGTTTATGGAAAGGAATGAATTGTATCCTGTGTTTTTAAAACTGCACAATATGAACGTATTGATTGTGGGTGGAGGAAATGTAGGACTGGAAAAATTAAGTTTTTTATTGAAGTCCAGTCCAAATGCTAATGTCGAGGTTGTAGCACCGTGGTTTCTACCAGAACTAGTAACACTGGTCAATAAACATCAGTCCGTGAAGTTGACTATGAAGAAGTTCAAGAAAAAAATGCTCAAAAAACGGCATATGGTTATTGCGTGCACCGATGATCTTGAAGTCAATAAAAGAATTTATGATCTGTCAGGAGAAAGATACTTGATTTGCAATATTGCCGATACACCGGATTTATGTGATTATTATTTAGGAGGAATTGTAACCAAAGGAAATGTAAAAATAGCTATTTCAACCAATGGAAAATCACCTACAACGGCCAAAAGACTAAGAGAGTTTTTTGAAGAAGTAATTCCGGAGGATATTAATAAGATGGTCGAAAATCTAAACGAATATCGCAAAACCTTAAAAGGAGATTTTGAAGATAAAGTTCAGAAGATGAATGCCATTACGGAGTCGTTGAAAAATAAAGAGCATAGAGAATAGAATAAAGAGAAAAGAACAAAGAATCCGAATGATATTTATCATTTAATTAAGGAAGAATCATTCGTTCATTTGTAAAAATAATAATTAGTAAGAACAAATATAACATAAGTAACTCCGCCTAGTCTCCCCTTCCCGATAGCTATCGGGATTGGAGGGGGCGGGGGGAGGTAAAATTGAAACAATATGATTGAAACAGATATCCTTATAATAGGAGCCGGACCAACTGGTTTATTTGCCGTTTTTGAAGCAGGATTATTAAAATTAAAATGTCATATACTAGATGCTTTACCACAAGCTGGTGGGCAACTTTCAGAATTATATCCTAAAAAACCAATTTACGATATTCCAGGATTTCCTGAAGTATTAGCAGGAGATTTAGTAGATAATCTAATGGAACAAATCAAGCAGTTCGAACCTGGCTTTACCCTTGGAGAGCGTGCTGAAACAATAGAAAAACAAGAAGATGGTAGTTTTATTGTGACTTCAAATGAAGGAACGCAATTCCACGCTAAAGTCATTGCCATTGCGGGTGGTTTAGGAAGTTTTGAACCAAGAAAACCATTAATTGACGGAATCAATTTCTATGAAAATAAAGGTATCAAGTACTTCATTAAAGATCCTGAAGAGTTTAGAGACAAAAGAGTAGTAATAGCAGGTGGAGGAGACTCAGCGCTAGACTGGAGTATTTTCTTGACAGATGTCGCGTCAGAAGTGACATTAATTCACCGTCGTAATGAATTCCGTGGGGCATTAGATTCTGTAGAAAAAGTACAAGAATTAAAAGATTCAGGAAAAATACGCATGATTACACCGGCTGAGGTAGTTGGAATCAACGGAGCAGAACATATTGAATCGATTGATATCGATGAGAACGGGGCGCACCGTAAAATTGAAACTGATTATTTCATTCCGCTTTTTGGTCTGACACCAAAGTTAGGTCCGATAGGAAATTGGGGACTTGAAATCGAGAAAAACGCGATCAAAGTAAACAATGCCTTAGATTATCAAACAAATATTCCAGGTATTTTCGCCATAGGTGATGTGAATACCTATCCTGGTAAATTAAAATTAATCCTTTGTGGTTTCCACGAAGCGACATTAATGTGTCAGGCAGCTTATCAAATAATCAATCCAGGAAAACGTTATGTGTTGAAATATACTACAGTTTCAGGTGTTGACGGATTTGATGGAACTCGTAAAGAAGCTCCAAAAGCTGTTGTTAAAGCAATAGTTTAACAAAATCACACATACAAGTTAAAAAATATAGCGCTAATACTTGCGAGTATTAGCGCTATGTCTTTTCTTTGCATTGTTCCTATATTTATTGAAAGTTATCACGAAAGGCGGAGGGAAAGACCCAATGAAACCTTAGCAACCCTTTATCTTTAAAGAAGGTGCTACATTCTACTTTATGTTGAACTTGTTTCAATATCTAAGATAGATAACACAAGAATACTTCCACAGTATTTCTCAAACCTTTTCTTGACAACATATCGATATTATTTTTTTAGAGCAGATGATTGGTGCATTTCAGCCATGATCCTTCCCGCTGTACGCTATATCTATTGCGCCGAACACCGGCACAATAGGATGCCGCTACCATCAGGGCTAAAGAGAAACAATAGTGAACTTTTGGAATTAATAATCAAATGTCAGATTTAGAATATTTTCTAGATTTCAATTATCATACGTTATGTCAAAAGAGATTAAAGACAGTTTAGGAATTCCCCCTTCGGGGGTTAGGGGGAGCATTCACGAAGCCATCAAAAAAAACATACTCGTTCTGGATGGAGCCATGGGAACCATGTTGCAACGTTATAATTTCTCTGAAGAAGATTTCCGTGGGGAACGTTTCAAAGATTTCCCACATTCTTTAAAAGGAAACAACGATTTATTATCACTCACACAGCCCCAAGCAATAAAAGCAGTTCACGCCGCTTATTTTGAAGCTGGTGCTGATATTGTTGAAACCAATACTTTCTCGGGAACAACTATAGGTATGGCCGATTATCACTTGGAAGATTTTGTATATGAATTAAACTACGAATCGGCAAAATTAGCGCGTGAAGTAGCGGATGAATTTACAGCCAAAAATCCAGACAAACCTCGTTTTGTAGCGGGTTCAATAGGACCAACAAACAGAACAGCAAGTATGTCACCAGATGTAAACGATCCAGGTTATCGAGCGGTGACTTTTGATGATTTGCGCATTGCCTACAAGCAACAAGTAGAAGCGTTAATTGATGGAGGAAGTGATATTTTATTAGTAGAAACTATTTTCGACACACTAAATGCCAAAGCGGCGCTTTTTGCTATCGAAGAAGTAAAGGAAGAACGCAATATCGATATTCCAATTATGGTTTCAGGAACCATTACCGATGCGTCTGGAAGAACACTTTCTGGGCAAACAGTTGAAGCATTTTTGGTTTCTGTTTCACATATTCCATTATTGAGCGTTGGTTTCAATTGTGCTCTTGGAGCCGATTTGTTGAAACCGTATTTACAGACTTTATCCCAAAATACTTCATTTAATGTTTCGGCACATCCTAATGCAGGATTGCCAAACGCTTTTGGAGAATACGATGAAACGCCACAGGAAATGCAAGCGCAAATTAAAGCTTACCTAGACGATAATTTAGTAAACATCATAGGTGGATGTTGCGGTACAACGCCAGAACACATCAAGTTAATTGCTGATATCGCTAAAGATTATAAACCAAGAGTTTCAACGGCTACGATGTAACGTAGAGACGCGATTTATCACGTCTAACATAAAATTCATGTATTGTTTTTCTCTATGTTTCCTGCAAGGTTTTTTTGAACCTTGTAGGTATGAATTGAGAAGTTGAATTAATAAACAAACCTACAAGGTTTTGAAAACCTTGCAGGATTCCAGAATGAAGATAATAGGGGGTGAGATAGCTTCTTTACTCACAATAACAATTGGAATGTTGCGTGAGGGATTGCTTCGCCAGTTCGCTTCGCTCGTGTGTAGTGAAAAGCCCACAGCCTGAATTGTACTGAATTTATTTCAGGACGAAGGAAGATCGAGGACTTGCAGCGCATAGCCCGACCCGCAGTTTTTACGGAGGGACACTCCCAAAAAAGAAGAATATAACAAAACTTAGACTCAAAGGTTTTTAGAGACTAAGTAAATGAAAAATAAAAATGGCACAAGCAGAAACTAGAAAAAACCTTGTATTATCGGGATTAGAGCCTTTAATCATTACGCCAGATAGCGTATTTGTGAATATTGGAGAACGTACCAATGTTACAGGTTCTAGAAAATTCCTTCGGTTAATCAAGGAAGAAAAATACGAAGAAGCCTTGAGCATTGCAAAAGAGCAAGTGGAAGGTGGCGCACAAATCATCGATATTAATATGGATGAAGGAATGCTGGATGGCGAATATGCCATGACAAAATTCCTAAATTTAATTGCTGCCGAACCCGATATTTCGCGCGTGCCTATCATGATTGATAGTTCGAAATGGGATATTATCGAAGCAGGTTTAAAAGTAGTGCAAGGGAAATGTGTGGTGAACTCAATTTCGTTAAAAGAAGGAGAAGAGCAATTCATTCATCATGCTAAATTGATTAAGCGCTATGGTGCTGCGGCAATTATCATGGCTTTTGATGAAACGGGACAGGCGGATAATTACGATCGTAGAGTAGAAATTTGCCAACGATCGTATGATATATTAGTGAATAAAGTGGGTTTTCCTCCGCAGGATATTATTTTCGATTTGAATATATTCCCCGTAGCAACAGGAATGGAAGAACACCGCCTGAATGCGTTGGATTTCTTCAGAGGGACTAAATGGGTTCGCGAAAATTTACCGCATGCACACATTAGTGGAGGGGTGAGTAATGTGTCGTTTTCTTTTAGAGGGAATGATACGGTTCGTGAAGCGATGCACTCGGTTTTCTTGTATCATGCCATTCAAAACGGAATGACGATGGGAATCGTAAATCCAGAAATGCTTTCTATTTACGATGAGATTCCAAAAGATTTATTAGAACATGTTGAAGATGTAATCTTGAATAGACGGGATGATGCTACAGAACGTTTATTAGATTTTGCCGAAAATGTAAAAGGAGATGTAAAAAGTAATGAAAAGGCAGTTCAAGAATGGCGTTCAGGAACCGTTCAAGAAAGAATTACGCACTCGCTGGTAAAAGGAGTAGATCAATTTATTGAAGAAGATGTTGAGGAAGCTCGTTTAGCAGCTCCAAAACCAATCGAAGTTATCGAAATCAATTTGATGACGGGAATGAATGTGGTGGGAGATTTATTTGGTTCGGGTAAAATGTTTTTACCACAAGTGGTTAAATCAGCCCGTGTAATGAAAAAAGCAGTGGCTTATTTATTACCATTTATTGAAGCAAGTAAACGCCCCCCGGCCCCCAAAGGGGGAGTTAAGGACTCGAAACATTGGGAAACTGCTAATAGAGCAAATTATAGTTTGTTAAAAGAGCATGCTAAAAAAATGCGCAATCAACCAACAGATGCTGAAAAGAGGTTATGGCAGGAATTGAGTGGTAAACAATTAGAAAATTATAAATTTAGAAGGCAACATATTATTGGAGATTATATAGCTGATTTTGTATGCTTAAAAGAAAATGTAATTGTTGAAGTTGATGGATTAACTCATCAGTTGCCAGAAAATCAATCAAGTGATGCTCAAAGGACAGCTTGGTTGAATTCAGAAGGATATCAAGTGATTCGTTTTTCAAACGACGAAGTCTTGTTTGATATGGATAAAGTTTTAAGTAAAATAAATTCCGCTCTAACTGCTCCCCCTCCGGGGGCTAGGGGGGCGGGCAAAATTCTTATGGCAACCGTAAAGGGAGATGTGCATGATATTGGTAAAAATATTGTTTCAGTAGTACTGGCATGTAACAATTATGAGATTGTAGATCTTGGTGTTATGGTTGCACCCGAAAAAATTATTGCAGCAGCAATAGAACACGAAGTAGATATTATTGGACTAAGTGGCTTGATTACACCTTCTCTTGACGAAATGGTTTATTTGGCAAAAGAGTTAGATAAGAAAGGGATGAAAATACCAGTAATGATTGGTGGAGCAACAACTTCTCGAGCACATACTGCGGTAAAAATTGCACCTCAATATAGAGAAACGGTAATTCATGTTAATGATGCATCAAGAGCCGTGACAGTCGCTGGAAATTTATTGAATAGTGAAAAGAAAGTATATGCAAGCGACATAAGAGCAGAATATGATGCCTTTAGAGAAACATTTTTGAATCGTTCGCGTGACAAGAATTTCTTGACTATTGAACAAGCGCGTAAAAATAAATTACAACTGGATTGGGATAATTTTACTCCTGTGAAACCAAATTTAATTGGTGAACAAGTAATCGAAGTCGATTTGGAAGTATTAGTTCCTTATATCGACTGGACTCCGTTTTTTAGAACTTGGGAATTGTTTGGTAAATACCCAGCAATTTTAACTGACAATGTTGTTGGCGAACAAGCGACTTCGGTTTTTGCAGATGCTCAGGAAATGTTAGCGGTGATTTTGAAAGAAAAGAAATTGACTGCCAAAGGAATCTACGGAATTTTCCCTGCGAATCAAATTAACGATGATGACATTGAACTAACGGACGAAAACGGAAAACCATTACAAACGTTCTTAACGCTACGCCAACAATCTCAAAAAACAAAAGGAGCGCCAAATATCGCTTTAGCTGATTTTATTGCTCCAAAAGATAATGGAAAAGTGGATTACATGGGTGCGTTTTGTGTTACTACTGGTTTTGGTGTTGACGAATGGGCAGCGGAATTCGAAAAAGATTTAGACGATTACAATTCGATAATGGTTAAAGCTTTGGCAGACCGTTTTGCAGAGGCTTTTGCTGAATACTTGCACGAAAAAGTACGTAAAGAAATTTGGGGATACGCATCAGATGAGAACATGAGTACTGAGGCTATGATTGCCGAAGAGTATAAAGGAATTCGTCCGGCACCAGGTTATCCTGCTTGTCCAGACCATTTAGAAAAACCGACGATCTGGAAATTATTAAATGTTGAAAAGGAAATAGGAGTAACCTTGACGGAGAGCATGGCGATGTGGCCGGCCTCATCAGTTTCTGGATATTATTTTGGAAATCCACAAAGTAAGTATTTTGGACTCGGAAAGATAAAAGAAGACCAAGTAATAGATTATGCTAAACGTAGAAGCATTTCTACAGATATGGCTATGAAATGGCTGAACCCAAATATCGCAGATTAATGCCCCCTATCCCCCGAAGGGGGAACTCTATTCTTTGTAAATAAAAGAGGGGGGGTGGAAGACACGATTAATTTATACACGTAAGAAAATGAAAAAATATATAATTATTAACCAAGTCGAGTCGTATTTTTTAAGCTCGATTATAATTCCCCCTTCGGGGGTTAGGGGGCTATGAAAGTAACACAACATATAGAAGCAGCAAAAGAGAAAACATTATTCTCTTTCGAAATTATACCGCCTCAAAAAGGAAAAGGAATTCAGGAATTATACGATAATATTGATCCTTTAATGGAGTTTAAACCGCCATTTATAGATGTAACCACTTCTCGTGAGGAGTTTATTTATGTGGATAAAGGCAATGGGTTATTGGACAAAAAACTAACCAGAATGCGTCCTGGTACTTTGGGTATTTGTGCTTCGATTAAACATAAATACAATGTTGATACGGTTCCACACGTGCTTTGTGGTGGTTTTACCAAAGAAGAAACAGAATATTTATTAGTGGATTGTCATTATTTAGGAATTAATAATGTGATGGCACTGCGCGGAGATGCAATGAAGGATGAACAGTCATTTGTACCAAAACCGGGTGGAAATAATTTTGCAGTAGACTTGGTACAACAAATCAAGTTACTGAACGAAGGGAAATATTTACACGATGTAATGCATGTTGACAATAAAGCTGATTTTTGCATAGGAGTAGCAGGTTATCCTGAGAAGCATTTAGAATCTCCTTCATTGATTTCTGATTTAAAAAGATTGAAAGAAAAAGTAGATTCGGGTGCAGATTATGTGGTTACCCAAATGTTTTTTGACAATGCCAAGTATTTTGAGTTTGTCACTAAAGCACGTGAAATGGGAATCACGGTTCCTATAATTCCAGGAATTAAACCACTTGCAGTACAAAGGCATTTGCAAATTTTACCTCAAATTTTTCGTATTGATTTGCCAGAAGACTTAATTGATGCAGTCGATAAATGCAAAACAAATGCTGACGTGAGACAAGTAGGGATTGAGTGGGCTATTCAGCAATCCTTAGAATTAAAAGCAGCGGGAGTTCCAGTATTGCATTATTATTCGATGGGAAAATCAGAAAATATCAGGCAAATAGCGGCCAAGGTTTTTTAAAAACACATCCTAATTGTAAAGTTTATTAGGAGCCATTTCCAGCTATTTGTTGCAATCTTTTACTTTTTAAAGAAAAAAGTAAAAGGATTTCCACTGCTATCTGGGCTAAGGAATTCACGATTACAAGAATATTGTAAAAAGTCAAAAGCTCGTTTGAAATTATTCAAACGAGCTTTTGACTTTTTGATTAATGATTAGTAATTCACTTCAGCTAAGCTATTTTGTGATTTCTCTAAAGACAGCTTCAAGATTCTTATTTTTTTGATTCAGCTGTAATGTTTTCAAACCATTGGCGGTTGCAAAATCAAAAACTGCTGGACGCATGTCTTTATCCGTTTTAAAAGTTAATTCCCAGATCATATCATGGGTGTTTTTATAAGAGGTTAGATTCTCAATTTTGGCAATGGCTTGTTCTTCTATTTGATAATCAAATTCGACTTCAATAACTTGTTCTTTGTTTTCAGAAATCAGACTATCTAGTTTTTTATCGGCTACAATTTTACCATTATTGATAATGATCACACGATCGCAAATCGCTTCAACCTCTTGCATGATATGTGTAGAAAGGAAAACTGTTTTGTCTTTCCCTACGTTTTTAATAACATTTCTAATTTCGATTAACTGATTTGGGTCTAACCCTGTTGTTGGTTCATCTAGAATTAGTACATCAGGATTGTGGAGTAACGCATTTGCTAAGCCCACACGCTGGCGGTAGCCCTTAGATAATTGACTAATTTTTTTATGACTTTCAGAACTTAAACCAGTCAACTGTATAACTTCCTCAATTCGGGATGTAGAAACCTTATAAACATCAGCATTAAAAGCCAAGTATTCTCGTACGTATAAATCCAAATACAGCGGATTGTGTTCTGGTAAGTATCCAATAGATAGTTGAACAGCTTTTTCATTGCTAGAAACATCATGCCCATTAACCAATGCAGTACCTGAATCTGCAGCGAGATAAGTTGTTAATATTTTCATCAAAGTAGATTTTCCGGCGCCATTTGGCCCCAAGAAACCTACAATTTCTCCTTTTTGAATGGAGAACGAAATAGTATCGAGTGCTTTTTGTGTACCGTAACTTTTTGAAATTGCATTAACTTCTATTGACATAATATAGTATTTGTAGCAAAAGTAAACAGAAAAATCATTGCTTTATTATTTTTCAATACTCAATATATAAAACTCTTTAGGTTAAGTGCAAAGTTTGATACGTATGAATGATTTTGACAATTAGATTTATATATTTATAAAAAATAATTAAATATGAGTCAAGGAAGTATTGAATCAGGAAGTTTGTTTAAAACCTATAGCAGTATAATTTGGTTGTTGTGCGGTATCATTGCTGGAAGTGTTCTAGGTTTACTATTTGGGAAAGATGTAGAAATCATCAAGCCTTTGGGTGATATTTTTTTAAATTTACTTTTTACCGCCATAATCCCATTAATATTTTTTACAATAGCCTCTTCGATAGCCAGCTTAGAAAAGTCGGAAAAATTAGGGAAGCTGTTTGTCATAGTGATTGGTGTTTTCTTGAGTACAGTATTAATTTCGGCAGTTCTGATGATTGTTGGGGTATTCATTTTTCCAATTCATCAGGATATTATTATTTCAAAAATCCCTTTGGAAAATATGCACAGCGCTAGTGGAGGGTCACAAATCACACAATTACTTACTGCCAGTGATTTTTATGAATTACTATCTCGAAAAAGCATGCTGGCTTTAATTATATTTTCTTTCCTGATTGGTTTTGCTAGTTTGCGTTCTGGAGAAAAAGGAGAAAGTTTTAGAAGTTTCTTAAATTCGGGTAATGAAGTAATGAAGCAGCTTTTACACATGATTATGAAAACAGCTCCAGTAGGACTAGGCGCTTATTTTGCATACCAAGTGGGCATATTTGGGCCACAGTTATTTGGCGCTTATGCAAAACCACTTGGTTTGTATTATGGAGTCTGTGCTTTTTATTTTGTTGTGTTTTTTAGTTTATATGCTTTTATAGCTGGTGGAAAACTAGGATTAAAAGTGTTTTGGGGCAATAATATTACACCAGCCTTAACTGCATTGGGAACTTGCAGTAGTATTGCCACAATACCGGCTAACTTAGAAGCTGCAGAGAAGATGAAAGTGCCTGGATATATAAGAAACGTTGCCATTCCTCTAGGTGCCCCCTTACATAAAGACGGATCCAGTATGTCTTCGATTATAAAAATTGCTGTGATTTTTGCGATGTTTGGAAAAGATTTTACAGATCCAATGACCTTACTCACTGCTTTAGGTATTACCGTTATAGTTTCTGTAGTGGAAGGCGGAATTCCTAATGGCGGATATATTGGGGAAATATTAGCGATTACTATTTATGGCTTTCCAATGGAACAAGCGCTTCCTGCTGCTATGATAGTTGGAACCTTAATTGATCCTATGGCAACCTTATTAAATGCCAATGGAGATGTGGTTTCATCTATGTTAATCGCTCGAATTTCAGAGGGAAAAAAATGGCTCTCTACAGCAATGCCTTTTTAAAATAATTTGGTATATGCATAATTGTCTTATTTTAAAAAAGATTTCTGGCTATTTTTTTAACTATTATGTAATTTAAAACCAGTTTTTTAGAGAATTCTTTTTTAGTTTACTAAAATACCATATTTTTTTTGGTGGGCTAAAAATAATTTATACATTCGCAATGTAATCAATACACAAAAACAAAAATCATGTTGAATAACCGATTTTATTTTAGCAATACTTATTATTTCTTCTGGAAAGAGGATAGGGATTGTCGTATGGTTATTTAATTAGAAAATTAAATTATTATTATAAATATACAATCCCGATGCAAATCGGGATTTTTTTTTTGGAGTAAATGGAAATAAAAATCGCAATACAGGGAATTAGAGGTTCTTTTCATCATCAGGTGGCACAAGAGTACTTTGGTGAAAACATTCAGATTGATGAATGTTTGTCTTTTGATGAACTGGTAGATAGTTTGTTAACGGGGAAATCTGAACAAGCGGTGATGGCGATAGAGAATTCTATTGCGGGTCCTATTATTCCAAATTACGCTTTGATTGATAAAAATAATTTACACATTATAGGAGAACATTATTTGCGAATTCATCAAAATTTAATGGCATTACCAGGTCAGAAAATTGATGAAATTACAGAGGTACATTCCCACCCGATGGCGTTATTACAATGTATGGAATTCTTAAAAAAATATCCAAATATTAAATTAGTCGAGGATAAGGATACTGCAGAAACGGCTCGTAGAATACAAGAATACAATATCAAGGGAATTGCAGCTATTGCCAGCAAAACTGCAGCTACAATGTACGATTTAGAAATAGTAGCGCCAGAAATTCAGACTATCAATGATAACATGACACGTTTTGTTATTCTAAAAAGAGAAAATTCCTTTGTGGGAGAAAATGATATCAATAGAGCCTCATTAAAATTTGAATTGGATCATCAACGTGGGAGTTTGGCAGCAGTTTTAAATGTGATGAGTGATTGTAAAATGAATTTAACTAAGATACAATCCTTACCAAAAATTGAAACCCCATGGAAGTATTCTTTTTTTGTAGATGTGACCTTTGAAAAGTATAGCGATTATGCTAAAGCTAAGTCACTATTAAAAATAATGGCAGAATATTTCAAGGTTTTAGGCGAATATAAAAATACAAGACCATAAGTAGTCAAAAGTGATATCCTGAAAAGGGAAACGGAATTTTAAAAAACAGTAATGATTACAACAGCAAAAAGATTAGATACAATTGAAGAATACTATTTCTCCTCTAAGTTAAGAGAGGTGAGGCAGTTAGCTTCTGAAGGGAAATCCATTATCAATATGGGTATTGGTAGTCCAGATTTAAGTCCGTCACCAGCGGTTATTGCTGCTATTCAAGCAGCAGTTACTGATGAGAATGCCCATCAATATCAAAGTTATCAGGGCCTTCCAGAATTGAGACAAGGAATGGCAGACTTCTATAAGAATAATTTTGATGCGGTGGTAAATCCTTTGACAGAAATTTTGCCTTTGATGGGTTCTAAAGAAGGAATCATGCACATCTCTCTTGCTTTTTTAAATGAAGGAGACCATGTTTTAATTCCGAATCCAGGCTATCCGACATATACATCAGTGACTAATTTAGTGGGTGCAGTACCTGTTTACTATGATTTAAAAGAAAGTACAAACTGGGAACCAGATTTTGAAGCACTGGAGAAATTCGATTTAAGTAAGGTGAAAATCATGTGGCTGGGTTACCCGCATATGCCTACTGGTTCCAGAGGAAGCATTGAATTATTTGAAAAGTTAGTGGCTTTCGCCAAAAAACACCAAATACTTTTGATAAACGACAATCCCTATAGTTTTGTTTTGAACGAGCAACCAATGAGTTTGTTGCAAGTTGAAGGTGCCAAAGAGGTTGCTTTAGAATTAAATTCTTTAAGTAAGACTTTTAATATGGCAGGCTGGAGAGTAGGAATGGTGTTAGGAAATGCCGAAGCTATTGACGCCATTTTAAAAGTGAAAAGTAATATGGACAGCGGAATGTTTTACGGTATTCAAAAAGGAGCCATAGCAGCACTAAAGTGTGATAAATCTTGGTTTGATGAGCAAAACCTGATTTATAAAAAACGCAGAGCACTGACAGAAAAATTAGCCGAAAAGTTAAATTGTGAGGTGTATAAAGATGGAGTTGGATTATTTGTATGGGCAAAATTACCAGCAGGAGTAACATCTGCAGAAAAGTTTATTGATACAATTCTCTATGAAAAACACCTATTTATAACACCGGGCACCATCTTTGGTAGTAATGGAGAAGGTTATATTCGTTTTTCATTATGTGTAGATGAAGCCAAAGTACAAGAAGCGATTGACAGGTTCGATTAGGGCAATTAAGAAAACGATACCATTGTTGAAAAACGAGAAACCCTAGCCCTGATAGCAGTGGAAATCCTTTAATGCTGTGTTAAAGCATTAAAGATTGAAACGAATAGCAGGATTAGCTCCTAATAGCAATTAGGATAAATAATAAATAAATGAACATATATATAATAGGAATAGGGTTAATAGGTGGTTCCATGGGATTAGATATCAAAACGATACATCCTGAGGCAACTGTTTACGGTATTGACACTAATAAAAAACATGTTGATGAAGCCATTGCTCTTGGAGTGATAGATGCCGAAGGCAAGAAAGAAAATCTGGCCACAGCTGATTTTGTGATTGTATCGGTGCCTGTTGATGTAGCCTTAGTGGTATTGCCTGAAGTTTTAGATAGCATAGGTGAACAAACTATTGTTTTTGAAGTGGGTTCGACTAAAAGTCCGGTATGTGAAGTAGTAGCAAATCACCCTAAAAGGAGAAACTTTATTGCAACACATCCTATAGCAGGTACAGAATTTTCAGGACCTTCAGCAGCTATTAAAGGCTTGTATCAAGGCAAGACAAATATTATTTGTGAAGTAGAGCGTACTGCGTTTAAATTACAAGAAAAAGCCTTGGATTTGTTTAATGCACTAGGGATGCGTATTCGATACATGGATCCTAAGTCACACGACAAGCACATAGCTTATGTTTCTCATTTGTCTCATATAAGTGCCTTTATGCTGGGAAAAACAGTAATCAATAAGGAGAAACACGAGCAAGATATTTTTGATATGGCGGGTTCTGGTTTTGAGAGTACAGTAAGGCTGGCTAAAAGTTCACCGGCGATGTGGACGCCCATTTTTAAACAAAATAAGCTGCAAGTAATCGAGACATTAGAAGAATATATTTCTAACCTGACTCAATTTAAAGACTTATTAATAAACGATGATTACGACGCTATTTTTGAAGAAATGGAAAGCGTTAATAAAATAAAAGAAATATTGAACGGTATGAATGTGAAAAAATAAACATTCAAACCTATTTAGAAAGCAATAACAGTAGAACAACACATTAAAAATAATAAAATTAACAATTAGAAAAGATGGAAAACAAGAAGGAAATGAAAAATTGGTTGAATGATTTCAATTTAACTCACCCATTTGTGATCGCGGGACCTTGTAGTGCTGAAACAGAAGAACAAGTATTAAAAATTGCCCATGAATTGAAAGATTCTGATGTAAGTGTATTTAGAGCGGGAATTTGGAAACCAAGAACGCGTCCAGGAGGTTTTGAAGGTGTAGGAGAGATAGGGTTGAAATGGTTGAAAAAAGCAAAGGAAGAAACAGGATTGCTAATGGGAACAGAAGTTGCAAACGCAGCTCACGTAAAATTAGCTTTAGAATATGATATTGACGTATTATGGGTTGGAGCAAGAACAACAGTTAATCCTTTTGCAATGCAAGAATTAGCCGATGCTTTGCAAGGAACTAAAAAGATTGTATTAGTTAAAAACCCTGTTAACCCAGATTTATCTTTATGGTTAGGTGGAGTAGAGCGTTTATACAATGCAGGAATTGAAAAATTAGGAGTAATTCACAGAGGTTTTTCTACTTACGAAAAAACAAAATACAGAAATATTCCGGAGTGGCAAATCGCAATTGAATTGCAAAATAGATTTCCTGACTTGCCTTTAATTATTGACCCATCTCATATAACAGGTGATCGTAATATGATTCTTGAAGTAACACAAGAGGCCTTAGATTTAAATTATGATGGGATGATTATAGAAACGCATACTGACCCAGATAATGCTTGGAGTGATGCTGCACAACAAGTGACGCCAACTGCCTTGAAACAAATTTTTGTAGATCTAAAAGTTAGAAAATTAAACGACGCATCGGATGAGTTTACACAAAAAATGGCTAAATTAAGAGCTAATATTGATGTGTTAGATGCTACATTACTGGATTTACTAGGAAAAAGAATGAAAGTAGCTGATGAAATTGGTCAAGTGAAGAAGGACGCTAACGTTGCAGTACTACAAAACAAACGTTGGAATGAAATCTTAGGAAAAATGATTCTTGAAGGAGAGAAAAAAGGACTTTCTGAAGAGTTTATACTTAAAATGTTTAAGGCAATCCATCAAGAAAGTATTGGTCATCAAGATAAAGTGCTTAATGCATAATTCTTTATAGAACTCGATTATTTATTAAAACCTACAATTTATTTGTAGGTTTTTTTGTATCATTGAGAGAATTATTTTTAACCTTAAATTTCATAGTATGAAAGAAAAATTTTTACTTTTTATTTGTCTATTTACTTCAGTGATGGGATTTTCTCAATTTGACAGCGCGAAACAAGTTTTTGAGTCTCAAAATTTACAACAGGAAATTGCTACTCATAAAACAGTAGCCATATTACCTTTTAAAGCTACCATTTCATTTAAAAGATTGCCTAAAAACTTTAATGAGGCTACGAATAAAGAGGATGAAAGAAATTTAGGAGCAAACATGCAATCAGGAATGTATACTTATCTTTTAAGAAAGTCATCAGATTATTCAGTTACCGTTCAGGATATCGATAGAACGAATGCTTTGTTGAAAAAAAATGATATGTTTGAAAAATTGGATGAATTAACCTCAGATGAATTAGCCACAATTTTAGGGGTAGATGCTGTTATCAAATGTAGTTATGCTTATGAGAAAACAGGTAGTGAAGGTGCTGCTATTGTAAAATCACTTTTGATAGGTTTTGGCACCGGTAAGGTGGCTACAGGGGAATTAACGATGCAGATCAATAATGGTAAAGATGGAGAATTATTATGGAGATTTTATAAGCAAATGAATGAAGATGTAATGAGTTCTCCAAGTGCTATGATGGAAAGAATGATGAGAAAAGTAGGGAGGAATTTCCCTTATCAAATTTAATAATTGAGAATTAAAAATGAAATAAGAACGTCAGAGTTCGCGCTACTTTTTATAATTGTTAAGAAAGACAATAAATCTCCGCAGCTTATCAGTAAAGTTGTGGAGATTTTTTTATTGGTAATCAGCAGTAAAAACTTTAAACTTTAAACTTTAAACTTGAAACAAAATTTTACCTTTGCACTATGACAGGAACCGTATATAAATCTACAGGAAGTTGGTATACTGTAAAATCAGAACAAGGTGATTTTATAGAATGCCGTATGAAGGGGAAATTCCGTATTCAAGGAATTAAAAGCACTAACCCTATTGCGGTTGGTGATATCGTAGATTATGAACTGGAAGAATCCTCAGATACTGTTACAGGAACGATTCACCATATTCATGAAAGAAAGAATTATATTGTTCGAAAATCAGTAAATTTATCACACCAGATGCACATAATTGCATCCAATATTGACCGTGTCTTTTTATTGATTACCGTAAACAATCCACCAACTACATTTAACTTTATTGACCGTTTTCTAATAACTGCGGAAGCCTATGGTATTGAAACGGTATTAGTTTTTAATAAAATAGATACTTTAGATGAGGCAACCCTTGAAGAACAATTGTATATGCAACATGTTTATCAAGAAGTAGGCTACAAATGCCTTAGAGTTTCTTCTACTGAAATGAAAGGAATTGATGCCTTGAAGGAAATGATGATTGGAAAAGTGAGCATGTTTTCGGGACATTCGGGTGTGGGGAAATCAACATTAGTGAATGCAATGGAGCCTTCTTTGCATTTGAAAACCAAAACTATTTCGGATGCTAGTAAACAAGGACAACACACCACTACATTTGCAGAAATGTATGATCTGTCTTTTGGAGCCAGTATAATAGATACACCTGGAATCAAAGGTTTTGGAATGGTAGATATGGAGCCAGCAGAAATTAGCGGTTATTTTCCTGAATTTTTTAAGTTAAAAGATCAGTGCAAATTCAATAATTGCCTGCACAAAGAAGAACCGAAGTGCGCAGTAAAAGCCGCTCTAGAAAATGACGAAATTGCATGGTCTCGTTACAATAGTTATTTGAAAATATTAGAAGGGGATGAGGAGAATTACCGCACTGATATTTACAATGAGGACAGAATGGAAAGTGATAAAGGAAGAGATTAATTCTAATTGCTTTTCAATTAATTTTTAGCATCAATAATAAATTGAAAGAGAACGGATTATTAAGATATGAAAATAGTTTTACAACGTGTTGCAGAGGCTTCTGTAACAATTGATACTAATTGTGTAGCCAGCATTCAAAAAGGACTATTAATTTTGATAGGTATTGAAGAAGCCGACTCACAAGAAGACATAGACTGGTTGGTGACTAAAGTTGCTAATATTCGTATTTTTAATGATGAGAATGAAGTGATGAACTTATCACTGCAGGATATAGCAGGGGAGGTTATTGTAGTTAGCCAATTTACACTACATGCTGCTACTAAGAAAGGAAACCGTCCCTCGTACATAAAGGCTGCTAAGCCAGACATCGCCATTCCTTTGTACGAGAATTTTGTACATAAACTAGAAAAGGAGTTGGGGAGAAAAGTTCAAACAGGCATATTTGGCGCTGATATGAAAGTTCGTTTATTAAATGATGGTCCCGTTACAATAATTATAGATAGTAAAAATAAGCTGTAGTAAATTCTTACAATTATTTCATTAAGAGCACTTTATATAGGTTGCTCTTTTTTTATTTTCTAATTATTTAGGCAAATTATTGTATTTTTGTGCCATATTATATGCACACTTTAAATGAGATAAAACTTTTCTTACGATTAATAGAAAGACCTACACTTTTTGTTTATCATTACAGTATTCGTGAGTAAATAAATGCCTGAAGTTATATAAACCACCATAACTAAATCCCCAAATTTTGGCTAAAATTAAACACAACAACCCCTATGATGTAATAGATTCGGTTTTTACATCGGCAAAAAAGAAGAAGATAATGCACCTAAATTCTCAGGAAGAAGAATTCAATGGTCATTATCTAAAAATCAATGAGAATGAACTTATAAATTTTGGAACCTGTGGATACTTAGGTTTAGAAAAGCATCCTCGTCTTTTAGAAAAAAGTCATGAGTTGCTAGATAAGTATGGTTCTCATTTTTCCATTTCTAGATCTTATGTAAAAGCACCCTATTTACAGGAGCTAGACGGACTTATTAGTAAAATATTTGACAATCATCCGGTTGTGTTGTATACATCAACTTCTGTAACGCACCAGTCGGTAATTGGAACGATTATCGGTCCTAATGATTTGATTATTCTGGATCAGCAAGTTCATTACAGTGTGCAGTATCCTTGCCAGTATTCTAAGCTGCAAGGGACGATGGTGAAAATGATTCGCCATAATAACATGGAAATGCTGGAAGACTTTATCAAAAAGGGCTACAACCAATATGATAAAATATGGTACATGGCAGATGGTGTTTATTCCATGTATGGGGATCTTCCTCCTAAAAAAGAACTACTCAATTTACTAGAGAAATATCCAAAATTGCATTTGTATTTTGACGATGCACATGGTGTTGGTTGGACGGGTAAGAATGGTTCTGGAAGTCTTTTTGAAGACTTTAAACACAGCGATAGAGTTGTATTAATTAGTACGCTTGCAAAAGGATTTGGAAGTATTGGAGGAATTGCGGTATTTAACGATCTAGAAATGCATAGAAAGGTGGATGTATATGGCGGTATTCTTTCGTACACCCATCCTTTATCTCCCTCAAATGTTGGAGCGGCTATTGGTTGTGCAGAAATCCTTCTGTCAGATAAAATTCAGGAATATCAAAATGATTTAAAGGAGCTAATGGAGTATTTAAATACCAAATTAGAAGAACATAATTTGACAAATGCTTCTTCAAATGAAACTCCGATTTACTTTATAGGAACTGGATCGATAAAGGTTACACATAATTTAATTCAACGTGTATTAGCAGACGGTTTGTATGTGAATACAGCTACTTTTCCTGTGGTGCCCAATCATAAATCAGGATTGCGATTTACATTGACCAGACACAATACAAAAGAAGATATTGATAAATTAGTCGATTCTATTTCTAAAAATTTCCATCTTGCGGTAGCAGAAGAAAATGAAGATTTAGAGAAAATATACAAAACATTTAATCTGCCATTTAAAGGAGAAGTTAGCATAAAGCCAAAGGATAATGAGGGACTTATCATAGAGAACTATAAGACTATTAATGCAATTGACCCAGAAGTTTGGGATGCAATTTTTAAAAATAATGGAAACTATTCGCACAATGGTTTGCAATGCATAGAAGAAATATTTTCGAATAATAAAATACCGGAAGAAAACTGGGGTTTTCATTATTTGATCATCAAAGATGTCAATAATAAAATAATTCTAGCCACTTTTTTTACAGATGCTTTGTACAAAGATGATATGTTGTCTACCGAAAGTGTTTCTAAAAAAGTAGAACAAATAAGAATAGATGACCCTTATTATTTGTGTTCCAAAACCTTAGCAATGGGTTCCCTTTTTACAGAAGGACAACATTTATATATCAATGAAAGTCACCAACTAGTTCATGCTGCTTTAGAAAAACTAATTCAAGAAATAGATCGTTTAAAAGTGGCTACAAATGCAACTGTTGTGGTTTTGAGAGATTTTGAAGCTGATTTTTTACATAACGATGTATTTGAAAACGAGGGTTATATTAAAATGAGTATGCCTAATACTAATATTGTACAACATCCTAAGTGGAACTCTAAGGAAGAACTATTGTCCTTACTGACCTCAAAAAACGGAATTAACAATATTAAGAGGTATGTTTTTAAATATGAAGATAAATTTGATATTACCATCAAAAAAACATTGACAGATAAAGAAGCTGACCAGCATTACAAATTATTTCTCAATATTAAGAAAGCTAATTTTGCTTTTAACTTCTTCGCTTATCCAAAAAAGACTGCTAAAATATTATCCAAATATGATGAGTGGGAGTTTACTGAGTTTAGGCTTAAAGGTTCAGAGGAATTGATAGGATGTATCTGGGGATTTATTGGGGAGGATCACTGTTGTCCTTTAATTGTAGGGCTCAATTATGATTATGTTAAATCCCATCATTTGTACAAGCAAGTGATGTATCATATGGTAAAAAGAGCAAATGAATTAGATAAGTCAAAGACCTATCTTGGTATTACGTCAGATTATGAGAAACAAAAATACGGAGCTCAATTAACTCCTATATTCACCTTTATGAAAGTAGATAGTATGTATAATCTAGATCTACTATCATCTTTAAGCAATTAATACAATTCACAACATGGAAAAAAAATTAGAAAATGATTTTATTAAGTTCTGGCTTGAAAATGGAATTTTGCATTCCACTTTTGAGAAAAGTACAGACATGACACTCGATAAAATTAAGCAACTAATTGAATTAAGAACAGCGATTTCTGAACGTGAAAAACAATATTGGTACTATGATATTACAAGACTGAAAAATTTTCCAAAAGAAGCAAGAGATTATGCTGATTTACATGGACAAGAGTACCTTTATGCAACTGCCGTATTAGTCAATTCGCACATAACAAAATTTATCTTTAATACCTTTTTAAAATTGAAGTCGGCAAATTTTCCTTTTCAAGTATTTACAAGCAAAGAAAAAGCAATTGAATGGCTTTTAGAGCTCAAACAAAAAAACGAGAAGAATTTGTAAAAATGCAAAACTAAATGTAACTTGTAGGAAAGATAAAAATGATATTGTGACAATATTATTCGTAATTTGCGTGTAACTTACTAAAAATGTAGCGATTAAAATTAAAATAGGTAAATTAAATAAATTTTGTAAAACTATTTTTAATTAAGAAGCTATTGATTAATGCTTAGATATTTAAAAAATGTAGGAGTTGTTTTAAAAAAGGTAATCATTATAGGGTAAGCAGTGCGTTCTATTTTTTCCATACAGTTGTTGTTAATTTCTTCAAAATTTGCAATGTATACTTAGTAAAATTTTCATGAAAAGTAGTTAAGCTGTTTGGAAAATTTCGGCATGAATAATGCTACTTTTTTACCAAATAAAAACAGAACAAATCCCAAAATTTAGTAGATGTCTAAGTTAAAAGAAATATTAGCGCTAATTCGTTTAATGAATGCAGATGAATTTGATGGTCAGCTGACACAAGGTGATGGTCTGGATGCGATACACGAAGAGCTTTTGTTTCTTTTTAAAAAGATGGAATCTAAGAAACGCAGAACAGAAGTGATAATTGATCACATTTCGAACTGTTATGCTGGTGACTTCTTTAATTTATTGCCAATCTCAGAAGAGCAAGACGAGTTAGATGTTTTCTGTATGGGATTTAATACTTATATAGAAGAGTTAAAAGCTGTTATGGTTTCTAAAAATTTGTTAGAAACGATGAACGAGAAACTGATCGATGAGAAAGAACGTTCGGAGCGATTAGCAATTGCGAAAGATGAATTTATGGCTAGCATGAGTCATGAAATCCGCACGCCTTTAAATGGTATCTTAGGATTTACGGATTTACTTATTAAAAATCCTTCTTTAGATGCAGATACTAAAAAGCAACTGGATTATATAAAGATGTCTGGGGACATTCTTTTAGTGATAATCAACGATATTCTTGATTTAGCAAAAATTGAATCTGGTCAGATCACATTGTCTAAAAAACCGTTTAATCTCCCGTTGTTAACACAACTTATTTATGATACCTTTTCCAATAAAACGATTGAGAAAAAAATCAAATTTAAGATCTCAATTGATGAAAATGTACCTACTAACCTAATTGGTGACTCCATCCGAATTTCTCAAATTTTATTTAATTTAGTGAGTAATGCGGTTAAGTTTACCCGAGTAAAGGGTAAAATTAAGCTGAAGATTAAATTGACTAAAGAGGTAGATGGCTTTTACTATATTAAAATGTCAGTTAAAGATACAGGAATTGGGATTCCCTCTGATAAGATCGACGAAATCTTTAATCCCTTTATTCAAGTTAGCGATGATACTGCCAGAAAGTATGGTGGAACTGGACTAGGTTTAGCTATTATCAAAAAAATTATTACGCTGATGGAGGGAGAAATCGAGGTAGAGAGTAAACTGGGCATAGGAACAAAGTTTACAGTAACCATTCCTTTCCAGAAACCAGTTAATGAGTCTGCAATTATTGAAAATATTAATAATGAGCAAATGGCTAAGCCGAGATTAGCAGTAAAAGATCGCAAGATTAAAGTTCTTTTAGCCGAGGATAATCGTATTAACCAAATTTTAGCTCAAAAGGTGCTCTCAAGATTAAATTTTGTCTGTACTACTGTTGAAAACGGAAAATTAGCAGTTGAAGCAGTTAAAAATGAGGATTTTGATATAGTTTTAATGGATATCATGATGCCTGTGATGAATGGCTATGACGCTACTTTGGCAATTCGTGGTCTAGAAGATGATACCAAACGAAGTATTCCAATTATAGCATTGTCAGCAATAGTGACTGGTTCTGTTAGTGAAATATGTATTTCCACTGGAATAGATGCCTATTTATCAAAACCATTTGATATTAATGAGTTATATAATACTATTATTAGACTAGCTCAAAATTCTGAAAGTTAGTAGCTGTTTCTCTTTTAATGGCTTCAATCGTTACTCCTGAATATTATCCTATCCTAAAAGAATATTTTCAAAAAATGGTAGACAAGCAAAACGAAAAAATAGTTCTTAAGAAAATATAAAGGACTAACTTCTCAATCTAAGTTTAAACTGCAGTAAAAACTTGAAGCCACTTTCATTTCTTTATGTAACTTTGTCTGCTTAAATAAGTAAATATGGACTTGAAGAACTCACAATTAGACGTTGATAACTGGATTAAAGAACACGGTGTTCGTTATTTTAACGAATTGACTAATATGGCCCAACTTACGGAAGAAGTAGGGGAGGTGGCTAGAATAATTGCCCGTCGTTATGGAGAGCAGTCAGAGAAAGAAAGTGATAAAAACAAAGATTTAGGTGAAGAATTAGCTGATGTTGTTTTTGTGGTGCTATGTTTAGCAAATCAAACGGGTATTGATTTACAAGCTGCTTTTGACAAAAAGATGGATTTAAAGTCGATCCGTGATAAAGACCGTCATAAAAACAACGATAAACTAAAATAATGTTATAAGTAGGTACAAAACTTTGGCAACAACTTTATTTAAAATAAATTTGTCAAAGTACACTATCCAACAACACATCCAAAAATGAATTTACTGTTACAAACTACCCATTCTAATTTGCAAGCCAATATTGCGGTTACAGGATCAAAAAGTGAAACCAATAGATTGTTATTACTTCAAGCTTTGTTTCCCAATATTTCATTAGCTAATACTTCAAATTCTGATGATAGTGAGGTCATGCAAAAAGCATTAAAAGGGAATGAGGAAATAGTAGATATTCATCATGCCGGAACGGCAATGCGTTTTCTTACTGCTTTTTTTGCAGTCAGTGAAAGTAGAGAAGTAGTTTTAACGGGGTCACAACGTATGACAGAGCGCCCTATCAAAGTTTTGGTCGAAGCACTGGAACAATTAGGGGCAAAAATAACGTACGAGAAAGAAGCAGGTTATCCTCCCATTCGAATCAAAGGGCAAAAAATTACCGCCTCTAAAGTGAATATTCCTGCTAATGTAAGTAGCCAATACATTTCTGCATTACTATTAGTGGCTTCAAAATTAGAAAACGGAATCGAAATCAACTTAGTTGGTGAGGTCACGTCAGTGCCCTACATAAAAATGACTTTGGCTTTGCTAAACGATTTAGATATTCAGACTAGCTTTGAGGGAAATGTAATCAAAGTGTTTCCAGTACAGCAGGTACCATCGAAAGTGATGACTGTTGAGTCTGACTGGAGTTCAGCGTCTTACTTTTTTAGTTTAGTTGCCTTAGCAAATACAGCTTCGATAAAAATCAGCAGTTATAAGGAAAATAGCTTGCAGGGTGATTCAGCTTTGGTTGAAATTTACAAGAAAATGGGAGTGAATTCGCATTTTGAAAATAATTGTTTGACTTTGACTAAGGATGCCAACTTTAAACCTGAAACTATTAATCTGGATTTAAACAACACGCCAGATATCGCTCAAACAATTGTAGTCACTTGTCTTGGATTAGGTGTAGGCTGTCACTTAACTGGCTTACATACCTTAAAAATTAAAGAAACAGATAGACTAGAAGCGTTACGAATAGAATTGACAAAGTTGGGCGCAACTATTTCGGTGACTAATGATAGTTTGACTCTTGAGCCTTCGATTAACATTAATTCTAATGTTACAATTGCTACTTATAACGACCATAGAATGGCAATGGCATTCGCTCCCCTCGCTTTAAAAGTGCCCATTATCATAGAAAATGCTGAGGTTGTGTCAAAATCGTACCCTGATTTTTGGGAAGACATGAAGAAATTAGGGTTTACGGACTCTGAAATTTAATATTTAAAGGTAGTGTTTATAGGGCATTGCTCTGTTACTTAGTGTTTTTAGGATATTAAAACTAAATTAAACACTAAAACACTTGACAACGCCTATCTCACAGTCGTATATTTGCATCCGCTTAGTTATTTGATTTTCAATTAACTTTTTTGACACCCAGAGCATCGTCAATGGGTTAACTCTAATATATACTATAAATGAAATTATCACATTTTCAATTTGATTTACCAAAAGAACTTCTTGCTGAATTCCCTTCGGAAAACAGAGATGAAGCACGTCTTATGGTTATTGATCGTAAAGCACAAACTATCGAGCATAAAATGTTCAAAGATGTTATTGATTATTTTGATGATGGAGATGTTTTAATCTTGAATAACACTAAAGTTTTTCCAGCTCGTTTGTACGGGAATAAAGAAAAAACAGGAGCAAGAATCGAGGTTTTCTTATTAAGAGAGTTAAATGCTGAACAACGTCTTTGGGATGTTTTAGTAGATCCAGCACGTAAAATTAGAATTGGTAACAAATTATACTTTGGTGATGATGATTCATTAGTAGCTGAGGTTATTGATAATACAACATCACGTGGGAGAACATTACGTTTCCTTTACGATGGTTCTTATGAAGAATTCAGAAATAAATTGACTGAACTTGGTGAAACACCAATCCCAAAATATATTTCTAGAGATGTTACTCCTGAAGATGCAGAGCGTTACCAAACGATTTATGCAAAAGAAGAAGGTGCTGTTGCAGCTCCTACTGCAGGATTACACTTTTCTAAACATTTGTTGAAGAAATTAGAAATTAAGGGAATTAAGTTTGCTGAGGTTACTCTTCACGTAGGTTTAGGTACTTTCAATCCAGTTGAAGTAGAAGATTTATCAAAACATAAAATGGACTCTGAGGAATTGAAAATTACTCAGGAAGCTTGTGATATTGTAAATACCGCAAAAGCGCAAAAAAGACGTATTTGTACTGTAGGAACTACATCGATGCGTGCTGTAGAGAGTTCAGTTTCTTCACAAAACACCTTGAATCCCTTTGACGGATGGACAAACAAATTTGTTTTCCCTCCTCATGAATTTACGATTCCAACTTGTATGATTACAAACTTCCATACGCCAAAATCTACTTTATTAATGATGGTTTCTGCATTTTGTGGTCACGATTTAATGAAGAGAGCTTATGAAGAAGCAATCAAAGAACAATATAAATTCTACTCTTACGGTGATGCAATGTTAATCATCTAATACACCATAAAGGTTAATTCACTAAAAAATCTCGCTGTTTATTAGCGAGATTTTTTTTTTGGCATATTCGTAAAAACGAACCGGGCTTTACGTTGCAATCTTTTTTAATTTTCCGCTAGCGCTACTATTAAAAAAGGATTTTCACTGCTATCCCTTATGCGGGAAGTGTTCTAAATTTACGACTACTAATCTACTTGAAAGACTAATTTTACAGTAATAGTAGCCGTTTTGTTTTTTGAATTAGTGTTGAACGATCCGCCATAGGAATAATCCTCTGAAGAGTTTTGAGCAATAATCTGGAAAACACCCATGTCTGATTTTTTTAAATTGCCTAAACTGGCATCGGCGTTCTCAGCAATACTCTTTGCTCTAGAAGTTGCGTCTTTGGTTGCTTCGGCTATCATTTTTATTTTTAGTTCGGCTAACTTAGTATAGTAGTATTCAGGGGCATTCGAGTAAAATTCAATTCCAGAATTTATTAATTCACTCGATTGTCTAGAAACTTCTTCAATCTTATTTACTTCCTTAGATTGAATACTTACATTTTGACTTAAAGTAAAACCGCTAAATAAATTTTGTCGTACTGTCCCGTTTTCATTATATGTGGTCTCATAGTTCTTATTGAAATTCACTGCAGAGAAAACAATGTCTTTTTCAGCGATGCCGCTACTCATTAAATAGCTTTTAATTTTTGCACGATCACCATCGAGCAAAGCATAAGCCTCCTTTAAGGTGCTGCTTTTTCTAGAAAAGGATCCACTCCAGACAATTAAATCAGAGACAAAGTCCGTTTTACCTAAACCTGTAACGCTAATCGTATCGCTACTTCTATTCCTATTTTGAAATGCATTTGAAAATAAAAATGCAGATATAATTAAAGCAATTGACAAAAGGAGCGCATTTAAACTGTTCTTGTACATGAATACTTGTTTTTTAATTCATTCAAATTTAGCTAATTAATATTCGAAAAAACCATTTTATAAAGGAAAAAAGCTTAGCCTGTACTTACGAGGTTTTAATAAAATTAAAGGGCTATATTTTATGTTAAAGCTCACGCAGCTCATTTGTAGGCCAATTATTAATTACTATTTTTACAACACTAAAACCAAATTATGACTTTTGAAAATACTAGAGCTTTTGCACAAAATTTAGACGCTCAGGACAAATTACATAAATACAGATCTGAATTTCTTTTTCCGAAAGTAAATGACAAACAAGTGATTTACTTTACAGGAAATTCTCTAGGCTTACAGCCCAAACGTACTAAAGCTTATGTTGACGAAGTAATGAATGATTGGGCAAACCTAGCGGTTGAAGGTCATTTTTATGCAGACAAACCATGGTGGGATTACCACGAGCGTTTTGCAGCGCCTTTGAGTAAAATAGTTGGTGCTTTGCCTTCTGAAGTTACAGTAATGAATACGTTGACGGTTAACCTGCATTTATTGATGGTTTCTTTTTATCGTCCTACTGCAACGCGATATAAAATAATTTGTGAAGAAAAAGCTTTTCCATCAGATCAATATATGTTTCAAAGTCAAGTTCAATCTCATGGTTATGCAACTGAAGATGTCATTGTCGAGATAAAGAGAAGAGAAGGAGAGCACAATATCAGACTAGAAGATGTTTTAGCTACAATAGAAGAAGTTGGTGATGAACTTGCTTTGGTTTTAATTGGAGGCGTTAATTATTATACGGGGCAAGTTTTTGATATGAAAACCATTACTGCTGCAGGACACCAAGTGGGTGCTAAAGTAGGTTGGGACTTGGCTCATGCAGCGGGAAATATCAAATTAAATTTGCACGATTGGAATGTAGACTTTGCAGCCTGGTGTAGTTATAAATACATGAATTCAGGACCGGGTAATGCTTCTGGAGTATTTATTCATGAGAAGCATCATAACGCTGGTTTGCCTCGGTTTGCTGGATGGTGGGGACATAATAAAGAACGTCGTTTTAAGATGGAACCTACGTTTGATCCTGTGCAGGGTGCTGATGGCTGGCAAATTAGTAACCTTCCAGTACTTTCTTTAGCTCCATATTTGGCTTCCGTGGAGATGTTTGACGAAATAGGCATGGATGCTTTAATTGAAAAAAGAGATAAAATTACCTCTTATTTAGAATTTGTACTGCAGGAAATCGATAAAGAGGTCGATAGTAGTTTTGAAGTTATTACTCCTTCAAATCCTTTAGAGCGTGGTTGTCAATTATCTGTTTTTCTTCATGGAGAAGGTCGAAGTTTATTTGACTACTTAATGAAAAACGGTGTTATTACAGATTGGCGGGAACCTAATGTAATTCGATTAGCTCCAGTGCCTTTATATTGTTCTTATGAAGATATGTATGAGTTTGGGCAGATATTAAAAAAGGGGATACAGCAATAAAGTACAAAAGCACAATTTATCAATCAGATAAATTGTGCTTTTTTTATATACATTTAAATTACAATTTGTTTCAGAATTTCGGCCACGTTCAACCATAAAAAGTTAAAGAAAGATTTTTCTGGAATTCGTTCTACCTTAGCTTCGGCTGGGACTGTTTTTCCATCAGTATCATTCTTAACAATTAAATTTGCTACCCAACTCTTTAATTTACTTTTCTTTTGTGGATCATCTTTTTGATATAAAGTGACTTTCAGGTCATGATATTTTAAGGTAGCGGTTTCATAAGAATTAAAATCATTTCCTTTGATTGTAAAATCGAGTTCGTCAAAAGTCCCTTGTGTTGTGGCCCGGATATAGGGTTTGGTAAATCGAGAAAGATCAGCTGTTTTTAGATTTGTAATTTTTCCATTAAATTTAAAGCGGTCTTTTTTATCCAATACATTAAAATTCCACTGTACTTTGAAAGGGGAATTATTCATAAATTTACAATTAATAGCAATGTTTATATCAGGAAGTTTTGTTTGTTTGTAGCCACTTTGAATGTGGGTAGCGGTGAGATTAAAATTGTCAAAGGTTAGCATGCCAGGTCCTTTCTCAAAATTGATTTCTTCTTCGTACACTAAAATTGAATTGCGGATGCTTAAGGTATCTACCTTTAAAGGGAATGGCATGTCCCTTAAAAGTTTATTGTACAATGGCTTTTTACTCAAATCATCAGCAGGTAATTTATTTCTATAAATATTAGCTGACATTTGGTCAATAGTTATAGAATTTACGTCAAAGAAAAATTTGTCATCTTTTATTCCCCAATCCATTGCGTTCAGCTTAATTAAATCTGCTTGTAGAGTAAAAAGATCTTTTTCCTTTTGTAGAGAATTCACAAATTGTCTTCGGCTATATTCGGGGATTAATTCAAATTTTTTAACCGTCAACTTTTCATCAGTTGTCTCGAGATCTTGACTAGTAATGTGGTATACGTCGCTAATTTGATAATAAATACTGTCTGTTTTAATGCTGTATGCATCATAAGAAAAGGGTATTTTCTTTTGTAATAAATCATCAGTGATTACAATTCCATCGAGGTTTAAACTAAGATTGACCAAGCTTAGAATAGGTTTACTTGTTTTGGTATGTACAATTTTTAGATTTCCTTTGTTAAGCTGAATTGACGAAACCATTATAATTTCTTGAAAAGGCTCCGCCACATCAGAACCTAAACTTTTAGAGTTATTGATGGCATTGTTAGTTTCTTTATAAAGTATAATTTCGGGTGTGTTGATAATGATATTATCTGCTTTTATTCTGTTATTGAAAAGAATGTCCCATACTTTGAATTCGTTTATTTCTATAGAAGCAATTTTAGAATAAATGCCCAACTTACTAATACTATCTTTCTTTTCTCTTTTAGGAGAAATGTTAATTTTAGAAGCTTTAATGTTTTTGGCTAAAAGATCAATTTGTAAATCTCCATAAGTAATATTGTATGCTGTTTTATTTTTCTCAGAAATAATTTTAGGAAGTTGTTTGTTTACCCAAAAGTTCAAACCAAAATTGAATAACAGGATCAAAACAATCAGGCTTACTATAAAGACAGCTATTTTTTTGTAGACGTTCATTTAGAAGTTTTATAATTAAATATAAAATTACAACTTTAAGTAGTATAAAAAGTGTCTCCATTATCTTTAAGAGTTGTAAGATTACAAGATCTTTATGTGGGTGAAGGACCGAAAGGTCTTAATAACTTTAGCTTAAAAATGCTAATTCTATAATATTTGTGCTAAATAGTATAATCAATTTTATTGCTTTTGGTATTTACTTTGTCTACTAGTTAATTAAAACTTTAAAATTATGAGAGCATTATATTTTATATTAGTATCCTTACTAATTGTTTCATGTAGAAACCAAGGTTCAATGGATGTAAAAGATGAAAAACAAGCCAGTATTGATTCGATGAGAATTGAGATAGAAAAACAAAAAGTAATCGATTCTATGCAAATCCAAATGGCAAAGACCGAAGCTCAGAAAGAAGTCATTGTAGTTAATCAACCAGCTAGAAGTACAGGTACTACTAACTCAACGACAACCACTACAACGACAACTCAAAAGAAAGGTTGGAGTAGTACTGCAAAAGGTGCTGTTATTGGGGCAGGTGTAGGTGCTGCAACTGGAGCAATTATTAGTAAGAAAAAGGGTCAAGGAGCTATCATTGGAGGTTTAGCAGGTGCTGGTGTAGGTGCAGGAACCGGTGCAATTATTGATGGTAGCAAAAAAGAATAATTCGATAAATAAATACTATTTAATTTTAAAGAGTGTTTAAATTCCAAATGGATTTTAAACACTCTTTTGTTTTACCCTATTTTTTTTTAAAGAAAGATTGGGTAGGAGTGTCTTTTCTAGCGTATTGAAAACGATCAATTAATTTGGGTAAACAATAACCATCCAATCCATTCAAAGCAACTACATTAGCTTTTTCAATTTGTAACCAACCATCCTCATGTGCTAAGTCTTCATTAAAGAATATTTTTTCAATACTAGCAACTACTTGTATTGTGTCATTTTCTTTTATATGATATTCATTGATGTATTTACAGTAAAGTTGTACGGGACTTCCTTGTACAAATGGAACTGCAATATCATTTCTATACTCCTCTTCAAGCTGTGTCTTTGTAAATTCAGAAATAACTGCTTCATAATTAGCCGAAGTATGGTGAGCATCAGCAATCATAGTTTCCGTAACATGGTTGACTGTAAAGTAAGTTGTTTCTTTTATATTTTTGTAGGTGTCTCTAGGTACGGTGGTAGGTCTTACAATAAATCCAATTAAAGCAGGATCGCTACCTAAATGAGTGACGCTGCTAAATATCGCAACATTATTTACCCCTTCTCCAGAACGACTTGCAATCAAATTTGCTGATTTATAGCCTGTACACGAATTGATCAGGTTCAATCGTTCTACTCTGCTCATCTTATCAAGATCATCTACCTTTAACTCTTTCATAATTATTACTAGTTTAAACAAAGATAGTTTTTGTTTAATAAATATTTTAAAAAAGTAAACAAAAATATAGTCAGCTTTTGAAAAATACTAAGTATGTTATTTGCAAATAAGTTAAATTGAAATGCAAATAATTTATATTTGTTACAATCAATTGTGTCAATTATGAAAATAATCAAAAAAAGTCTCGTCATTTTAACCATTATACTTTGTGTTATAATAATAGCCACTGTTTCTTACATCTATTATTTAAAACCAAAATACGAAGGGCAAATACAGTTTAAAGCGCTTCATAAGGAAACGACTGTATATTTTGATGAGTTTGGAATTCCTCATATCTATGCTGATAATAGCACAGATGCCATGAAGGCTTTAGGGTATGTTCATGCTCAGGATAGATTATGGCAAATGGAATTGATGCGTAGAATTGCGCCAGGAAGATTATCTGAAATCTTTGGAAGTGTCGCATTAAAGAATGATAAGTTTTTTGCTGGCCTCGGTATTGAAGAGGCTTCTGCAAAGGCAATAGCAAATCTCGATAAAAACAGCCCTAGTTATCAACTTGCAATGGCTTATTTAGACGGAATTAATTACTACATGGATGAAGGCGTCACACCTATTGAGTTCCAATTAGTAGGAGTTAAAAAAGAGAAGTTCACGCTAAAAGATGTTTATAATATTTTTGGGTACATGTCTTTTAGTTTTGCGATGGCTCAAAAGTCAGATCCTTTGATGACCGATATACGCAATAAATACGGAGTAGAATATCTAAAAGATTTAGGTCTTGATGGCGCATTTAATACTTTGAAAATTAAAAATGCAAAGAACCATACTGAAGAATATGCTGCCATATCTAAGTCGGTAGCAGCGTTGTTAGATCGATCAGCTATCCCGCCTTTTATAGGAAGTAATAGTTGGGTTATTGGAGGTAAGAAAACAGCTAGCGGTTCTGTTATTTTTGCCAATGATCCACATATTGGATTCTCCCAACCTGGGACTTGGTATGAAGCCCATATTGTGACACCTGAATTTGAGTTGTATGGCTGTTATCTAGCAGGGACGCCATACCCTTTATTAGGTCATAACCGTGATTATGCTTATGGATTAACAATGTTTGAAAATGATGATGTTGACCTTTATCAAGAAGAAAATAATCCTGAGAATAAAAATCAATATAAAACACCAAAGGGTTTTGCGAATTATGAAACTAGAGTAAAAACAATCAAAGTCAAAGACAGTACGGATGTTGTTATGAATGTAAAAATTAGTCGTCACGGACCCATAATGAATGATCTAATTTCAGGATTGCATACTAAAGAGCCTGTGGCAATGTCTTGGATTTACACACAACAGCCCATCCAAATCTTGGATGCAGTGTATACCTTATCTCATTCTAAAACCATTGCTGATTTTCAGAGAGGAGTTTCACTAATCGCAGCACCTGGACTAAATGTAATGTATGGTGATGCTAAAGGAAATGTGGCTTGGTGGGCTACAGGAAAACTGTATAAACATAAAGACACAGTAAACCCAAATTTTATTTTAGACGGTGCGTCAGGGAATGATGAAATTAAGGAGTATTTGGATTTCTCCAAAAACCCTTCGGCTGTAAATCCACCTTGGAACTACGTTTATTCAGCAAATAACCAACCACAAGCAATCGATGGTTTTTTATATCCTGGTTATTATCTTCCGGAAGATCGTGCCAAACGAATTACAGAATTATTAGATGCAAAATCCAATTGGGACAAAGAAGCTGTCTCTAAAATGATTACTGATAACACCTCTTCTGTGGCGATTACGGTTACTGCTAATTTAATTCACAATCTAGCAATTAGTACCCTTTCTAAAAATGAAGAGCAAGCACTAGCCCACTTAAAATCCTGGAAAGGAACAAATGAACTAACGGATATTGCGCCTACGATCTATAATAAATGGATTTACTTTTATTTAAAAAACACCTTTGAAGACGAGCTAGGATCCGCAGGTTTTGAGCAGTTTATAAGCACACATGTTATGAAACAAGTAATCGCAAACCTAATCGAAAATGAAAATTCAGTGTGGTGGGATAATATCAAAACGAAAAATAAAATAGAAACGAGAAAGGATATTATCTCAATAGCTTTCAAACAAGCTTTAAGTGCTCTAGAAAAGCAATTGGGTAATTCTGTTTCATCCTGGACGTGGAATAAAGTACACAAAGTTAAATATGAACATCCACTAGGTAAAGTTAAGGCTTTAAGCCAAATTTTTAATGTAGGCCCCTTTGAAGTGGCAGGTTCAAATGAAGTTATTAATAATCAGATGTTTCATTACACTGATGCTAAAGAGTACATAGTCACTGGAGGTCCTTCAACCAGAAGGATTGTAGACTTTTCAGATGTAGAAAATAGTTGGAGCATTCTACCTACGGGACAATCTGGTAATCCATTTAGCAAGCATTATGATGACCAAGCCTTGTTATACAATCAAGGTAAATTTAGGAAAATGAAAATGAATAAAGAAGAAATTATAAAGACATCAACTAAATTATTGTTTATCGCAAAATAACGATTTGCACTTGTTTTATTATGTAAATGCTTCAGTAGTATTTTATCTGTTTTTTGCGTGAGGGGGTGTAGCGGAAATCCTTTTTTGAGGAACGAAAAAAGATTGCAGTGCAAAACCCGACCGAAGCTTTTTTGCGAAGGGCACGCCCAAAGTGTTCTTTTACATTGGGTAAATAAAAGTTTATGTTATTTTTAATACGTGCTTTGGATTATATACTTATTTTTACGGACTTATAATTAGAATTTTTTTGATGCAAACTCCACTTAAAATTGCTGTTGTAGGTTCTGGATTGGTTGGCTCGTTGCTGGCTATTTATCTAAAAAAAGCGGGACATATTGTTCACGTTTATGATAGAAGCCCAGATATACGTAAAATTACCTTTTCTGGCCGCTCGATAAACCTAGCCATGTCTAATCGTGGGTGGAAAGCTCTTGATGGAGTAGGGGTTGGAGACGCTGTTCGCGAAATAGCTATTCCCATGGACAAGCGGGCAATCCATTTAGTAGATAAATTAAATTTCCAGTCCTACGGACAAGAAGGTGAAGCAATTTACTCAATTTCTAGAGGGATTTTAAACCGAAAAATGATTGATCTTGCTGAAGATGCTGGTGCCGAATTTTTCTTTGATCAAAAAATCTGGGATGTAACACTTAAGGAAGCAACTTTACATGCTGGAGAAACAGAGAGAGGAGTCTGGGAGGAAAAGAAATACGATATGGTTTTTGGTGCAGATGGTGCTTTTTCCAGAATTAGACACCGCATGCAACGTCAAAGTATGTTTAACTACTCGCAAGAATTTTTAAATATTGGTTATAAAGAATTAAATATTCCAGCCAATGGGGATGGATCTCACAAATTAGACCCGAACTCTTTCCATATTTGGCCTCGTGGCGAATATATGTTGATTGCGCTTCCTAATCTTGATGGCAGTTTTACCTGTACTTTATTTATGCCTTTTGAAGGAGAAAACTCTTTTGGTTCTTTAAAAGAGGTAAAAGATGTGACCGCTTTTTTTGAAACAAATTTTCCCGACTCTATAGATGTGATTCCTAATTTAACCGAAGATTTCTTCAAGAACCCAACAAGTACACTTGTTACTATGAAATGCTTTCCTTGGACTTATGAGGATAAAGTAGCTTTAATAGGTGATGCCTGTCATGCTATCGTTCCTTTTTATGGTCAAGGAATGAATGCTGGTTTTGAAGATATTTCTGTTTTATATGAAATGATAGAGAAACACGGTGATGACTGGAAGACCATTTTTTCAGAATACCAAGATTCACGTAAACCTAACGCTGATGCAATAGCGGAGCTGTCTTATAGAAATTTCATGGAAATGAGTTCAAAGACTGCAGATGACAAATTTTTACTGCAAAAGAAAATCGAAAAATTATTCTCAGAGAAACATCCTGATAAATGGATTCCCTTGTATAGTAGAGTAACTTTTAGTGATAGACCATATAGTGAGGCTCTGGCAATTGGAGATAGGCAAAATGAAATAATGCAAAAAGTTCTAAAAACTGAAAACATTGAGAATATTTGGGATAGTAAAGAAGTAGAAGACAAAATCTTAAGATTGCTTAACTAGTTTATAACGCTTCCGAAAACATAAAAAAAACCAACTTAATTTTTAAATCAGGTTGGTTTTTTTCTTGTATATTAATTCTTGTGTATTTACTCCTCGCGATGAACTTTGTTGAAATCAAATGCTGGTTTACAAATTGCAATATATTCGCATTCTTGGTCAAATGGATTAGAGTATTGAACACGAGTGTTTTTTTCAATCTTAATCGATTGTCCAGCTTCTAAGACTATTGTCTCACCATCAATAATGAATTGTTTTTTACCTTTAATAATATAGGTGTATTCTTCAAATTCTGGAGTTTGAAACGGTTCACTCCATTTTGGCGGAGCGACCATATGAGCAATAGAAATTTCAGGATTTGCTGTAGTTGCTAAACCATGGTGTTCTTCAATTAATTTTCCGTCAGTAGTGGGAACCACAAAAGGAGCGTTTTGTACAAAATATTTTTTCATTATTTTAAAGTGCTTATGGGCTTTGTAAGAATTCTAATCTTTTTATTTTTTAAAAATCTTTGTCAGTACACCAAATACACCTCTTATAAAAGTGGCGCTGGTTAATACCTTAATAACTGATTTGGTTACTGCACTTGTAGTAGCAGTTGTTTTAGTAGTTCTAGTTTTTGATACTTTTTCATCTGCATCTTTTTGCGCTTCTTCAGCTTCTTCCTTTTCAATCACCGCAATTTTCTTATTAAGCATTTCATAAGCGCTTTCTCGGTCAATAAGCTCACTATATTTCTTAACGAGCTTAGAGTTTTTATTGATTTCCTGAATTTCATTTTCACTTAAAATATCCATTCTACTCATGGGTGCTCTTAGCATTGTAGCTACTAGTGGAGTTGGGATTCCTTTCTCGTTTAAAGCTGTTACTAATGCTTCCCCAATACCTAAACTGGTTAAAATTTCGCTCGTATTGTAATATTTTGAAGTGGGGTAGTTGTCTGCGGTTTGTTTGATTGATTTACGATCATTAGCAGTAAATGCTCTTAAAGCATGTTGTATTTTTAAACCTAATTGCGCCAAAACGCCGCTAGGAACATCCATAGGGTTTTGAGTAACAAAGTAAATTCCCACACCCTTAGAACGAATCAGTTTGACAATAGTTTCTATTTGCTCTAACAAAGCTTTACTGGCTTCATTGAATATCAAGTGAGCTTCATCGATAAATATAACTAGTTCAGGTTGTTCTGAGTCTCCTTTTTCTGGCATTTGCTGATAAATCTCTGCTAACATACTAAGCATGAAAGTTGAGAAGAGTTTCGGTTTATCTTGAATATCTGTTAATCTAAGAATATTTACATAGCCTTTTCCATTTTCATCAATACGCATCAAATCATCGATGTCAAATGACATTTCTCCAAAAAACAAATCGCCGCCTTGTTGTTCTAGTTCAATAATTTTTCGAAGAATAGTTCCTGTAGTAGACGTGGCTATTTTGCCGTAACTTTTTGTGATTTCCTCTTTGCCTTCCTCAGTAATATAATTAATGACTTTTTTAATGTCTTTTAAGTCTAATAAAGGCATTCTATTATCATCACAATATTTAAAAATTATAGAAACCACACCTGACTGAGTATCATTTAAGTCTAATATTCTTGAGAATAAAACGGGGCCAAATTCAGAAACTGTAGCTCTTAAACGAACTCCGTTTTGCTCAGACAAAGTCAATAATTCCACTGGGAATTTCGCTATATTATAAGGTAGGTTGATTTTAGCATGGCGTTCTGTTATAAAAGATTTCTCTTCACCTTCTTTAGCAATACCGCTAAAATCTCCCTTTATATCCATCATTAATACAGGAATACCAAAAGAGGATAACTGTTCAGAAAATACTTGAATAGTTTTTGTTTTTCCTGTACCAGTAGCACCAGCAATTAAACCGTGCCTATTTAAGGTTTTTAAAGGTATTTTTACAAAAGTATCTGCTAACGCTTCGCCATCTAGAATAGCACCACCTAATGTTATACTATCTCCTTTGGAGGTATATCCCTCAATAATGTGTTTAGTGAATTCCTCTTTATTGTTCATGATATCGCTCAAGTTTTAAATTACATGCAATATATTATTATTTTTTGAAACTTAGTAATTTTAGAGTTTAGTGCAATTTAATTCCTTTTTTAATGACAATAGTTTAAAAAACTTTTTTTTACTCCCTAAGCGATTTTATTAGATTATTGTAGTGTTTATTCATAAAATTGTAGCTTATTTTTTTAAAAAGAGTGAAAATTATTAATCATATTGATGAAAATTGAAATATTCAATTTTTTTATTTTATTTTTGATTAAAATTATTTCGAATAAAATAAAAAAAAGTTTTTTTATTTCAACTAAACATATAAATTTGCGGGACTACAAGTTTATTATAACTAAAAATAAATTATTTAAAACTATTAAAATTAAAAAAAAATGGCAAACGTTAAAAAAGAAAGCAGTTCAAACGGTGGAGGAATGGTTTCAGGTATCATTATTGTGGCATGTGTATTTGTTGGATGGTTGATATGGAATTTTATAATGGGTAATGGAGCTAACTTTGAAGGCGGTGTAAATACAGGTCACCCAATCCCAGGAAATTACTTGGCAATGGTTTACAAAGGAGGTCCAATTGTACCAGTTTTGATGGGATTATTATTAATGACAGTTGTATTCTCTATCGAAAGATATTTCGTAATTACTAAAGCTGCTGGAAAAGGTAACTTAGATACATTCATGAAAAAAGTACAAGCGGATATTAAAGAAGGAAACATTGATGCTGCAATCGCTGCTTGTGACAAACAACAAGGTTCTGTTGCAAATGCAATCAAATCTGCTTTAGTAAAATACCAAGACGTTAAAAAAGAAGGATTCAATAGTGAAGAAGCTTCAGAAACAATTCACAAAGAAATTGAAGAAGCTACATCTCTTGAGATGCCAATGTTAGAAAAAAACATGACTATTATCTCATCTTTAGTTTCTTTAGGAACATTAGCTGGTTTATTAGGAACGGTTACAGGTATGATTAAAGCGTTTGGTGCATTAGCTTCTGCTGGTACTCCTGATCAAGCTGCTCTTGCAAATGGTATTTCTGAGGCACTTATTAATACTGCTACAGGTATTTCTACTTCTGTATTGGCTATTATTTCTTACAACTTCTTTACATCTAAAATTGATGATTTAACTTACTCTATCGATGAGGCTGGTGTTACTATCGTTAACACTTACAGAAGATTCAGAGGAAGTTTAAAACAATAAATAATTTTTTGATGCGGTAGCATCAGATACAATATATAAAAGATAATGGCGAAACTAAAAATGTCAAAAAAATCGACATCCATAGACATGACGGCTATGTGTGATGTTGCATTCCTTTTGCTTACGTTCTTTATTTTGACCGCTACAGCTAAAGTACCAGAGGCATTGCCTGTTGATACTCCTGCTTCTACAGTAAAAATTAAAATGCCTGAAACGGATATAGCTACTATGACAGTAGGTAAAGGAAAGGTATTCTTTGATTTAAAGGGTAGAGAGGTTCGTAAAAGAACACTTGAGCTTATGGGTGATAAGTACGATGTTGCTTTTACAGATGAGGAGAAAGAAAAATTTGCTTTAATGGATGGTTTTGGAGTTCCAATTTTAAATCTTAAGCAAATTATTGATATGAAAGCTTCTGATAGAAATAAAGCAGGTCAAATGGGAATTCCTATGGACTCTACAGATAATCAATTGAAGGAGTGGATCTATAATGCAAGAATTGCAAATATCGAAGTTAATGATAAAGAATTGCAAATTGCTATTAAAGGTGATGCTAAAGAGCAATATAGTGAAATTCGAAAAGTTATGGATATTTGTCAAGAACAAAAAATCAATAGCTTTAGCTTGATTACTGGCTTAAGAGGAAAAGAATTTTAATTAATAAAAAGACACTAAAATGGCTGAATTAAATACCGGCGACGGTGGAGGCGGAAAAGGTGGAAAAGTAAGGAGTAAAAAACAAAATTCAAAAGTAGATTTAACTGCTATGGTGGATTTAGCCTTCTTATTGATTACGTTCTTTATGCTTACCACAACGTTGTCAAAACCTCAATCGATGAGTTTGGGATTGCCAGATAAAGATCCTGTTAAAGATAATGTTGATATGAAGGTTGATGAAAATCGTACCATGACTTTAATGTTAGGGGAAAACAATAAGCTAGTTTATTATATGGGTTTATTGAATAATCCAATTGCTGGACCTAAGGATATGGGATATGGTAAAGATGGTATTCGTAAAGAAATACTTTCTAGAAAAAAGACTGTACTTGAATATACAGGTAATAAGGAAAAAGGAATGATTGTAATTATTAAACCAAGTAAAAAATCAAGTTATAAAAACATGATTGATATTCTTGATGAAATGGTTATTTCTGATGTACCTACTTATACAATCGTTAACGATTTTTCGCCTGAGGAACAAAAATTGTTAGAAGGAAAATAAGAGCAATCTTGTTTTCTTAATAACCTAATAATTAAGAAAAATGAAATTAGATATATTAAAAAACCAATGGCTTGATATTGTTTTCGAAGGTCGTAATAAAACTTACGGAGCTTACGAATTAAGAAAGTCTAATAGAGGTACTACAATAAAAGCGCTTATTATTGGTGCTATTATTTTTAGTGTAGCCGTAAGTGCTCCTCTTATAGCTGACTTTTTTCCTAAGTCTGAAGATGATGATGTTGTTAGAGATGTAAAAATCACTGCAATAAAATTACCGCCTAAGAAAGAAAAGCCAAAATTAAACGTGCCACCACCACCTCCACCTCCACCAAAAGTGGACCAAGTGAAGTTTGTGAAGCCTGTTGTGGCTAAGGCAGAAGAGGTTACTGAAGAACCACCTAAGATCGTTGAGATCAAAGAGAAAAAAATTGGTGCTGAGACTATTAAAGGAGATCCTGATGCAGTTTTAACTGTTGCTCCTGTTGGAAATGGTCCTGCTAAAGTTGTGGAAGCTGATGATAACCAAATTTACAATACTGCAGGTATTGAAGTGAAACCTGAATTCCCAGGGGGTATGGATAAATTTTACACTTACGTTGGTAAAAATTACCGTGCACCAGAAGAAGAAGGGCTTAAAGGAAAAGTTTATGTGACTTTTGTAGTTGAAAAAGATGGTTCATTAACAGATATCAAAGTCTTAAGAGACATTGGTTACGGAACAGGAAAAGAAGCTATTAGAGTTTTACAAAAATGTCCAAGATGGAATCCTGGAGTTCAAAATGGAAAACCGGTAAGGGTACTTTACTCTCTACCTATTACTATTCAAACTGCAGATTAATGTTGGATCAATTTAATAGAAATATTCAGAAGAAATCGCCAAAAGAGCGATTTCTTCTCGTTATAGGAATTTTGTTTTTTGTACTTTATTTAGTCCTGGGATTATTTATTATATTTATGAAAAATTTTCCTTTAGATATGCCTCAAACATATAGGATAGCTTTTGGAGTACTACTTATCGTATATGCCTTGATTAGATTTATGCGTATTATTAATGATGGTAAAGATTAAATCATGAAAAATTTCGGTAGAACTATTTTAATCGTTTTCTTTGTAGGACTGGTTTTTTTTACTGCATGTAAAAAAGCTGATTCAAATAAAGAAACAATCTTAAAGGGAAGTACAACTATACTTGTTGATGAAACATTTAAGCCTATTATTGAGGATCAAGTTGCTGTTTTTGAAAGTAAATATGATGCTAAAATAGATGTAGTGAGTAAATCTGAAAAAGAAATTATTCAATCTTTTTTAAATGACACCTCAGGTATCGCTATCTTATCTCGTACCTTGAACGAAAATGAAATTAAGAATTTTCAAAATAAAAAAATTGTTCCTAAAATAACTAAAATCGGTACTGATGCTATTGCTTTTATTTCAAATAAAAGTAATAATGACACCCTGATTGCGTTACAAGATATAGTTAACTTTATGCAAGGTAAAACGAATACTAAAATTAAAGGTTTAGTGTTTGACAATCCTAATTCTAGTACAGTGCGCTATATGAATGAGTTAGCTGGGTTACAAGAATTGCCTAAAAATAACGTGTTTTCTTTTAAGGTAAATGAAGAGGTTATTAAATTTGTTGCCGAAAATGATGGGATGATTGGAGTAGTTGGGTTAAACTGGTTGTATCAACCATCACCGAGTGCGATAGATAATGTGAATAAAGTGAATGTACTTAGTGTAAAAGGGCTTAAATCTGATACATATATTACCCCTACACAAAACAATATTGCCGAAGAGACTTATCCTTTGGCACGTGATTTGTATATAATAAATTGTCAGGGATACTCTGGGCTTGGAATGGGCTTTGCTTCTTTTGTAGCTGGAGATATTGGACAACGGATAATTTTAAAATCAGGTTTGTATCCTGTAAGGACACCAGGAAGAAAAATTATTATTAGAAACGACTCACAAAAAGATAATGAAAATGAATAAGAATAAATCAAATAAAGTTAAAATGAACAAATTTAAAATTCTAGGAGTTGCCTTTTTGGCCGGAATGACGGTAAGTTATGCTCAAAACATTGATCAAGCTAAAAAAGAAATTGACGCCGAAAAATACCAAGATGCGAAGGTAACTTTGAAATCAATTGTTAAATCAGACCCGTCTGAAGGTAAAGCATTTTTCCTTTTAGGAAATGTTTACCTTTATCAAAATATTGCTGATTCAGCAAAAATGTCTTATCAAAGTGGATTAACTGCTAAAAACGATGCGCATTTCAATTACATCGGACTTGGGCAATTAGATCTTGATAATTCTAAAGTTTCTGAAGCTAAAGCAAAATTTGATTTAGCAATCAAAGAGATGAGAAGAAAAGATTTTGAAGAATATGTATATGTTGCAAGAGCATATATGAATTCTAATAAGCCTGACTTTAAAAGTGCCATTGCTACTTTAAATTTAGCTAAAGAGAAAAATGGACAAGAACCACAAGTTCTTTTAGCTTTTGGAGATGCGTATTACGGAGATAAAAATCAAAACGAAGCGTACTCTGCATATCGAAATGCTTTTCAAGCAGATAATAGTTTAATTAGAGCTAAAGTGCAATTAGGAGTTTTGTTAAAAGGAGCTAAGGCTTACACTGAAGCAGTTAATGCATACAATGAAGTGTTGGCTACTAATCCAAACTACGGACCACTTTACCGTGAGCTTGCTGAAACTTACTACTTATGGGCATTAAATGTACCTGGTAGACAAGATCAGTATCTAAAACAAGCATTAGGGTATTACGAGAAGTATATGACTTTAACAGATTATTCTTTGGCTTCACGTATGCGTCATGCTGACTTTTTAATTTTAGCTAAAGATTACAAAGCGTTAGAAGTTGAAGCTGATAAAATGAAAGAATTAGATAAGGTAAATCCACGTATTTACCGTTATTTAGGATATTCTGCATATCAAAATGATAACGTTGAATTAGCTATCAAATCTCTAGAAGATTATATTGCTAATCCATCTAATAAAGTAATCAACTTAGACTACTTATACTTAGGTTTATCAAACCTTAAAAAAGGCACTAGTGCAGATGGTTCATCAGTAGATCCAGTGCTTTTTGAAAAAGCTATTGGTTATATCAAAAAGGCAGTTGAGATGGAAGTTTCAGTTACTAATGAATTAGGTGAAGTAGGGAAGAACTTATACGAGCAAAAACTTTATAAAGAAGCTGCTGCAGTATTAGAAATTGCAACTTCAAACCCTGATACAAATGGTTTCTTGTATGATAACTATTATTTAGGTAATGCAATCTATTTTGATAATGCTAAGCCTGGAATCGTTAAAGATACAGTTGCGCTTAAAAAAGCTGATATTGCTTACGGTAATGTAATTAAAGCATCACCTGATACACAAGATGTTTATCTTTCACGAGCTAGAACAAATAGTTTGTTAGAAGATGATAAAGCAATGATCATGTACTACCAACAATATGTTGATCTTGTAACTAAGAAAGGTCCTGAAGAATTAGCTAAACCAGCTGTTCAAACGAAGTTAATAGAATGTTATAATTCTATGGCTGCAGGATATGCAAATTTTGACAAAGCTAAAGCTAAAGAGTATTTTGCTAAAACCTTAGCAATTGATCCGACTAACGCTTACGCAACACAGTCACTTAAATTACTTAAGTAATTACATTATATAATTCTAAGAACCCGATAGTTTCACACTATCGGGTTTTTTTATGCCTAGTAATATATCCTTTTTCAAGGTGTTTTTTATTTAAGCATTTACAGATTATTATTTAAGTCCTTTTCTAATTAGCTATCTTTGCACATTAAATTACAAAAATGTTATCAAAAGAAATACAATTAGAAGTAAATAAAGGAGCGATGTTGCCTTTAATGGAGGAGTTTTACACCATTCAGGGAGAAGGCTACCATACAGGAACAGCTGCCTATTTTATTAGAATTGGGGGTTGTGATGTAGGTTGCCATTGGTGTGATGTCAAGGAAAGCTGGAATGCAGAGCTACATCCGCCAACAGCAATCGATTTTATTGTTTTAAATGCAAGTAAATATGCCGAGACTGTTGTAATAACAGGAGGAGAGCCGTTAATGTGGGATATGAGTTTGTTAACTCAAAAATTGAAAGACAATAATAGAAAAGTTCATATTGAAACTTCTGGAGCTTATCCATTATCAGGAACTTGGGACTGGATTTGTCTTTCTCCAAAGAAAAATAAATTGCCTACTCAAACTGTTTATGACAATGCTCATGAATTAAAAGTAATAATCCATAATAAGCACGATTTTATTTTTGCAGAAGAGCAAGCTGACAAAGTAAATGACAATGCTATTCTTTTTCTTCAGCCAGAATGGAGTAAAAAAGAAGAGATGACACCGCTAATAGTGGATTACGTAATGAACAATCCTAAGTGGAGGGTTTCTCTACAAACACATAAATATTTAAATATTCCTTAGTACGCACATTGGAATAAAATAAAAAGCCAAACATTTTTTTGTGTTTGGCTTTTTTATTTAATGGTAGAAGTAGAGATCAACTCCAGCCGTTTCTAGCTTTTAATTCGGTAATATGAGCTATATGGTGTTGTCCATGCCAAGCATAAGTTCCAATAATCTCTTTAAGCTTAAATTCATTAGCATGTTCTGGATGAATAAAAGATTTTTCTAAATCTGTTTCTGACAAATTTTTCATGATATACGCTAATCGAAAATGCAATCCTTCCAGTAAAGAAAGAGTAGGTTCAATAGGCATCGTTAAACTGTCTTCTAAAGCCGACCATAGATCTTCGTGATAATATTTTATTACAGGCTTATCTTCGGTCAATGTCCATTTAATTCTGATGTAACAATTCATGTGACTTTCAGCACAATGATGAATGACCTGCCTAACAGTCCATCCTCCTTCGCGATAAGCTGTATCTAATTGCTCCACCGTTAAATGACTGACTACATTTTTTAGCTTTTCTGGGAAAGCTGCAATTTCAGCTATTTGTTGTTCTAAATAAATTTTACTGTACTCATTAGGTGCTATAAATTTACCTATTGGATAACGTAATCTTTCTAGCTGCAAATTTTCCATATAGTTTAGTTTAAACTGTGTTTTATTCAATTGTAAGTCTGGCTAAATAGTCAAAATGTTCTCCTTCTAGTACTAATTCTGGTTGTAATCCATTTGCGAAAGCGGCGTTTTGTAATGTATTATAGTCTAAGTACAACCAATCTAATGGAGCTTCTTTTTGTCCTTTGTATGAAATATTAAAAACGATTTCTCCATAATAATCGTTTTCTGATGGAATCCATTTTCCCCCATCCTCATCTTCATCAAACATATAAATGATATCTGAGCTGTCAATTAAAATTTGGCCACCCGGATTCAGCAGCGCCTTTAGTTGCAAAAGAAAATTTGGTAGTTTTTTTAATTTCCCACAAATACCTGTTCCATTCATTAATAATAGGATAGTGTCGTATTTCTCATTTTCTAAAGTCATGAAGTCTTGAATCCGAGCATCTTTTAATCCTCTTAATTCACAAGCTAGTATTGCTTTTGGGGAGATGTCAATGGATGTAACTGCTAATTTTTTTTCATTTTGTAAGTACAAACTATGACTTCCTGCTCCACAGCCAATATCCAAAACTCTTCCTTTGGCTAATTCTAAGGCCTTTTGTTCTATTGTAGGCATCTCTTGATAACTACGAAATAAATAAGCAACGGTCATTTCATCTTCTTCGGAAATGCTCGTTTCAGTAATTAGATCTACAGGGGAATTATCAGTTTGATAATCAAGTATGGCTTGGCCAAAAAGGTCTTTCATGATAGGTGTTTCGAAATTCAACATTTATATATCCAAGAACATTGTTTTAAAAGTGGTAATTTTGTAAAAAATTATACCATTTGAAACCTTCTTTAAACGAACTCGGAAAACTAGCCAAAGATAAGCATATAGAAAATAAAAAGTATTTCGATAAGCTTAAAAAGAAAACGCCCAAAAACTTAGATTATGTAATGCAAGATGTGCATGACGCTGAGTTTAAAAAAACTGATTGCTTAAAATGCGCCAATTGTTGTAAAACAACTGGCCCTCTTTTTACATTGGCAGATATCGAGCGTGTTTCAAAATACCTAAAGCAAAAACCACAGCAGTTTATCTCGCAGTATTTACGTGTTGATGAAGATCAAGATTATGTGCTGCAATCAGTACCGTGTACCTTTTTAGATAATGAAAATGAGTGTATGATATATGATGTACGACCTAAAGCATGTAGAGAATTCCCTCATACAGATAGAAAGAAGTTTCAGCAAATTACTGACTTGACTTTAAAAAATGTGGCAATTTGTCCTGCAGCATTTAATATTGTCGAAGAAATGAAAAAGAAATTACCATTATAAAGTCCAGTATAATTGTCTTTAGTACCATGATTTTAGTAGATCAGGTATTTTTCACTCATTGTTCTAAAATGCGTTATTCCTTTCTGCCAAGTTAATTTGATTGCTGCTTCTGTCATCCCGGCTTCTATTTGTAATTGTAGTTTCTGGGTTCCAGCTAATTTGGTGAAAAAAGGATTAAAGAAATTTGTTTTGTCCGTAGTGTTCTGATAGGCCTTTATTAGCCATTTCAATTCTAGCTGTTTTAATTTATCAGTATTTGATAAATCTTCACCATAACAACTAATGCCATTATAAACCGGATTTTGCGCGCCAACATTTGGTCGGGGCATAAAAATGAATTCAGCATTAGTTAAGTAAGGGGAACCATAGATTTGAAATTGTTTTTCAGTGCCTCGACCTACACTTACATTTGTGCCTTCAAATAGGCATAGGCTAGCATATAAATTGATGGCTTTGTCGTTTAGTAAATTAGGAGACGGCTTTTGAGGTAAATTATAATTCATGTTTCGATTGTAATCGCTGCATGGAATTACTGTTAGTTTGCACTGTATTTCATTTTTCAACCATTTTTCACCGTTAATCATTTTTGCATATTCCCCAATAGTCATTCCGTGCAATATCGGTACTGGATGCATTCCTACAAAACTGCTAAATTCTTTTTCGAGGATCGGCCCATCAATGATTCCGCCATTAGGATTGGGTCGATCTAAAATCATTAACGGAATATTGTTCTCTGCACAGGCTTCCATGAGGTAATGTAAAGAAGAGATATAAGTGTAAAAGCGAGCGCCTACATCTTGCAAATCAAAAACCATTATATCAATGCCATCTAATTGTGCTGTTTTTGGTTTTTTGTTATCACCATAAAGAGAAATAATAGGAAGTCCCGTCTTTGAATCTTTACCATCAACAATATGTTCGCCAGCGTCAGCGGTTCCTCGAAAGCCATGTTCGGGTGCAAATATTTTTTGAATTTTAATTTGTTGGTCTATTAAAAAGTCCACTAAATGAATCTGCTTCTTTTTATTTGCCCTATCCATAGTTGACTCTTCAACTAAAACAATTCCTGTTTGATTGGTTACGACACCAATTTTTTTATCTTTTAAAAGCGGAATATAGCTTTCAAAGTTGTCTGCACCTGTTTTAATTGAGCGGGTCAAGTTAGCTTTTGACTTAAGTAAGTGCTCATTTGAATAGATAGATGAAGCGGTAGTGTCTTTTTTATAATTTGTGCTGGGTTCGGTTTGTCGAGTTACTGTATTTGAGCATGCAAGTAGTAGCATAAGTAAGCAGAGAAAACAGGCTGTTTTTGTTATAAATTGTATCATGAAGTCTAGTGTAGAATAATTAGTTGTCGATTAGTGTAATTCGTGTTTTAGCTGTATTTTTGAATCCAAATCAGAAACGCAATCAAATTGAATTTAGAATACTTTATCGCTAAAAGGCTAATTACTGCTAAACATTATAAAAGTAGTATTTCTGCACCGATTATAAAAATTGCCATTTCGGCTATTGCTATAGGAATGATTATGATGATTGTTTCTGTTGCAACGGGCATTGGACTGCAGCAGAAAATACGTGAAAAAATTTCAGCGTTTAATGGGCATATTATTATTTCAAATTTTGATAGTAATCAATCGGAAGTAACTTTGGTGCCTATCTCTAAAAAACAGGATTTTTACCCGAAATTCAATTCAGTCGAAGGTATAAATCACATTCAAGCGATAGCTAGCAAAGCGGGCATTATTAGAACTGAGGCTGCTTTTGAAGGGATTATATTCAAAGGTGTGGGGAATGATTACAAATGGGATAATATTAAAGAATATATAGTTGATGGAGCACTGCCTGATTTTTCGAAAGGGATAAATGAAGATGTTGTTATCTCTCAGTTCTTAGCAAATAGACTGCATTTAAAAGTGGGCGATAAGTTCAATACTTTCTTCATGAAGGAAGGACAAAATAAATTGCCTAATATCCGTAGATTTAACATTACCGGAATTTTTAATTCGGGTTTTCAAGAATTTGATGCCACCTATATAATAGGGGATATCCGACACATGCAACGTATTAATAAGTGGAGTCCTGATGAAGTTGGCGCTTTTGAGGTCTTTGTAGATGATTTTGACAATATCAAATCGGTGGGGGATGAAGTATACCAACATACAGGTTCAACATTGGATACAAAGACAATAATTGAAAAATACAGTTACATATTTGAATGGCTACAGCTTTTTGATTTTAATATTATCGTAATATTAGTCGTTATGATATTAGTTGCGACTATTAATATGGTAGTGGCATTATTGGTTCTGATTCTTGAGCGCACTCAAATGATAGGAGTTTTAAAAGCGTTGGGGGCTAACAATTGGAGCATAAGGAAAATATTTCTTTACAATGCGTCGTACTTAATACTACGAGGATTATTTTGGGGAAATTTAATTGGAGTAGGGATTTTATTAGTTCAGCAACAGTTTGGTGTCGTAAAACTCAATCCAGAAAATTATTATGTAGATCAAGCACCTGTCTATCTTAATTGGGGGTATATTGGATTGTTAAATCTGCTTACTGTAGGCGTTTGTATTATAGTATTGCTAATACCATCCTATATTATCACTAAAATTTCTCCAGTCAAAGCAATCCGCTTCGACTAATTTTGTTTTCAAATCTCTTTTATTTAGGAGCTTTAACCTGCTATTCGCTACAATCTACTTCGCCAAACCATGGCTCA